>JAKUTK010000120.1 GCA_022448005.1 Pseudomonas sp.
TGATACGCCATTTCGGTCACCCCACAACCGTGCGGGTCGGTTCCGTTCGCAACATCAAATAGGTTTTTGCCGGTTTCGCGGTCAGCCAGCGACATGTTGTAGTGCGCGCCGCTGCCGGTGCGGTTGGCCGAGGGCGTGGGCATGAAGGTGGCGAACGCGCCGTGCTTGCGGGCGATCTCGTTGGCCATCATGCGGAAGAACACGAAGCGGTCGGCCATGGTGAGCGCGTCCGAATACTTGAAGTCGGTTTCGAACTGGCCGTTGGCGTCTTCATGGTCGAAGGAATAGACGCCCCAGCCCATCTCGTTCATGGCTTCGACCAGCTCATCGATCACCGGCAGGTTGTCCATCAGCAGGCGCGGGTCGTAGCAGGGCTTGGCCGCGGTGTCGCGCTCGCTGATCGGGGCGAAACCGCCGTCCGGCGTGTCCTTGTACAGGAAGAATTCGGTTTCAATGCCCAGGTTGAAGCTGTAGCCCATCTCGGCCGCTGCTTCGGTCTGGCGCTTGAGAATGCCGCGTGAGCAGGCGTCGAAGGGCTTGCCATCCAGGTACAGGTCGCTGGCAAACCAGGCCAGGCTGCGGTTCCAGCTGCATTGGGTGGCGCTGGCCGGGTCCGGCATAGCGGCCACTTCGTTGTCGCTGATCTGCTGCGGTACGCCGTCGAGCGCAGCGCCGGTATAGAGCTCGGAACCGCGCAGCATCTGGCCCAGATGAGCCAGTGGCACGAACTTGCCCTTGATCACCCCGTGCATGTCCACGTAGCTGGCCATGGCGTACTTGACGCCCTTGTCCTGCAGGCCTTGTTTGAGTTCGTCGATCTGGGAAAGCGGAAAGGTCGTCATGGTAGGAAATCCCTTGCTGAATTCGGGCCAGCGTCATGCGCTGTGGCACGAATCCTTCATCCAATATACATGCCAGTGTGTATAGAGACGGTTTGGCGAAGCCCGCAAAGGTCGTCGCCAATGTGCCTCAGGAGGCCTGCAAGTGATTGAAGTTGAACGACTAAAGCAATACGCAGAGTTGGGCGATCTGGTGCTCGACAGTGGCCAGACTTTGCAAAAAGCGCAGTTGTGCTATCAGGTTGTGGGTTCGCCAAATGCCCAGAAAGACAACATCGTGCTGGTTCCCAGCTACTACGGTGGCTCGCATTGGGGCAGTCTGCCCCTGCTTGGTGCAGGGAGCCCCCTGGCCGGTGGTGACTACTGTGTGGTGCTGACCAATCTGTTTGGTGCCGGCTGGTCCAGCTCTCCCAGTAATGCCGCCGCAGGGCAGCAGGGCGCGGACTTTCCCCGCATCACGCTGACTGACAACGTGCGGGCTCAGCGCATGCTGCTCGACCAGCTGTTCGGGCCGTCCTGGCAATTGCGGCTGGTGACGGGCTGGTCCATGGGCGGGATGCAGGCGCTTTACTGGGCATTACTGTTCCCTGAAAAGGTGCAACGCATCCTGCCGTTTTGTTGCACGGCGCGCTGCTGGCCGCACAACTTCGTCTTCCTCGAAGGTGTAAAAGCAGCGTTGCAGGCTGACTCGGCCTGGCTGGGCGGGCGCTATACCGAAGCACCCGAACGCGGCCTGCGAGCCTTCGGTCGCGCCTATGCCGGTTGGGCCTACTCACAGGCGTTCTTTCGCAACGAACAGTGGCGTGAACTGGGGTTCCCCTGTCTCGACGCCTTGCTCGACTACTGGGAGCAAGACCATCTGGAACAGGATGCCAACGATCTGCTGTGCGTGCTTGCTACCTGGCAGTCGGCTGATCCGTCGGTGCTGGCCGGCGCGGGCAGCCTGGAGGACGCGCTGGCCCGCCTCTCGGCGCGGGCGATCATCATGCCGAGCAGCACCGACCTTTACTTCACTGTCGAGGACGCGCGCCACGAAGCCTCGCTGATGCCCAACGCCGAACTGCGCGTGCTGGAGTCGGACTGGGGCCATTGCGCGGGCGGGCCGGGGCGCAGTCCAGAGGCCATGGCGCAGGTCTTCGCTGCCATGCATGAGCTGCTCGCATCCTGACCCAGAAGTCTTTTCCGGACTGGCACGGTTCTGGCAAATAGCTATTGGCCAGCACCGCCAGGTGCTGTGCTTATTGCCGCCTTTGCGGACTTCCTCCATGGGACGCGTATGCCGAAAGATTCGATTGATATCCTCTGGGTAGTGCTCTGTGCCGGATTGGTGTTCAACATGCAGATCGGCTTTCTGTGTTTGGAGGCCGGTCTGACGCGCAGCAAGAACGCTATCAATGTTGCAACCAAGAACATGGCTGACCTGTGCATCGCTTTGCTGTTGTATTGGTTGTTCGGCTTCGCGCTGATGTTCGGCACCAGCCAGGACGGCCTGATGGGCTCGGGGCTGTTCATGCTCGACTTCGCCATTGACGACAGCTGGCCGATGGCGTTTTTCCTGTTCCAGGCCATGTTCTGCACGACCGCCGCCACCATCGTGTCCGGCGCAGCGGCCGAGCGCATGCGTTTCAATGCCTATCTGATCGTTGCTGCCCTGTCGGCTGGTTTGATCTACCCGTTGTTCGGCCATTGGGCCTGGGGCGGTGCCCTGCGTGAGGGGCAGGGTTGGCTGGCGCAGCAAGGCTTCGTCGACTTTGCCGGTTCCACCGTGGTGCACGGGGTCGGTGGCTGGATCGCGCTGGCAACGGTCATGGTCATCGGCCCTCGCGCGGGACGCTTCGATACGAAGTGGCTGCGGCAGAACATGCCGGGTTCGAACCTGCCCTTGGCGATGCTGGGCGGCTTGCTGCTGCTATTCGGATGGTTTGGTTTCAACGGTGGCAGCACCCTGAGCTTTGACGGGCGTGTGCCGGGGATTGTCGTCAATACCGTAGTGGCAGGCATGGCCGGCATGGCCTTGTCGATGTTGCTGTCGCAGTGGCGCCACGGCTACATCGCGCCCGTCGCGTTGCTCAACGGCATGCTCGCAGGCCTGGTGGCCATCACCGCAAGCGCACATGCGGTCGGCATAGCCGATTCCCTGCTGATCGGCGCGGGCGGGGGCCTGGCCATGTGGCTGTCGGACCGACTATTGGTGCGCTGCGGTATCGATGACGCCGTCGGCGCAGTGCCGGTACACCTGGCGGCCGGCTTGTGGGGCACCGTTGCGGTGCCGCTGTTCGCTGACCCGCTACTGCTCGGCACTGGTCTAGGTCGCCTCGATCAGCTGATGGTTCAATTGCAGGGCGTATTGGTGTGTGCGGTCTGGGCCTTTGGCGTGACCTATCTGCTGTTGCGAGTGATCAATCGTTATTACCCGATGCGGGTGGACCCCGATGACGAGCGGGTGGGGCTGAACGTCAGCGAGCATGGCGCACGCACCGAACTGATCGAGCTGCTGGACGCCATGGCCGAGCATCAGCGGCAAGGGCAGTTCCAGCGCGAAGTGGAAGTGGAACCCTTCACCGAGGTAGGCCAGATCGCGGAGCAATACAACAAGGTGATTCGCGCTCTGGAAGATGCCGTGGCGAAGACGCAGACCATCGTGCGGGATATTCGCGACGGCATCGTCACCTATGGCCGAGACGGCATCCTGACCAGCTGCAATCCGGGTGCCGAGCGGCTGTTCGGCTTGCCGGCCGAGCAGATCATCGGGCAGCCCTTTCAACGTTTTGTCTTAGGCAGCAACGCGTCGCTGTTGCCGGAGGCCGGCGGCGAGATGAAAGCTGAAATGATGCTGCACGGCAAAGACGGTGAGTTGTTCGCCGCAGAGCTGACGGCCAGCCAGGGTGGTCGCCCTGATGACGCGTTTGTCTGCATGGTGCGAGACATCACCGAACGCCGGCAGGTCGAGGAGCAACTGTTTGCGGAGAAGATGCTCGCCCAGGTCACGCTGGCATCCATTGGCGATGGTGTGATCACCACCGACCGGGTCGGGCGTGTGCGCTATCTCAACCCCAGCGCGGAGCGCCTCATCGGTTGGAGTCAGGCTGCCGCACAAGGGCTGGTGCTTGATGAGGTGTATCAGCTTTTCGACGAAGCAACCGGTGCGCGACTGCCCAACGCCGCCAGCCTAGGTCTGCGGCGCAGAAGCGACCGTCAGGATCGTACCGAACGGCCGCCGGGCTTTCTGCAACGGCCAGATGGCACACGCCTGGCGGTGCAGGATGCGGTGGCGCCCATCCGCGACGCCGAAGGGGTAATCATCGGTGCGGTGCTGACCTTTCGTGATGTCACGGTTACTCACCAGTTGGCCCGCAAGCTGACCTTCCAGGCCAACCACGACAACCTCACCGGGCTGATGAATCGCTCTGCATTCGAACGTCGAATCGAATCGCTGCTGCGTGAATACAGCGGTGGCGAGCATGTTCTCTGCTATATGGATCTGGATCAGTTCAAGGTGGTCAACGACACCTGTGGCCACGCAGCCGGTGACGAGCTGCTGCGCCAACTGGGCCAGTTACTGAAAGGCCGCGTGCGCGGCAGTGATCTGCTGGCGCGTCTGGGTGGCGATGAGTTCGGCATTCTCTTCAACGACTGCTCGTTGCAGCAGGCGGTGCGGATAGCCGAAGACATACGCCACGCGGTAGACGAGTTTCGCTTCAGTTGGGACGGCAAGAGCTTTGCGGTTGGCGCCAGCATCGGCCTGGTAGCCATTGATGAACACGTCAAAACCCTGGGGCCTTTGCTGGGCGCCGCTGACAGCGCCTGCTATGCGGCCAAGGACGGCGGTCGCAATCGCGTGCAGGTGTATCAGGCGGACGATCAACAATTGATGGAACGCCGCGGCGAGATGCAATGGACGCAGCGGCTCAGGCAAGCGCTGGATGGCGACCTGTTGCGGCTGTTCGTCCAGCCCATCGTGCGTGCCGCAGGCGACGACGGTTCGCAGCGTTATGAAGTGCTGGTGCGCATGCAGGGCGAGGATGGCAGCATCATTCCTCCCGGGGCGTTCATGCCGGCTGCAGAGCGCTACGACCTGGCGCCGGCGGTGGACCGCTGGGTCGTGGGTAATTTCCTGGCGTGGGTTGGCGATCTGCGTCGTCGCCCCGGTGCGTCGCTCGGGCATTATTCGATCAACCTGTCGGCAACCTCGCTGGGGGAGGAGAGCTTTCTCGAATTCGTCCTGTCAGCCATCGAGCGTCACCGGATTCCCCCCAATTGCCTGTGTTTCGAAATCACCGAAACCGCAGCAATCGCCAACCTTAGCCGCGCAATGACTTTCATGAAGAGGCTCAAGGCGGTCGGCTGCAGCTTCGCGCTGGATGACTTCGGCTCCGGTTTGTCGTCCTTTGGCTATCTGAAGACCTTGCCAGTGGACTATCTGAAGATCGATGGCAGTTTCGTACGCGACATTGACCAGGACCCGATTGCACGAGCCATGGTGGCTTCGATCAACAACATCGGCCACGAAATGGGGCTGAGCACGGTGGCAGAGTTCGTCGAGTCAGCGGCCATTCTCGAGTGCCTGCAGGAGATCGGCGTCGACTACGTGCAGGGCTATCACCTGGGCCGGCCGGGACCGCTGTCCGAACTGTCCGGTGTGCGGATGATGCCGCGCTGAAGCCGCGTCGGCTGCCGTGGCGACACACATCGCCGTTTGTGGCGCTGCTCGCTTCCGATTGTTTTCGTAGTGATCGGTCGGAAGTCGAGGCTGTTGTCGCATTGCTGTCTGATTGCGCCGGCGTCTTTGCAGACATTCGTAGTGCAGGAGCATTTCGCAGGGCCAGCGCCTTCAAAATCGTGAGCCATGTCTCAAAACGGAGCGTCGCGTTCCCAGCCCCGTTCAGAATGCTCAGTAACGGTGCGGACTGCGCTGATCCATAGCCTCCATGTCATCGTAATCAGTGGGGCTATACCGCGTGGCGCGTACTTTGCACTGCTGTTGGGCAGGTTTCTGTTCGAGGGCTCCGCATGGACCGCGTTTTTTACGATGAGATGTACGATGCGCAGGGCAAATGCCGCTCGCATTACAAAGCGTTCTCGACCTGGCTGTCCGATACGCCCCCCGATCTGCTCGCGCAACGGCGGCGCGAGGCTGACCTCTTGTTTCACCGTGCCGGGATAACCTTCACCCTTTATGGAGATGACCAGGGCACTGAGCGTCTCCTGCCGTTTGACACTATTCCTCGCTCGATTCCTATGAGCGAATGGCGAATTGTGGAGCGGGGCTGCATTCAGCGGGTGCAGGCGCTCAACATGTTTCTCGCCGACCTGTATCGAGATCAGCGCATCATCAAGGCGGGACTGGTTCCAGCAGAGCAGGTCCTGGCCAACGAAGGTTATCAGCCGGCCATGCAGGGCCTGGATTTGCACCGCAACCTCTATGCACACATCGCAGGCGTCGACCTCGTTCGCGACGGTGACGGGACCTACTACGTACTGGAAGACAATCTGCGCACGCCAAGCGGCGTCAGCTACATGCTGGAAGATCGCAAGATGATGATGCGGCTGTTTCCTGAGCTGTTTTCAGCCCAGCGCATCGCTCCGATCAACCACTATCCCAACCTGCTGTTGGAGACACTGAAGAACGCCAGTCCTCTGGATAATCCCTGTGTAGTGGTGATGACGCCGGGCCGCTATAACAGTGCGTATTTCGAGCATGCCTTTCTTGCCCGCGAGATGGGTGTGGAGCTGGTCGAAGGTGCGGACATGTTTGTTCGTGATGAATGCTTGTATATGCGCACCACTTCCGGAGCTCGCAAGGTCGATGTCATCTATCGTCGCCTCGACGATGCGTACATGGATCCGCTGGCCTTCAACCCCGACTCCTCACTGGGCGTGCCGGGTCTGCTGTCGGCCTATCGGGCGGGCAATCTGGTCCTGGCCAATGCCATCGGCACCGGCGTTGCCGATGACAAGTCGGTGTATCCATTCGTGCCCGACATGATCCGCTTCTATCTGGATGAGGAGCCGATTCTGGCCAACGTGCCGACCTGGCAATGCCGAAAGCCGGCCGATCTCTCTCATGTACTGGCTAACCTGAAGGATCTTGTCGTCAAGGAAACACAGGGGTCAGGCGGCTACGGCATGCTGGTCGGACCGGCCGCGAGCGCGGCCGAGATCGAGATGTTTCGTGCCCGCATCAAGGTCAATCCCAGTGCCTATATCGCTCAGCCGACCCTCTGCCTGTCGACGTGCCCTACGTTCGTGGAGAACGGCATCGCGCCTCGGCACATCGACCTGCGTCCGTTCGTCTTGAGCGGGCGCGAGACGCGTCTGGTCCCTGGCGGCCTGACACGCGTGGCGCTACGGGAGGGATCGCTGGTGGTCAATTCGTCTCAGGGTGGCGGTACCAAGGACACCTGGATTGTGGAGGACTGCTGATGCTCAGTCGAACGGCTGCCGATCTGTACTGGATGTCTCGTTATTTGGAGCGTGCCGAGAACATGGCGCGCATGTTGGAGGTCAGCTACTCGCTTTCATTGATGCCGCAAGATGGCCGCGGCGATGGCCTCGACGAACTGGCCATGCCGCTGCTGATCACCGGTACGCTGGATCACTATCGGGAGCAGCAGGGTGAACTGAACGTCGACCGGATGCTGCATTTCTTTGCGCTCGACGAGAGTAATCCTGCCAGCCTCTTCAATTGCCTGCGCTTGGCGCGTAGCAACGCTCACGCTGTGCGCGGGCGCATCACGTCAGACATGTGGGAGAACATCAATGCGGCCTGGCTGGAAATGCCTGGCATCGCGGAGCAAGGGCTTGGGCGATACGGTATCAACCGCTTTTGCGAATGGGTAAAAGAGCGATCGCATCTGTTCAGAGGCGCTACCGTGGGCACCATCATGCGCAGCGACGCCTACCGGTTTATCCGTCTCGGTACCTTCATCGAGCGGGCCGATAACACGCTGCGCTTGCTGGACGCCCGGCACGAGTTGCTTGGCGAAGAAAGCGAAAACCTCGACGACAGATCCGCTCGCGCTTACTACCAGTGGAGCGCCTTGTTGCGTGCGTTGTCCTCATTCGAAGCGTTCGCCGAGATCTATCGCGGCTCGCCACGCACGGCAAAGGTTTCCGAGTTGCTGCTGCTGAGGGCTGATGTGCCGCGTTCACTGCGGTCCTGTCTGGTCGAACTGCAACTGATTCTGGCGAGTCTGCCGGGAGATAACGGTCGGCCCGCCCAACGCCTGGCCTCCGAGCTTGAAGCCGGCTTGCGTTACACCTCTATTGATGAAGTGCTGGATACCGGTCTGCATGACTGGATCACGGCCTATATCGACCAGATCGGGCGACTGGGCAGCGCGATTCATTGTTCTTATCTGGAGGCCGCATGAAACTATCCATCAGCCATGACACTAGCTATCGCTACCAGGATCAGGTGCGCGCAAGTATTCAGTACCTGCGGCTGACACCTCAGCAGAGCCAACGGCAGCACGTCTTCAATTGGCAGCTTGAGTTGCCCAGACCCGTGCGTGCACAACGTGATCCCTATGGAAAAGTCTTGCATGTACTGACTCTTGAT
>JAKUTK010000121.1 GCA_022448005.1 Pseudomonas sp.
CTGGCCAAGCCGGGCACCATCAAGCCGCACACCAAGTTCGAAGGCGAAGTCTACGTACTGAGCAAGGAAGAAGGCGGTCGTCACACTCCGTTCTTCAAAGGCTACCGTCCCCAGTTCTACTTCCGTACGACTGACGTGACCGGTAACTGCGAGCTGCCAGAAGGCGTTGAGATGGTAATGCCGGGCGACAACATCAAGATGGTTGTCACCCTGATCGCTCCGATCGCCATGGAAGACGGTCTGCGCTTCGCGATTCGCGAAGGTGGCCGTACCGTTGGTGCCGGCGTGGTTGCCAAGATCATCGAGTAACCGCTCGGTGTCGAAAAGGGCCCTTCGGGGCCCTTTTTTCTATTGCTGATCATTTATTGACACCCCCTGGACGCATCCGTACAATTGCGCCTCCTTTTACCGGGCGTATTGCGTTTGGTAGGGATGGCTAATTGGAGTCTGAGGTCAAAATGCAAAACCAACAAATCCGTATTCGGTTGAAGGCTTTTGACCATCGCCTGATCGATCAATCAACCCAGGAAATCGTGGAAACCGCGAAACGTACTGGTGCTCAGGTGCGTGGTCCGATTCCACTGCCGACCCGCAAAGAGCGGTTCACTGTTCTGGTTTCTCCGCACGTCAACAAGGACGCGCGCGACCAGTATGAGATCCGTACTCATAAGCGTGTGCTGGATATCGTCCAGCCGACCGACAAGACTGTCGATGCGCTGATGAAGCTTGATCTTGCGGCTGGCGTGGAAGTGCAGATCAGCCTCGGCTAAAACCTAGAGTTTTAGTCGTGTAACGCTCTGAAATGGGCGGCCATAGCGGGTGAAAGCCCCGTACACTCAAGAGGTTACAACATGACTATTGGTGTAGTCGGTCGTAAATGCGGCATGACCCGCGTTTTCACCGAAGATGGTGTCTCTATTCCGGTTACGGTCATTGAGATCGAGCCGAATCGCGTCACTCAGTTCAAAAATGAAGAGAGCGATGGCTATCGCGCTGTGCAGGTTACTGTCGGCGAGCGTCGCGCGTCCCGCGTTACCAAGGCTCAGGCTGGTCACTTCGCCAAGGCGAATGTAGCTGCCGGTCGTGGTGTCTGGGAATTCCGCCTTGATGGCGAGGAGTTCCAGGTCGGCGACCAGATCAAGGCCGAGATCTTCCAGGCTGGACAGATGGTGGATGTCACCGGTCAGTCCAAGGGTAAAGGCTTTGCCGGTACCATCAAGCGCTGGAATTTCCGTGGTCAGGACAATACTCACGGTAACTCCGTATCCCACCGCGTCCCGGGTTCTATTGGCCAATGCCAGACTCCAGGCCGTGTTTTCAAGGGCAAGAAGATGTCCGGGCACATGGGCGCCGAGCGCGTAACCGTGCAGTCCCTGGAAATCGTGCGTGTCGATGCCGAGCGTAATCTGCTGTTGGTCAAGGGCGCAGTGCCCGGTGCCACTGGTGGTGACGTTGTCGTGCGTCCGGCTGCCAAGGCTCGCGGGTAAGGGGGGAGTTCACATGCAATTGAATGTTAATGGCGCACAAGCCATCGAAGTCTCCGAGCAAACCTTTGGCGGTGAGTTCAACGAAACGCTGGTGCACCAGGCAGTCGTCGCCTACATGGCTGGCGGTCGTCAGGGTAGCAAACAGCAGAAGACTCGTTCTGACGTTTCCGGTGGCGGCAAGCGTCCGTGGCGTCAAAAGGGTACCGGTCGTGCTCGTGCAGGTACCTCGCGTGGTCCGATCTGGCGTGGCGGTGGTGTGACATTTGCTGCTCGCCCGCAGAACCATGAGCAGAAGCTCAACAAGAAGATGTACCGCGCAGCGCTGCGTTCCATTCTTTCTGAACTGGTTCGTTCCGAGCGTCTGGTCGTAGTTGAAGATTTCGCCGTCGACAGCCCCAAGACCAAGCTGCTTGCTAACAAGCTGACCGGTATGGGTCTGAATGACGTACTGATCGTTTCCGATGCTGTCGATCAGAACCTGTATCTGGCGGCCCGCAACCTGCCGCACGTCGATGTTCGTGACGTTCAGGGTTCCGATCCCGTCAGCCTGATCGCCTATGACAAGGTCTTGATCACCGTGTCGGCTGTGAAGAAATTCGAGGAGCTGCTGGGATGAACCAGGAACGCGTATTCAAAGTCCTGCTTGGTCCGCACGTCTCCGAGAAGGCAACCATGCTGGCTGATAGCAAAAGCCAGTTCGTTTTCAAGGTTGCTACTGATGCAACCAAGCTGGAAATCAAGAAGGCCGTCGAAAGCCTGTTCAACGTGAAGGTCGCCAAGGTCAGCACTCTGAATGTTCAGGGTAAGACCAAGCGCACCGCTCGCGGTCTGGGCAAGCGTAATGACTGGAAGAAGGCGTACATCGCACTTCAGCCGGGCCAGGATCTCGATTTCTCCGGCAACGCTGAGTAAGGAAGGGGTGCATCATGGCAATCGTTAAATGCAAACCGACTTCCGCGGGCCGCCGTTTTGTGGTCAAAGTGGTCGGTCAGGAGCTGCACAAAGGCGCTCCTTATGCTCCGCTGCTCGAGAAGAAGTCGAAGTCTGGCGGTCGTAACAACAACGGTCGAATCACTACTCGTCACATCGGTGGTGGTCACAAGCAGCATTACCGTCTGGTTGATTTTCGTCGTAACAAGGATGGCATTCCAGCCGTCGTTGAGCGCGTTGAATATGACCCGAACCGTACTGCGCACATTGCGCTGCTCAAGTACGCGGATGGTGAGCGTCGCTACATCATCGCCCCCAAGGGCGTAAGTGCTGGTGATCAGCTGCTTTCCGGCGTCAATGCGCCGATCAAGGCTGGTAACAGCCTGCCGCTGCGCAACATTCCGCTGGGTTCCACCGTTCACGGTGTTGAGCTCAAGCCGGGCAAGGGTGCTCAGATTGCTCGTTCTGCCGGTGCTTCGGCCCAACTGGTCGCGCGTGAAGGTGCTTATGTGACGCTGCGTCTTCGCTCCGGCGAAATGCGTAAAGTGCTGGCTGAATGCCGTGCGACTCTGGGCGAGGTCTCGAACTCCGAGCACAGCCTGCGTTCGCTGGGTAAAGCGGGTGCCAAGCGCTGGCGCGGTGTTCGCCCGACCGTTCGCGGTGTGGCAATGAACCCGGTCGATCACCCCCACGGTGGTGGTGAGGGTCGTACCTCCGGTGGTCGTCATCCGGTGTCGCCATGGGGCTTCCCGACCAAGGGCGCGAAGACTCGCTCTAACAAGCGCACCGATAACATGATCGTCCGTCGTCGCAAGTAACTAGAGGGATACGACAGTGCCGCGTTCTCTGAAAAAAGGTCCTTTTATCGATCTTCACCTATTGAAGAAGGTCGAAGTGGCGATGGAAAAGAATGATCGCAAGCCGGTTAAAACCTGGTCGCGTCGTTCGATGATCCTGCCGCAAATGGTCGGTCTGACCATCGCTGTGCATAACGGCCGTCAACATGTCCCCGTTCTCGTGAGCGAAGACATGGTCGGTCACAAACTCGGCGAGTTCGCTGGTACCCGCACTTATCGCGGGCACGTAGCGGACAAGAAAGGCAAGCGCTAAGGGGTAAGGAAAGATGGAAGTAGCCGCTAAGTTGTCGGGCGCTCGCATCTCCGCCCAGAAAGCCCGCCTGGTCGCCGACCAGATCCGCGGGAAGAAGGTGGGCGAAGCGCTCAACCTGCTGGCTTTCAGCAGTAAGAAAGCCGCCGAGATCATGAAAAAAGTGCTGGAGTCGGCTGTAGCCAACGCCGAGCACAACGAAGGCGCTGACGTGGACGACCTGAAAGTCTCCACTGTCTTCGTCAACGAGGGGCGTTCGCTTAAGCGCATCATGCCGCGTGCCAAAGGCCGCGCTGATCGCATCGTCAAGCGGTCTTGCCATATCACTGTCAAGGTTGCGGACAAGTAACGGAGTCGATCAGATGGGTCAGAAAGTACATCCCACTGGCATTCGCCTGGGAATCGTCAAGGAGCACACTTCCGTCTGGTATGCAGACGGTCGTACGTACGCCGATTATCTGCTTGCAGATCTGAACGTGCGTGAATACCTCCAAGACAAATTAAAAAGCGCGTCCGTAAGCCGTATCGACATCCATCGTCCGGCTCAAACCGCACGCATCACCATCCACACCGCTCGTCCCGGCATTGTGATCGGCAAGAAGGGTGAAGATGTTGAGAAGCTGCGTCAGGACCTGACCAAGAGAATGGGTGTGCCTGTGCACATCAACATCGAAGAAATCCGCAAGCCGGAACTCGATGCAATGCTGGTAGCACAGAACGTCGCTCAGCAGCTGGAGCGTCGCGTAATGTTCCGCCGCGCTATGAAACGCGCCGTACAGAACGCGATCCGCATTGGTGCCAAGGGCATCAAGATCCAGGTGAGCGGCCGTCTGGGTGGGGCTGAAATTGCCCGTACAGAATGGTATCGGGAAGGTCGTGTGCCGTTGCACACCCTGCGTGCCGATATCGACTACAACACCTACGAAGCACACACCACTTACGGTGTGATTGGCGTCAAGGTTTGGATCTTCAAAGGCGAAGTTATTGGTGGTCGCCATGAAGAGCTCAAGCCGCAAGCGCCTGCGCCTCGTAAAAAAGCTGCCAAGTAAGGAGTACGCCAAATGTTGCAACCAAAGCGTACAAAATTCCGCAAGCAGATGACCGGTCACAACCGTGGCCTGGCTCAGCGCGGTAGCAAAGTCAGCTTCGGCGAATTCGCTCTGAAGTCTGTCGCCCGTGGTCGTCTTACTGCGCGTCAGATCGAGTCTGCACGTCGTGCGTTGACTCGTCACGTTAAGCGTGGCGGCAAGATCTGGATCCGCGTTTTCCCCGACAAGCCTATTTCCAAGAAGCCGCTTGAAGTGCGGATGGGTAAAGGTAAGGGTAACGTCGAGTACTGGGTTGCCCAGATTCAGCCGGGCAAGGTGCTTTACGAGATCGAGGGTGTTTCCGAAGAGCTGGCGCGTGAGGCATTCGCCCTGGCTGCTGCAAAGCTGCCTCTCGCCACCTCCTTTGTTAAGCGGACGGTGATGTGATGAAAGCGAATGAGCTTCGTGAAAAATCCGCTCAGCAGCTGAACGAGCAGTTGCTCGAGCTGCTGCGCGACCAGTTCAATCTGCGTATGCAGAAAGCAACTGGCCAGTTGGGGCAGTCTCACCTGCTCTCGCAAGTCAAGCGCGATATCGCTCGTGTCAAGACTGTGCTCAACCAGCAGGCAGGTAAGTGATCATGGCTGAAGTTGAAAAAACTGTCCGTACGCTGACTGGCCGCGTCGTCAGCGACAAGATGGACAAAAGCATCACCGTACTGATCGAGCGTCGCGTCAAGCACCCGATCTACGGTAAATACGTGAAGCGTTCGACCAAACTGCACGCCCACGACGAAACCAACCAGTGCCGTATCGGTGACAAGGTCACGATTCGCGAGACTCGTCCTATGGCGAAGACCAAGTGCTGGATGTTGGTTGATGTCGTCGAACGTGCCGTCGAAGTCTAAGGGCTAAGGGTCGGAGAAATTATATGATTCAGACTCAATCAATGCTCGATGTGGCTGATAACAGTGGCGCCCGTCGCGTCATGTGTATCAAGGTTCTCGGCGGTTCGCACCGCCGTTACGCCGGCATCGGCGACATCATCAAGGTTACCGTCAAGGAAGCGATTCCTCGTGGCAAGGTCAAGAAAGGCCAGGTAATGACAGCTGTTGTGGTCCGTACCCGTCACGGTGTTCGTCGTCCTGACGGCTCCATCATTCGCTTCGATGGCAACGCTGCTGTTCTGCTGAACAACAAGCAGGAGCCTATTGGCACCCGTATTTTCGGGCCGGTGACGCGTGAGCTTCGTTCCGAGAAGTTCATGAAGATCGTCTCGCTCGCGCCTGAAGTGTTGTAAGGAGAAGCCGCATGCAAAAGATTCGTCGCAACGACGAGATCATCGTCATCGCCGGCAAAGACAAGGGCAAGCGCGGTAAGGTGCTCCGGGTTCTCGCTGACGACCGTCTGGTTGTCGGTGGTATCAACCTGGTGAAGCGCCATACCAAGCCGAACCCGATGTCGGGCGTTCAGGGCGGTATCGTCGAGAAGGAGGCGCCACTGCACGCCTCTAACGTCGCTATTTTCAATGGCGAAACCAACAAGGCTGACCGCGTTGGGTTCAAGGTTGAAGACGGCAAGAAAATTCGTGTCTTCAAGTCGACCCAAAAGCCGGTTGAAGCTTGAGACTGCTAGGTAGATAACCATGGCACGACTAAAAGAAGTTTATCGGAAGCAAATCGCTCCCAAGCTGAAAGAAGAGCTTCAGCTTGGTAACGTGATGGAAGTTCCGCGCATTACCAAGATCACCCTGAACATGGGTATTGGCGAGGCCATCGGTGATAAGAAAATCATCGATAACGCGGTTGCTGATCTTGAGAAAATCACCGGCCAGAAGGTCGTCGTGACTCACGCTCGCAAGTCTATCGCTGGCTTCAAGGTCCGCGAGGGCTGGCCGATCGGTGTCAAGGTGACATTGCGCAGTGATCGTATGTACGAATTCCTGGATCGCCTGTTGTCGATCTCCCTGCCTCGGGTTCGCGACTTCCGCGGCCTGAATGCCAAGTCGTTTGACGGCCGTGGCAATTACAGCATGGGTGTGAAAGAGCAGATCATTTTTCCGGAAATCGATTACGACAAGATCGATGCCCTGCGTGGTCTGGACATCACTCTGACCACTACTGCTCGGACGGATGAAGAGGGTCGCGCACTGCTGCGTGCCTTCAACTTCCCGTTCCGTAACTGATTGGAGTAGGCACATGGCTAAGCAAAGCATGAAGAACCGTGAGCTGAAGCGTCAGCAAACGGTTGCCAAGTACGCCCAGAAGCGTGCCGCGCTGAAAGCAACCATCGCTAACCCGGAGTCCACTCCGGAAGCGCGTTGGGAGGCTCAGGTGGCTCTGCAAAAGCAGCCTCGTGACGCAAGCGCTTCGCGCTTGCGTAACCGCTGCCGTCTGACCGGTCGTCCGCACGGTGTTTATCGCAAGTTCGGTCTTGCGCGTAACATGCTGCGTCAGGCGGCCATGCGTGGCGACGTACCGGGTCTGGTTAAAGCCAGCTGGTAAGAACGGTAGCTCGGCGATCCTGTCGAGCTGGCTGTTTCCAAATCAAGCCCCTATGGGGCTTGATTCGTTTCTGGACTATCTCTAGAATGTCCGGCTCGCCCGAGCCACGCCTTCGGCGTTCGCTCTTCTATCAGGCGACACGAGCCCTTCCGGGCTTATTTTTTTGTATTAGGAGCCAAGAGCCCATGAGTATGCAGGACCCGTTAGCGGACATGCTAACTCGTATCCGTAATGCCCAGATGGCCGAAAAGTCCGTCGTAAGCATGCCGTCTTCCACTCTGAAGGTGGCTGTAGCCAACGTTCTTCAGGGTGAAGGCTATATAGCAGGATACAACGTCAGCAGCGACGCCAAGCCGCAGCTGTCTATCGAGCTTAAGTATTTCGAGGGCCGTCCGGTCATCGAGGAGCTGAAGCGCGTAAGCCGTCCTGGCCTTCGCCAGTACAAATCCGTTGATCAGTTGCCGAAGGTTCGCGGCGGTCTGGGTGTTTCGATCGTGTCCACCAACAAGGGTGTGATGACTGATCGGGCTGCTCGCGCTGCTGGCGTTGGCGGCGAAGTGCTCTGCACAGTGTTCTAAGGGGGGATAAGCATGTCTCGCGTTGCTAAGAACCCCGTCAAGCTGCCCGCTGGTGTTGAATTCAACATGTCCGGCCAGCAGCTTTCGGTAAAGGGTGCCAAGGGTGCTCTGGAGCTGAATGTGCACTCGTCCGTGGAAGTGATTCACGAGGCTGGTGAGTTGCGTTTCGCTGCTCGCAATGGCGATCAGCAGAATCGCGCCATGGCCGGTACCACCCGTGCGCTGGTTAACAATATGGTCATCGGCGTCAGCCAAGGCTTCGAGCGCAAGCTTCAGCTGGTTGGCGTTGGTTACAAGGCGCAAGCCAAAGGTCAAGTGCTGTCCCTGGCTCTCGGCTTCTCGCACCCGGTGGAATATGAACTGCCGCAAGGCGTTACCGCTGAGACCCCCAGCCAGACCGATATCCTGATCAAGGGTGTCGATAAGCAACTGGTCGGTCAGGTGGCTGCTGAAATCCGCGTTTTGCGTCGGCCTGAGCCTTACAAAGGCAAAGGCGTACGTTACTCGGACGAAGTGGTCGGTCGTAAAGAAGCTAAGAAGAAGTAGGGCATAGCAAATGAGCGTAAAGAAAGTTACTCGTCTGCGTCGCGCTCGCAAGGCACGCCTGAAGATGCGCGAGCTGGAAACCGTACGCCTGTGTGTGTACCGCTCTTCCCAGCACATCTACGCCCAG
>JAKUTK010000122.1 GCA_022448005.1 Pseudomonas sp.
TCAGTAGTGAAACGACGCATCGCCGATGGTAGTGTGGGGTTTCCCCATGTGAGAGTAGGTCATCGTCAAGCTTCTACCACCAAACCCCCGATCTTCGTAAGAAGATCGGGGGTTTGTCTTTGGGCTGATTAAAGTGTGCACGCACTGAGCAATAATCGGGCGGTGATACCTCGTGGCACGTCTGGATCGCTGTAAGGGTTCGGTTGTTAGCCGACTGAGCTGCCCCAGAAGAACCGTAGCCTTTTAAAACGGATGCGGGTGATATGGCGGATTGCTGCCACCATCACGGCAGCCTTGAGCCTCTGAGCGGAATATAGGCCATCCCTAGCTCTCTATAGACTCCGATTGCACGAACCGGTAGCCGGCGCGGCGCTGTAATCCTGTATTGGTCAGGAGTTGTTTGAGCGGGTTGTGACGACTACGCTGGAAATATTTATACGTTGCCCAGTCTGATGCACTAAATGCTCGAATCAGTTTTTCTTTAACCAGGCGCGCCTTAAGCACGTACTACAGACTGCAGTCTGTGACGGCCATGAGCTGTTCAACCAAGAGGGCGTTTGGTTGGGCAAGTCTTTCTTATAAGCTTCGCTCGGAAGGAGCGCGGTCAGTTTGAAGGCGCGCACTTTGGCTTGAGAAGGTTCAAGGAGCTGGATCGTAACGTCGCGGATCCGCCCATGCAAAATGCTCTTTGCCCCTGACAAAGGCTCGCTTTTAGCACCCCAATCCCTAGATATTCGGCGAGTGCCTTCGCTTTACAGCTATGTTGGACCGCGTTGGTTGCGCTGCAGCTAACCGCTCGACGCTTCAGGTCCCGTGCTGGTCTAGCTGTCGGAACGCAGCGCCTCAATAATGTCACCGAGAAGCTGATGCAATGCGTCGCGGTGCCCTGAGGCGCCGCCGGAAGGCTGGGTATCAGAGGTCATTACGACGGACATATCGAGCCTGGGAACCACGTAAAGCATTTGCCCGCCGAAGCCCCAGGCATAACGGATATCTTCGCCGGCCAGCTCGGTAACAAACCAGCCATAACCATAGCCATGGCCGGTGTACCGCGACCGAGTGCGGAGCGTCCAGGACGTTTCGATCCAGTCTCTGGACAGCAGCCTATCGCCGGATGCTGTTAGGCCTCCGCGTCGGTATAGCTCGGCAAAGGCCAGCAGCGAATGAGGGGTCATCGCCATCTCGTTACCGCCCAGGTAGATGCCTTGCGGATCGCGGGTCCAGGCGCTGATATCAAAGCCGTCGAGCGGTGCCAGCCACTCTTGCGCAAGCTGGAGCGTGGATTTGCCGGTGTTGCGGGTAAGAATTGCCGAAAGCAAGTGGCTTGATCCGGTGGAGTAGATCATCGCCCCGCCAGGCTCATCTTCAAACGGTCGCGCCAGTGCTGCGCGTACCCAGTTCGGACTTGCCACCCATGACCCATAATTAGCTCCTGAGGTTGAGCCGAGGCCGGCCTGCATTGATAGGAGATTGCCTACGGTGACCTGCTGCAGTCGAGCGTCCGGCTTCGCTGGGAAATCACCTCCGATCAGATCAGCGATCGGCTGGTCAGTCCCTGTAAGAACACCCTTGTCAATGGCAATGCCAATCAAGGCGGAGAGTACCGTCTTGGATGCCGACTTTATATTGGTCGGAGAGCTCGTTCGGTGGCCGCGGTAACCCCGCTCGGCCAGCACCTTCCCATGACGAGCCACTATTAAGGTCTCAAGCTGCTCCAAGCGTTCAGCACGATCGACGATGGCTTCAAGCTCATCGACTGCAACGGACATCGGTGCGATGCAAAGCAGGCAAACGGTGCATAGAGCACGATACGTCGCCTGCCGGCTCTGACTCGGGGCTAAAGGGAAGTAATGCATGGCAGATTTGACCGCTAACCGGCTATGCCGTGCGGAGCACTGCTCAGCCGTTCAGGCCATGCCGGATGACCGGCTTGGCTCGAGGCATCCCTAACTACTGACGTATCCATGTCTGGGTGCGGCCCAAGGCTTCGATGCCGATGTAACCGCGCATCTCAAGCTTTGCTCCATCTTCGAGCAGAGTGACCTTGGCGCGATAGGTCTTGCCTTTTGCCGGGTCGAGGATGGTGCCGCCGCTCCAGACGCCCTCGCCGTCCGGCTTCAGGCCCCAAAGGATAGTCATTCCCGCAATTGGCTTGTCTTTGCGCTCACCGTCACAGGCGTTGCACACGGGGTTCTCGCCCTGCTCGGACCGCAGAATCTCTGCCACTTCGCCGCTTAACGAACCGTCTGCAGCCTGCTGTATTTCGACGACGGACTTGGGCTTGCCGGTTTCGTCATCAATGGTCTGCCAACGTCCGACTGGCGACTCGGCGGCAAAGGAAAACGACGCAAAGGTCATCGGCAATGTCAGGAAGGCGGCGGTAAACAAGGCGCGCATGGTTTCTCCTACAGATGGTTGAGGGCGGCGACTCTAACACCACATGGGACCGGTGTTGGCGGGCTGAGTTTGCGCTGTTGTCGCCAAGATCCAAGACTTTCGGTACTGAACCTCTGCAGGCGGTCCTGATGTTAGAATTCACGATGTTGTCACGTTCATGGCATAGGCTTGCGCCTCCGTTGCTGGGAAGCTCGTCATGCCTATTTTTCGTCCACTGCTGGTCTCGTTGCTATTGCCCGGTTTGGCTCATGCTGAAGTGCATGTGACCGGCCCGATTGAAGTGGGTGTGTTTGAAAGCCGTTATCAGGATCAGCAGCCCGGTGAGCGCGTGCTGGTCAGTGGCGAACAACGCATCCTGGAGACTGATCAAATTCCAATGAAGATTGGCACCAAGTTCGGTTTGCGTTATCGGCTAGAAGGCAAGCGTGCCGACGACGTGCCGCTTACTTTGATGTACTTCACTCCCGGCGTTGTCGATCCGAACGGCCAACGCCACGATCGCTACGAAGTGGTGCAGAAGCTTGTGCCGGATGTGACCGTGGATGTCATGGCGTTTGAATTCACCGAACCGTATGAGCTGGTAGCCGGTGAATGGCGCTTCATGGTGTTTCAGGGCGATCGACAGCTGACTGAGCAGCGGTTCGAGGTTCGCTGACCGCGCCTTGCGAAGAGGCGTCAGCTTGCAGTGCAAAATTGGTCGCGTCGGCTGCCGTGAGCGTAGCGTTCTCGCCATGGCCGGCGCCTGGGTGGATGGTCAGGGTGCGCTTCAGGCCGTGGCGCTCTAGTGATGCCCAGCGCTCGAACAATTGCTGCACGTTACTGCGCATCCGCCGCTCAACAAGGCGTCGCTCACGCCCTGATGTAGCAACTTTGCCCGGTAAGGGCTCCTCAGCCTCGCCGACAGTCAGCCAGAGACGTTTCGGTTGTAGGTTCGACTCTGCGAGCAGAGGGCCGCTCTGTTCTAGCAGCTGATGATCGTTCCACCAGATCGATGGGCTGGCCGCCAGATAATTCTGGAAGGCGTCAGGCTGGGTCATCAGCGTATACAGCGTGAATAGCCCGCCGTAAGAGTGTCCAAACAGCGTCTGGCGGCGTGGGTCGATAGCATATCGAGCTTCGATCAGAGGTTTCAGCTCGGTTTGCACGAAAGCCAGAAACCGGTCGGCGCCGCCGTAGCGAAGGTCGTTGCTGTCGTTTCTCGCAACCGCGGCCGGCGGCGTATAGTCCCGCGTGCGTCTGTCGATGTCATACAGCGCGTCGCCGGGATAGCCGATACCCACTACTACCACTGAGGCGCGTGTCGCGGGATCAGGGCTGCTTTCATGCGCGATGGCTTGCACTGCCAGCATGGGAAATAAAGCATTGCCATCAAGCACGTAGAGCACCGGATAGCCACCCGGTGGCGCCGGCTGCTGCGGCTGGAAAATGAAAATCCTGTAATTATCACCGGTGTTGCGCGAATGGATGTCGCGTTGTTCAGTTTGCGGCAACACCACCGGCTTCCATCCGTCCGTCTCGGCGGCTTGGGCCGAGGCATCGCCGAGCCCCTGACTGGCAACCAGCAGCGCCATCAAGGCATTCATTCTGGCCGCTCGGCAGGCGCATCCGGCAGGGGGCCCTCCTGCCATTCGACCTGCAACGCCTCGTCACCGGAAAAACGGTTGAGGTGGTCCGCGATTACGAAACGCAGGCGTTTTTCTGCCTCACCGGGCTCCGCGAGGCAATCGATCAAGAGCTGCTCAGGTCCGGCAAACATGCGGCACTCACCAAAGACGAACACGACCTCTGCTTGTTGCTCATCGAGTCGGACCTCCCCTTTGTGGGCAAAGTGCTTGAACAGGCGGGTCATGTTGCGTGAAGCGCGTGGCGTTGCGACGCGTGCGTGAAACTTGGGCATGAATGCCTCCGTTAAGCTCCGCCGCCCCCACGGCCGGCGGCGAGAGGATCAGAACTCGTAGCGCGCGCCGATGGTGAAATTGCGCGACGGGCCCTGGAAATTGAAGGTTGAGGTGCTGCCTACCCGCGAAATGTAGTCGCGATCGAGCAGGTTGTTTACGTCGAACGTCGCAGTGAGTTGCTCGGTGACCGGGTACGACAGCTTGGCGTCGACCACGGCATACCCCGGTGCGCTAACGGTGATCCCTTGGCGTTCGTAGGAAAAGTCGCTCATGGTGCTGATACCGGCGCCCAGCCCCAGCCCGCGTAGCGGTCCGCCGGCCAGGGTGTACTTGCTCCACAAAGAGGCCTGATGCGTGGGCATGAGTACGAACAGAACGTTCTCGTCACCTGCAAGGTTTTCAGTCTCCATGTAGGTGTAGCCCGCAATCAGCTCCCACTGAGGCGTCAGGTAACCGCTGACCTCAAATTCACCACCGCGGATACGCGCCTTGCCAGCCGCTGCGTAATCGGCCGTGCCGGACAATCCGTCGGCATCGGTAGCGCGGTTCTCGTCGGTCAGTTGAAAGGCGGTGACACGGGCGTTCAGATCCCCGCCGTAATAGCTGCCCTTGATGCCGACTTCGTATTGCTCGCCTTCGCGTGGGTCGATGAGCTGACCGTTAGCGTCGGTCTCGGACTGAGGCTTGAAGACCTGCGAATAGCTGGCATACAGCGAATGCCGCTCGTCGAGGTCGAATACCAAGCCGCCATAAGGCGTGACGTGACCGTTCTCATGCTGCTCATCCGAGACGACGACGCCTGTTTTGAGGTTCGTTGAAGTGGCGTCGCCTTCATACCAGCTCACGCGGGCTCCACCAATGAGCGCCAACCTTTCGATCGGCCGTAATGTCAGCTTGGCGTAGAGACCTGCTTCCTGATCGTCGCTACTGACGCGTGTTGAATAGCTCAGGTCCGGTTTGGCAAAGCGCGTGGGCTGATAGCCAAAGATATTGACCGTGCCGAGCACAGCACTGCCGTTGCGATAGTCGCTGTCGTAGCGTTTGAAATCGCTGCCGCCCACGAATTCGCTGACCTGGCCCAGCAACTCGAATGGCTGGCTGTAGCTGGCATCGACGGCCAGTGCATCCTGCTGAAAGTCACGCCCGGCGGCGACCATTCGCGTGTTTCCGTTGGCTGCCACAGCGCTGCCGGTATAGGCGTACAGATAGTCTGTGTCACGTGTGGAGCCCCGCACGGCCAGTCGACCATAGCCGCCGGTGTCGAAGCGGTGAGTCAACTCGGCAATAGCATCGGTGGTGCGACCGTTGAAGTCGTTCCAGTCGGCGCCCAGGTAGGTCGAGTGACTCCAGTCCAGCAAATCTCCGGCCGAATCGGTGGGGTAGCCGTTGTGGGGAGCGATGTCCTTGGTCTGGTGGATCAGTCCAAGGGACAGCGTGGTTGCGTCTCCCAGGTCGATGTCCAGCGCGCCGTAAAAGCTCTCACTGGTGTTCTCGTTGTAATCCACCTCGCCATTGCTGTCGGCTCGAGAGACAACTGTGCGTCCGCGTATGTGACCCGCTTCATCGAGCGGACCGGAGAGGTCGGCTTCCAGATAGTTCTGGTCCCAACTGCCGTAGCGGCCAGTCAAGCTGCCCTGGAACTCGCGCGTCGGGCGCTTGCGTACCATATTGACGACGCCGCCCATTTCGCTGGTACTGCTGAACAGACCCGAAGGACCGCGCATGATCTCTACCCTGTCGAACGGCGAAAGCGACGGAACCGTGCCGTGGATGCTGGCCATCGGTGCAGGGAGCCCATTGATATTGAACTCATCGTACTCATAGCCGCGGGCATAGATCGACGAACGACCGCTGTCGTTGGTCAGGGTACGTAGGCCCGCGGTGTACTTGGCCAGGTCGTCAAGGTTTACGAACTGGCGGTCCCTGATGTAATCGTCTGTGTAAACGGTGATCGACTGCGGGATATCGCGCAGCTCGGCAGGTGTCTTTGTGCCAACCGTTGCTGCTTGCACCGTGTAGCCGCCGGTCTGCTCCGACGACGGCATGTCGTACAGGCGGTTGCCCTCGACGGTGATGCTTTCCAATTCGACCGGCTCGTTCTGCACGGAAACGCTTTGCGCCAGCGCACTTAACGGGAAAGGCGCAAGCAAGCCGGCCAGCAGCAGGCGCCGCGAACGTTGTCCGAGGCTGAGGGTGCGAGGGGTTCTGTCCATGGGTCGGCTCCTGTCGCGGGCATTGCGTAAATGGCAAAGGTTCGCGGCGCTTAATGATAACGATTTGCATCAAAAGATGTCGGCGCGTAGTCTGCCATGCGTCCGGGTCGCGAACCTTTGCGCGACCAAGTAATTGCTTTGCAATCGCGTGCGAGGTGCAGCGCTGCATGAACCAACCCGATCACATCATCCGCGGCGACGAGCTGCCGGCGACTAGCCGGACGGGTCTGCACTTGCCAGACGGCGGCGATGACCGCCTGTTCTATGGCCGGGTGAAATGGGCACAGCTGCGTGACGGTCTTTCTCTGCACTGGTCCGATTGCGAGGAGCTACAGGACTTCGTTACCGAAAACACCGTGGATCCGCGAGTGTCCTTTGTGCTCTTTCTTCAGGGGCAGAGTCAGGTTAGCTATGGCGACCTGCCGCTAACGCTCGGTCATCCTTCAAGCCGCCGTACGCCCGAGGGCGTCGCGGTCTCGATGAACGAGCCGGTGCAGTTCCGCCGTCAGGCACGCCGCGGCGCTCATATCCGCAAGCTGGTGGTGAGCCTGACCCCGAACTGGTTCGAAGGTCATGGCGAGGGCGTAGGCGCGACAGACGGCGCAATCCGACGCTTTATGAGCAGCCATCTGGCGCCACGTGTCTGGAAACCCTCGTCGCGCCTGCTGTCTTTGGCTGACCAGATGCTCAACCCACCGGGTTTCGACGCCTTGCTGGCCAGCCTGTATCTGCAAAGCCGGGCGTTGGAAATTGCCTGCGAAGCGCTTGCCAGCCTTGGCGAGTCAGCGACCCTGGTAGAACCCGGTTTGCGGCCTCATGAATACCGCCGCCTGCAACGCCTCGTCGAGCGGCTTGATAGCGGCGAAGCCGACGGCTGGAGCCTTGACCAAATCGCGCGCGAAACGGGCGTCAACGCCACGACGTTGCAGCGCCAGTTCCGCTCGTTCAAGGGCATGACGGTATTCGAGTACCAGCGCGGTCGGCGTCTGAATGGCGCACGCGAGGCGCTGGAGCGAGAAGGCGCAACGGTCACTGAAGCAGCTTGGCGCGCCGGCTACAACAGCCCAGCCAACTTTGCCACAGCCTTCAAACGGCAGTTCGGTATTAGCCCGCGGCAGGTGCGCTCACGGGTGTGAGTGCTGAGCCAAGCTGCCATTCCGTTGCGATGGCGAACGAACCTGGACGACGACTTTCGTGCCGCTGGTGCGATGTACGTCGCGTTAAGCGAAGGTTAGCGACCGAGCAGACCATAACGTTGTTTTAGAAGCGCCTCGGGCGCTCTTTCCAGATCGTTCGAGCGATCACACCCCGTCCGTCGCCGGGCTTGAAGTAGACGCGTCCCAGCGTTCAAGTCAGCCCCGGTTGTGCCGACTAAAGGAGTGCTCGACTGCCGTTTGAATGGTGCCATTATGATGGCCAGTCTCCTGTTGTTCGTCGGACGTTTAGTTGTCCGAGAGGTCGCCCGATGCTTCGAACCTCGCTCCCCCGTCTCACACTGGCCTTGTGGTTAGTCGCATCGCTATTCGGCGTTCAGCTCGCCAATGCGCACGCCGTTACGGTCGTCACAGAGGAGCTGCCACCCTTGTATGTTGATTGCATCGTCAAGTGACGATAATCCAGAGCGTTACCGGGAGGCCGTCCCACCCTAGAGAC
>JAKUTK010000123.1 GCA_022448005.1 Pseudomonas sp.
GGTGTCCACTTAATTTAAGTGCACACCATGTCCTGGTCTTGCGGGGCTGGGTAGATGGTTTGGCCGGACGGTTACTTCGCGCCTCAAAAAGCAGCGGATCGTTGATCGCATCGTCCACCGCTCACACCGTATCGGCATTAGGGGCTCCAGTCCCGGTGCCTTGGCGGAAATAGCATCACTGATACGCACGACGAGCCTGGCTTTTCGCGGCATTACATCAGCGTCAGCGCAGCCGAGATTGGCATAAATATTTCGACTACCTTCCTCAAGCAACTGTGGCACCTGTGAGGAAAGGGAGCGGACAGTTAGCGCTAGTGGTGGGTCAGCATCGCCAGCGCAGTGGGTCACAACCGCTTGAATGGTTGAGTCCGAATCACCAGTGCGAGTGGGTCCTGATGTTCGGAATGAAGTGTCAGAACCACAAGCTCCCACACTAAGCGCAGTGTGGATCAAGTAGAGCCAAAGGTTTGTCATGCCAAATATGAAGGAGCTCGCTATGGTTGCTGCCGGCACGCGTGCCGATAAGGCGACACTCGCCGCCCGCAAGCCTACGGAGTACCTTCTTCGTAGTGACTCTGCGCTGCTCAGTCCGGTTATGATCTACAAACTGACTGCTGAGGGCTTTGAGATGAAAGATGTACAAGACATGCTTTCGATTTCCGATCTCTACTCGGCGGAGAAGATCCTGAGCCGCATCGTTAGCAAATCCGCAAGGACGATCCAACGACAGAGCAAGGGTAATCAAACTGTGCGCCTCAATTCCCTGCAGAGCGCCTTGGCCTTTCAATACGCGACGATTCTGGAGCGCGCGATTAAAGTGTTCGGTACTCAAAAGCTAGCCGAAGAATGGCTGGGGCGACCCTGCAAATATTTCGATGGCGAAATACCTTTAGACGTTGTCGGCAATCCTGTGGGGTTTCAAGTGGTAAACGATTATCTAGAGCGTGTTGAGTACGGGGTTTATCAGTGACCCATTTCTCGGTTGGGCTCAAGCCACGCACCGCACGTAGGCATTTCTTGGCTAACGGCTGAAGGATTGCTTCACTCTTCCTATCTGCCACAAGGCTGTTTAAAGGCACTCATGTCTGTCGCAAAAGCTATCTCGAACCGAATCAAGCGCATGCAAAAAGGGAGGCCTTTTTCACGCGTGATTTTCGCACAGTTAGGTTCTAGAGCCGCGATCGATAAGGCGCTTTCAAGCTTAGTTAAATCAGGCTCACTGGAGCGTGTCGCTCGCGGCGTTTATATGCGACCGAAGATGAGCCTATACACCGGCGGCAGGGTACGCCCTAACCCGCTGGCCATAATGATGATTCTCGCCAAAGCGAACGGCGAGACGATACAAATCCACGGAGCGGAGGCTGTTAGGAGGCTGGGCCTCAGTACACAAATGCAGGTGCTGCCGACCTACTACACCAGCGGTACGACCCGCGAGATTAAAGTTGGCAACGCGGTGGTTCGCCTCAGGCACGTAGAAAGTGCGCGTCTGCAGTATGCCGGAACGAAGGTAGGAACCGTGCTCACCGCATTTTATTACCTGGGAAAACAAGGGCTGTCCGCCCAAATTGTTTCCATCATTACCAATGCCATGAGTAGCGAAGAGTTGCGTAAACTCAAAGCCTGCAGAATGCCTGTATGGATGCGATCAGCATTGTGTTCGCCGCCTCGGAATGCCCATTGACCGCTAGCCGAAAGCAGCTATTCGCGAAGGGCTTTTATCGGCCAGTTGCAGAATTCCTCAGCGGCCTGCTGCCAACCGCCCAAAGCTATAGCCGTCGATCCAACCGAGGCGCAGGCTATGATGAACCGTAGCTCGCCAACAGGCAGTTGTACTTGAGCTGGCTTCGATAGCGCTATAGTAGTCCGCAGTTAATGCTGGCAACTTGCTCACTTAACCATTCGTTCTTGGCTATAGGTCGCGCTAGATTTCACCCAGCCCTTGCTGTCCCATTCGGAAATTAATGGCCTCGACGGGATCAGAAGGCGGCATCGGATAGTGCTCGTCCTCGTATTTCTCGATCAACGCCGCGAGTTCTTCCAGCCCATCACCTTCTGGCGAACCGATCTGGGCGCCCCACAGTTGCTCCAGAAGCGCGAAAGCCGCAGCCAGGTCGCCATCGGTACGAATCGGCTTGTTTTTCATTCCCTTGCCTCTGCGTTGATCTGATGTACTGTGCCTGCATAATCCAGCGTTACTTTCGGCTTCGCTTTTTTTTCAATTTGATATTCCCAAATCAGTCCACGTTGCAGGCGCTCGCTTACCCAACGCGAGGACTCTGCTACGCCATCTTACGGCGTGGCTGAGCTCGCATCAGCGCTCTCGTCACAAAACATCGGATCGACGACAAGCCAAAGGCCGAGCGACGGATGCAGAGGACCGTGCTTACTTTCTAATAGTGATAGCTCGTGTCGACGCCGTTCTTCAGCCCTACCAGCCAGCCAAACATCCTTAGAAGTGGGGTAATGCCTCAATAGATGTTTAGCCTGAAGACGCAAGGATTCAGGCAGAGATGATTCTCTAGACAATTTAAGAAGAAAATCTCGTGTCTGCACAACGGCGGCGGTACGTTCTTTTACCAAGCTCACGGTGCAATGCTCCGAATTTGTTGTCCGCGGGGAGACGGTGACCGTCCCAAGTGCAAAACGTCAGTATAGCGAGCCGGACCGGCTAGCTACCCCTACCTTCAGGAAGTCGTAGTTGACCCACCGGCAGCGTCCTGACCACGCCACTCTGCAATTCGATACCCCTACCAGAGCCAAAATCTCGACAACCCCAACGGAGCTCTTTCAGTATACGCCCGCCCATAACCGATCTGCAGCCGGGCGGTAGCAGCCGTCCGTTGTTGACTTTCCGAAAGACTCATCGCAAACAAGCTGGCCCATACGGTCTGATGCGCGGGGTTTGCAATATTCCCGGATGGGCTGTGCTTCGCGATAACCAAAGGTGCATCAGGCCGTAACTACGCTTCCATTTGCGTCTTGCAGCGCATCTCTAATGGTTTTTCCAGTATCGGCCCTATGCCAATGAGCACGCTCTCAAGGTCGAGGTGATCACCACGACCCAAAACGTCACGGCAACCAAGAGAGGGCCAAGCATTCCGCTGCGGTGGCCGCAACGCTCTCTGAAAATTGTGCCAAGAACGAGGCTCCGCCCAATCATGCTGGCATAGTTAGTCATGAGACTGCGCACAGGCGGATGCACTCGCCCTTCCCGCCAATACCTAAAGCCCGAGCGGTGTTGGTCGGCTGCCGACGGTGGCACCAATACCAATCATATGCTGTTCGGCTTTGAGAACCTAGACGAAGGCCCGGACCAACTATGTTATATGCTGTTCGTTAACCAGCAGTACTGAATTGCGGTAGCCGTCAAGATGCTTCCGATTCATAGGCAGACAACTCTTGGCCAATCCTTTTTAGAAGGTCGTCGGCGCTCGCGTAGCCGTCATGTATCAGATAGGTGCTAGCCAAAATTGTGAGCGGGTGCACACCGAGCGTAGACGCTAGGTCGTGCACCTTGTCGATGGTCGGGCTCTTGAGCCCTCGCTCCAAAGAGCTCAAGTAGGTTCTACTACTGACGATCGAGAAATCTTCTTGGGATAGCCGTTTGCGCAATCGATAGCGCTTCAATGCGAGTCCGAACGCTTGCTTCAGTTCCATTTTGCCAGCCTTGCAAAAGGAACGATGAAGCCTTTTCGTACACTATAGGGCTACAATCTATAGGATTCATTGGGCAGGGTCAGTCATGTTTGTTACCCATCTTTCTGCAGAAATAGCACTTCCTGAGGTATTTGGCAGGAGTGGTGTCCGACATTGGCGCTTTGTCGAGCGTAACGTCCATTGCGCTTGGTTTCATTTGGAGGTAATCGAATTGGAATTCGAGAGGAGCTCTATGTATCTGCTTGGCTCGGTACAGGACCTAGAGCAAGCGATACGCGAGTTGCACGACTTGCATGATCGATTTCAGGTTAAAGAGACACAGCTCATTAGTACTCGCGCTATGAATAATACCGGTCGCTGGGCTATGGAGCCGCTATTAGAAATATCTGAACTGACGGATGATAGGGATGGCTCAGTCAGTTACAAATATACTGTCGAAGGTGGACAAAGCTACCTCGATTCGGCGCTGGAAACGCCGACCAAATTCCTGAAAACGCGAACAATCTTTTCCGCCGCGTAATGACCTTAGACAGCTAAGCGGCAGCTTCAGCAGAACCGTGGGCTGCTATCGTGGATTACGTCTGACCTAGACTGAGGTTGATACTCAGCGTCATTAACGCATCAACCCTAACGCGCGATGCTTATGGATCATTTTTCGGTTTTGCGGCGGTCCAAGGCTTGGATTTCCGCTTCGGCGGTGTTGAATTACGCAGCCGCGTGAGCTGCTCCTCCAGCGTCTCGCTGCGAGCTTGCTCGGCAGCTGCCGCCTGTACAGAGCCGCAGGCTGGAGTACGGGAAGTTCCGGCCGCTACGGATGCCCGCAAAACCTTAGCGTACGATTTTTTTCCGAATTCTGTGGGCTCCCATCGTTCGAGTGACTGCAGAGCGGTTATCTGAAATCTGACTTGAGAAATATAAACATCGAGCAAGGCATTAACGGCCGTACAAGGTTGGCGAGGGTCATCTTGGTAGCTTTGGAGTTCTTGAATCTCTGGAAGTAACAAGTTCAAGATTCGGCAGCGGCGAATAAAGGCTAGCCGCTCAGAAGCGGATCGTCTGTGTATCAATCCCTACCAGCCTTGCTAACTGACCAATGCGCATCGTGTGAATCCTCATCGGCTCTGCGTTATTGACCTTATAGTAGCTATAAGGCTTTTAATGATCCCATCTTCGATTTCAAGTGGAGCCGTATCATGAGCAAGTCCGATGGTCCCTGCGGCTGCGATGCGACACCAGCCGCCGATGCCGGTGTGCAAAACCCTTCCGATACGACGGGGCAATGGGTCAGTGTTTATGCCGTGCCCAAGATGGATTGTCCATCAGAAGAGCGAATGATCCGCTTGGCCCTGAGTGGTTTGGACGGAATTCGGAAGCTGACTTTTGATTTGTCGGACCGCCGGTTAGAGGTCATGCATGGCGGTGTCGTTGAGCCCATAACCACAAAGCTGGCGACGTTAGGGCTAGGCGCCACTCTCCAAGAAAACCGTCGCCGCCGACCCAGAGATGATCAAAGCCGCTGGGAATTCGGCCGACACTACACAGGAATCCCGCTCCCTACGCTTACTGTTAGGCATCAACGCCTTCATGTTCGTGGTTGAGATGACCGCTGGCCTGATCGCCAGGTCCACGGGCCTGATTGCCGATTCGCTCGACATGTTCGCTGACGCGGCAGTGTACGGCCTAGCCCTTTATGCAGTTGGGCGTAGCGTCAGTCTGCAGGTACGTGCTGCACACCTTGCTGGTGTTCTCCAGCTAATTTTGGCTCTCGGCGTGCTCGTAGAGGTGATCAGGCGCTTTGTATTCGGTAGCGAGCCCGAGTCGCTGATAATGATGGCCGTCGCGTTCCTGGCATTGCTCGCCAACACGGGTTGTTTGCTGCTGATTTCCAAACACCGGGAAGGTGGTGCTCACATGAAAGCGAGCTGGATATTCTCCGCCAATGATGTGGTCATCAACATGGGGGTTATAGTCGCCGGAGCGCTCGTCGCTTGGACTGGGTCCAACTACCCAGACCTGATTATCGGTACCGTTGTGGGATTCATCGTTCTCAACGGCGCTCGGCGTATTCTGGCGCTCAAGAGCTGAAGGAGCTCCCGTTACAGAAAAGGGCGTCGTCATGCCTCTAAGCCATCCGGGTCTAGCGGCGTCAGCTAAAACTGGCGACGCAGCTTTAGCCGTTAGCGGATGGTGGGTATTGCAGAACGTGGGCTGCAAAGTCCATCAGCGAGACGAAGCCGCACTGATCGGCTTTCCTTCACGCTGTCGGTGGTAGCCCCGCTTAACCAATCAGCTCTACGAATGCCTGAGTGATCACAACCGCTGCGGCCAATGCGCGAGCGGACTCTGGAAGCGCCATCGTCAGGAAAAGCACTACAAGCGAGTTGCGAGTGCTTGAACTGAAGTCCGATAGGTGGAGGCGACCTCGATGTGCGCTAGTGCTACGTTCTAGTGACGGTCCCCATGACCCAAAATATAGTCTGCAAATTCGTTCAGGCTAGTGAATCGCTTAGGACCACTGCTGGCATCGCGTTGGAGGTGGAAGCTATGCATTCCCAGCCTACCGGGGCCGAGCACATCGGCCTCCATTGTATCGCCGATCATTGCAATTGAAGACGCTTTGCAATCCAACCGCTTTAGCAGATGTTCGTAGATCGCTGGCTCCGGTTTGATCGCGCCCACATCAAAGCTCCAGGCATAGGCGTCGAACTCAGGCAGTAGCAGCTTGGCGGGTATGACATAGGGGGTAGCCAAGTTGGAGCACAGCGCCACTTTCAGCCCCGCTCTCTTAAGGCTTTCCAGTGCCCGCAGGGTGTCATCATAGGGACGCACGCTGGCCAGTTCCGCGTAGAGATCAAGCTCCAAAGTCGCAAGCTCATCGTTACCTAGCTGTGTACCAAACAGATTGGCGGCGCCGGCCAACCCCAAGTTTCGTGTCATCAATGTCCTGGCATCATCATCCCTAGGTTGACGACCTTGGCTGCGTGCCTGTTTTAAGAGCTTTCGAAATGGCCGCCGTCGTTCACCGATTTGCAGGAGCGTGCCATAGACATCAAAAATTACGGCTTCGATCAAAACAGAGTACCTGCGCTTAGGCTTTGCACGGTTCGGTATTCATTAAAAGAAAGCGGCCGAGCATCGGATAATGGAGGCATAGGCTAGGCCAGCAAGCAGTATCTGCGCGAGCTGCTTTTTTCAGAAGCTCGCTTCAACATTCGTACGACCTGACATACCGGAGAACCTGACAGAAATGTAATGATTACCTCAGCCTTTGGTCAGGACGCTTTGCATATATTGGTTGTCGGACGCTGCAAGCAATGGAAAAACCCACAAACGTCCTGCAATAGGACAAGTTCGTTGCTAACCAAACTAAAAGGTGCCCGTATGTCCTCTCCGCAGTGCCATTCCCAACCCGACCAAACGAAAGGTACTGCTGCACTCAAAGACCCGGTCTGCGGGATGAAGGTGAAAGAGGACAGCGAATATGAACAGGATCACCAAGGAATAATTTACCGCTTCTGCAGCCAGGGGTGCCGGACCAAGTTCCGTTCTGACCCTGCTCGATATATCGCTGCACAGCAGGCTCAAGGACCGGCATCTCTGGCACCCGCGCCGTCCGCACAGAAGGCACCCGCCGGTGATGCAACGACCGAGTACACCTGCCCAATGCACCCTGAAATTCGCCAAATGGGACCAGGTGATTGCCCTATCTGCGGGATGTCACTGGAACCGCTGATTCCCGAACTTGACGAAGAGGAGAATCCTGAACTCAAGGACTTCTCAAGGCGGTTCTGGTGGTCATTGCCGTTAACGGTTGCTGTGACCTTGCTGGCCATGGCGGGACATGCACTTCCGCTGTTTCATGGAGCTAGCCAGAATTGGGTTGAACTGGCCCTCACGACCCCAGTTGTTTTGTGGGCAGGCTGGCCATTTTTTTCGCGCGGCCTCGCCTCGGTCAAACATCGCAGCCCAAACATGTGGACATTGATTGGTCTGGGCACGGGGGCTGCGTATATTTACAGCGTCGTGGCAACTGTCTTACCGAGCATATTTCCAGCGTCCTTCATGGTGGGTGGCCGGATAGGCGTTTATTACGAAGCCGCCGCGGTGATCATTTCGCTGACCCTGCTAGGACAGCTGCTCGAGTTGAAGGCCCGCTCCCAGACATCCTCTGCAATCAAGTCCCTGCTTGGCCTGTCGCCTAAAACCGCTCGCCGTATCGCCAAGGATGGATCCGAGGAGGACATTCCGCTCACGCATGTCCACGAGGGCGACCATCTGCGCGTTCGTCCTGGTGAAAAGGTACCCGTTGATGGAGAGGTGTTAGAGGGCGAGAGCGC
>JAKUTK010000124.1 GCA_022448005.1 Pseudomonas sp.
GACGCAGCAGTTCGCGGTCGGCTTCTGGCAGCTCCTTCCAGACACGCTGGTTGACCGCGAAGATCAAGGGGTCGGCCATGTAATGCCAGAGCGTCAGATATTTCTGCCCGACCTGATCGACCCGCGCCACGTCGAACACGGATAACGGATTCTCCTGCCCATCAACCGCGCCGGTGGTCAATGCGGGTTTGGCGTCCGCCCAGCTCATCTGGGTCGGATTGGCGCCCAGTGCGGTGAAGGTGTCTTGGAAGAGGGGGGAACCCACTACACGGATCTTCAGGCCTTTCAAGTCGGCGGGTGTCTTCACGGGCTTGACCGAGTTGGATATCTCCCGGAAACCGTTCTCACCCCAGGCCAGCGGAACGATGCCGCGTTTCTCGATGGCGGCGAATGCTTGCTCGCCGGCGTTCCCCTGGGTGATGGCGTCGAGGTCGGCGCTGTCTGCCATCAGGAAGGGTAAGGAGAAGAGGTTGAGCTCTGGAACTTGTGGCGACCAGTTGATGGTCGATCCGACAGCCATGTCGATCAATCCGGAACGCATCGCGGAGAATTCCTTGGTCTGGTCGCCCGCGACCAGTTGTGCGTTGGGGTATACACGCAGGGTGATTTCGCCGTTTGAGCGCTCCTCAACCAGGTCAGCCCATTTCTGGGCGGCCTGGCCCCACGGGAAGGCGTCGGAAAGCACAGTGGAAACGGAATATTCACGAGCCGAAGCGGCGAAGGTGGCAGAGAGCGCAGCGGCGGCAGCCAGCGCAGTTAAGCAACGAGTCAGTTTCATGAGGCGTCCTTGTTCGGATCGGTCTTTTGGTTGTTATTGACGAACGGCCGAGCACCGACAACAGCGATCGGCTCAGTGATGGCAGGTGAGCCATCGAAACGCGCGGGTGGCGCGAAGGACGCGGCAGGCTGCCGACGGTAGGAAGCAGCAGAACTCGCAAGGCGTCATAAGCAGGGCCAGCCTTGTGGGCTAGCAGCAGACCAGCCGAATAAGCTGGTCGTACAACTATCGCAGATGGCGGCAACGAGTGCCATCGCCGCGCCTTCGGTCGTTGCGTGGGTTGTCACGCATCGCGCAACAGGTCGTGTGCGTTGAGCAAGCTGAAGGCGATTTCCGGGCGCTTTTCCAGGCCGCGGCGGATCGCCGCCGGGATCGATTGCCGGGTCTTGCGGCACAAGCCTGGTAACTCCTCAATGTCAATGCGGATGCCGCGCATGCTGCGCACTTCGTTGAAACCCGGTGCGATATGAAGGCGAACCCCGAGCTGTTCATAGATTCGACGCTGCATACGCTCAAGATCGGCAAGGTCTTCCAGGTTTTCCAAGCGGGAAAGCAAGCGGTTCTCCTCCTGGCGGGTCAGCTGGAGGATGCGCAGGTCACTGTTGCTGGACGCTTCGAGCAACTGATCGCGTCCGCAGATGCAGGCGGCAGGCGGGCAAGGCTGACGTATTGGCGGGGGAGCCGTCATGGACTGTTCATGGTCAAGATCGTTGATGTGTTAAATATCTCGCTGCCGGCTATCCGGCACTAAGCGGTTGCTTCTGCATCAAACAACGCCCTTCAATGCCGGGATTTGTCTCGAAGAGGTAACAGTCGTATTAGCTGTCTGCCGACGAGTGCCGATGGCATGAGGCACCCTCGTTAGTTATATCGCCCAGCGGTCCCGCCAATACTGAACCTGCCCGCACCGATAAGGGCGACGGCGATGGATCCAAACAGAAACATGCCTTGAAGCTCAAGAGCCCAGCCACCCATTTGGCCGAGCGAGAACAGCTCCTGTAGATGGGCGAGTCCAAATGCGACGAGCATGTTGCCTGCTATGAGCAACGCACCAATTCGGGTGAATACACCCAGAATCACCAAGGTCGGCGCAATCACTTCACCTATATATACGCCGTAAGCCAAAAAAGTGGGCAGCCCATGGCTGGCTAGCATGCCCGCAATCCCGTCGATACCGTTATGCAGCTTGAAAAGCCCATGCAGGAGAATCAGCACACCCAGCGAAACCCTTAACACCAGCTTTCCAAAGTCATCGGCCATGGTTCGTTCATCCTTCATGTTTAGGATTGGTAGCAGTGCATCTAAAAGATAGACCACTCACGTTGGGGCTGCTTTGCCCGTCCGCGTTGGGTGGGCGTTTTGGTGGCAATCCATTTTTAATTAGCGTCAGGGGCGCTATGGACCGCTGCCAGCGCTTGGCGTTCTGACAGAATTAAACGAACCCTGGGCGGCTCTGTTTTTTTGTGCCCTGATCAGCAGGGTGACTTCTCCGATACGAGCCACTAGAATGCTTGCCCATTCTGGGGCCGGAATGCCGGCTTATGTCTGTGCAACGAGGAAAATCCATGCAAGTTTCTGTTGAAAGCACCTCCGCTCTTGAGCGCCGCATGACCATTGGCGTGCCGGTCGAGCGCATCGAGACCGAAGTCAACAAGCGTCTGCAACAGACCGCCAGCCGTGCAAAAATCCCAGGCTTCCGTCCCGGCAAGGTGCCGATGAGCGTTATCCGCCAGCGTTACGAGGCGGCTGCACGCCAGGAAGCATTGGGCGACCTTATTCAGGCTACCTTCTATGAGGCTGTCGTTGCCGAGAAGCTGAACCCGGCTGGCGCTCCGGCGGTCGAGCCTAAGGTGTTCGAAAAGGGCAAGGATCTGGAGTACGTCGCAACATTCGAAGTGTTCCCCGAATTCAAAGTAGCCGGTCTGGACGCTATCGAAGTCGAGCGTCTGCAGGCTGAAGTGGCTGATGCTGACGTAGACAACATGCTTGAAATCCTGCGCAAGCAGAACACCCGCTTTGAAACGGTTGATCGTGCTGCCGAAGATGGTGATCAGCTGAACATCGATTTCGTTGGAAAGATCGACGGTGAGGCTTTCGCTGGCGGATCGGCGCAGGGTACGCAGCTTGTTCTGGGCTCCGGTCGTATGATTCCTGGTTTCGAGTCCGCATTGGTTGGCGCCAAGGCAGGTGAAGAGAAGGTCATCAATCCGACCTTCCCTGAGGACTATCAGAACCTAGACCTGGCAGGAAAAACGGCTGAATTCACTGTTACTGTCAACAGCGTAGAGGCTCCGCAACTGCCGGAGCTGAACGACGAGTTCTTCGCTCAGTTCGGCGTGCAGGAAGGCGGTCTTGAAGGCTTCCGTGCTGAAGTCAAGAAGAACATGGAGCGCGAGCTGCGCCAGGCTATCAAGACCAAGGTCAAGAACCAGGTCATGGAAGGTCTGGTTAGCGCCAACCCGATCGAAGTGCCAAAGGCCCTGATCGACAACGAAGTGAACCGTCTACGTGTTCAGGCCGTTCAACAGTTCGGCGGCAATATCAAACCAGAGCAGCTGCCTGCTGAGTTGTTCGAAGAGCAGGCCAAGCGCCGTGTCGTGCTGGGTCTGATCGTTGCTGAGGTGGTCAAGCAATACGAGCTGAAGCCAGACGATGCACGTGTCCGTGAGTTGATCGAGGAAATGGCTTCCGCTTATCAAGAGCCGGAGCAGGTCGTGTCCTGGTACTACAAGAACGATGAGCAGTTGAACGAAGTTCGGTCTGTTGTGCTCGAAGAGCAAGTTGTAGATACTGTTCTCCAGCAGGCTAAAGTGACCGACAAATCGGTCTCCTACGAAGAAGCAGTGAAGCCTGCGGAAGCCCCGCAAGCTGCCTGAGTTCCTTCAATCGTTTAATGCACATTCATAAGCCAGCCTCGAGCTGGCTTATGTCTTTGCGGCGTAATATAGGGAGTATCGTTGGACATGTCCGGCAATCCGTTTATGCAAGCACCAGACATTCAGGCCGCCGGCGGCCTCGTGCCGATGGTTATCGAGCAGTCCGCTCGTGGCGAGCGGGCGTACGACATCTATTCCCGTCTCCTCAAAGAGCGGGTGATCTTCATGGTCGGCCAGGTCGAAGACTACATGGCCAACTTGATCGTCGCGCAGATGCTGTTCCTCGAGGCCGAAAACCCAGAGAAGGATATTCACCTGTACATCAATTCGCCTGGTGGGTCGGTGACTGCCGGCATGGCTATCTACGACACCATGCAGTTCATCAAAGCAGATGTTTCTACAACCTGTATCGGTCAGGCGTGCAGCATGGGAGCATTCCTCCTGGCTGGCGGGGCCAAAGGCAAGCGATTCTGCCTTCCGAATGCCAGGGTAATGATTCATCAGCCACTTGGTGGGTTCCAAGGGCAGGCGTCGGATATCGATATCCATGCCCGTGAGATCCTTTTCATTCGCGAACGACTGAATCAGTTGCTGGCCCACCATACGGGTCAGGATCTGGAAACGATTGAGCGCGACACCAATCGCGACTACTTCATGAGTGCCACACGTGCGCTGGAGTACGGGGTTGTCGATGCGGTTCATGAGAAGCGGCAGCTGCCGGTCTAACGCTGGTCTAGGAGGGCGTTGTTAGCGGGCATCCGTCATGTGCGCTGTGCGCGCCCTTGAAAATGCCTGCATTTGCCTTCATCTTGTATTACAAGCCTTCCCCGATTGGATCGATCGAATGACTGACACCCGCAACGGCGAGGATTCCGGCAAGCTGCTCTATTGCTCTTTCTGCGGCAAAAGCCAGCATGAAGTACGCAAGTTGATTGCCGGCCCCTCGGTTTTTATCTGTGACGAGTGCGTCGACCTTTGCAATGACATCATCCGTGAGGAGGTGCAAGAAGCACAGGCCGAGAGCACATCGCAAAAGCTGCCTGCCCCCAAGGAAATCAGCGGCATCCTCGACCAGTATGTGATTGGTCAGGAGCGCGCCAAGAAAATCCTGGCTGTGGCTGTGTACAACCATTACAAACGACTCAACCAGCGCGATAAGAAGGAAGAAGTCGAGCTGGGCAAAAGCAACATACTGCTTATTGGGCCGACCGGCTCAGGTAAGACGTTACTTGCGGAGACGCTTGCCCGGTTGCTAAATGTTCCCTTCACCATCGCCGACGCTACTACGCTGACCGAAGCCGGGTACGTTGGCGAAGACGTTGAGAATATCATCCAGAAGCTGCTGCAGAAGTGCGATTACGATGTGGAAAAAGCCCAGATGGGCATCGTCTATATCGATGAGATCGATAAGATTTCGCGCAAGTCTGACAATCCCTCGATCACTCGTGACGTGTCCGGTGAAGGTGTGCAGCAGGCGTTGCTGAAACTCATCGAAGGCACGGTCGCCTCAGTGCCACCGCAAGGTGGGCGCAAGCACCCTCAACAGGAATTCCTGCAGGTTGATACGCGGAATATTCTGTTTATTTGCGGTGGCGCGTTTGCGGGACTTGAAAAAGTTATTCAGGGTCGCGCAACCAAAGGCGGGATAGGCTTCAACGCTGAGGTTCGCAGCACCGAGCCGGGCAAGAAGATTGGCGAGTCGCTGCGTTCCGTTGAACCGGATGATCTAGTCAAATTCGGTCTGATCCCCGAATTCGTTGGGCGTTTGCCAGTAATCGCAACCCTTGATGAACTCGACGAAGCGGCGCTGATTCAGATCCTCACCGAGCCGAAAAACGCGCTGACCAAGCAATACAGCAAGCTTTTCGAGCTGGAAGGTGTCGATCTCGAGTTCCGTAACGATGCGCTGAAAGCAGTGGCAGCTCGTGCGCTAGAGCGCAAGACGGGGGCTCGAGGTCTACGTTCGATTCTCGAAGGTGTGCTGCTGGATACCATGTATGAGATTCCTTCCCAAAAGGAGGTCAGCAAGGTGGTCATCGACGAGAGCGTTATCGAAGGAACGTCCCAGCCGCTGCTGATCTACGAGAACAGCGAGCCGCCTGCCAAGGCCGCGCCTGACGCGTGACAGAAAAAGGGGCCTCCGGGCCCCTTTGCTTTTCTACAGGCTCCTTGTTTTTTGCGTTGCGCGCCCTCATCTTGATCGCCAAGGGTATGAATTTCCCGTTTACCGCCATATGGCCGTCGTAGAGCTGAATTTATGAAGACAACCATCGAATTGCCCCTTTTGCCGCTGCGCGACGTAGTGGTCTACCCGCACATGGTGATTCCGCTGTTCGTTGGGCGGGAAAAATCCATCGAGGCCCTTGAAGCCGCCATGGCTGGCGACAAGCAGATATTGCTCTTGGCCCAGAAGAACCCTGCCGACGACGATCCAAGTGAAGACGGGCTCTATCGTGTGGGTACAGTCGCTACGGTGCTGCAATTGCTGAAGCTGCCGGATGGCACTGTCAAAGTGCTTGTTGAAGGCGAGCAACGTGGTGTTATTGACCGTTTTTTCGATGTCGAGGACCACTGTCGAGCCGAGGTCGCACTGATCGACGAGTCGGAGATTGAAGAGCGCGAGGCGGAAGTCTTTACTCGCAGTCTTTTGAGCCAGTTCGAGCAGTATGTTCAATTGGGTAAAAAGGTGCCCTCAGAGGTGCTTTCCTCGCTTGCAAGCATTGACGAGCCGGCGCGTCTGGTTGACACCATGGCCGCGCACATGGCGCTCAAGATCGAGCAGAAGCAGGCGATTCTCGAAATCACCGATCTGCCGGCTCGTGTCGAACATGTGCTGGCCTTGCTTGATGCTGAGATAGACCTCCTGCAGGTCGAGAAGCGCATCCGTGGCCGCGTCAAGAAGCAGATGGAGCGCAGTCAGCGTGAGTACTATTTGAATGAGCAAATGAAAGCCATTCAAAAAGAGCTGGGCGACATCGATGAAGGCCACAACGAAATTGATGATCTCAAGAAGCGCATCGAGAATGCCGGGCTGAGCAAAGACGCCTATGCTAAGGCGACGACAGAGCTGAACAAGCTTAAGCAGATGTCGCCTATGTCGGCAGAAGCTACCGTAGTGCGGACTTACATCGACTGGCTGGTCAACGTGCCGTGGAAAGCGGCTAGCAAGGTTCGCCTCGATCTCGCTAAGGCTGAGGAAGTGCTCGATACCGACCACTATGGCCTGGAAGAGGTCAAGGATCGAATTCTTGAATACCTCGCGGTGCAGAAGCGTGTAAAGAAATTGAAAGGTCCGGTGTTGTGTCTGGTGGGTCCGCCAGGCGTGGGTAAGACTTCGCTCGCCGAATCCATTGCCCGTTCGACCAATCGTAAATTTGTGCGGATGGCACTGGGTGGGGTACGAGACGAGGCCGAGATTCGCGGGCATCGTCGCACCTATATCGGCTCTATGCCCGGTCGGTTGATTCAAAAGATGAGCAAAGTCGGGGTTCGCAACCCATTGTTCCTGCTCGACGAGATCGACAAGATGGGCAATGACATGCGTGGAGACCCTGCATCTGCTCTGCTTGAAGTCCTTGATCCTGAACAGAATCACAACTTCAACGATCACTATCTGGAAGTTGACTACGACCTGTCCGACGTGATGTTCCTGTGCACTGCGAACTCCATGAACATCCCAGCCCCGCTGCTTGATCGCATGGAAATCATTCGGCTGCCCGGTTATACGGAAGACGAGAAGATCAACATTGCCATTCGCTACCTGGTGCCCAAGCAGGTCCAGGCCAATGGGCTGAAGAAAACCGAACTGCTGTTCGATGATGAGGCTATCCGCGACATCATTCGCTATTACACTCGCGAGGCCGGAGTTCGCGGTCTGGAGCGGCAGATAGCGAAAGTATGCCGCAAAGTAGTGAAGGAGCATGCGGCTGAGAAGGGCTTTGAAGTCAATGTGACTGCAGAGTCGCTGGAACACTTTCTGGGCGTTCGCAAATTCCGTTATGGGCTTGCCGAGCAGCAGGACCAGGTAGGTCAGGTTACCGGCTTGGCATGGACTCAGGTGGGCGGCGAACTACTTACTATCGAAGCTGCGGTTGTGCCTGGAAAGGGTCGGCTGACAAAAACCGGGTCATTGGGCGATGTGATGGGGGAGTCGATTACGGCTGCCCTCACGGTGGTGCGTAGTCGCGCTAAAAGTCTTGGTATCT
>JAKUTK010000125.1 GCA_022448005.1 Pseudomonas sp.
CGGGTTCATGGGGGCCTGTGGCTTCTATTGCATTGATTACGCGTGACGGGAGGTCTTGGTATGGCGATCTCTGAACTCGATCTACCCTCCGACGTAGTAGCACACAGTCTGCCTGGGCCGGAACAGCTGGCGCAGGCGCTGGCCGATCGGGTTGCGGGGGCGTTGCAGTACGCCGTCGCCAATCATGGCCGAGCAAGCCTGGTGGTATCGGGCGGCCGGAGCCCAATAGCGTTTCTCGAAGCGCTGTCCGTGCGCGAATTGCCCTGGGCCAAGGTTCAGGTCAGCTTGGCTGACGAGCGCTGGGTTGAACCTGAAGACCCGGACAGTAATGAAGGCTTGCTCCGTCGACATCTTCTACAACATGCAGCGGCCGACGCCCAGCTTGTGGGTCTGTATCAAGCCGCTGAGACCCTGGAGCAAGCGGCAGAGCTCGCCAGTGAGAAGCTGGTGGGCTTCGCTCAGCCCATCGATGTGCTGGTGCTTGGGATGGGTAACGATGGACACACCGCGTCGCTGTTCCCGAACAGCCCGCTGCTGGCGAAAGGGTTGGATGAAAGCGGTAGTGATCTTTGCCTGCCAATGCTGGCGCCCGTCAGTCCCGAGCAGCGCATCAGCATGACCTTCCCGCTGCTGGCATCGGCGCGCGTTCAATGCCTGGCGATTCAAGGCTCCGCCAAGCTGGAAACGCTGCGCCAGGCCATGCGGCTCGAACCTTCGCAGATGCCGATTCGCGCATTTCTGCATTCACCTCTAGAGATCTACTGGTGCCCGTGAGGCCCGAGGACTTTTCCATGACCATGGACCAGAAAAACGCGCTGATCGAGAAGATCTGTACCGAAGCTCGCATCCTGCCGGTGATCACCATTGGCAGCGAGGAGCAAATCCTGCCGCTGGCGGACGCGCTCGCCGCTGGTGGATTGACGGCGCTTGAGATAACCCTGCGTTCAGCACATGGGCTGACTGCCATTCGCCGCCTGCGCCAGGAACGGCCCAACCTGTGCGTCGGTGCCGGTACGGTGCTGGACAAGCGCATGATGGACGAGGTCGAGGCTGCTGGTGCTCAGTTCATCGTCTCACCGGGTTGCACCGATGAACTGTTGCAAGCCGGCGTCAATTGCTCCGTGCCCCTGCTGGCCGGCATCAGTAATGCCTCCGACATCATGCGTGGCTACGCGCTCGGGTATCGGCGCTTCAAGCTCTTCCCTGCCGAGGTGTGTGGTGGGGGCGCTGCGATCAAGGCACTTGGAGGACCGTTCGCTGACGTTCGTTTCTGTCCCACCGGTGGCGTGAATGCAGGCAATGCCGCTCAGTACCTGTCGCTCCCTAACGTCATGTGCGTCGGCGGAACCTGGATGATTGATGGCGCCGCGTTGAAGAACGGGGATTGGGCTGCAATACAGCAGGCCACGGCTGAAGCTCTGGCCTCCTTGGCGAAAGGCTGACGGCAGATCGAGGCGCGCGCCGGGCGCGCCTCCTTTCTGGCTGCTAACCTTCTCGTGCTTCGGTAAACCGTTGCGCGTATAGTGCGCGGCCTTTCAATCGGAATTGCCACACCGGGAGGTGCCCAGATGACCGAACACGAAGAAACAACTCCTCACATTGCCCACGGCGAAAAACTGCAGAAGGTACTGGCCCGTCTTGGCCTTGCCTCGCGGCGCGACGTGGAAAACTGGATCGCGGCTGGCCGAGTCAAGGTCAACGGATCCGTTGCGCCGCTCGGCCAGCGTGTCGATCTGCACGATGCGATTGCCGTCGATGGCCGCTTGCTCAAGCGTGAAGAAGCGGCCGAAACGGTCCGTCGCGTGCTGATCTACAACAAGCCCGATGGCGAGATCTGCACCCGTGACGATCCAGAAGGTCGTCCGACGGTATTCGACCGGCTGCCACGTCCAAAAGAGGGACGCTGGATCAACATTGGTCGCCTCGACATCAACACGACAGGCTTGCTGCTGTTCACCACCGATGGCGAACTGGCGAACCGTCTGATGCATCCCTCGTACGAAATGGACCGTGAGTACGCGGTGCGTGTGCGTGGCGAAGTCGACGAGGAAATGATCGAGCGCCTGAAGACGGGCGTCATGCTCGAAGACGGCCCGGCCCGTTTCACCGACATTCAGGAAGCGCCTGGCGGTGAAGGCTTCAACCATTGGTATCACTGCGTGGTGATGGAAGGCCGTAACCGCGAAGTCCGGCGCCTCTGGGAGTCGCAGGGTTTGGTGGTCAGTCGTCTGAAGCGTGTGCGTTTTGGTCCTGTGTTCATGACCTCAGACCTTCCAATGGGTCGCTGGCGTGAAATGTCCCAAAGCGAAGTCGATATCCTCAGTGAAGAGGTTGGCCTCAAGTCAGTGGCGTTGCCAGGCATGAAAGCCAAGGCCAAGGAGAAGCTTGACCGCATGCAGCGTAAAGTGGCCAAGCCTATCGGTCGCGGCGACCGTCGCCCCCGTGTGCTGCGCTCTTCGCATGATGCTGATGTGCCTGGAGATACGGGACGCGGTCGGGGTCCACGCGGTGATAAACCAGCACGCAAGCCGCGCGATACTGATGAGCGCAGCAAACCCAGCCGCGGCACACCCGTGGCGGAGCGGCCAAGTGCTGTTGGCCGCGAGCGTGGCAAGCCGGCGCCTGCCAAGCGTAATGGCCCGGCAGCAACCGAAGGGCAACGTCCGGGTTTCGGGCGTGGTGATCGCTCCAAGCGGCCTTGACGGTGTAGCGAAGCGATAAAGAAAGGGCGAGGCCATTGCGGTCTCGCCCTTTTGTTTGGCCGGCCTACAAAGGCTTGTTGCTAAGCCGAGGCAACGCGGATCAGATTGCGTCCATCTCTTTTGGCTTGGTACAGGGCCTGATCAGCGCGACTTAGCAAATCGTCCTGGGACTCGCAGGGCTGGTATGTAGCGCAGCCGAGGCTGGCTGAGAGCTGGACCTGTTTGTCCCCGACCAGTAAGCAGAGGTTCTGAATGGCGGCTCTGATCCGTTCAGCCACAATCGCTGCAGCCTCCGGCCCCGTGTTGGACAGCACCAGAACGAACTCCTCGCCACCAAAGCGGAAGACCATGTCGACGTTGCGTAGCTGCTCTCTGAGCAGCAGCGCAGTGGCTTTCAGGGCGGCGTCTCCCGCCTGGTGTCCGTAGGTATCGTTGAGCTGTTTGAAATGGTCCATGTCCAGCATGATGATTGAGACAGCTTGGCAATGGCGGCGCGACAGTTCGGTCTCTCGCGTCAACGCCTGAACCATGGCTGCGCGATTGCCAGCACCTGTCAACGGATCCTTGAGCGAGGCTTGAACGGCTTGCCGGTAAAGCAACGCATTACGCAATGGGAACAGTAGGCAGTCGAGGGCCTTTTCGAGCTGCTCCAAGAGCTGATCGGATACGTAGTTCGAGCTGAACAGGCGCAGCTCGCCAAGACAATCCCCACTGTGCGAGAGCGAATAGCTGACATCGAAGCCATTTGTCTCGCCAAATTGGAGCTGGAAGTCAGTGCCCGAGTGGCGGTACGAAAGGGCTCGCAGTGGAACCAGATGGCGGACTTCTTCGAAGAAGAACTCTAAAAGCCGGTCGAGCTCGAGGCTGGTTTGCAAGCGCAACGTCAGATGTCTCAGTCGTTCGGAAAGGCCATATCGGCCTGTCGACAGCGTCTCGCTGCAACTGATGTCCATGCGTCGAATTCGGGCGCTGCCGATGTCGACTGTAGAAGGGGTCTGCTTGTCTGCCAGCATGGGAGTGAACCTCAGAACGCTGCCTGCGTTGATAGAGGTTCTATAGCGAATATGATGCCAACTTTAAAAATTCATTTAAAACAAGAAGTTAGTTGTGCTGCTCGACTGTGGCGGCAATAGGATGCCAGCGAAACGGCAGCCTGATGCCAATTTGACATGCATGCTGCCGTTGTTGCGCCAGGAAACAGGCGCTGCTGCGTGACGCTTACTGGGCGTTCAATGCCTGGCCATTGATGTCGTGACTGTCTGGTCCCATCAGGTACAGGTAGACAGGCATGATTTCAGCAGGCAAAGGGTTCGCTTCGGGATTTTCTGCGGGATACGCTTTAGCGCGCATGTCTGTCCGCGTCGCGCCAGGATTGATGCTGTTACTGCGCACGGAGCTAGTGCCGTCTAGCTCATCAGCCAGTACTTGCATCAAGCCTTCGGTGGCGAATTTGGAGACGGCATATCCACCCCAGTAGGCCCGACCTTTCCGGCCGACACTGCTTGAGGTGAAGATCACCGAAGCGTCATCCGCCAGTTTCAGCAGTGGCAGTAGGGTGCTGGCGAGCATGAAGGTAGCGTTCACGTTCACCTGCATTACGCGCATGAAGTTATCGCCTGACAACTGTTCGATCGGAGAGCGGGGGCCCACGATACTGGCGTTGAGCAGAAGCCCGTCCAGCCGCCCAAATTCGCGCTCGACGGTCGCGGCCAGTTCATCGTATTGATGTGGCAGGGCGGTTTCGAGGTTGAGCGGTATTACCACTGGTTGCGGCCAGCCGGCTGCTTCAATCTCATCGTAGACCCGGTTGAGGTTGTCCTCGTTTTTGCCCAGCAGAAGCACGGTCGCCCCATGTGCTGCGTAGGCTTTTGCGGCGGCTTCGCCAATACCGCGGCCTGCGCCGGTAACCATGATAATCCGACCCTTGAGCAGGTCGGGGCGGGCTGAATACTCGAACATCTGAAGCCTCGTAAGCAGAGAGGGGCGATCGCCCACTGACGATTATCGTAAAAAGTATGCTGATGACCGTTGACGGTCAGTCGAGCCTTCGCGACTCGAGAAACCTGCGCAGTTCAAGCGGGTGATTGACTACTACATCCGCGCCCCAGGTATCCGGGTTGTCATCAGGATGGATATAGCCGTAACGCACTGCAGCTGTGCGGCTTCCTGCGGCACGCCCGGACTCGATATCTCGAAGGTCGTCTCCAACGAACAAGACGGTTGCAGGATCGAGGTCCAGCTGGCTACAGGCCAATAGCATCGGCTCAGGATCGGGTTTGCTTTTGCTGACGTGATCAGGGCAGACCAGAACGGCTGAGCGGGCAGCAAGCCCTAATTGCTGCATGATCGGCTCGGCGAAACGTACCGGCTTGTTGGTGACCACACCCCAGATCAGGTCTGCTTGCTCGATCTCGCTCAGCAGTTCTGCCATCCCTTCGTACAGCTTGCTCTCGACTGCACAATGCTGTTGATAGCGCTCCAGAAACTCCAGTCGGAGTAATTCGAACTCATCGGAAAGTGGGTCGACATCAAAAGCGCTGAGTACCATCGCACGGGCACCACCAGAAACGACGTCACGCACATGCTGGTCAGGTACGCGCTCGAGGCCGCGCGCCATGCGCATGGCCTGCGCCACGGCGATAAAGTCAGGAGCGGTGTCGAGCAGTGTACCGTCCATATCAAATAAAACTGCGCGCAGACGCATCACGCCTCCCGCAGTGTCTGGATCATGTAGTTCACGTCCACGTCAGCTGACAGCTTGTAGTGTTTCGTCAGGGGGTTGTAGGTCAGGCCGATGATGTCCTTTACCAGTAGCCCGACTTCGCGGCTCCAGGCCCCAAGCTCCGATGGGCGGATGAACTTCCGATAATCATGCGTACCGCGCGGCAACAGCTGCAGCAAGTACTCAGCGCCGATAATGGCCAACGCATAGGCCTTCGGGTTGCGGTTGATCGTCGAAAAGAATACCTGTCCGCCGGGCTTCACCATCTTGTAGCAAGCCCGAATGACCGAAGCGGGATCCGGCACATGTTCGAGCATCTCGAGGCAGGTCACTACATCGAACTGCGCAGGCATTTCCTCGGCCAGCGCCTCGGCAGTGATTTGCCGGTAATCTATCTCCAGTTCTGACTCAAGCAAATGCAAGCGGGCAACGGACAGAGGCGCCTCGCCCATGTCGATCCCTGTCACGGTAGCGCCACGCTGAGCCATTGCTTCGCTGAGAATTCCGCCACCGCAGCCGACGTCCAAGACCTTTTTGCCGGCCAGCGAAACGTGCTCATCAATCCAGTTGACCCTGAGCGGGTTGATTTCGTGGAGCGGTTTGAACTCACTTTCGCGATCCCACCACCGATGGGCGAGGGCTTCGAATTTGGCGATTTCGGCGTGGTCGACGTTGCTCATGGTCTGTTCCATTTAGAAGCTTGAAGGGGAAGCTTGAGCTGCAAATGCCCATGTTGCCAGCTTTGGTCGGATGCAGGACATCTAATAGAAGGCTTCGTGTAAGTCAGTTTGTCGCGGAGTTTCGGTTGAGGGTAGCTTCGCCTCAGTGTTTAGAGCCGATCTTGTTTCCCCACTCCTGGGCGGTGGCGATGAGCTGTTCCTCGTCCATGCGGGTCAGTTGACGGTCGTCGAGCAGGTGCTTGCCAGCGACCCACACATGTCGCACGCAATCCCGGCTACAGGAATAGATCAGTTGAGACACGGGATCATAGACAGGCTGCTGCGCTAGGCGCGATAGATCGAAGGCTACTAGGTCCGCAAATTTGCCGACTTCGATGGAGCCGGTATGGTCATCCAGCCCGAGCGCCCGTGCACCGTTGAGCGTCGCCATACGCAGCGCACGATGGGCATTGAGCGCGGTCGCTGAGCCCGACACGGCTTTTGCAACCAGTGCCGCAGTGCGGGTTTCTCCCAGTAGATCAAGGTCGTTGTTGCTGGCAGCCCCATCGGTACCGATGGCCACATTGACGCCCGCTTCCCACAAACGCTCCACAGGACAAAAGCCGCTGGCCAACTTGAGGTTGGACTCAGGGCAATGGATCACGCTGCAGTTGTGCTCCACCAGCAGAGCGATGTCGTCATCGTTTACCTGGGTCATGTGCACCGCTTGGAAGCGCGGCCCTAGAAGTTGCAGGCGGGCCAAGCGGGCGAGCGGGCGCTCGCCATACTCGCGAATCGCTTCTTCTACTTCATTTGCAGTTTCGTGGACGTGCATATGAATCCCGATGTCCATCTCCGCGACCAGCGTGCGGATGCTTTCCAGCTTATCGTCGCTAACCGAATAGGGAGCATGGGGGCCAAAGGCAATACTCAAGCGCGGGTGGTGTTTGAGGTCGTCGAACAGCGCGACGCCTTTGCGAAGAGCCTCATCGGCGTCGCGGGCACCCGGTATGGGGAAGTTCAGCACTGGAATCGATATTTGCGCGCGAATCCCGTGCTTGTGAGCGAGCTGGCTGACAACCTCTGGAAAGAAGTACATGTCTGAGAAACAGGTGACGCCACTTTGCAGCTGTTCCGCGATAGCCAGCTCGGTGCCTGCTTTGATGAACGCCTCATCGACCCACCGGCTTTCTGCTGGCCAAACATGCTCGTGTAGCCAGGTCATCAGCGGCAGGTCATCGGCCAGTCCCCGAAAAAGGGTCATTGCTGCGTGGCCATGAGCATTTACAAGCCCTGGCGCAAGAAGCATTCCGGAAAGGTCACGCGTTTCATTCGCGAGGTACTGATCGGCCTCTTCACGGGGAGCTATCAGCACAATGCGCCCGTCACGGATTCCCAGCGCATGGTTCTTCAGCACAACACCAGCTGGTTCGACTGGGACTAGCCAGGTCGGAAGTAACAGCAGGTCGAGCGGCTCTACAGGTATGCGCGGCATATCGATCTTCGGATGATGAGGATAATGATATGAGTGTAAGGCCTGTAGAACTCAGTTTGAAGGAATCCAAGGTGGGTCCGATGTTGGTACATATATAGGCAGCGTAGACAGCCTCGGTCCCTTAATTCAATCAAAGCTAAAACAACCGTTGACATGGGAATCTGAGTGCCTATAATGCGCACCTTCTCCGGCGCAGGCCTTTGGCGAAACCTCTTGTAAATCAAGAAGTTAGCGAAA
>JAKUTK010000126.1 GCA_022448005.1 Pseudomonas sp.
CGGCTGATTCAGAAAACGAGCAACCCGTGCGACCGTGGCGGCCAGATTACGCTGCATGTCTTCATAGTGCAGGACCAGGATATTGGATCGCTTGCGTTGCACATACCAACTGCAGAGATGGGTCCAGTACGGACCGTACTCCACTCGGCCCGCCATAAACTCACCAATAAAATGTTCGATTGGCTCGTCATACTCGTACATCTTGAAACCGAAGGTATGAAAATACATCGACACCGCGGTGTCCTTGGCGGTACGGGTGACGTAGATCAGACGGTTGGACTCGGTCAGTTTGCGCGGTAAAAGATGATAAGGATTGTGAGATTTGAAGACCCTGGGAGAAGTCAGCGTGTCGACGACCGACAGATCAGGCAGATCTTCCGAGTCATCAAGCCACGGGATGATGGCATGGAGGGAAGGGTCGTTGTCGTGGATCAGTCCGCGGCTGTAAACCAGGCGTACGATCTGCTGGGTCCAGGTGGTGCCGCTCTTGGGAAAACTGGCGATAAACACGTCATCGTCTCGCGGTGTCCAGTGCTGGTGTACAAATTCAAATCTCTCCGTATCCACCGGTGTCACCAGCATATCCCGCCAGCGGTTGTAGTTGATCGTACTTATGATTCTTGAGTCTTCTTCAGTTTGCCGGTTTCTTTCGAATGTCGTTTATTGAGCCTGCCGGAGTGATTTCTTCCGGGTCTGTCCGGATCTCAATCAGGCGCGGTCCCGTCGTGTTGGTGATCATCGGGTCAAGGGCAGCGGTTAACTCGGCTGTTGTTGTAACCGAAGCCGACGGCAGACCGTACGATGCCGCTAGTGCGGCAAAATCGGGGTTCGTTAGGCCCGTCGCATAGGGCCGTCCGGGATAGCGCAGTTCCTGGTGCATACGCACTGAGCCGTACAGTCCATTATTGATCACCAGGAACAAAATGTTGGCACTGTAATGAGCGGCGGTGGCGAGTTCCTGGCCGTTCATCAGAAAGCAGCCGTCTCCTGAGCAGGACACCACCAGCCGGTCCGGAAACTGGCGGCTCGCGGCCACGGCCGCCGGTACGGCATAGCCCATGGGCGCGCAGATCGGTGCCAGAAGGGTGCCGAAACGGCGGAAGTGGAAATGCCGCAAGATCCAGTGGGTGTAATTACCCGCGCCCATCGTGAGCAGCGTATTCGGTGGCAGCTGGTCGGCTAGGCCTGACCAGAATGCGCCCATGTTGATTTCCGTGTTGACCTTACGGGGCGCGCGGAATGCCAGGTAGCGTTCACGCTGGCTGACAGTTTCAGCCGCCCAGGGTACTTCCGCCAGTGCAGGCAGGGCATTGGCTGCATCAAAAAAAGAAACTGTGTCCGAAACGATGGCGAGCACAGCCCGGTAGGCCTGCTGCAGGGCTGAAGGTTCCGGGCCGACCTGGATAATCTGTTGCGCCGGATCGGGCACACTCAGCCGGGTGAATCCAGCAGTCTCCACCTCGCCCAGGGTGGCCCCGGCGAGCAGCAGCAGGTCCGCGGTCTGAAGGGCCGATACCAGTTCAGGGTCGGCACCTGGACCCAAACTGCCGATGTACTGCGGATTGTCGCTGTCGATGAGGTCCTGCTTGCGGAAGCTGGTGGTGACAGGCATCCGGAACGTCTCGGCGAAAGCACTGGCCGCCGCCGTAGCCGCCGGCGACCAGCCACTGCCGCCCAGCACCAGCATCGGCCGGGCAGCATTCTGGATCAGCTGTACCATCAGTTCCATATCTGAAGCTCTGGGTGCTGCGAACGCGGGCTGAATCGGGGGGGCGGCAATAGCGGTGATCACTTGGTGTTGGAGATCCTCGGGAAAAGACACGACCACCGGACCGGGCCTGCCGGATATGGCCACGTCGATGGCGCGACCGATCAACTCGGGTACCCGTGCCGGGTGATTGATCTCGATGACCCGCTTGGCGACGCCACCGAAAAATGTCGCCACGTCGAGTTCTTGGAAGGCACCCCGGCCGATGTTCTGATGAGCGACCTGGCCGACAATCAGGAGCATCGGGATGCCTTCCTGGGCGGCACTGAACACTCCGATCGCGGCGTTGGTGGCGCCGGGACCGCGCGTCACCAGGCACACCCCTGGTCGGCCGGTCATGCGGCCATAGGCCTCGGCCATGAAGGCGGCTCCGCCTTCCTGTCGGCAGACCACGAGTTCGATCGCGTCGCGGGCACTGCGCAGTTCATCGAGGACCGCGATGTAGCTCTCGCCCGGCACACAGAAGGCCCGTTCGATGCCGTTCAGAATCAACGTCTCAACCAGTGCGTGGGCCCCGGTTATGCTCAAGGGATTAACGTTCCAGGCTGCAAGATAAAGAAATTTAAGTTCGAGCGCATGATTCGATTATATCGAGGCAAAAGGGAAATCCGGACTATCCGCTCAGCCGTAATGCAGGACTTGGCTGAGAAAGAACCGTCCGCCCGCTGACCCCGGCCTGTTGAAGAACGCGGCTGGCGTGTTCTCCTCGACGATGCAGCCTTCCTCCATGAAGACGATGCGGTCGGCCACCTCGCGGGCAAAGCCCATCTCGTGGGTGACCACCATCATGGTCATGCCCTCGCGGGCAAGGTCGACGATCACGTCGAGCACTTCCTTGACCATTTCCGGGTCCAGCGACGAGGTGACCTCGTCGAACAGCATGATCTTCGGCTTCATGCACAGCGCCCGGGCAATCGCGACGCGCTGCTGCTGGCCGCCGGAGAGTTGCGCTGGATACTTGTCGGCCTGGTCGGCGATCCGAACCCGCTCAAGGTGCTGCATGGCAATCGACTCGGCCTCACTTTTGGGCAACTGGCGCACCCGGTGCTGGCCGACGACCAGGTTGTCCAGCACGCTCATGTGCGGGAATAGGTTGTACGACTGGAAGACCATGCCGATTTCCGAACGCAGGAGGTGGATATTGGCCAACCGGTCGCTCAGTTCGGTACCGTCGACCACGATTCGCCCCCGCTGATGGGTCTCCAGCTGGTTTATGCAGCGCACCAGGGTCGATTTACCTGAGCCCGACGGGCCGCAGATCACGATCCTCTCGCCACTGACAACATCGAGGTCGATGTGGCGCAGTACGTGGAAATTGCCGAACCACTTGTGTACACCTTCAAAGCGGATGATCGGTGGATCGGCAGGTGTTTGGTTTGCGGTGGTTGTCATGTTAGTGTTCCACGTTCATTCGGTTCTCCAGCCGTACCGAATATTTCGACATGCCGTAAGTGAACACAAAAAACAGCAGCGCCGCAAACAGGTAGGCCGAGCCGTAGATATGGGTCGGGCCGAGCCAGTCGGGATCTTCCAGTGACAGTTGGATCACACCGAGCAGGTCAGACAGGCCGATCAGCATTACCAGGGTGGTTTCCTTGAAAATGCTGATGCAGGTATTCATCAGCGCCGGCACCGAGTTACGGATCGCCTGGGGCAGAACGACCAGGCCCATGGCCTTCCAGTAATCTAGACCGATCGCTTCGGCAGCCTCGTACTGGCCTCTGGGGACCGACTGCAGGCCGCCGCGGAAGACCTCGGCCATGTAGGCCGAGTTGAAGACGGCGAACGCAATGACAGTCCGGACCAGGATGTCGATATTGCGGCCTTCGGGCACGAACAACGGCAACATGCTGACGAACGCAAACAGCACCACAATCAGGGGCACTCCTCGCCAGAACTCGATAAACCCCACGGCGACCATTCGCAGCGCCGGCAGGCGGGACTGGCGCGCTAGCGCCAGGACAAGGCCGAGTGGTATCGAGAAGACGATTGCGACGCTGGCAATCACCAGGGTCAGCATCAGGCCACCCCACTGGTCGGTCGGCACTTTTTCAAGTCCGAGGATCCCGCCGGTAAGCAGCAGCACGGTGATGACCGGAATAATCACCAGGACCGTCGCCCGGATTCCGGCTTGGAGCCGGCCGCGGGCGAGCCCGAAGAAAAATGGCAGGACGATCGCGAGGGCAAAGGCCGTGTGTACCCGCCACAGCATTGCACCCGGGTACTGGCCGTAGATGATTTGTTGCCAGCGCGCCGTCACAAAAGCCCAGCAGGCGCCCCTGTCTCTGGGGCACGCTTCGGCGGATTCGCCCTGCCAGACGGCGTCGATCAGTGCCCAGTCGATCACCGCCAGCGTAAAGTTCACGGTGAACCAACCCAGCAGTAGGGTCACAGCCGTGTTCCAAAAGCTAGAGAACAGGTTCTCTTTCAACCAGGAAATCTGGGTGCCTGAGCCCATAGGTGGCGCTTGCGGGGGTTGGATCTCTCGAACCGTAGGTGTCATGAGCGGCCCTTGAGCTGGGTTGCCCGGTTGTACCTGTTGAGTAGCAACGCGATCAGCAAACTGATGGCGAGATAGGCCGACAGGGTGATCGCCTGGAGTTCAAGAATCTGACCGGTCTGTGCCTGTATTGAACCGCCGACCACCCAGAACAGGTCGGGATAGCCGATAGCCCCCGCGAGGGCCGTGGCCTTGGTCAAGTTGAGGTACTGGTTTGTGAGTGGTGGCACGATCAGGCGCATCGCCTGCGGGATGATCACCACGGTATAGACATCCCTGGCAGTCAGCCCGATGGCGCGCGCGGCCTCTCGCTGACCCTTGTGCACTGACATGATGCCCGCACGGATGATCTCACCGATGAACGCGGCGTTGTACAACGTGATGGCCAGCAGCATGGCCACGAACTCGGGTTGCAGGGCAAAGCCGCCCTCGAAGTTGAAGCGCTTGAACACGGGCACGTCCCACGACACCGGGAAGTCGAGCGCTGCCAGGGTGGCGATGGGCAGCAACACGGCAGCCGCGTAGCCGTAGCGCGCGTGCTGGAACCGCCTGCCGGTGGACTCGCGGCGTTGCCGGGCCATCCTCAGCGTGAAGCCGGCGATTACGATCGAAACCAGAATCGACCCGCCGATCAGTGCTCCGCCCTGACCAAAGACCGGTGCGGGGACGAACAGCCCCTCGATGTTGAGATAGATCAGGTCAAACAGGGACAATGATTCTCGTTTGCCGGGCAGCAGCCGCAGGGTGGCGAAGTACCAGAAGAACAGCTGCAGCAGCAGCGGCACGTTTCGAAACAGCTCGACATAAGCACCCGCCAACGCCCGCAGAAGCCAGTTCCTCGACAGCCTAGCGATGGCCACAAAAAACCCGAGGGCGGTACTGGTCAGGATGCCGAGCAGCGACAGGATCAGAGTGTTGACCAGGCACACTAGTATGGCCATGCCATAGGATGATGTCGGTCCGTAGGGAAACAGGGCCTGGTTGATCACAAAACCGGCCTCGTCGCTGAGGAACTCGAAGCCGGTCCGTATTCCGAGTCGCTGGAGGTTGTTCGCGGCCGATTCAACCAGGGTAAGTACAGCGACGCTTACCAGAAGCACAATGGCACCTTGATAAATCAGCGACCGGGTCGTGGAATGGCCCCACAGGCGACTGAGGGTGGACATCATCGTGGCCAGCGTTTGAAGAAGAAAATGCCCCGAACCATTGGCCGGTCCGGGGCTTGTATCAGTTGACGATCAGGGACGTGCCGATGTATCGGGCACGAATTATTGGTTTTTCAGTGCTGCGTCTCGACCCTACCTGAACGGTGGTGAAATCATTAGGCCGCCGTTGGTCCACAGGTTGTTGAGGCCGCGATCGGCAGCAATCTTGGTGTTGGGGCCCAGGTGGCGGTCCCAGATCTCGCCATAGTTGCCCACGCCCTTGATCGCGTTGTAGGCCCAACTTTCAGAGAGCTTGAGCTTGGCCGCGAACTTGCCAGTCACGCCCAGGATCCGCTGTACCTCGGGGTTGTTGGACGAGCTGCGCATCTGGTCAACGTTGGCCTGGGTAATGCCGAGCTCCTCGGCAGCGATCAGGGCGTTAAAGACCCAGAACGCGATGTCGCGCCAGTGGTCTTCACCGTGCGCCACCATCGGGCTAATGGGTTCCTTGGAGATGACTTCGGGCAGGATAATGTGTTCGGAAGGATCGTCGAAGGTCAGGCGCCGGGCACCCAGGCCAAACTTGTCAGTCGAATACACATCGCAACGTCCGGCATTGTAGGCTTGTGCGGCGGCTTTCATATCGGAAAACGTCACCGACTTGAAGTCCATATTGTGGGTGCGGAAATAATCCGCGGCGTTGGCTTCAGTCGTTGAGCCGGATGCCAGACAGAATGTAGCGCCGCTCAGCTCGCTGAGACTCTTCACGCCCAGTGATTTACGGACCAGAAAACCCTGTCCATCCCACACCATGACCCGCGTGTAGTTCATACCAGTACCCACATCGCGCGAAAAAGTCCAGGTGAAGCGGTGGGTGATGATGTCGACCTCGCCGGCCTGCAGGGCACCGAAACTGGTGGGCAGATTCATCTTGGTGGTCTTGACCTTGTCGGCATCTCCCAGTACTGCCGCAGCCACAGCACGGCACAGCTCGATGTCGAAACCAACCAGCTTGCCACTGGCATCGGGATATGCGTATCCCGGAACACCGGGCACGACGGCGCAGTGCAGGATGCCGGCTTTCTGGACTTCCTCAAGCCGGTCAGCTACTGCGTTCTGGCTGAAGACTGCCGCGGCGAACAGGGTACCCGCAGCGATGCCGATGATACGGCTATATCTCGTTTTTCTTTTCATAGTATCCTCCATAAATACCGTGTATGACAGAGTGTTGCTGAGAAACTAACCTGGCATATCATACGATGACTGATCAGCGGTTGCCACATGCCGGTGGTTTCTCGCTTTGGATCGGTACCCACCCCAGGGTTTAGGTATCCACGGGTAACGATTCTGCAGCCATCCGGTGCGATTCGATCAGCCCGGGTACCCGCTCGGGATCCGTGCGGCCCCAGCCGCATTCACTGGCAATACCGAACGTGCTGACGACCTCGTGAGCGGCTTTGATCCGCGCCACGTCTCCGTCGTGATCATCGTGGTGCACCAGCCCCAGGTAAAGGTCGGTGTTGCCCGGGAGCGCCAGCTGTGCGAGTGGGGCGTAGTAAGCGTTGTCGATCCGGTCTTTCGGGACCGGCAGGTGGATGAAATCCAGCCGCCGGCCAAGGCCCGATGCGATGCCGTTGGCGATCTCGACCAGGATCGCAGTGTCTGTCGGCATCACCAGGTGTTCGTCTTTCGGTGTACCGTAGCAAAGGTGATAGCCGAGTTCCACGTCAGCCGGTACCTGACTGCCAAGACGCACGAGTTCATCGAAAATCTGCTGCCTGTAGTCATCTGGGCGGCTGGGGAAGTAATCCTCGAAGACCAGGACCTCCTGGCAAATGTCCCACTGCAGCGACAGGTCATCATGCGGCACGGCTGCTAGGATCGTTTCCAGAGCCGCGATCAGCGCTCTTTCGTACACCGGCAGATAGTCCTCGAGGGCATTCGGGCTGACGTACATGAAGCCCGAAGCCATCGGTGTCGGCAGGCAGACCTGGAACCGCACGCCATCGGGAATCACCCCATCGTCTCGAAGTCTGCGAAAGGTCGCGTAAGACTCGACAGCTGCCGGGCCGTAGCCGGTCTCGAAAACGACTGCTGAAGGCTCGACTCCCGGTCTGAACCGGATCGGTTCGGTCTCGCGAATGAGTTCGCCGTCCCACTGGTAGAGCGCCAACGGCGCTGCCTCCAGATCGAGCTCCATGTCGGGGTGATTCAGCAGCATTTCGCGCTGCCAGTAGATCCAGCGATGACGTTCGCCGGTTTCGCCGTCTGGAATCCGGCGAAGCCAGGGCGCGAGTTCTGATGAGAGGGC
>JAKUTK010000127.1 GCA_022448005.1 Pseudomonas sp.
GCATTATTTGTTTATCTCAAATTAAAAAAGGGCGGCGGCAAAAACTGAGTGCAACACCTGACCTTTCCGGTACGGTGCTGCCCCTATGTCTTATACCGAACTCAGCGTTGAAGAGCGCGCCACCATTCAAATCGGTCGTACCCAAGGCTTCAGCCTGCGCAGGATTGCCTGCTTGATCAACCGATCCCCTTCGACCATCAGCCGTGAGCTGCGCCGTAACCGAGGTGCTTGCGGTGGCTACTCGGCCCGCCTGGCCCAGCAGCAAATGCAGGCCCGCCGCCAGGTTTGTCGACCGATGCGAAAACTGTTGCCGGGTAGCGAGCGCTTCGAACTGGTGACCCATATGCTGCGTGAGCATTTGTCTCCCGAGCAGATTGCCGGCAAGCTGCGCAGCATGAACATACCCAACCTGCGAGATGCCTACGTCTGTCGCGAGACGATCTACAACGCGATCTATGCCCTGCCAGTGGGTGAGCTGCGTAAGGAGCTGATCATCTGTCTGCGCCAAGGCAAGACGACGCGCCGGCCGCGCTCTGGTGGCGTGGATCGGCGCGGCCAGATCCCCGAGATGGTCAGTATTCATGTGCGCCCGCCGGAGATTGAAGACAGGCTGATGCCGGGGCATTGGGAAGGCGACCTCATCAAGGGTAAGGCCAACGCCTCGTCCGTCGGTACGCTGGTGGAACGCACCAGTGGCTACCTGATGTTGGTGAAGATGAACGACGCGACGGCGACTTCGGCGCTGGAAGGCTTCAGCGCCGCGCTCAATAGCATGCCGCTGGAGATGCGCAAGAGCATGACTTACGACCAGGGCCGGGAGATGGCGCGACACGCCGAGATCACCCAAAGAACCGGCGTGGCGATCTACTTCTGCGACCCGCATAGCCCCTGGCAGCGCGGCAGCAACGAAAACATCAACGGCCTGATTCGCCAGTACTTGCCCAAGGGCACAGACCTGTCGGTACATAGCCAGGAGGAGCTGGACGCCATTGCGCTGCAACTGAACATGCGACCGCGCAAGCGCTTCGACTTCAAATGCCCCATCGAGGTGATGGGAGAGGTCATGCAAAATGCCATGGCGATGCGGCATGATGCTCCGGCTTCAATTCAATAACCGTGTTGCACTCAGCTCCTGCAACCGCCAAGTATTCGGGTGTCAAATAAAAAAATATTCATTTATTTCTTGAAGTGTCATTGCCTCATGCACCGAACCAGCATGGTGATCATCGATGAATCAATCTTAAAACGAAAATCAGGAGGGAGGTGGAATCCTTCAAATTTGTAATTCAGCGGTAACGTTCCTGATAGTCACCCCCCTCTAGAATCGAACCTGTAGAGGAGTCTACGACAATCTCCTTCCATGCAAAGGGTGCAGCAGACGAGTGGGTTACTCATGTGTGTCCTGCGACCGCGCTCGCCTTGCGATTTAAAAATCCTCAAAGACAGGTCTAAAGCATGCCCATGTCATGGCGCTTCACGGGGAACTTTCGATGAATAACGAACATTATCTGCGCAGTGTAAAGGGGCTCTCTTTCGCCATCGCTTTTATTATTTCAGGGCCTGCCATGAGTGCTGAGAAGTTCTCTGTCGCCAATGAACAGATTCAAGCGCTGGGTATCAAGACGTCTGCTGTGCAAAGCATGAAACAGACGGTCAGCACGCGATATCCCGGCCAGGTTGTCGTGCCTCCGAAAGCGGAGCAGATCGTCAGTTCCCCACTTGAAGGTGTGGTGGTGCAACTGCTGGTGGGCGAGTACCAGGCCGTTCGCAAAGGCGAGCCGGTCGTGCGCCTGTCCAGTCCGGCGATGAGCCAGCTCCAGCTCCAGCTGTTGCAGGCATCTGCCCGCGCCACGCTGGCCCGGCAGGCCTACACCCGGGAACAGAAGCTGTTCGATGAGGGCATCATTCCGCAGCGTCGGGCGCAGGAAGCCCAGGCAACGCTGAAGGAAGCGGAAGCGACTCTGGTGCAGACCAAGGCCGAACTGGCCCTGGCGGGAATGACCCCGGCCATGATCGAGCAGGTCATCCGCTCCGGGATTCCTTCCGACAGGATCACCCTCAGCGCCGTTCAGGACGGCATTGTCAGCAACATCTCGGTCCGGCCCGGCCAGCGGGTCGACGGTGCCACGTCGCTGCTGAACATCACCCAGGTCGATGCGCTGTGGCTGGACGTGCAGATTCCGGCCGCGGCCAGTATTGGCATTCAGCCGGGCGCGGGCGTAACGGTGGTCGACAAGGGCATTAATGGGCGTGTCATCAACCTGAGCCCGACCCTCTCGGCTACCAGCCAGTTCGTGGTGCTGCGCGCCGAAATCGAAAATGCCAACGGCGCCCTGCGTCCCGGCGAGCTCGTCACCGTGGAGATCCCGGTTCAGGCCGCTGGCAAATCCTGGGACATCCCTCTGTCTGCCGTCGCTCGCAACAAGACCGACTCCGTGGTGTTCGTCCGCACGCCCGACGGTTTTGAAGCCCGCCCGGTCAAGGTCGAAGTCAGCGCGGGGCAACTGGTCCGTGTCCAGGGCAACATCAGCGAACAGGACCAGGTTGCCGTCGCCGGCGTGATTGCGCTGAAAGGCGCCTGGCTTGAAGAGGACGGTGAGTGATGCTGAGCCGTCTTATCCAATTCTCTTTGTCCCAGCGCCTGTTCATGGTGCTGGCGACGCTGTTGCTGACCGGCGCGGGCTGGTATGCCTACCGTGGGCTGCCCATCGATGCCTTCCCTGATGTGGCCAGCACCCAGGTCAAGGTGATCATGAAGGCACCGGGGATGACCCCGGAAGAAGTTGAAAGCCGGATTGCCGTGCCGATCGAAGTGGAAATGCTCGGTATTCCCAAGACCAAGATCCTGCGCTCGGTCACCAAGTACGGCCTGGTCGATGTCACCATCGATTTTCAGGATGGCACTGACATCTACTGGGCGCGGCAACAGGTTTCCGAGCGTCTCGGCAACCTGAGCGACAGCCTGCCGGACGGCATCAGTGGCGGCATGGCGCCGATCACCACACCGCTGGGCGAGATGTTTATGTTCACGGTGGACGGTACAACCTTGTCTCTGGTCGAACGTCGCAGCCTGCTCGACTGGGTGATCCGGCCGGCGCTGCGTACCGTACCTGGCGTGGCGGATGTGAACTCCCTCGGTGGCCAGGTCAGGACCTTCGAGGTACTGCCAGATCCCATCCGCATGGCTGCCAGCGGCGTGAGCCTTGAGCAGCTGACCAACGCGGTCAACACCAACAACCGTAACGACGGTGCCGGCCGACTGGGTGAAGGTGACGAAGTCCTGCTGGTACGCAGCGAGGGCAGCATCCGCACCCTGGATGACCTGCGGGCCGTTGTGGTCAATTCCAACAGCTCCAGCCCGGTGCGGGTTGGCGACCTGGCCGAGGTTCGCCTTGGCACCCTGACCCGCTACGGCGTGGTGACCCAGGATGGCAAGGGCGAGGCTGTGCAAGGCCTGGTGCTCGGCCTGGCTGGCGCCAACGCCCGCCAAGTGGTCGCCGGTGTGCAACTGAAGCTCAAGGAACTGGAGGCCACACTACCGAAAGGCATCACCATCACCAGCTTCTACGATCGCTCGTCGCTGGTCGATAAAGCGGTAGGGGCTGTGTCCAAGGCGCTGATCGAGGCCACCGTGTTGGTCATCGTGTTGCTGGCCCTGTTCCTCGGCAACGTTCGCGCAGCGCTGACGGTTGCCCTGGTACTTCCGCTGGCGGCGTTGATCACCTTCATCCTGATGCGCTTCGTCGGCATGTCCGCCAACCTGATGAGTCTGGGAGGGCTGGCCATTGCCATCGGCATGTTGGTGGATGCCGCGGTGGTGGTGGTCGAGAACATCGTCCAGCGTCTGGCCACCGATCCTTCCGGTGGCAAGCTGCCGCGTCTGCACATCATCTACCGGGCGGTGCGCGAGGTCGCGGTACCGGTGACGTCCGGCATCCTGATCATCATCACGGTGTTCCTGCCGCTGCTCACCCTGCAGGACCTCGAAGGCAAGTTCTTCGTCCCGGTGGCGCTGACCATCGTCTTCGCTCTGGCGGGATCGTTGCTGCTGTCGCTGACCGTGATCCCCGTGCTGTCCTCCTACCTGCTGCGCGAGGTCAAGCACGAAGACCCCTGGCTTGCCCGCAAGCTGCTGGGCATCTATGGCCCGGTGCTGGAGTGGGGGCTTGGCCGGCAGAAACTGATCGCGATCATCGCTGGCGCCATGTTGGTCGTCGCTGGCCTGGTCTACACCCAGGTGGGCAAGACCTTCATGCCGACCATGGATGAAGGCGACCTGATCGTGGGTATCGAGAAACTGCCATCGGTCAGCCTCGAACAGACGGCCGAGCTGGACAAGAAGATCCAGACCGCGCTGATGGCAGCGGTCCCGGAGATCCGGGGCATCGTGGCGCGGGCCGGTTCCGACGAGATCGGTCTTGATCCCATGGGCCTGAACCAGACCGATACCTACCTGCTGCTCAAGCCCATGAGCGAATGGCGGATGGACACCAAGGAAGAGCTGATGGACGAGGTCCGCAAGGTGCTCGATCCAATGCCGGGTATCGGCTACAGCTTTACCCAGCCCATCGAGATGCGCGTCTCCGAGATGATCATCGGTGTGCGCGGCGACCTCGCCGTGAAGATCTATGGCCCTGACCTGGGCACCCTGAGCCAACTGGGCGGCAAGATCGAGTCGCTGCTCAAGACTGTGCAGGGCAACCAGGACGTCTACACCGTGCAGAACGACGGTGTGCAGTATCTGCGCGTGGAGATCGACCGGCTGCAGGCTGGCCGTTTCGGCCTGAGCGTCGAGGCCATCCAGGATGCACTGCGCGTGCAGATCGAAGGCCAGCAGGCCGGCCTGGTGATCGAAGGCAACCAGCGCACGCCGATCCTCATTCGCTCGGACGAGTCGGTGCGCACGTCGCCGGCGGACTTCAACGCGGTGCGGATCACCACGCCGGATGGCCAGACCATTCCGCTGAGCAGCGTGGCGAGACTGGAGCGTGCCGATGGCCCGGTGAAGATCGACCGGGAAATGGGCAGCCGCTACAGCGTGGTGATCGCCAACGTCAGCGGTCGTGACCTGGTCGGCTTCGTCGAGGAGGCCAAGGCGCTGGTGGCTCAGCAGGTGGAACTGCCCAACGGCTATCGCATCAGCTGGGGCGGCCAGTTCGAGAACCAGCAGCGTGCGGCTGCCCGGCTGTCCATCGTCGTTCCCGTGGCGCTTGGTCTGATCTTCGTCCTGCTGTTCTCGACCTTCGGCTCCGTGCGCCAGGCGTTGCTTATCCTCAGCAACATCCCCTTCGCCCTGGTGGGCGGCATCGTCGCGCTGTGGGTCACTGGCGAGTACCTCTCGGTGCCAGCGTCGGTGGGGTTCATCGCTTTGTTGGGTATCGCGGTGCTCAACGGCATCGTGCTGGTCAGTTACTTCAACCAGTTGCATGGCGAAGGCCTGCCACTGCGGGAAGTGGTGCTCCAGGGTGCCCGTCGCCGGTTACGCCCGGTACTGATGACCGCCTCGATCACCGCCTTCGGTCTGGTCCCACTGTTGTTCGCTACCGGGCCCGGCTCCGAGATCCAGCGGCCGTTGGCCATCGTGGTGATCGGCGGTTTGATCACCGTCACCGCGCTCACCCTCATGTTGCTCCCGATTCTCTATCTGCGATTCGCCCACGCGAAAAAGGAGGCCAAAGATGCCTGATACCTGGTTGACGCTGCTCTGCACCCCAAGCTTGGAGGAGAAGCTCATCGACCACCTCCTGGTCGTGACGGGGAACCAGATCTTCACCAGCACACCGGTTGCGGCGCACGGGCTGTCCACCGCGGCACTCAATCCGATGGAGCGTGTCATGGGGCGGGCCAAGGCTGTGCAGATCCAACTCGTGGTGGAACGGCAGCAACTCACGGAGGTGCTGCAATCCCTCAAGGAGGAGTTTCCAAATACCGGGCTGCGCTATTGGACGGTCCAGGTCAGTAACTTTGGGGAGTTCGTGTGATGAAGCGCCTTGTTCCCCTGGCTCTGCTGATCAGTGTGTGTGGCACGGCCGTGGCGCAACCTGCCGCTCCGGCAAACATTCTGCCCAAGCCGCTGGTGGTGTCGCTGCTCAACGCCGATCCCCGCGTGGCCTCGGCACGCTCCAGCATGGATGCCGCCATGCTGGAGGCTGGCATCATCCGGCGTTCGCCTTATGAATGGACGGCCACGGCAATCGGCCAGCAACGGCGTACCGACGCTGGCCCCAACTACAACGAATGGAACGTGGGTATCGAGCGCACGGTGCGCCTGCCTGGCAAGGCCAGTGCCGACCAGGACATCAGTTCGGCAACGCTGCGATTGGCAGATGCCACCTATGGCGAAGTCCGTCATGAAGCCGCGCGGGAACTGATGACCCTGTGGCTGGATTGGCTGGTGTCGGAGCACGCGCTCACCATCGCCAATAAAGGCCTGGCCTCAGCCAAGGAAAGCCTGGCGGCGGCGGAAAAACGCAACCGTGCGGGTGACGCCTCTAAGCTGGATGTAAGCCTGGTCAAGGCGGAAGTGGCCGAGCAACTGCGACAAGGCAACGAAGCCAAGATAAAAGCCGCTGCGAGCTGGGCAACACTGTCGCGGCGCTTCCCTGGCATCGAGCGCAAAGTGGTTGATCTGCCCATTCCTTCGGCCGAACTCGGTCAGTACGACACCTGGCGCGAGCGGATCCTGGCCGAAAGCGATGTGCTGCGTCGGGTCGAAGCCTCTCTGCTGAGAAATCAGGGGCAATCGGCCCGGGCGAAGGCTGACAGGGTGCCGGATCCTACGTTGGGGGTATTCACCGCCTCCGAGCAGGGCAACCGTGAGCGCATCTACGGTGTCAGCTTCAGCATGCCGATCCCCAGCGGGTCGCGCAGTGCTCGCTACAGCCAGGCGCTGGCCCAGGAGAATGCGGCTCGCGAGGATGTCGACCTGGCCAAACGCGAGCTGGAAGCCGGGATTGCCCGTGACGTCGAACTGGCTTCAGGTGCTTACGAGAGCTACCTGATCGCGAAGGATGGCGCCGCTGCCATGACCCAGAACGAAGCACAGATGCAGCGTGCCTACGAACTGGGCGAGGTGGATCTGCAGTCGTTGTTGCTGGCTCGCCGGCAAGCCGTCGCATCGTCTACCAGCGCCCTGCAGGCCCACGCGGATACGCTGCGCACCCATCTGTCGCTGTTGATCGATGCCCACTGGATATGGGGGTTGGACGAAAGCTGAGTTGTTGCGTTGCCCGGCATAGGCCGGGCAACCTTTCAGAATCGTAATGAGTTACTCATGCTCCGGTTAGTTTTCGGCAGCAATGATAGGAAACGGCCAGTGACCACAGCTGAATAATAAACGGCCGTCCTATCTCAATAAGGGAAGGTCTGAAGTAACCCTGTATTTCCGGTCGACTTCAGCCCTTGCTGCTTTTGAAAGCGGGCCGTCGATCAAAATCGACCAGGTAACCCGCTCAGTTCTCCGTTTTTGGCCGCCGCGAGCACCTCGCAGCAGCCATTTTCCGCATTACAGGTGCACCTTTCCTGCGGTAGTCAGCAAATGTCGGCGCGCCATCCATAGGTTCGACAGCGCGAAC
>JAKUTK010000128.1 GCA_022448005.1 Pseudomonas sp.
AGCTTCGCCGACCATCTCGCTGATGGCCATGCCCAACGACTCAGGCAGGCCCTGGCCGCCGTGCTCGACATCATGAGCCAGGCTCGGCCAGCCGCCTTCAACGAACTGCTGATAAGCCTCTTTGAAGCCGGTGGGCGTCTTCACGCCGCTCTCGCTCCAGGTACAACCTTCGGTGTCGCCTACTCGGTTGAGGGGGGCAATCACCTGCTCACAGAACTTGGCGCCTTCATCAAGAATGGCGTTGACCATGTCCGGGGTGGCGTCTTCACAACCCGGAAGGCTTTGGTAGTGCGCTTCGTAGCCGAGCAATTCGTCACGTACAAAGCGGATATCGCGCAAGGGGGCCTTGTAGTCAGGCATATCGTAAACCTCAGCGGTGGGTTCTTGATTCAGGTGGCCGACAGATCAGCCACGCTTGATTTGATTGGACCATCCGGCATCGCCCCGGCAGGTCAAACAGTCGTTTGAAACATACGTTTAGGCCTGAACGATGTCAAGCAGCGACCATGACGCCATTCGTCGGCATCTAGGTAACCATAGACAGGGATAGGGTTGCCCGAGATCGGGCGAGACGGCCGGCCAGACAGGCCGGCGCAGGTCAGGCTTTGGTGTTGACCAAAGTGCCGAGTACTTCGTCGGCAGTCTGCAGAAGGCGGACGCCGGCTTTGGCCTGATGCTCACCCACTTTCATCTGAACCAGTTGCTCGGTCAGCTCGACCGTGTCAGCCACTGCCTGAGAGGTTTGGGCAGCCGGCAGGGTGCGATCAGCCACGACGCCGCTGGCCTGGTCAACTCGCTGCTGTCCGGCTTGGTACGCGCCAAGGCCGGCAGATAAAAGGCTGTTGTTGATCTGCATGATTCACCCCCTCTGAGATCACATGGCTATCATTGATACCAGAGCCGCTCCGCTGACGCCAGTTCCACGTCGCTATAACAAACGCGTGTTCACGCCCTGAACGGCATGAGCCGGAGCGCTGAGAGGTCGAGGAAACGCGCAACCTCGGCCGGGCTTGCAGTCGCCAAGCGCGGCACCCGACCGAGGCATGGCGCCTGTAGCCGCTCATCCAAGGTTGCCAGGTTTTCCTGCAAGCGTGAGGTGGCAGAATCGACGATGTTGGCGACCCAGCCTGCCAACCTCAGTCCATCTCGTTCGATGGCCTCGGCGCTGAGCAACGCATGGTTGATACAGCCAAGGCGCACGCCGACCACGAGGATGACCGGGAGGCTGAGCGCTATGGCAAGATCGGAAAGTGTTTCGTCTCCAGCCAGCGGAACACGCCAGCCACCTGCGCCTTCCACCAGAGAGAACTGAGCGTGCAACGCCAACACTCGACGAACCGGCTCGGCCAGCGTCGCGACAGTCAGTTCGACACCGGCCTCGCGGGCGGCCAGGTGCGGCGCTATCGCCGGCTCGAAGGCCAGAGGATTGACCTGTTCGTAGCGCAGCGGCAGTGTGCACTCACCGAGTAGCGCCAGCGCGTCGCTGTTGCGCAGGCCTTCGGCGGTAATTTCGCAATCAGATGCGACCGGCTTCGCTGCTGCCGTGCTGAGCCCGGCCAGCCGCGCGGCGTGCAGGAGTCCGGCAGCGATAGTGGTCTTGCCGACTTCGGTGTCTGTACCCGTGACGAAATAAGCCGCGGTCATGTCAACTCCTTGCACAACACGCCATACACCACCTGATAGGTCGCCGGGAGCCCGCTCGGCGTACGGAACCGCTCGTAGGCATCGATCAGCGCACGAATACGTGCGCGACCGGTCAGCCCACCTGGACGGCCAGGGTTCAGATTATGTGCGCCGAGCGCCTTGAGTTCACTCGTCAGCTGCCGCAGCTCGGCGAAATGCAGCACCTCGGGCTCGACCTCCAACTGCTCCAGCCGCAAATCACTGTGAGTGCAGCATTGCTGGTATGCGCCGAACGAACGAAAGCGATTCACATGGGCAAAACCGTCGACCGCCTGCCAGCTGTCGCGCAGCTCTTGCAGCGTGCCGCTGCACAGACTGCTGAAGGCGAACACACCACCAGGACGCAACACCCGCTTCGCCTCGCCGACTACGGCGGAAAAATCTTCACACCACTGCAGCGCCAGGCTGGAATAAATCAGATCTACCGACGCATCGCGCAGCGGCATGCATTCGGCGTCGCCGGCGATGAAACGGCTGGCGCCGCCCAGAGGTTGAGCATGGCGCAGCATGCCTTCGGCAATATCCAGCGCGACGCCTTCGCCAGCAGGGAAACGGCTCGCAAGGCTCCGAGAGAAATAGCCGGTGCCACATCCCAGATCGAGCCAGCGCGCCGGCGCCGTTGAGCAGGGCAAACGCTCGATCAGCATGTTACCGACCGTGCGCTGCAGATCGGCCACGGCGTCATAGCTGGACGCAGCGCGGGAGAATGACGCCGCGACCTGACGTTTGTCAGGCAGGGCGCTTCCCGCCGCCAGCGTCGGTGCCGTGGCCGCATCCGTCATTTCGCTCTGCCCTTGATGAATGCCGCGATGGTTGCCGCCACGTCATCCGGCCGCTCCAGCGGCAAAGCATGGCTGGTCGACGCGATCAGTTCGGCTTCGATGCCAGGCATCCAGCGTCGAAGTGCGTCACAGGCCGTCGGTGGCACCAACGCGTCGCCACCGGCGAACAGGTGCAGTTGCGGTCCAAAATAGCCGTGCAGCGCGCCGCGACCGTCCAGCTCAGCGAGCAACTGCAAGCCGGCATCGAGCACAGCCGGCGCAGAATCGGACTGGCTGACTTCCAGCTGACGGGCCAGCGTTCGCGGATCGTAGCCACCGCGACTGCAGAGCAGACGGAAACGTTTCAGTGTTTCCTCGGGGTCAAGCCGGAACGCCTCTTGAAAGGCGTCAAAGATATCCGGTGCCATGCCCTCGGGCCATTGTGCCCGAGCGCGGAAGCACGGATTGCTGGCAATGGTGACCAGCCCGCGGCAGGAGTCCACGCGCCGCGCTGCGAGCTGCGACGCCAGCATCCCGCCCAACGACCAACCGGCCAACCAGCTGTCATCGGGTACACGGCGGTCGAGCTCATCCAGCCAGGCACCCGCCTCGGCAAGCTCCGGCAAGGGCTCGATGATTACATCGAGATCCGGCGCAAGCTCTGACAAAGCCTCGCACAAAGGCTGCAAGGCAGCCGGGCCATACGCCCAACCGGGCAGCAAAATCAGCTGATCACGCATCCGCTTCAGGCTCCTCGGCCATTCGATTCCAGCATTCGGCCAGGATATCCAGCAGTCGTTCCACCTGCGCTTCGCTATGCGACGCGCTGAAGGTCACCCGCAGCCGAGCACTGCCGGCCGGCACGGTCGGCGGACGAATGGCGCCGACCAGAATTCCGCGCTCACGCAGCGCCGAAGAGAGCTTCAGGGCCCGCTCGCTGCTGCCGATGAGAATCGGCTGGATCGGGGTTGGGCTATCCATCAAGGTCAGGCCGATCTCGGCGGCACCCAAGCGGAATCGTGCAATCAAACCGTTCAGATGATCTCGACGCCAGCCCTCGCTGCGCAGCAACTCCAGACTTTTCAACGTTGCGCAGGCCACCGCAGGCGGCTGGCTAGTGGTGTAGATGTAGGGACGTGCGAACTGGATCAGCGTCTCGATCAGTTCCTCGCTGCCCGCTACGAAGGCCCCAGCGGTGCCGAAGGCCTTGCCGAGCGTGCCGACCAGGACCGGCACGTCATCAATATCCAGGCCGAAATGCTCGACGATGCCGCCACCAGTCTTGCCCAATGGGCCGAAGCCATGAGCGTCATCGACCATGACCCAGGCATTCTTGGCTTTCGCAGTCGCGCAGATCGCTGGCAGGTCAGCCAGGTCGCCATCCATGCTGAACACACCGTCAGTGACCACCAGCGTATCGCCGGTGGCCTTGTCCAGGCGCTTCGCCAGGCTGTCCGCATCGTTGTGCAGGTAACGGGAAAAGCGCGCGCCGCTGAGCAAGCCGGCGTCGAGCAGCGACGCATGATTGATCCGGTCCTCCAGCACCGTATCGCCCTGCCCCACCAGCGCGGTGACGGCTGCGAGGTTGGCCATATAACCGGTGGAGAACAGCAGCGCACGCGGTCGACCGGTGAACTCGGCCAGCGCCTCTTCGAGCTCGTGATGCGGTGTGCTGTGCCCCATGACCAGATGCGAAGCACCGCCGCCCACGCCCCAGCGCTCGGCGCCCTGCTGCATGGCGCGAATCACATCAGGGTGGCTGGCCAGCCCGAGATAGTCGTTGGAGCAGAACGCCAACAACGGTTCGCCATCGACCGTCACCTCCGGCTGCTGCGGTGTTTCCAGCAACGGGCGATGGCGATAGAGATGGGCGGCGCGGCGCTCCGCGAGACGTGAAGCAAGATCGAACGGCATGGCAGAAGGGCTTCTGTAGGAGCCAGCTTGCTGGCGAACCTGTAGCCGCGTCGATGCATCGGGCGCTTCGCGGCTACAGGGGTCGTACTTTCGTTGGCGCTAATCAGGCCGACGCGGCGTCGTAAAACAGCTTGCTGTCACGTTGCTCGACCAGCGCCTGCTCAATGGCAGCCTGGTGCACTTCGTCGTCGTGCTCTTCACGCGCTTCGGGCTGAATGCCCAGGCGCTCGAACAGCAGCATATCCTTGTCGGCTTGCGGGTTGCCGGTGGTCAGCAGCTTCTCGCCGTAGAAGATCGAGTTAGCGCCGGCGAGGAAGGCCAGGGCCTGCATCTGCTCGTTCATTTGCTCGCGACCGGCAGACAGCCGCACATGAGACTTCGGCATCATGATCCGCGCCACGGCAAGCATACGGATGAAGTCGAAGGGGTCGACGTCCTGCTCCTCGGCCAGCGGCGTGCCCTTGACCTTCACCAGCATGTTGATCGGCACCGACTCGGGATGCTCGGGCAGGTTGGCCAATTGAATCAGCAGACCGGCACGGTCGTTCAGCGACTCGCCCATCCCGAGGATGCCGCCTGAGCAGATCTTCATCCCCGATTCACGCACATAGCTCAGCGTCTCCAGACGGTCGGCATAGGTGCGGGTGGTGATGATGTTGCCGTAAAACTCCGGCGAGGTATCGAGGTTGTGGTTGTAGTAGTCCAGCCCCGCGGCGGCCAGTGCCTTGGTCTGCTCCTGATCGAGCTTGCCGAGCGTCATGCAGGTTTCCAGCCCCAGTGCTTTCACGCCTTCGACCATTTTCAGGACGTAAGGCATGTCCTTCGCGGACGGATGCTTCCAGGCGGCGCCCATGCAGAAGCGCGTCGAGCCGATGGCCTTGGCTTCAGCAGCCGCTTCCAGGACCTTCTGCACTTCCATCAGCTTTTCTTTATCGAGGCCGGTGTTGTAGTGGCCTGACTGCGGGCAGTACTTGCAGTCTTCCGGACAGGCGCCGGTTTTGATCGACAGCAATGTCGAAACCTGGACGCGGTTGGCATCGAAGTGCTGGCGGTGCACGCCCTGAGCCTGGAAGATCAGGTCATTGAAGGGTTGTTCGAAGAGCGCCTTGACTTCAGCGAGGCTCCAGTCGTGACGGGTAACGGAAGCGGCAGTGGCGCTCATGAGTGATCCTTGTAATGAATGGCGGCTCGGTGGCCAGGCACGGATGCGAAATGGTTAGCCAAGGCCGAGGCGCTGTCAACCAGGAATGGAATCATGGTTTACAACTGGTTAAATATTGAGCATCACTGTGCGCTGTGTGATGAGCGCTGCGAAACCGGTCAATCGGTTTGCGGTCCCTGCGAAGCCGAGCTTCCCTGGCTGCGCGAGCACTGCTCCCGTTGCGCCTTGCCATTGCCGACCTCCGGACTGATCTGTGGTGAATGTCTGAAGCGGCCGCCGGCGTTCGATCAGGTCAGCGTGCCGTGGCGCTTCGCCTTTCCGGTAGACGCCCTGATCACCCGCTTCAAACACCAATCCCAATGGCCACTCGGCCGGCTGCTGGCAGAGCAGCTCTCACGTCATTTGCAGCATGCGTTCGATGAGGGTATACCGCGTCCCGACGCCTTGCTGCCGGTGCCCCTGGCCCGCAAACGCTTGCGTCAGCGCGGCTTCAATCAGGCGCAAATGATCGCCGACTGGCTGAGCACGGCATTGGCGATCCCGGTCGATACGAAGATTCTGCAGCGGGTCCAAGACACCCAGTCGCAACAGCAGCTCGATGCAGCGAGTCGGCGCCGAAACCTGCGCCAGGCGTTTGCTCTGAGTGACGACCGGAACCTGACTGGCCGTCACCTGGCGATCATCGACGATGTGCTTACCACGGGCGCAACCGCCGAGGCCCTGGCTCGCCTGCTCAAGCGAGCAGGCGCGGCGCGTGTGGATGTCTATTGCCTGGCGCGAACACCGAAGCCCGGCGAGTAGTAAGGCACTGTGCGGTTGTGTAAACACACCAGTGCAATACACTGGTTGCCCGCCTGCGGAGCCGACCATGAGCCACCCCTTCGACACGCTTACGCCTGACCTTGTGCTCGATGCGGTGGAAAGCACCGGCTTTATCAGCGACGCCCGCGTACTGGCATTGAACAGCTACGAAAACCGCGTCTACCAAGTGGGCATCGAGGACGAAACGCCGATCGTGGCGAAGTTCTATCGCCCAGGCCGCTGGAGCAACGAGGCCATTCTCGAAGAGCACCAGTTCTCCAAGGAACTGGCCGATCGCGACATTCCGGTCGTGGCGCCATTCGAGCGTGACGGCAAAACCCTGTTCGAACACGCCGGTTTTCGCTTTGCGCTGTTTCCACGCCGCGGCGGCCGCGCCCCGGAGCCGGGCAATCTGGATCAGCTCTACCGCCTCGGCCAGCTGCTGGGCCGCATGCATGCAGTCAGCGCCAGCCGACCATTCGAGCACCGCGAAACACTCAATGCCCAGCATTTCGGCCATGAGTCGCTGGCGACGCTGCTCGAAGGGGATTTTGTGCCCAAGAGTCTGCTACCGGCTTACGAGTCGGTGGCGCGCGATTTGCTGAAGCGCGTCGATGATGTCTTCGCCCGCACCGAGTTTCAGCCGATCCGCCTGCATGGCGACTGCCACCCCGGGAACATCCTCGCCCGTGACGATGCGTTTCACCTGGTCGATCTGGACGATTGCCGCATGGGGCCGTCGGTGCAGGATATCTGGATGATGCTGGCCGGCGAGCGTCACGAACGCCTCGGGCAGCTGTCTGAACTGGTGGATGGCTACAGCGAATTTCACGACTTCGCCCCACGCGAACTGCCGCTGATCGAGGCCCTGCGCGCGCTGCGCCTGATGCATTACAGCGCCTGGTTGGCGCGCCGCTGGGATGATCCGGCTTTCCCCATGAGCTTTCCCTGGTTCGGCACCGAACGCTACTGGGGCGATCAGGTCTTGATCCTCCGCGAGCAGATGTCAGCACTGCAGGAAGAGCCACTGAAGCTTTTTTAGCTGGAAGTTCGGATGTGAACGGGGGCAACCGGAGCCCCGACGGCCTAGCGCTGGCCTGCTCGGTGGACTGAAGCCCACCCTTGTATGT
>JAKUTK010000129.1 GCA_022448005.1 Pseudomonas sp.
GGCACAGCTGCGGCTCGACCTGCAATTACCGGCTTACCGGCTGCTGCGTGAGCGCCTTCAGCCGCCCAGCGAGCACCTTGGCATCACTGACGCGGCGCCGGCGGAGTTGCATGCACCACATGCCGGTGCGCAACTGGACGGCAGCGAGGGCGCGGTGCTGGTCGGCATCGAGCTGGACCAGAGCCAACCGTGGCCGCCAAAGTTGTCAAAGTCCGTTGCTGATGCGGGCGTGCTGGATGATCGCGAGCAACGCCGACGGCTGCTGGAACAGCTGACCCGCTTCCCACCGCAACGCCTGGCCATCGCCTGCGATCCGCGTCGTTCGCCGGACCGCGGCACCCTGGCGTTGATCGGTGAGCTGAGCCGTTGCGCGGCCCAGAGCCGTGTCTGGTTGCTGCAACCGCCCGCTGGCGAAGCGTTGGACAGCCATCGGTTGCATGATTGGCATCAGGCGCTCGATAGCCTCGGCCTACCTCATTCGGGCAGCGCACCCATGACTTGGTTGGAGACTGGCCATGATTGAGTACGCGGGCAACACGCTCCGGACCGTGAGCTGCATCGAAATCATCCGTAGGGTGGATGACGCTCTTTTCGTCCACCGAAATGGCGGCCTGCCCGAAGGTGGATGGGTAAAGCGCCACCCACCCTACGCGACCGGAGCAACCCCTGCGGAGCAAGTCCGCTCACCCATCGCAGGGCGGGTGAAATTCGCTGATTGGGCGCTTTCGCTAGACAATCCTGACGAGGAGCACTCGCTCCACTGCCGTGCAAACCACTACGCAGGTTGCAACCGCAGGGTGGCGGAAAACCAGACGAGACGCATCAAAACGCCCGGAAGACCACGCCCATGAGCGCGCCCCTGAAACTCGCGCTGGTCGGACATACCAATGTCGGCAAGACCTCGCTGCTGCGTACCCTGACCCGCGACGTCAGCTTTGGCGAGGTCTCGCATCGGCCGAGCACCACCCGCCACGTCGAAGGTGCTCGACTGTCCGTCGACGGCGAACCGCTACTCGAGCTCTACGACACACCCGGCCTGGAGGACGCCATCGCTCTGCTCGATCATCTCGAGCGCATCGAACGCCCTGGCGAGCGCCTCGACGGGCCGGCCCGCACCGCGCGGTTTCTCGACGGCAGCGAGGCGCGCCAGCGCTTCGAACAGGAGGCCAAGGTATTGCGCCAGCTGCTGGCCAGCGATGCCGGGCTCTATGTGATCGATGCCCGTGAACCGGTGCTCGCGAAATACAAGGATGAGCTGGCGGTGCTGGCCGGCTGTGGCAAGCCGCTGCTGCCGGTGCTCAACTTCGTCGCGCAAACCGGACACCGCGAAGAGCAATGGCGCGAAGCGCTGGCGCGCCTGGGCCTGCACGCGCTGGTGCGCTTCGACAGCGTGGCACCACCGATCGATGGCGAGCGCCGACTCTATGAAAGCCTGGCGCTGCTACTGGAACAATCGCGGCCCAAACTTCAGCGGCTGATCGACGACCACGAGGCCCAGGCAGCCGCGCGGCTGAGCGAAGGCAACCGGTTGATCGCCGAACTGCTGGTCGATGTGGCCGCTTGTCGCCGCAGCGTTGCGGCGCAGCCCGACCTGGAGCGCGGCGCCATCCGTGAATTGCACGACGCTGTGCGTTCCCGCGAGCAACGCTGCGTCGAAGCATTACTGCGGCTATACGGCTTCCGCCCACAGGATGCGGCGGCTGCCGATTTGCCTCTACTCGACGGCCGCTGGGGTGATGACCTGTTCAATCCCGAAACGCTCAAGGAGCTGGGGGTCAAGATCGGCGGCGGGATGGCGGCCGGCGCGGCCGCCGGTGCTGGGGTCGACCTTATGGTTGGCGGTATCACCATGGGCGCGGCCGCACTGCTGGGCGCGCTTGCCGGCGGCGGCGCACAGACCGCCAGGCATTATGGCAACCGCCTGCTGGGCAAACTCAAAGGCCAGCGCGAATTGACCGTGGATGATGCCGTGCTGCGCCTGCTGGCCCTGCGCCAACGGCAGTTATTGATCGCCCTCGCCGCCCGTGGGCACGCCGCGATGGAGGCGATCCGCCTCGATGCGCCCGACGACAAGGCCTGGCGCGAAGGCAAGCTGCCCGAGGCGCTGCACCGTTGCCGCGCACATCCGCAATGGTCTTCTCTGAACCCCGGTTCACGCCTGGAGCAGGCCGAACGGCAGCAGCAACTGATGGAACTGGTGCGGAGTCTGCAGCGCAGCTAAGCCGTTGCGGCAGCCCCCGGGGTGCGGAAGAGCCTTGGGGCTTCTGGTGGGCTGAAGCCCAGCCTACATGAAGACACCACGCTCGGCCGCAGGGTGGGCTTCAGCCCACCGTAGCGCTACCGCATAAGTTTCGCTTCCCCTAATGCCTGGACGTTGCCGGGCAGACAGCCGGCTCCCTGCCCTTACCCACCACTGGCGCCGCCACGCCACCGAAACGCAACGTGCCCAGCGTCGCCAGCATGATCAGCAGCCCGCCGGACCATTCCGTCAGCGTCAACCGCTCCCCCAGCCAGAGCCCGGCGATAATCGCGCCGAACAGCGGCTCGGACCCCATCAACAAAGAAACACGTGTGGCGCTGGTCCGGCCAAGCGCCAGGTTCTGTGCGTAGAGCGCAAACAACGTGGCGAAGCCCACCAGATAGAGTGTAGCGGCCCAGAACGCAGGACTTTGTGGCAACGCCGGCATGCCGCCCGGTAACGCCAGGCCCAGTACCAGGCAACCTGACGCCACCACACCACTCTGCACTGCCGTAAGCGCCAATGCTGGAACCTGCAGATCGGCGGTCAGCCGTCGCGTCAGGCACACCAGCACGGCACGCAGCAGCGCCGCCGCGAGCATCAGCCCGTCGCCCAGGTTCAGCGAGATGGCCAACCCTCCCGTCAGCAACCAGACGCCGACCAGCGACAAGGCACAGGCGGCGAACAACAGATTGCTCGGGCGCTGACGCAACATCGCCCATTCCACGAAGGGCGTGAACACCACGCAAAGGCTGATCAGAAAGGCAGCATTGCTGGCCGTCGTGAGCATGACGCCCCAAGTCTCGCAAAGAAAAATGCACAACATCACCAGGCCCAGCGGCAGGCCCGGACGGATCGCACGTCGCCCCTCACCCCTAAGCTGCGGCAGCAACAGGATGAAGGTCAGCCCGAAGCGAATCGCCAGAAATCCCAGCACGGGATAGAACCACAGCGCCTGTTTGGCCACTGCATAACTGCTGCCCCAGATGATCGCGACCGCCAGCAGCATGGCGTCGGCCAGCCAGATGTTACGTTGTGCCCCACTTCGCCAGTTGTTCATGCGCTTCATCCCCTGATCCGAACGGCCGATTGTCCATTGCTACGCTGAGATCGATAATCCAGCGATTCCGAAAAGGATTTGTTCAGCATGGGAACGAATGACAAGGCCTCGTTGCTGCCGGGCATGGCGGTTTTTGTGCGAGTGGTTGAAGCCGGGAGCTTCTCGGCTGCGGCCCGGCAGCTGGGCAGCACCGCGTCAGCGGTGAGCCGCCAGGTGGCGCGGCTGGAACAGGCATTGTCGTTACGATTGATGGAGCGCACCACGCGACAACTGCGGCTGAACGAAGCCGGTTGCGAGTTCTACGCGCATTGCCGGACGATGCTGGACGCTGCCGATCAGGCGCTGGCCGTCGGCGAGCGCCTGATGAGCAGCCCGCGTGGGTTGGTGCGCCTGAGCGTACCCAAGGCTTACGGCAAGTTCGTCATCAGCCCCTTGATGCCCGAATTTCTCCGGCGCTACGGCGATGTCGATGTGCAGCTGCACATTAGCGATCAGAGCCCGGACCTTGTCGAAGAAGGCTTCGACCTGCTGGTCCAGGTGACCGACCAACCGCCCGAAGGGCTGGCCGGCAAGCCACTCGGCCCCGTCCGTCAAATGTTATGCGCCAGCCCGGCCTACCTGCAACAGCACGGCACGCCGCAACACCCGCAGGAGCTGCTGCGGCACAGCTGTATGTATCTCGGCGAGCGCGCGGGCGATAACCGCTGGCATTTCAGCAACGGCGAACAGCAGGAAGTGGTGACAGTGCGCGGTCGCTACATCAGCAACCACAGCGAAGCGCGACTGGAGGCAGCGCTGGGCGACATCGGTATTACGGTGCTGCCGCAGTTCACCGCAGCGCAAGCACTGGCAGAGGGGCGCCTGTGCGAGGTATTGCCGCATTGGCGCTACACCGGTTCCTACCAGGGCGCGGCCTGGCTACTGTGGCGGCAGAACCTGCATCTGCCGCCCAAACAGCGGGTGCTGATCGACTACCTGAGCGAGACCTTGGCATCGCGCTGAGCACCCGACAGCGGGCATGCCCTCGGTGGGCTGAAGCCCACCCTACCGGCGGGCGGTCGGACTAACGGATAGAACGAAGCCGAGCGCCGCATCCCATCTTTCTTTCTGCAGTCGATACGCAACCAACCACTGGCTCAAACTCCATCTAGGATGGGCTTCAGCCCATCCGCCAGGGCCGTCGAGCAATCAAATCAGTCGCGCTTGGCAACTTCCTCGGCCATGCGGGTCAGGCCCAGGTGGCGAACGTCGGTGCCGCGCACCAGATAGATGACCATTTCGGCGATGTTGCGTGCGTGGTCACCGATCCGCTCCAGCGAGCGCAGCACCCAGATTACGCTGAGCACACGTGAGATCGAGCGCGGGTCTTCCATCATGTAGGTGACCAGTTCGCGCAGTGCGGTCTTGTACTCTCGATCGACGGTCTTGTCGTACTGCGCCACCGACAGCGCCAGATCAGCGTCGAAGCGGGCGAAGGCGTCGAGTGCTTCCTGCACCATGCGACGAACCTGATCGCCGATGTGGCGGACCTCGACATAACCGCGGGGCGACTCGCCGTCTTCGCACAGCTCGATGGCACGACGGGCGATTTTGGTGGCTTCGTCACCGATGCGTTCCAGGTCGATGACCGACTTGGAGATGCTGATAATCAGCCGCAGGTCGGAGGCTGCCGGCTGGCGGCGCGCGAGGATACGAATGCACTCTTCGTCGATATCACGCTCCATGTGGTTGATCTGGTCATCCACGTCACGCACCTGCTGGGCCAGCCCGGAGTCGGCCTCGATCAGCGCGGTAACTGCATCATTGACTTGCTTCTCCACCAGGCCGCCCATGGCCAGAAGGTGACTGCGCACCTCCTCCAGCTCGGCGTTGAACTGCTGGGAGATGTGTTGCGTGTGGCTGTCTTTGCTGATCATCTTTTCGCTCCGAGGAGGCTGCCGCTAGGCGGCTCTGGTGCGCAGCGCACCTAAAAAATTGTCGAGTTAGCGTTGAGGCCCTTGGGAAATCTTCACTGGTGCGGAGGGCGCGCGCTGACAGTACGAGTAGTACGGCAAGCGCGCCCGACAAAGCCAGAGGAGATTTCCCATGGCATCAACCGTAGCGGCCGGTGATGTAGTCTTCCGTCTGCTTCTTTTCGGGATTGGTGAACAGCGTATCGGTGTCGCCATATTCGATCAGCTTGCCCATGTACATGAACGCGGTGTAGTCGGACACCCGCGCGGCCTGCTGCATGTTGTGGGTGACGATGACGATGGTGTACTTGGCCTTGAGCTCGTAGATCAGCTCTTCGACTTTCAACGAGGAAATCGGGTCGAGTGCTGAGCTGGGTTCGTCCAGCAGCAGCACTTCGGGCTGCACGGCGATGGTGCGGGCGATGACCAGACGCTGCTGCTGACCGCCGGAAAGACCGAGGGCCGATTCGTGCAAGCGGTCCTTAACCTCTTCCCACAGCGCGGCGCCCTTGAGCGCCCATTCGACGGTTTCGTCGAGCACGCGCTTCTGCTTGATGCCCTGGATACGCAGGCCGTAGACGACGTTCTCGTAGATGCTCTTGGGGAACGGGTTCGGCTTCTGGAACACCATGCCGACGCGACGACGCAGGTCGGCGACGTCCTCACCCTTGCGGTAGATGTTGTGGCCGTCGAGGTTGATGGCGCCTTCGATGCGGCAGCCATCGACGAGGTCGTTCATGCGGTTGAAGCAGCGCAGCAGGGTCGACTTGCCGCAACCGGACGGGCCGATAAAGGCCGTCACACGTTGGCGCGGGATGTTCATGCTGACGTTGTACAGCGCCTGCTTTTCGCCGTAGTAGAGGCTCAGGTCAGGCACTTCGATGGCCACGGCTTCGTTGGCCAGGCTCAACGCGCGCTTGTCGCGACCCAGCGCCGAGATGTCGATGGAATGCGTCTTTGCTTGTGACATGAATGTCTCCGTATCGCTGGAGGCTAGAAGCGCGGGCTGCGATCGTGGCAGCGCCGGGCCTCCAGCGGGTCTGTCGGCTGTTAGTGGTCGAGCGCTTTGTATTTTTCGCGCAGGTGGTTACGGATCACGACGGCCGAGAGGTTCAGCGTCGCGATCACCAACACCAGCAGCAAGGCCGTCGCATAAACCAATGGCCGCGCCGCCTCGACGTTGGGGCTCTGGAAGCCGACGTCATAAATATGAAAGCCCAGGTGCATGATCTTCTGATCCAGGTGCAGGTAGGGGTAGTTACCGTTGAGCGGCAGGCTCGGCGCCAGCTTGACCACACCCACCAGCATCAAGGGTGCGACCTCGCCGGCGGCACGGGCCACGGCGAGAATCAGGCCGGTCATCATCGCCGGGCTGGCCATCGGCAGGACCACTTTCCACAGCGTCTCGGACTTGGTCGCACCCAGCGCCAGCGAGCCCTCGCGGAGAATACGCGGAATACGGGCAAGGCCTTCCTCGGTGGCCACGATGACCACCGGCAGCGTCAGGATCGCCAGGGTCAACGAGGCCCACATCAAACCCGGCGTACCGAATACCGGCGCCGGAGCTGCTTCGGGATAGAAGATCCGATCAAGCGAACCACCCAGGACGTAGACGAAGAAGCCCAGGCCGAACACGCCGTAGACGATCGAGGGCACCCCGGCGAGGTTGTTGACCGCGATGCGGATGATGCGGGTCAGCACGCCTTGCTTGGCATATTCACGCAGGTAGACCGCCGCAATCACGCCGAACGGGGTGACGATCACCGCCATAATGATGGTCATCAGCACGGTGCCGAAAATTGCCGGGAAGATGCCGCCTTCGGTGTTCGCCTCACGTGGTTCGTCGCTGACGAACTCCCACACCTTGGCAAAGTAGAAACCCAGCTTGTCGAGCGTCGACATGGCGTTCGGGCGGTAGGCACGGACGATCTTGCCGAGGCTGATCTCCTTCTCCTGGCCGTCCATGGTGCGCATGGTGATGCTGTCGCGATTGAAGCCGGTGTAGCGCGAGGT
>JAKUTK010000013.1:0-31348 GCA_022448005.1 Pseudomonas sp.
TTCTCTACGAAACCACCATCGCTGCCGAGCGTGAGCACAACGTGCACGTTCACAGCGGCATCAGCGAGCAGCAGTTCGTCGACATGCGCACCGCGCGCGACGCCACCCTGGCGATGCCCACGCTGATTCTGCCGTCAGTGCAGATCAACATGCGTGGCGGTGAGCTGCCAGCGCCTGAAAGCAACGGCACGCGCTATTTGAAGATTCCTTTGGACGCGCTGTAACTGCCTGTGTGGAGGACGTCATATGCAATCCTTAAAACGCCTGACACCCTTCATCTCGGTGGCCGCCCAGCTGGATCCGGCCGATATGGCCCTGCTGGCGGGAAGCGGCTTTCGCTGCGTCATCAACAACCGTCCGGACAACGAGGGCGAAGGCCAGCCGTCCAGTAATGCTATACGCGCTGCGGCCGAGCAATCAGGGGTTGAGTACCACCACCTTCCAGTAGTTTCCGGGCAGATCAGCGATACCGATGTCGCAGCCTTTCGCGCGCTTCTGGAGCGGGTCAAAGGCCCCGTGTTGGCGTTCTGCCGGACCGGCACCCGTTCAGCATCGCTCTGGGCGTTGGCCGAGGCTCATCATCTGGACCCACACGAGCTCATCCAAACGGCTCGACAAGCCGATTACGATTTGACCGCCCTGCGACCGCGCCTGGACCAGTATTGGCAATCTTCAGCGGAGGGTCCGCTGAGCCCTGCACCCACGTTCGCCGCCATGCCACGTTATGACGTGCTAGTTGTCGGCGGCGGCGCGGCTGGCTGCGCCGTGACGGCCAGTTTGCTAAAGCGCGACCCGGATCTACGCATCGCAATCATCGAACCACGGGAACAGCATTACTATCAGCCAGGCTGGACGCTGGTCGGTGCCGGGGTGTTCGATCGCGCTAACACCGAGCGGCCCATGAGCCGTTGTATCCCGACAAAGGCGCAGTGGATTCGCGCAGCTGTGGAGGCCTTCGATCCGGAGCATCAACAGGTGGTGCTTGAAGACAGCAGCCGCATCGGTTACCGCTCGCTGGTGGTCTGTCCGGGCCTGAGCCTCGACTGGGACGCTATCGAAGGCGTGCGTGACAGCCTCGGAAAATATGGCGTGACGTCCAATTACGCCTTCGAGCTGGCACCTTATACCTGGCAGCTGGTACAGCACTTGCGCCATGGCAAAGCCCTGTTCACCCAACCACCCATGCCCATCAAATGTGCCGGCGCGCCGCAGAAAGCCATGTACCTTTCCTGCGACCACTGGCTCAAGAATGGCGTCCTGAAGGACATACAAGTGGACTTCTGTTCAGCTGGCGCGGTGCTGTTCGGCGTCGCCGAGTTCGTGCCTGGCCTGATGCGCTACGTTGAACGTTACGGCGCCACGCTCAACTTCAATAACAACCTGATCGCGGTTGACGGTCCAGCGCAAAAAGCCTGGTTCAAGGTGTCCGACGGAACCGGCCAGAGCAGCACGGTCGAACGTGAATTCGACCTGCTGCATGTCGTACCGCCCCAGCATGCACCGAATTTCATTCGCCAGAGCGCACTGAGTAACGCTGACGGCTGGTTCGAAGCTGAGCATGAAACTCTCCGCCACCCCCGCTTCGGCAATATTTTCAGTCTCGGTGATGTTTGCTCTGCACCAAACGCGAAGACTGCTGCAGCGGTGCGCAAGCAAGCACCGGTGGTAGCGGAGAACGTATTGAGCGTGCTCAGCGGTAAGGGACCGCAGGCCATCTATGACGGCTATGGTTCCTGCCCCTTAACTGTCGAATTCGGCAAAGTGATTCTCGCTGAGTTTGGATACGGCGGCAAACTGTTGCCGACTTTCCCGCTAGACCCCAGGGTGCCTCGGCGCCTGGCCTGGAAGCTGAAAACCCGGTGGATGCCCTCGATCTACTTCGACATGATGCTCAAGGGCCATGAATGGCTGGCCGAACCGAAACATCTGGACTTCGAGCCGCGGCCGGCCGAGGCGCTCAACGCCTGTGATTTTACTCAGGAGAAGAAGGGATGATGCAGCGGCTCGCCCGCCACCTACCGTGCCTGGAATGGGGGAAACAGTACAACAAGGCTGCTGCGGCCAAGGACAGTCTGGCCGCGGTGATCGTAACGCTCATGCTGATCCCGCAGAGTCTGGCCTACGCGATGCTTGCCGGCCTGCCACCGGTAGCGGGCCTCTACGCCAGTATCCTGCCGTTGCTCGCATACACGCTTTTCGGCACCAGCCGAACCTTGGCGGTCGGCCCCGTCGCCGTGGTGTCGCTGATGACGGCTGCCGCCCTCGGCCCTTTGTTCGCTTCCGGCAGCGCCGCGTATGCAGGCGCAGCGCTGCTGCTGGCAATGATGTCCGGCGCGATCCTGCTGGCCATGGCGGTTCTGCGGCTGGGTTTCCTGGCCAATTTCCTTAGTCATCCGGTGATTTCAGGGTTCATCAGCGCCTCGGGCATTCTTATCGCCATCGGTCAACTCAAGCACATCCTTGGTATCTCAGTCACCGGTGACAACGCTGCTCAGCTGCTGCGGGCGTTGATCCAAGGCTTGCCAGAAACGCACCTGCCCACACTCGCCATCGGAACCACCAGCCTGGTTTTCCTGTTTCTGGTACGCAGCCGCCTTGGCCGCTGGCTGCAAGGGCTGGGCATGGCGCCCCGCACAGCTGGCACGCTTACTAAAGTCGGCCCGGTCGTGGCCCTGCTTTTGGCAATAGCGGCGGTCAGCGGCTTTCAGCTCGCCGCTGCAGGCGTGCGAGTGGTTGGCGAAGTGCCCAAGGGCCTTCCTTCTTTGAGCCTGCCCTCACTAGACCTCGCACTGATCATTCAACTCCTGCCTGCGGCAGTTCTGATCAGCCTGGTGGGCTTCGTCGAGTCAGTTTCGGTAGCGCAGACCTTGGCCGCCAAACGTCGCGAACGCATCGAACCCAATCAGGAGCTGGTCGCCCTGGGCGGCGCCAATATCGCCGCTGCCCTGAGTGGAGGTTTCCCGGTCACCGGCGGTTTCGCCCGCTCGGTGGTCAACTTCGATGCTGGCGCCCAGACGCCGCTGGCTGGCGCACTCACAGCTGCCGGCATAGGCCTGACGGTATTGTTCTTTACACCGCTGTTTCACAACCTGCCACACGCTGTGTTGGCCGCGACCATCATCGTCGCGGTACTCAGCTTGGTCGACCTTACCGCGCTCACGCGCACCTGGCGTTATTCCCGCCAGGACGCCGCCGCCATGGCTGCCACCATGCTCGGTGTGCTGCTGATTGGCGTCGAAACCGGCATCATCATGGGGGTGGGGTTATCGCTGCTGCTGTTTCTCTGGAGAACCAGCCAACCGCATATTGCGGTGGTAGGACAGCTCCCTGGCAGCGAGCACTTTCGCAATATCGAGCGTTTCGCCGTGGTACAGAGCCCCAGGGTGCTTTCGGTGCGCGTCGATGAAAGCCTCTATTTTCCCAACGCACGCTTTCTCGAAGACCGCATTGCCGAACTGTTGGGCCAATACCCGCACGCCGAGCATCTGGTGCTGATGTGCCCTGGAGTCAATCTGATAGATGCCAGCGCACTGGAAAGTCTCGAAGCCATCTCCGCTCGTCTTCACACGGCCGGCGTTCAGCTTCACCTCTCCGAAGTGAAGGGGCCGGTGATGGACCGGCTGCGCCGCACTGATTTCCTCGAACATTTCGGCGGACAAGTGTTCATCAGCCAGTACGAAGCGCTGCTCGCCCTGGATTCACAGACCACTCGACACGCACTTGAACGGCAGCGTTGCAACGGAACCAGCATGGGAGACTGCAAATGAAAAACGCACATGACCTCGTCGAACAGGCCCGAACCCGCATCCAGGAAATATCACTCGGCGATGCCGAAGCGGCAATCCAGGCCGCGGATGTCGTGATTGATGTACGCGAAGCCGATGAGTTTCACGAAGGCCATATACAGGGTGCCACGAACATTCCGCGTGGCCTGTTGGAGTTCAAACTCAGCGGTACGCCCGAGCTAGGCGCACGGGATATAAACATCGTGCTTTACTGCAAGACCAGTGGCCGCGCAGCGCTGTCAGCTGCATCGCTACAGGACATGGGCTATCTGCACGTGAAATCGATCGCCGGCGGCTTTGATGCCTGGACCGAAGCCGGCAACCCGGTAGCGAAACCGAGCCTGCCGAGCTTCGACTAGCCACGCAAAATCAGCATATTCCATAAAGCGGAAAACCGACGCCGCCGTCGGTCTTCTGCCGGATGATCCCACCTCTGCATCCTGATCAGGGCTTGGGACTGCATGCCTTGCAAGTCTTGATGCCGAGCAGCGTATAAGCCGGGCAAAAGCGGAAAAGGCCGGTGGCGAGCGGTAACAGCCCGATCCATCCCCACACGCCGATTAACCCGGCCAGTGTTAGGCCGATGAGTGCGAGGCCGATGACGATCCGCAGTGTGCGGTCGATGGTTCCAACGTTGGTTTTCATAATGACCTCCCGGTCAGCAAACGCGCCGGCGTTCCAGCGCTGAGAACAGCAGCATCCCGCCAAGCATGGCAAGGACAAACAAGAGCACCTGCCAGTGTCCATTGAGCAACACGGCGATCGCCGGGCCCGGGCAGATACCGGCAATGCCCCAGCCGATACCAAATAGCAGACTGCCGCCAATCAGGCGCCCGTCGAGCTCGCGTTTGCTGGGCAATTGCATCGGGGCGTCGAGCAATGAACGCCGGCGCGCCTTGGCCAAACTGAAAGGCACCAGCGCCGTCCCGATCGCACCAACCATGACCAACGCCAGCGACGGATCCCAGGCACCGAACAGATCGAGGAAAGCGATTACCTTGGCAGGGTTGGCCATACCCGAAAGCAACAACCCCAGCCCGAACAACAGGCCGGCGGCAAACGAACTCAGCTTGCGCATACTCAAGCCCCGAGGAGATGACGAAGGACAAAGACTGTGGCGAAACCCGCAGCCATAAATGTCAGCGTCGCCACGATCGAGCGAGGTGAAAGCCGGGAAATGCCGCACACTCCATGGCCACTGGTGCAACCGGCGCCATAGCGGGTGCCGATACCAACCAACAGTCCGGCCGCCAGTAGTCCAAGCCAACCCGACTGAAATTCCAGAGCCGGCAAAGCGGTAAACGAGACCCACAACAACGGCGCCAGCAATACGCCAAGAATGAACATCAACTTCTCCCCTCGCCCTTCGGCATCGCGCTCCACCAGGCTGGCGAGCAGACCGCTAATGCCAGCGATACGGCCATTGAGGAGTGCGAACAGCCCAGCCGCGGCACCAATCAGCACGCCGCCCGCCAGCGAGGTCCAAGGAGTGAAGTTGCCCCAATCGATCGTCATAGCTAGTTCCGAAATAGGTGACACTGGGAGGTAATCTCGACCAACCCCACTTTGTGTGGCTTGTCAGATCTGCCGGCGCCGATGGCGATAGTTAATCGCAATACAATATATTTTTCAATATATTGTTAGATTTGATGGATCGAAAGAAGTTGGCCGTACGCAGTGGCATCGCTAGCATGCACCGACAGGTATGCCGGGCTGACAAATACTGGCGACCGAGCTTGTCAGCAGACGCCCTTTCCGTGACGCCAGGTATCAGCATGAATGATCAGACAACCACCGCCGAAGCCCTACAGTTACAGGAACAGCAGCAGGCCATGTTGAAACGGCTCGCGAGGGTGGAGGGACAGGTGAGGGGCATCCAGGCAATGATCAAGCGTGGCGAGGACTGCGAAGCGATCGCCCAGCAGTTTTCTGCCGCTCGCAGCGCGCTGGATAAAGCCTATCGGCTGATGCTGACTTGCCTCATCGAAGAGGCCATGCACGATCAGACTCAGGACACTGGGGAGACGCTGGCGCGTGTGCGCAGCATTTTTACCAAGTACACCTGACAACAAAGGCGCTCGCAGGCCGGGCCTGTGAATGGCCCAATGTCTTGAGCGCTAGGAAGCGTCAGCAGGTGAATCCCTACAATTCAGATTCTGCAGAGGCTATGAACAATCAGCTGATTGATTGGCAGAAACGAAAAAAGCGACCCTAAGGTCGCTTTTTCGCGCTTCGATATCTTCTAAGAAGACTCGAAGCAAATTTGGAGCGGGAAACGAGACTCGAACTCGCGACCCCGACCTTGGCAAGGTCGTGCTCTACCAACTGAGCTATTCCCGCGCTATCTACAACAAAAATGGCGTCCCCTAGGGGACTCGAACCCCTGTTACCGCCGTGAAAGGGCGGTGTCCTAGGCCACTAGACGAAGGGGACGCTGCCCGGAAGCTACTGCTTTATCCGGCTTTCAACGTTTCGCTTTAGAGCTTCACGCTGCAAGTGGCGCGCATTCTATGGACGTCTAACAAGGTCGTCAAGCACCATCTGCAAATATTTTATGAACCCAACGTCTAGCCAGCGTTGAGCTATCAGCTTGCCATCCAACGCTCTACACTCGGAAAAAATCGCTCGCTCAGAGAGGTGCGTTTCGTGTCCCCAGTTCTGATTACTGGATTGGTCATCGCCGGCCTGTTCATCCTGATTGCAATCGGCGTCATCAATCAGATCGTTGAAAAGAACAGTCTGGAAAAGGCGCGCATACGCGCCGAGCTCAGCGACCGTATGCGCCGCTGCGCCAATCTCTCCGCGAGTTTCCCAGGCCATATGATGACGCCGGAACTCAAGCTGTTGCTGACCCGTCTGGAGCTGGGTCTGGCCGAACAACTTCTTCCCCTAGACAAGAAGAACGCCACGCTAGAACCTCGGGTAGCCGCTCTGCGCAGTGCGGTCGCTAAGGGTGAAGATATACCTGTGGAAAACGCGCCAGTCAGGATCGCCACCGAAGCCCAAGCGAAGGAGATTCGCTTGCTGATGGAAGACCTGCATACCCAGATCGTCTGGGCCGCCAAGCAGAACCAGCTGGAAACGGCTGCCGCAAAGCGCTGGATCCAGCAGATCCAGCGAATGATGGCGATGCTGCATGTCGAATACTTCAGCAATGTTGGCCAGCAGGCGCTTCAACAGGGCAGCGCGCACAAGGCACGCCTGGCTTTCGAGCGCGGCATCCAGCACATCCGCAAGCAGCCGAACCCGGCCGAGTTTCAAGCCCAACTGAGCAAGCTCGAAGCAAGCTACAGCCACGCCAATAAGCTCGAGCAGACGCAACAACAACCGAAGCTTGACGAACCGAGCGAGCTGGCCGAAGGTTTGAAGAGCCTTGAAAGCGAAGACGACTGGAAGAAAAACAACATCTACTAGGCACTGACCGACGAATAGAGACGCCGCTCCAAGCGCTGATCACTTGATCCTCTCACGTCTGGCGGTTGCCTCCCTGCCCTGCCGTGGAGAACTCGCTATGCCCATAACCGTGTTCGGTGCCCCCCTATCGCCCTTCGTTCGCAAAGTACGCCTTTGCTTACAGGAAAAAGGATTGGACTATGGGCTCGAATTCGTCATGCCGTTCACCCCACCGGAATGGTATCTGCAGCTAAACCCACTCGGCCGCATTCCTGCCATGAAGGATGGGGAGCTCTGCCTGGCTGACTCCAGTGTGATCTGTCAGTACCTTGACGAGGCCTACGAACAAACCGCGCGGCTGTACGGCGACAACCCGGCCGGCCGGGCACAAATACGCTGGCTGGAAAAATACGCCGATTACGAACTCGCACCGCTGACGACGTTCGGGGTTTTCCGCAACCGCGTGCTGAAGCCCAGTTCGGGCAAGCCCTGCAACGAGGAAACCGTGCAGGCCGCCTTGAACGAGAAGCTGCCCCCGCACTTCGACTACCTCGAACGCCAGCTGGGGGAGAACGCCTTTTTCACTGGCGAGCAACTCTCGATGGCGGACATCGCCGTTGCGTGCCAGCTGATCAACATGGAGCACGGCGGCGAAATAGTAGACGCAGGTCGTTGGCCAGCGCTTGCCGCGCACTACTCGCGAATGAAGGCGCGCCCGTCTGTTGAGAACGTGCTGCCCGGTGAGCAGCGCATGGCCGCAAAGCTCATCGACATGGGAAAAACGCCAACACCCGCAAACTGAGGCTGACCTGCGCCTCTTGGTAGCCACTAAAAATGGCCACCACGAGGCGGCCTTTCAGCAAAGCCTTGCACTCCAGGGCAGAAGTCAACAAGCCTTGCCTCAAGGCCCTCTTATACATCTGATGTGCGATAGCTTTAGCTAAGGAGGCGCGCCTCCTGGCAGGTCGTCTAGGCTGAGCTCATCAAACCGGGTCGTCCTTCACAACGGATGCGACAAGGCTTGCCAATCCCTCAGAGCAAGCGAACACCCACCCATTGCCGAGCGAACTGGTAAGCGCAGCGACCGTTGCGATTGCCACGCGCCGTGGCCCACCGCACAGCCTCCTTCTCGAGCTCATCATCCCAACGCCAGCTCAGCCCCGCCTGCGTAGCCAGCGAACCGATCCAATGTCGCACCACGTTCAGGTAATGCTCCTGGCTGAACGGGTAGAACGACAGCCAAAGTCCAAAGCGATCCGACAGCGCAATCTTGTCCTCGACCGCCTCGTTTGGATGCAGCTCCCCATCAACCATCTGCCAATTTTCGTTGTCGCTCTGACGCTCTGGCACGAGGTGTCGGCGATTCGAAGTGGCATACAGCAGAACGTTGTCGGGCGCGCGCTCCAGCGAGCCGTCCAGCACGCTTTTCAAGACCCGATAGTCACCCTCACCCGCCTCGAACGAAAGGTCATCGCAGAACACCACAAAATGCTGCGGCTTCCCGGCAAGCTGATCGACCAGCTTGGGCAGATCAGCCAGATGGTCGCGCTCGATTTCTATCAGGCGCAGGCCTTGAGGTGCATGTTCAGCCAGCAGCGCTCGGATCAATGAAGATTTGCCCGTACCACGGGCGCCCCACAGCAGGACATGGTTTGCCGGCAAGCCGCTAACGAACTGGCAGGTGTTGCGCGATAACAGCTCGCGCTGTCGATCGATTCCGATCAGGTCGTTCAGCTTCATGTCGAGCGACACGTTCAGCGCCTGCAGGTAGCCACCCGCCCCTTCACGGTGCCAGCGGGCCGCTAAACTTGTTGCCCAATCCATCGGTGCCCGCTGCGCAGGCAGCAAGGGCTCCAATCGCGTGATCAGCGCATCGGCGCGCTGCAAAAAAGCCTTCAGCTCGGCATCCATTCAACGACTCCAGAACGATCGCGCCAGCTACCTGCAAAGCGCTGTAGCAAGAATTACAGATTACAGGCGAGCTTCGATATGCGCTGCCAGCGCGTCCGGAGAGGTGCGCGAAGAAAAACGCTCGATCGAGCCGCCCTGATCAGTCACCAGAAATTTGGTGAAATTCCACTTGATCGCTCTGCTGCCCAGAAAACCGGGTGCACGCTTCTTCAATTCGCTAAACAAGGGGTGGGCATCGACTCCGTTGACCTTGACCTTGGCAAAGAGCGGAAAGCTGACACCAAAATTGCGCTCGCAGAATGCACCGATCTGCGCCTCGTCCCCCGGCTCCTGATGACCGAACTGATCACAGGGGAACCCGAGCACTACCAGCCCCTGGTCGCGATAGCGCTGCCAGAGTGCTTCCAGTCCTTTGTACTGGGGAGTGAAACCGCATTTGCTAGCCGTATTGACGACCAGCAGCACTTTCGCATCGTACTCACCCAGAGAGACCTGCCGCCCATCAAGGGTCATGCAATGAATATCCAGCATTGGATCATGCATGATCGAACCTCACTGCCACGTTTCGAACCATATTCAGGCCTCGCTCAGCTTGTGGTTCAAAGAGGCAGAATTGATGCAGTAGCGCAGCCCGGTCGGTGCCGGACCATCCGGGAATACATGACCCAGATGGGCATCACAGCGAGCACACTTGACTTCGATGCGGTGCATGCCATGGCTGAAGTCGTCGACGCTGGAAATTGCCGTATCGCTGACCGGCTGAAAGTAGCTCGGCCAGCCGCAGCCAGAGTCAAACTTGGCAGCCGAATCAAACAGCGGCGCATCGCAGCAGACGCAATGATAGATGCCAGGGGTTTTCATATCGTTGTACTGGCCGGTGAATGGGCGCTCGGTGGCACCCAGGCGACAGACCTGAAATTGTTCGTCGGAGAGCTCTGCACGCCAGGTTTCCAGCGGTTTCTCTAGCTTGTCCATCGGTACACCTCGTGATCTCAAAAAAGGCGGATCTGTACCTTTTCCGGTAGTCGGGCCGCACGTATGATGCGTTGCTCTTAGACGCCTAGTCTGGCAGCGGGGTTTCAGACTGCCAAGGCGCCCGGGTTCATGCCAAACGTCGCCAGCCATCGAAAGCTGGGCGCGTCTTCACTTCGGGACACTCAGGATCATGCAGGTCAGCAAATCGAACAAGCTCGCCAATGTCTGCTACGACATCCGTGGGCCAGTGCTCAAGCACGCCAAACGCCTGGAAGAGGAAGGCCATCGCATCCTCAAGCTGAACATCGGCAATCCGGCACCGTTCGGTTTCGAAGCGCCGGAGGAAATCCTCCAGGACGTGATCCGCAACCTGCCCACCGCGCAGGGCTACAGCGACTCTAAAGGTCTGTTCAGCGCACGCAAGGCGATCATGCAGTACTACCAGCAGAAGCAGGTAGAAGGCATCACCATCGAAGACATCTACCTTGGCAACGGCGTGTCCGAGCTGATCGTAATGTCCATGCAGGCCCTGCTCAATAATGGCGATGAAGTACTGATTCCGGCGCCTGACTACCCTCTGTGGACCGCCGCCGTGAGCCTGGCGGGCGGCAAACCGGTGCATTACCTCTGTGATGAACAGGCCAACTGGTGGCCGGATCTGGCCGACATCAAGGCCAAGATCACGCCGAACACCAAAGCACTGGTACTGATCAACCCGAACAATCCCACGGGCGCGGTTTACCCGCGCGAAGTGCTGGAAGGCATGGTCGAGCTGGCTCGTCAGCACAAGCTTGTGCTGTTCTCCGACGAGATCTACGACAAGATCCTCTATGACGATGCCGTGCACATCTGCACCGCATCCCTTGCCCCGGACGTACTGTGCCTCACCTTCAACGGGCTTTCGAAGTCCTACCGGGTCGCCGGCTTCCGTTCCGGCTGGGTCGCAATCTCTGGCCCCAAGCACAAAGCGCAGAGCTACATCGAAGGCATCGACATTCTGGCCAACATGCGCCTATGCGCCAACGTGCCGTCCCAGCATGCCATTCAGACAGCTCTGGGCGGCTACCAGAGCATCAACGACCTGGTGCTGCCACCGGGCCGACTGCTGGAGCAACGCAACCGGACCTGGGAACTGCTCAACGACATTCCCGGCGTCAGCTGCGTCAAGCCAATGGGGGCGCTGTACGCGTTCCCGCGAATCGATCCGAAGATCTGCCCGATCCACAACGATGAGAAGTTCGTCCTCGATCTGCTGCTGTCAGAAAAACTGCTGATCGTTCAGGGAACGGCGTTCAATTGGCCTTGGCCGGATCACTTCCGGGTGGTCACCCTGCCCCGCGTCGATGACCTCGAGCAAGCAATCGGCCGCATCGGCAATTTCCTCAAGACCTACAGCCAGTAGGATTCGATGGACCTGCAGATCGACGACTTCTACCGGGACGCCGCGGCCGGGCTGCTGATTCTTTATCAGGCCTTTCCGCGGAAGATCGCGCTGTACGTCGAGGATCTCATCGGTCATGAAGAACCCGATGAGTTCGGCCTGCCCAGCAAGCGCCACCAAGGCTGTCTCGGCGCTCTGATTTGGCTCGCCGAGGAAGGCTATCTGCGCTTCGAGAGCACCATTCATTTCCAGGCACTGGACCAAGCGGCGCTCACCGAGAAGGCATTCATGCGACTGACACGCAGTGTTCCCAGCGCCGCCACATGGGATGAATCACTGCCGGCGAGTGTTCGTCGGATCCAGTCCACCCTGGCGCATCAACTGCGCGAGGCGTTGCGTGAAGGCGACAGCGAGCGGCTGGCAAAGCTGACCCGACAGCTGTTCGATAGCTCGCTGGTTGAGCACCGCTGAGCCCGGCAGCGTATAGGGCGACATAGCTTGAAATAGTCGCTCGGTTGAATCGCATCGGCCCGCCCCTTATATAGCCTATCGTTCTTTACTGTTCCCCTTGGAGTCTGCCGCAACATGATGCGCATTTTCTTGTTCCTGGCCACTAACCTGGCTGTACTGGTGGTTGCCAGCGTCACCCTCAAGCTGCTCGGGGTCGACCGCTACACCGGTCAGAACTATGGCAGCCTGCTGGCCTTCTGCGCCGTCTTTGGTTTCGCTGGCGCGCTAATTTCGCTGTTCATCTCCAAATGGATGGCGAAAATGAGTACCCGTACCGAGATCATCAGCCAACCGCGCACGCGCCATGAGCAGTGGTTGCTGCAAACCGTCGAGCAGCTTGCCCGTGAAGCCGGAATCAAGATGCCTGAAGTGGGTATCTTCCCTGCCTACGAAGCCAACGCCTTCGCCACCGGCTGGAACAAGAACGATGCGCTGGTCGCGGTCAGCCAAGGCCTGCTCGAGCGTTTTTCCCCGGACGAAGTCAGGGCTGTACTTGCTCACGAGATCGGCCATGTATCGAACGGCGACATGGTCACGCTCGCCCTGATCCAGGGCGTGGTGAACACCTTTGTCATGTTCTTCGCACGCATCTTCGGCAGCTTCGTTGACCGGGTAATCCTGAAGAACGAAGACGGTCATGGTATCGGCTATTTCGTTGCGACGATCTTCGCCGAGCTGGTCCTTGGCATTCTTGCCAGCATCGTCGTCATGTGGTTCTCGCGTAAACGTGAGTTCCGTGCCGACGAGGCGGGCGCACAGCTGGCCGGCACCAGCGCCATGATCGGCGCCCTGCAGCGTCTGCGCGCGGAACAGGGCGTCCCAGTCGACATGCCTGACAGCCTCAAGGCATTCAGCATCAACGGCGCCCTGCGCAACGGCTTCGCCGGCCTGCTGATGACCCACCCGTCGCTGGAAGACCGCATCGAAGCCCTGCGCCAGCGCGGCTAAGCGAGCGAGCCAGAGCAAGGGCGGCAATAGCCGCCCTTTTTTTCGTCCAGAATTTGCACGTAGTGGCTGTATGCCTGTCGAAGCAAGCGCCTTCTTTGAATAGGGATATGCCTGTATGCGACGCTTCCTTTTACTCGCCTTCGCCTTGCTCACCCTTGCCGGCTGCCAGAGCGCCTACTATTCGGCCATGGAAAAAGTCGGATTGCATAAGCGAGACATTCTGGTTGACCGCGTCGAGGATGCGCGCGACTCCCAGCAGGACGCCAAGGAGCAATTCAAGGACGCCCTGGAGCGCTACCGCAGTGTAGTCCAGGTCGACGGCGGCGAACTCGAGGAGCGCTACGAAGCTCTGAACAGTGAATTCGAGGCCAGCGAGAACAGCGCTCGGGAAGTACGGGACCGGATCGATGCCGTCGAAGATGTCGCCGAGGCGCTCTTCAAGGAATGGAAACAGGAGCTCGACGAGTACAGCAACGCGAGCCTGAGGGCGACCAGTCAGCGAAACCTGGAGCGCACCCAGAAAGACTATCGTGTCCTATTGCAACGGATGAAAGCAGCGGAAAAACGCATCGACCCGGTGCTTGATGTGTTACGCGATCAGGTGTTGTTCCTCAAGCACAACCTCAATGCCCGTGCCATTGGCGCCCTCAAGGGCGAATACCGCACGCTCGAAGGGAATGTGGATCAGCTCCTGGCCGAGATGCAACGGGCCATAGACGAAGCCGACGTGTTTATTCGTCAGCTCCAGCGCAGTCAATGACCACGCTACCCAGTAGGGCCGCCCGCATGCTCGTCGCATTGGGCCCTCAACGGGCGCGCTGCTGAGCGCCCATTGGGTTCCTGACTAGGCGACACGGCTTCGAGGGGTGCTAGGCGAGGTCATCGAGTCGATAGCAGCGTTCATCTAGGCGCGTGAGCCCGCGCTGGAGAAATTTCCAATTGCTTTCGTTCAACACATCTGCAAGCCCAAGCAATTCGATTGTCCAACGCGCGCCCAAAAGATCTCGAACCTCAGCATCGCCTACCGCGAATGGCGGGCCGGACATCTGCTCCTGCTGATAATCCAGAGTAATCAGCAACCCCAGGCAGCCCGGAGCGAGAATGCTGGCGAGATGATTGACGTAGCGCTGACGCATATCGGAAGGCAATGCAATCAGGGCAGCCCGATCGTAAAGCGCTCGGCAGTCAGCCACATCATCTGGCGTCATGGCAAAAAAATCGCCACAGCGGATTTCAACGTTACCCGCTCGGTAAACCTTGAACTCACCCTGAACGCTGACATCTGGAACTAGCCCGTGCTCGGCAAAGAAATCCTCGGCTGCGCGCTCGCTCAGCTCTACTCCCAAGACGGCTAAGCCCTGATCAGCGAGCCAGGCCATGTCCAGGCTTTTGCCACACAATGGCACCAGGACGCGCGTCCCCGGGGCCAAGTCCAGGCTGGGCCAATGGCGGCGTAAATAAGGGTTGACCTCGTTTAGATGAAAGCCGATTTCGTTACGTGCCCAGCGACGCTGCCAGAACGCTTCATCCATGTTGAAACCCTCTTGAACGATGTTGATCCAGGAGCTTATCAGAGCCGCCTTCGCCCGAAACACCGCTTCAGCCAGAGCGCAGCGCCGCCTCCGGGTCCATACCGGCGTCGCGCATCTGAGCGAGCTTGTACCGAAGGGTACGTGCACTGATGCCTAGACGGTCAGCCGTCTCCTTACGGCGCCCGCGCTCGGCACGCAGGGTATCGAGAATGAGCTCGAATTCGCGACGCCGCAGGTCTTCGCCCAACGCCCCGGTGACTTCGGCCGGCACAGGCGCAACGGACGGAGTTAGAACGGTTTCACTCGTGTGGGCTCGCGCCAGTGAAGCGAAACCGGCAGCAGCGGTCAGACAAAGATCGTCCGGCCGGATCATCCCGCCCTGCTGCAGGATCAATGCGCGCTGGATCGCGTTGTCCAGCTCGCGCACATTACCGGGCCAGGTATGCCCGAGCAGACACAGGCGCGCCTCGGATGTCAGTCTTGCCACCGGCTGGCGCATTTTCGCCGCATGATTGGCCAGTAACCGCTCGGCGAGCGGCACGATATCCGCAGGCCGGTGACGCAATGCAGGCCAGGCGAGCGGAAAGACCGAGAGGCGATAGAACAGGTCTTCACGGAAACGCCCGCTGCGAACCTCTTCAGCCAGATCACGATTGGTCGTGGCGACGATACGAATATCGAGCGGTATCGGCTTGCGTCCCCCAACTCTCTCGACCTCACGCTCCTGCAGCACTCGCAGCAACTTGGCTTGTAATGCCAGCGGCATCTCGGAGATCTCGTCGAGCAACATCGTGCCACGATCGGCCAGCTCGAACTTGCCTGGCTGCATTGCGATCGCGCCGGTGAAGGCGCCTTTCTCATGACCGAAAAGCGTCGCCTCCAGCATATTGTCTGGAATCGCAGCGCAGTTGATCGCTACAAACGGCTTGTCCGCTCGCATTGATTGCTGATGAATGAAACGAGCCAACACTTCCTTGCCGGTGCCTGACTCCCCTGAGACGAGGACTGTAGAGTCGCTCTGGGCCACCCGAGCCGCCAATGCCAACAGTTGCTGACTCGCTGGTTCGACCGCCACAGGACCCTGCATGTCGCCAACCCCAAGCTGGCCGCACGCATGGCGGCCAACCAGGTCGAGCAACACTTTCGGCTCGAACGGCTTGACCAGGTAGTCCACAGCCCCTTGGCGCATGGCCTCGACGGCGCGCTCGACCGCACCATAAGCTGTCATGAGCAGGATCGGAGTCTGCGGATACCGTTCGCGCACAAGAGCCTGCAAGGCGTGACCGTCCATGCCAGGCATGTTCACATCGCTGACAAGCAGGCTGAAGCTTTCCTGGTTCAGCGCACGCAAAGCCGCCTCAGCGCAATCAACAGCGCAATAGGAATAGCCACCCAGTTCAAGGGTATCGCCTAGCGCTTCGCGCAAAGCGCGGTCGTCTTCAACGAGTAAAACCTTTACGCCCATGGTACTTACTCCGTAGAAGCCCGCGAAGACGCCGGGAGCAGCGGCAACTGCAAGGTGGCGCAGGTTCCTCTGCCCGGACGGGAGCGCAGCGCAAGCGCGCCTGAATGGGCCCGCGCGACCGAGTTGACGACGGCCAGTCCGAGGCCGGTTCCGGTCGCCCGTGTAGTGAAAAACGGCTCGCCGACCCGGGCCAGGGTCGCGGCATCAACTCCGGCGCCGTTGTCGCTGATGCTGAGGCGCAGCACGGCACCGCGTGAAAAGAGGTGAATCTTCAGCCTGGTATCGCCGGTCGCTGCCTGGAGCGCATTTTCAATAAGGTTGAGGAGTGCTCCAACCAAGGTGTCGCGATTGCACAACAGAGCGCCGACATGGGCGTCGCATTGCCAGCGAACAGCAATGCCATCCAACTGGGTCTCGGCCGCTACACGAAGTGCTGCAAGCAATTCGGCGGGCGTCAGCCGGTCCTCAAGCGGCAGATCACCGCGGGCGAAAACCAGCATGTCACGAACCTGATGTTCCAGCTCGTTCAACCGGTCTTTCAGACGACCGGCAAACCGCTGCTGGTGCTCGGCCGACAGACCGCCCTGCTCCAGATGGCTGGCATACAGCAGGGCTGATGATAACGGCGTACGGATTTGATGAGCCAACGAGGCGACCATCCGGCCAATCGCAGACAAACGTTCATGACGCGCCAGCTGCTCCTGTAGCCGTCGCGTCTCCGTCAGATCGGTCAACAGCACCAGCTGCCCAGGCTCAATGTTCAAGGAACGTGTAGCGATGGAAACACGACGCCCGTCCTTCAATGAAATTTCGTGGCCGTCATCGCTGCGCGGCGAGAAACTTCGTGCAATCACCTCACGCCAGAGCGCTCCTTCGAGCGGTGCGCCTAGCAGGTCAAGCGCTACGGGATTGGCTTCGCGGACCCTGCCCTGGCCATCGATGACGATCACACCGCCGGGCAACAGGTCGAGCAGGCTTTGCAGGCGATTCGCCAAGCGCTCCTTCTCATCGAGCTCCTGCAGGCGCTGCGCAGCGCTCTCTGCCAGCTGATCCTGCAACTCGGCTACTCGCGCCTGCAACATACCCTCGGACTCGCCCAACTGGTCGGATATGTCACGGACCAGCGCAAGCGACTGTTCGAGCTCATCGCTTGCGTCAGCGGTAACCAGACATTGCACTGGGAAGGGAGAGTAGATCGCTGAAGTCACAGGCACACGTATCCGTCAAAAGATGGTCGGTAACGTGGGGTTCAGCAAGGATCATGCCCGCGACAGCGGATCGAGGAAGGCCACGCTGCAAGCAAGGGCGGCGTGGCCAACGAGTCACTCGTCGAGCTCGTCTTCTCGACGGTTCATTCCGTATTTACGCATTTTTTCCACAAGCGTGGTACGCCGCACCCGCAAGCGCTCCGCAGCGCGAGCCACAACGCCACCTGCGTCTTCGAGAGCCTGCTGAATAAGCCCTTGCTCGAGATTGCCCAGGTAATCTTTCAGATCGAGGCCTTCCACGGGAAGCATGGCGTGCGCATCCGCCGCAATGATTGGGGCGTTTATCGCAGCACGTTCTTCCATCTCGTCGTGCAGGCTGGTCGCGTACTGCTCATCGTCGTCATCGACATGGCGGAATTTCTTCGGCAACTCCATCACACCGATCACGCCGTACGGGTGCATGATGGCCATGCGCTCGACGAGATTGGCCAGCTCCCTTACGTTACCTGGCCAATCGTGCCGACACAGGGACATGATCGCGGCCGAGTTGAAGCGGATTGAGCCACGTTTCTCGTGCTCCATGCGCGAGATAAGCTCGTTCATCAGCAGCGGAATATCTTCGATGCGCTCGCGCAGCGGGGCCATTTCGATCGGGAACACGTTTAACCGGTAATAGAGATCTTCGCGGAAGCTGCCATCCACGATCATCTTTTCCAAGTCTTTATGCGTCGCTGCGATGATGCGCACGTCGGCGTTCTGTGTACGATTGCTACCCACTCGCTCAAAGGTGCGTTCCTGCAGGACGCGCAGCAACTTGACCTGCATAGGCAGCGGCATGTCGCCGATCTCGTCGAGGAACAGCGTCCCGCCTTCGGCCAGCTCAAAACGCCCGGCACGCGAGGTGATCGCGCCGGTAAACGCGCCCTTCTCATGACCGAATAATTCGCTTTCCAGCAGCTCCGCTGGAATCGCCCCGCAATTGACCGGAACGAACGGTCCATTACGGCGCTTGGAATGGTAGTGCAGGTTGCGTGCAACAACTTCTTTGCCGGTTCCCGACTCACCAAGAATCAACACGCTCGCTTCGGTGTCGGCAACCTGTTGCATCATCTGACGCACATGCTGGACTGCACGACTGGTGCCCACCAGGCTGCGAAACAGGTTGGGCTCGCGCTGCCGGCCGCGTGCCTTCGCCTTGTCGTTCATGTCCCGATAGATCTGGGCGCGGTGAAGCGAGTCGAGCAGCTTGTTGTAGCTCGGAGGCATTTCCAGGCTGGTCAGTACGCGCTGACGCAATTCATCTGGCCATTCAGCCGGCGTCGGCTCGCCAATCAATAGCAACGGCAGGTTCTCGTCCCATTTGCTGATTTGCTTGAGCAACTCTACGGCGCCGCCCTTGGCTGCAACATCACCAAGCATTACGCCGAGTATGCTGCGGCTTGATTCCAGTGAATCGACCGCCGCCTGCCATTCGCTGCTGGCGCATGACAAATGATCTTCGCTGAGAAAATTCAGAATGACCGTCAGATCCCGGCGACGATCCTGATCGTCGTCTATCAACAAAATTTTGGTTTCACGCCACATCTTGTTTATAGCTCTAGAGGCTGAAAGAAAGCCCGCGCTCGTCCTCGGCAGAACGGCAACGTCATCGGCAGATAGGCGGTAGTTAATTAAAAAAATCGGCCTGAGTCAAATTTATGACGTGATTCAACGACAAAATAGCAAGGAATGCATTTTGCTATTGACTTAGAGCAACTCGTAAGCAACGAGTCGGGAGATATCTAGCGGGACTTGGCTCGTCTGCGCAGGCCTGGGAGATCGGGGCAAAATCGTCAGATTTCGGGCGGAAAGGCTCACTGTAGGCGAAAAACGATGCTGCTGAGGCAAGGACTCGTTATAGCTTCTGACGGTTCGACGTCTCGTAAACACAGCCTGTGCATGTCCACCACAAGCGCGACCAATGGTCGCGCCTGTATAACGGAACCCTCAACCAAATAACTTGTAGACGTTAGCGCCTTGTTGAGCTTGGTTAAGCTGAATCAGCTCCCCTGCCACCCGCTGTTTCTCGCTCTGGCAGGAGGTAACCAGCTCACGGTAAAGACTTACCAGTTCCTGCAAACGCTGCCGGATGGCTAACTCGTCCTCACGCGGCTCCACCATTGCAGCCTCGACGACCTGCCGGCATTGCAGATCCAGCACGCTGATCGCTGTCCAATCCTGCTGCGCCATGGCGTCACGCAAGGCGTTGCCGGTTTCCTCAAGACGTTTGGCTGCTGCACTCATGGATCTGCTCCGAATGAACTAGTGGCAAAGGTCGAACCGGCACCGTTTGAGCCATGATTCGCGGCACCTGACAGGTTATCGGCCGCTTTCGCCTCGCCTTTAGTCGCCCCTGCGGGAAATTGGAGTGAGTCAGTGCAGACTGCGCAGCCCCGTCGGAACGCTGGGTGGTGCAACCGGCTCCCAGGGACCGCCAGGCCGACCGGCGCAATACCAGTCGCCGTCCCAGCGGTAATAGAGACGTTCGCGATAGAACAAGTCCTGCCCTTCCACAACATAGACGCCCAGACGATTGTCCCAGTGCGCCGCCGCATGAGGCGGTGGCGCATAGCGTGGATGGCTCTTCTGGGTCGCAGGAGGACGCGGTGCCGGCGGAGTACGCACTGGAGGAGGCGCCGCAACCGGTTCGCGGGGCGGTGCCGATACGGGCGGCGCCGGGCCGCGAGTCGGCTCTGACGCCTGATAAGGATTACCCGCACAAGCTCCCAGCAGCAGCGCCAGTGTCACCACGGCGCCGCCTCTGGTCAGCCGTTGAACGCTTGTTGAAACCCGCTCTTCCAGCATCTTCAGTCGTCTCTTGAGCCCCTGCGATCAGGGTGCAACCGGTTGATCGATGGTCAACTTGATCGCGTCAGCATTCCCTGGAGACAACGGCTCGCTACTGCCTTGCCACTCGCCGCGAGTAGCGTTGCCATCTTTGGATACTTGGGCGAACAATCTGACCTGCTCGAAGTTGGACAATCGAAGCTGTGGAGTCATTGCATCGGCATCGCTCAAATTCACCTTTGCAGGCAGATCGGCAACGGTCAGGCGCTTCACAGCCAACGGCATGGGCGGGCCGGATAGCGCGCGCGCGAAGACGAATACGGCATCGGTAGGACTCACCTTGTCAGCCATCTCGACAGCCAGTTGCACTTCGACCGTTAGTTCTGCTCCTTTTTCAGCAATCATCTCGCCTGCCGGCTTGGTCACGTTCGCCGAAGCCGGTTCGCCGAGCTGCTCACGTGCCCGAGCGATGCCGCCCTGAATGGCTTCACGCGATGGATCTTCAGCAGGCAGCGTTGAAACCAACCGTTCCCAGAAGCCTATCGCCTCCGCAAACCGCTCCTCTTCATAAGCTGCAATGCCCAACAGGCCGAGGCTAGTAACTTCATGGGGATCCCCACTTAACGCCTCGTCGGTCAGCTGTTGCAGTTGCTCCGACCATTGACGGTCGCCTGCAAAATAGAGCGCTTGCGCCCACTGCCCCAGCAGTTCCGGTTGGCGCCCTGCCAGCTTGACGACCTGCTCGTAAGCGGCGGCAGCATCCTCCGGGCGCTCCCGATTCATATAGGTCTTGGCGAGGAAATACCATGCCTCGGCAGACTCAGGTTGAGCCTTCACTGCGCGCTCCAGCCGTTCGACCATTACTTCCATCGTGGCGGGCTGCTCGGTGAACTCCCGCGCCAGCTGCAACTTGTCACTGGCCCCCCAGTGCAGGTAGAGACCGGTGCCCAGAAACGGAACGAGGATCGCAGCGATCAGCGGCACAGCACGCCCCAAATGGTTGCTACGGCGGGCGGTACTTCCCTCTGTGTCGTCCAGCAACTCCCGCGCCGCATCGGCGCGTCCGGCCTCGAACTGCTCCGGGTCAAGGGTTCCAGCCGCCTGTTGCGCAGCCAGCTCGCCGAGCCGCTCCTGGTAAAGCGCCACATTCAGCGCCGTCCGATCCTCTTCCGCCTGTACACCACGCCCCCGCAACAACGGCAGCAATAGGAACGCCAGGGCGGCCAGCAATAACAGGCCCGCACCTATCCAAAAATCGATCATGGTTCTTTTCTATCCAACAACGTGGCAAGGCGCGCGCGCTCGGCCTCGGAAAGTGTGTTTAACGCCGGTCCGGTAACCGAACGGCGACGACGCACCAGAATGAATGCCAACACGCCGAATCCGATCACCAGCAAGGCGGCTGGCCCATACCAGAGGACCAGGGTTTTGGTGTTGACCGGGGGCTTATAGAGCACGAAGTCGCCGTAACGGGCGACCAGGTAGTCGACGATCTGCTCGTTGCTCTGCCCCTCTTCCAACATGCGGTAGATTTCACGGCGCAGGTCCATGGCGATCGGCGCATTGGAATCGGCAATGTTCTGGTTCTGGCACTTTGGGCAGCGCAACTCTTCGACCAAGGTGCGATAACGCGCGCGCTCGGCCTCGTCCTTGAACTCGTAGGCATCAATCGCTGCAGACGCGGTGCCCAGCAGACACAGCGTCAGCACAAGTCCATGAATCAGCTGTTTCATTCGTCCACCAGTTGCTGATAAAGCGCCGCAAGCTGTTCACGCCATACGCGCTCATCGATGACGCCGACATACTTGTGGCGGATGATGCCCTGCTTGTCGACAAGGAAGGTTTCGGGCGCACCATACACACCCAGATCCAGCCCCAGCGTGCCCTGCTCGTCGCGAATATTCAGCTGGTACGGATCGTGGAAGTCTCGCAGCCATTTCTGAGCTGCGGCATTGTCATCCTTGTAATTGACGCCATGGATGACCACGCCTTGTTCTGCAAGCTTGTTCAGTACGGGATGCTCAACTTTGCAGGCAACGCACCAGGTCGCCCATACGTTAACCAACGCTGGCTTCCCCTTGATGTCCTCGGCTGTTACTGCCCGCTGTGCGTCCTCAACCGAAGGCAGAGAGAACGAGGGCAGCGGCTTGCCGATCAACGCCGAGGGTAATTCGGTGGGGTCCAGAAACAGACCTCGATAAAGAAAGACGGCGACCAGCAGGAAGATTGCCAGCGGCAGCAACATCAATAATCTTTTCATATCAGGCTCCTTGCTGGGCCAAACCGAGCGCCTCGCGAACACGGGTCCTGACTTTCACCCGATAACGCTTGTCACTCACCGAAAGCACGCCGCCCAGGGACATCATCAGAGCACCCAGCCAAATCCAGCGAACGAACGGTTTGATATGCACGCGGACGGCCCAGGCGCCGTTTTCCAGCGGCTCGCCCAACGCCACGTAGAGATCACGGGTGAAACCTGCGTCGATCCCCGCCTCGGTCATTGGCATTTGCTGCACGGTGTACAGACGCTTCTCCGGATGCAGCGTCGCGACCTGCTTGTCGCCCTCAAAGACGCGAATGGTGCCTTTGTCAGAGGTGAAGTTCGGGCCTTCGAAATGTTTGGCCCCGTCGAACACGAAGCTGTAACCGCCCAACTGCAGCGACTCCCCCGGAGCCAGGCGCAGGTCACGCTCGTCGCTTTGCTGACTCGTCAACACCACACCCAGCGCACAAACCACCAGACCGAAGTGCGCCAGCTGCATGCCCCAATAACTCGGCGCCAGGCTCCGCAAGCCTTTCAATAGTCCTTTGTGGCGAGTCTTGTCGAGGATGTCACGCACCCCCGCGCTCACTACCCAACCAGCGAGCAGACAGACCGCCAGAACCGCCCAGTGGAAATCACCAAACAGCATCGAGCCCAGTCCGCCCAGAACGGCACTGGTAATCAGCACGGGCGTCAGCATGCCGATCAGCCATTTAACCGGTGTGTTCTTCCAGCGCACCAGCACGCCTACGCCGAGCGCGAGCATCAATGCGCCAATTAGCGGCAGGAACATCGCGTTGAAATACGGCGGGCCGACCGAAAGTTTGGTGTCGGACAGCGCGTCGAGCAGCAAGGGATACAAAGTGCCCAGCAGGATCATTGAGGTCGCAACGACCAACAGCAGATTGTTGACTAGCAGCAGCGTTTCACGTGACCACAGACCAAAACCGATCTGACTCTTCACCACCGGCGCACGAAGGGCGAACAGCGTGAGCGAACCACCAATCACCACGAGCAAGAACGCGAGGATAAAGACACCGCGCTCAGGATCGGTGGCAAAGGCGTGTACCGAGGTGAGCACCCCGGAACGAACCAGAAAAGTCCCCAGCAGGCTGAGCGAGAAGGCAGCAATCGCCAGCAATACAGTCCAGCTCTTAAATACACCACGCTTTTCCGTCACGGCCAGCGAGTGAATCAAAGCGGTACCCACCAACCATGGCATGAACGAGGCGTTCTCCACCGGGTCCCAGAACCACCAGCCACCCCAACCCAGCTCGTAATAGGCCCACCAGGAACCGAGCGCGATACCCGTCCCCAGAAAGGCCCAGGCGATCAGCGTCCAGGGACGCGACCAGCGTGCCCAGGCAGCGTCCAGACGGCCGCCCAGCAAGGCGGCAATGGCGAACGCAAAAGCAACTGAAAAGCCGACATAACCCATATAAAGCATGGGTGGATGCACTACCAGACCGAAGTCCTGCAGCAATGGATTGAGATCTCGCCCATCCATCGGCGCTTGTGGCAGCAGCCGCGCGAAAGGATTGGACGTGACAATCAGGAACAACAGAAAACCGATGCTGATCAGCCCCATCACGCCCAGCACCCGCGCCAGCATGTCCTCGGGCAACTGTCGCGAGAAGATCGACACGGCAAAGGTCCAGCCTGCCAGGATGAATGCCCAGAGCAGCAGCGAGCCTTCGTGTGCACCCCATACGGCGCTGAACTTGTAGTACCAGGGCAAGGCGCTGTTGGAATTCTGCGCGACATAGGCCACGGAGAAATCATCCACCATGAAGGCATAGGTGAGGCAGGCGAAGGAAAACGCCAAGAAGGAAAACTGACCCCAGGCGGCAGGTTGCGCCAGGCCCATCCATTGACTATCGCCGCGCCAGGCCCCGATCAGCGGGAGCGTGCCCTGCACCACGGCCAGACACAGCGCCAGAATCATTGCCAGGTGACCAAGCTCAGGAATCATTGCACACCCTCCTGCGTGATACCGCTGTAGGGCTTGCTTTTGCCACTTTTCTCCAGCGCTGCGGTGACCTCTGGCGGCATGTAGTTTTCGTCATGTTTGGCCAGCACTTCATCAGCAACCAGGACGCCATCGGCGTTTACGCGCCCCAAGGCAACGATGCCCTGCCCTTCACGAAACAGGTCGGGAAGAATTCCCTGGTACTGGATAGTGACCGCTTCGGCATAGTCAGTGACCCGAAAGCTCACCGTCAGGGAATCGTAACTGCGCTGTACCGAACCCTCTTCGACCATGCCACCAGCGCGAATCCGCGTGCCTTCAGGCGCTTCGCCTGCCGCGATCTGGGTCGGTGTGTAGAAGAGGTTGATGTTCTCTTGCAGGGCGGATAATGCCAGCGTAACCGCAACACCGACGCCGGCCAGAATGGCCAGAATGATGAACAGACGCTTCTTGCGCACAGGATTCACTTCATTTCCTCCCGGCGCAAACGACGCGCCTCGTCTTGCAGATAACGCCGGCGCGCCATCACTGGCAGCGCCACGTTGAGAACCAGAACCGCCAGGCTGATGCCGTAGGATGTCCAGACGTACAGACCATGGTTACCCATGGCGATAAATTCCGAAAATGACGAGAAGTTCATGATGCTTTACCCACCAGTTCTTTCACTTCCGCTTTGACCCAACTGCTTCTCGACTCGCGGCGTAGCACCTCGAGACGCATGCGCATTAGCAGCACCACCGCAAAGAAACAGTAGAAGCCCAGCACCATGACCAGCAGCGGCAGCCACATTTCCATGGGCATGGCCGGCTTTTCCGTCACGGTGAAGGTGGCCGGCTGGTGAAGGGTGTTCCACCACTCGACGGAATATTTGATGATCGGGATGTTCACCACTCCGACAATTGAAAGCACTGCACAAGCCTTGGCTGCGCTGTCACGATTGCTGATGGCCTGACCCAAGGCGATGATGCCGAAATACAGAAACAGCAGAATCAGCATCGAAGTCAGGCGCGCATCCCACACCCACCAGGCGCCCCACGTAGGCTTGCCCCACACTGCTCCCGTAACCAGCGCAATGAAGGTCATCCAGGCACCAATGGGCGCAGCCTGCTGCAGGGCGACATCGGCCAGCTTCATTTTCCACACCAACCCAACCAGCCCCGCCACCGCCAGCATCACATAGATGGACTGCGCCAGAAACGCGGCCGGAACGTGGATATAGATGATTCGGAAACTGTTGCCCTGTTGGTAATCCTGAGGGGCGAATGCCAAACCCCACACCACCCCGACGCCGACCAGCAGCAATGCAGCCCAGGCCAACCACGGCAACCAGCGACCGCTGATGCCATAAAACCACTTAGGCGAACCCAGCTTGTGGAACCATGTCCAGTTCATAGAGCCTGCCTCACGCCTGCTTCGCATGCCGATACTGCGCCATAACCGGTCAACCGCCGCTTGTTTGCGATCATCAAATCCATCGTGGCGATAACCGCTCGTCTTGCATCGGCCAACTGCGTTCCGCTATTGGATAGAAACATTCTGCCAATCCGTCATTCGCCGACGCTGATTCTCAGGCCGGCCGCTATTGCAAAGGGTGTCAGAGTAACTGCCAGGGCAGTCAGGCTGGAAAGCCATAATAGATAACCGAGCGCAGGCAGCCCCTGCAGCGCTGCTTGCAGTGCCCCACTGCCCAGAATGAGCACCGGGATGTACAGCGGGAGAATAAGCAGTGCTAACAGCAGCCCGCCTCGCTTGAGCCCAACTGTCAAGGCGGCACCGACCGCGCCCAGCAGGCTCAGAACAGGCGTACCCAATAGCAGCGACATCAGCAGTACCGGTAGTGCGCTGACCGGCATACCCAGCATGAGTCCCAGCAGCGGTGCCAGCAGCACCAGCGCCAGGCCGGAGAACAACCAGTGTGCCAGCACCTTGGCGAGAACCAGAAGTGCCAACGGGTGCGGCGAAACGACCCACTGCTCCAGTGAGCCATCCTCAAAATCACTGCGGAACAATCCGTCCAGAGAAAGCAACACAGCCAATAACGCAGCGACCCAGATTAGGCCGGGCGAAATGGTCTGCAGCAGCTGCGTTTCGGGGCCGACCGCCAGGGGAAACAGTGCGATGACAATGGCAAAGAACACCAATGGATTGGCCAGCTCTGCCGGCCGGCGGAACAACAGCCGGCTTTCGCGAGCCAGCAACAGCGTAAAGACGTTGCTCATGCGGCTCGCTGTCCCAGATCGATCTCGCGAAAACCCGCCGGCATTTCAACAAGCGAATGATGGGTGGTCAGCACGACCATGCCGCCTTGCTCACAGTGAATCGCCAGGTGCCGCTCTAGCTGTGCCACGCCGCCTTTATCGAGCGCCGTGAAAGGTTCATCGAGAATCCACAAGGGCGGCGGCGACAGATACAGCCGGGCCAGCCCAACCCGGCGCTGCTGACCGGCGGAGAGCGTATGACAGGGCACATCCTCGAAACCTCGCAGCCCTACGGCCTCAAGCGCCTGCCAGATCGCATCACGCGACGCGGGCTGATGCAAGGCGCACAGCCAGGTGAGATTCTCCTCGGCGCTCAGCAATCCTTTGATGCCGGCAGCATGACCGATCCACAACAGATTGCGGGCCAGTTCGCCACGCTGGCTTTCCAGCGTTTCTCCCTTCAGCAGCACCTCTCCGGAGGTTGGTTGCATCAAGCCGGACAGCAACCGCAGCAGGCTTGTCTTGCCACTGCCGTTGGGGCCGGCGATCTGCAACATTTCCCCTTTTACGATCTGCAGGTCTAACCTCTCGAAAAGCAGGCGCCAGTCTCGCTCACAGGAAAGCGCCACAGTTTCTAGAAAGGGGCTGGACACGCTAGGGCTACCTCAAGATGAAAGGAGCCCGGCCGCTACAAGATCGGGCGGGCGGCGGAATTATACATGCCGAACCCGGACGCCAAAGACCACAACGTAGAAAGGTTGTAAGAGCATTTAAGTAAGATGACCGAGATCAAAAGCACTCAGGCAATTCCAGCTGCCGGTCCTTCTCGCTCGACAGTGGCGCCGGCTGACCTTGCCTTGAAATTGCTGCAGCCAATGCAGGGGTTGCTGGCGGCAGGCGAGAGTGTCGAGGCGGAAGTCATCAATATCAAGGAGGCGCTGCAAAGCTTTCAGTTGACGCTGCGCCTGACCCTGAACAGTGGACGACAGGCAACGGTCGAAGCCTCGAGCCCAAAAGCAGCCTCGCCTGGGGCCGCCTTGCTCATCACCGCCGTTTCCGATTCGCGTCTGATGGCTACGCTGCAGCCCAACAATCGCCAGCCGCAGAGCAGCATCGATCTTGCGCAGTTGCCAACGGGCAGCGTAGTGCAGGGCAAGGTGACGGCCAGCCAGCAAACTCAGCAGGACGGCAAGCTTCTATTCAAGGTCGTAATCACTCTGCTCAATTCGCCCCTCGCCGGGCAGAAGCTCAACGTCGAATCCGCTTTGCCGCTCGCGCCGGGCAGCCTGATCACAGCACGCGTTCAGGGCGACCAGTCGCTGGCTTTCGTGCCACTGAGCGGCCGTCTCGATCAGTTGGTGCTGGGTCAACAGCTGACCGCGCAGCATGGCCGCCAAGGCTCGATTGAGGGGCTGCTCAACGCGCTCGGATCCAGCTCGGCATTGCCCGAGCAATTGCGTGGGGCAGCCGAACGCCTGCTAGGCCTGGTGCCGGACATGCAACAGCTTGGCGATGCCAAGGCCTTGGCACAGGCGCTGGCGCGCAGTGGGGTTTTTCTAGAAGGCAACCTCCTGCGGGGCGAAGCAAGCGATCTGCCGACTGACATGAAGGCGACCCTGCTCCGCCTGATCGCGCAACTGCCGGGCCTGCCAGGTGGGGGCGCGCTAGCAGCGGCGCAGGCAGGCGCCAGCCTCGGTCAAGCTCTGCCAGCCTTCGCTCGCAATGCGCTCGGTGCGCTTGGCCAGCCAAATCCCCGCCAGCTGGCGCAAAATTTCCCGTTGTCGAGCCGTTTACTGCCGAATGCCAACGAAGAGCCAGACCTCGAGCTGTTGCTGAAACTAGCGGCGGCGGCAGTGTCGCGCCTACAGACGCATCAACTGTCCAGCCTTGCCCAGACCCAGATCAGTCCGGATGGCACCCAGGTCACGACTTGGCAGCTCGAGGTGCCAATGCGCGACCAGCGCGATATCGTCCCACTGCAAGTGAAGTTTCAACGTGAAGACGAACCCCAACAAAACCGCAAGGAAAAACCGGAAACGCTCTGGAAGGTCGAACTCGCGTTCGATGTCGCGCCACTCGGTCCGTTGCAAGTCCAGGCACAACTGCTGCAGGGCAGTCTTTCGAGTCAGATCTGGGCCGAACGCAGCGGTACTGCCGAGCTGATCTCGGCAGAGCTTGAGCACTTGCGTCAGCGACTGGTCACAGCAGGGCTGAATGTCGGTGAGCTGGCCTGTCGACAGGGCACGCCGCCACAGGGACCTCGCACTTCACTGGATCAACGCTTTGTGGATGAAACCGCATGACCCACCAGACACCGCGCCAGGCCATCGCACTGACCTATGACGGCGCCACCGCACCGACCCTGTCAGCAAAGGGCGACGACGAACTGGCCGAAGCGATTCTGGCAATCGCTCGCGAACACGACGTGCCGATCTACGAAAATGCTGAATTGGTAAAGTTGTTGGCGCGCCTGGAGTTGGGCGATGCGATTCCCGAAGCGCTTTACCGCACCATTGCGGAGATCATCGCTTTTGCCTGGTATCTAAAAGGCAAATGCCCGCCAGGCTTTAGCACTCATAAAGACCCATCGACGCTTCCGCTGCTCAATGGGCCTGAGCGTTGAGCGTCGTGACGTCATCTACGTGGCCCTTCTCCTGCGGCAGATCAGCCAGCATCCAGGCGAAGTAGCCTTCACGGAAATAAAAAACCTGCTGATAGCCCCACGCAACCGCGAGGCGTACCGCCTCGGCACTCGCCGGACAGACATCACTGTCGCAATAGATCACCAAGGGCACGCTTCTTGGCCACTCGGTTCGCGACAACCCGAAGAATTCATGCGCCAGACTCATGTGCACCGCGCCTTCAACATGCCCCCAGAGCCACTCGCGCCTGGGCCGCACATCGATGAACACCGCGCCAAGCGCATGAAGTTGCCGAGCCTGATACACGTTGACGGTCATTGCACCGCTCACATGCGCCGGCGCCTCCGCTGCGCAGAGCCAAGCGGGGCTCGCCAGCAGGCACAGCATCAGAATGCGCAGCATCACATCCTCCTTGCCCTCGGGCACAGGCCTTCACCAGACATGGCGAAACCTTGTCCAGATTGGAGGAAGCAACAGTCATATCGTTCAATGCCACGGTCAGCGGGCCGACGTTTTGACGCCCGAACGCAGCGAGGAAATCTGCGCGCTAATCGGACTCTCGCCGCGCCTGATGCAATTTGCGCATCAATTCGGCTTCAGATTGGGACAAGCCGCAGGACTGCGTCAGATCATCGACACTGGCGCCCATACCAACCAATTTGGCCGCCTGAGAAAAAGAGAAATTGTTTGGATCGCGCTGCTCGAGCTGGCCCAGCTTTTCCGGCAACGGGGCAACGATACGCGACAGCTCATGCAGGTCCTTGCCCATTCGCACGTTGCTTTCCAGATAGTTGTCCAGCCGGGCGCTGAGCGCTTTGATGCGTTTGTCGCGGATAGCGTCTTCGCGTGCTTGCGTTTCGACCTGCTGGCGCTGGCGGCGAAACAGCCAGATGCAGCAGCCGAGCAATGCGAGGCAGCACAAGGCAAGCGCAACGACCGCCGCTACCAGCGACGCAATCATGTTTCAGATGCTCTCAAGTTCCGCCCATTCTTCTTCACTCATCATCTTGTCCAGTTCGACCAGGATCAGCAGCTCATTGTTCTTGTTGCACACGCCCTGGATGAACTTCGCAGATTCATCGTTACCGACGTTCGGCGCAGTCTCGATTTCCGATTGGCGGAGGTAGACCACCTCAGCCACGCTGTCGACGAGGATGCCGACAACCTGGCGGTCAGCCTCGATGATGACGATACGGGTATTGTCCGATACCGGCGCCGTGTCGAGACCAAAGCGCTGGCGCGTGTCGATCACTGTCACGACATTGCCACGCAGGTTGATGATGCCCAGCACATAGCTGGGAGCACCCGGCACCGGGGCGATTTCGGTGTAACGCAGCACTTCCTGGACCTGCATCACATTGATGCCATAGGTCTCGTTATCCAGTCGGAAGGTTACCCATTGCAGGACCGGATCATCGGAACCCTGTGCGGAAGTCATCTTCATAGCCCCACCTCTTCATGTACCGCACTGGCGGTTGATTCTATCGGTTACTCGGGGCGCTTGTGTGCCCCTGTGTTTGTTCAATTCGTTTACGACGGGACGCCCTTGAGATGTCGGGTCGCACCGCTGGCGATCAGCTCGGCGAGCGCAGTCACGTCCACCAGCGCACACATGTGGTCGATTACCGTACCGGCCAGCCAGGGCCGCTGAGTGCGCTGAGTGCGCCACTTCACTTCTTTCGGGTCCAGACGAATCGAGCGACTGACCTGATGCACTGCCAGCCCCCATTCATATCCCTGTACCGAAATCACGTACTGAAGTCCGTCGCGGAAATCGTCGCGATACCGTTCAGCCATGACCCAGCGCGCGGTGTCCAGAACTTTCAGATTGCCAGCCTGGCTCGGCAAGATACCGAGAAACCAGGCAGGCTGGCCGAAAAGAGGCGTGAGCTCCTGTCCGGCAAGCGGATAGATCGAGCCGAGACTCACCAGCGGCACCGCCAGCGTCAGCCCGGCCACATCGAACAACAAGCACTCGAACGGCTCCTCACCCCACTCCGGCTGACCACTGAGGATCGCGGGAGGACCAACCGGAGCCTGCCCCTGCGACTCGAAAATGGCAATCGGCTCGACCGGTGCAAGCGGTGCTTCCACGGGCAATTCGGGCGGCAATTCCAGTAACGCCTGAGCCTCGACTGTTACCGGAGCGGCCACAGTTTCAGGTTCAGCCGGAGTAACCGGACGCAGCGCAACCACTCGCTGTGTGTCGCGTTGCTGCTCCTCGAGCACGGCAGCCTGGAACTCGTCTGGACTGACCGATTCGGTCAATCCAACGATGGCGTCCTGCAACAGGGCGTCGAGATACGACTGCAGTGTCTGTTGCGATCGGCTTTCTTTAAGAA
>JAKUTK010000013.1:31358-44608 GCA_022448005.1 Pseudomonas sp.
CCAACTCGTGCGAACCCACTGAATAGGCTATCGGCCGCACCCAGGGCGAACTTGAACTGCGGACGCGGCCGTACGTCGTCATTCAGGCCACCTCTGGCGACGCTTGCGCCGCCAACAGTGTCTTGAGCAATGCGCGATAGGCGAGCACGCCACGGCTACTAGGATCATGTTGAGACGGTGTCAGGCCGGCACGGCTGGCATCACGCAACCGTGTGTCAATTGGAATGAAGGCTTGCCAGAGGTGATCCTGATAGCCGTTACGCAAGACTTTGAGTGTGTTCATGGAGGCCTGGGTGCGACGATCGAACATGGTCGGCACGATGGTGTAAGGCAAGGCCTGCCGGCGTGAGCGATTGATCATACTCAGCGTACTGACCATGCGCTCCAGTCCCTTCATGGCCAGGAATTCGGTCTGCACCGGGATGATCAGCTGCTGACTGGCGGCCAAGGCGTTGACCATCAGCACACCAAGTAGCGGCGGGCTGTCGATGATGGCGTAATCGAAATCCTGCCAGAGCTGCGAAAGACTCTTGGCGATGACCAGGCCTAGACCGTTCTGGCCCGGGGACTGGCGCTCCAGCGTTGCCAGCACCGTACTGGACGGCAACAAGGAAAGACGCTCATGACTGGTTGGCAGCAACAACTGCCAGGGAAGCCCCTCGGGAACGGTTCCCTGATGCTGGAACAGGTCGAAAACACTGTGATCGAGATTATCCGGATCATGGCCGAAATAGCTCGTCATCGAGCCGTGGGGATCGAGATCCAGCGCTACGACCCGCTTGCCGGAATCGGCCAGCAAACCGGCAAGTGCAATGGAAGTAGTGGTCTTGCCCACTCCGCCTTTTTGGTTGGCTACAGCCCAGACTCTCATAACTCTTTTTCCATCCGGATCGAACCAGACCGGGACCGGCCGTCTTGGCTTTGGCCAACGACGGAGAATTGACGACGCCGCGAGCGGCACCTAACGATCAGAGGGAGCAGCACGTTGTGTGCCAGTTTGGGCGCTGCCCACGATCGGTCGGGCATTTGCGCTTCCTACCCCACTGACGCTGCGACGCACATCGAGATTTCGGGAGATGACCAGAATCACGCGACGATTACGCGCCCTGCCCTCGGCGGTGGCGTTGTCCGCGATAGGCTGGAACTCGCCGTACCCTACCGCCGCCATGCGCGCCGGGTCGACGCCGTCCGCCGCCAGCATCCGCACCACACTGCCAGCCCGCGCTGCGGACAGCTCCCAATTGGTCGGGTACTTCGCTGTGTTGATCGGCAGGTTGTCGGTAAAGCCTTCGACGTGAATCGGATTATCGAACGGTGCCAAGATCCCGGCGACCTTTTCCAAGAGAGCGAACGCATGGTCGTTGGGCAGCGCATCGCCACTGGGGAACAGCAAACTCGAGTTCAGCTCGATTTCCACCCACAGCTCATTGCCGCGAATGGTCAGCTGATTGGAACCGATAAGATCGGCGAAGGCCGCTTGCATGCTCTTCATGATGCTCTGCAGCGGGTCGATTGGCTGCTGCGATGATTGCGGCTCATCGATCTGGGATACATCTGGCTGCGTAGTCCGCGGCCGCTCTTCACCAATCGGAATCGGCTTGACGGCTCGGTCGACCTGATTGAAAACGCCTACCAACGAGTCGGACAATATTTTGTATTTGCCCTCGTTGAGCGAGGAGATCGAATACATCACCACGAAAAAGGCAAAAAGTAACGTGATGAAGTCTGCGTAGGAGACCAGCCAACGCTCGTGGTTTTCGGGTTCTTCATGGGATCGGCGGCGAGCCATGATCAGATGGCCACACGCCAGGCGCAACAAATGAACAGGCTCACCTTAGCGGCAATCGGGTAGAACGTCTTGGTTGCAGTATTTGCCATGTTCAGTCCCAGATCCGCAGCGCCGAGCGTATGCAGCGTTGCCCTTGTGTCATTAATCGATGAAACCTTGGAGTTTCATCTCGATGGAGCGAGGGTTTTCTCCTTCAGCGATCGATAGAACGCCTTCGAGCAACATTTCGCGGTAAGCGGTCTGCTTCTGCACCACACTCTTGAGCTTGTTGCCCATCGGCAACACCAGCAGGTTGGCAAAGGCCACGCCATAGATGGTGGCAACGAATGCAACCGCAATACCACTACCCAGCTGACTGGGATCGGCGAGGTTGCCCATCACATGGATCAGCCCCATCACCGCACCGATAATGCCTACCGTGGGCGAGTAGCCGCCCATGCTCTCGAATACCTTCGCCGCCCTGAGATCGCGGGTTTCCTGGGTGTACAGATCGACTTCAAGAATGCTGCGAATCACTTCCGGCTCAGCACCATCGACCAGCAGCTGCAAGCCTTTGCGGGCGTAAGGATCCGGCTCGGTTTCGGCGATCGGCTCAAGACCAAGCAGCCCCTCCTTGCGCGCCGTGGCACTCCATCCCGTGACCAGACTGATTCCACGAACCATGTCGATGCGCGGCGGGAAAAAAATCCAACCCATCACAGACATTGCACGCATGAACACCGCCATGGGCGTCTGCAGCAGCACCGCACCGAGCGTACCGCCGAGTACGATCAGTGCAGCCGGGCCATTGAGCAGCGCCGAAACATGCCCGCCCTCTAGGAAATTACCCCCAACAATGGCGACGAATGCGAGCACCAGCCCAATCAGGCTGAGTACATCCATTAGATGCACGCCTCGCTCAAGTGGCGACCAATGTCATCGAGCCCGTAAACGGCGTCGCTGAGGTTGGCCTTGACCACCGCCATCGGCATGCCATAGATCACACAGCTGGCCTCGTCCTGCGCCCAGACCTGGCTGCCGCTCTGCTTGAGCATCCGCGCGCCTTCACGACCATCAGCTCCCATACCGGTCAGCACGACCGCCAGCACTTTGTCTCCGTAGGCCTTGGCGGCTGAACCAAAGGTAACGTCAACGCAAGGCCTGTAATTGAGGCGCTCATCGCCCGGCAGAATGCGTACCGTGCCACGCCCGTCGACCATCATCTGTTTACCGCCCGGCGCCAGAAGTGCCAAGCCAGGGCGCAGTACATCGCCATCTTCTGCTTCTTTGACGCTGATCTTGCAGAGCTTGTCCAGACGCTCAGCGAAGGCTTTGGTAAACGCGGCCGGCATGTGCTGGATCAGCACGATAGGCGCCGGAAAATTGCCGGGCAGCTGCGTCAATACGCGCTGAAGCGCAACCGGCCCACCGGTCGAGGTGCCAATGGCAACCAGCCGGTACGACTTGCGCCGAGGCGCCGAAGCCGGCGCTGTATGGACCGGCGCCGCAGGCCTTGCATGAGCCGTGACACTCGAAGGGCTGACGCCGACCGGGCGCGCTGCGTGGGGCGCGGCTGCCGGAGCGGTGACAGTGCTGCTGAAACGGCGATTGCTGCGCGAGATGCTATGAACCTTCTCGCACAGCAGCTGCTTGACCTTGTCCGGGTTTCGCGAGATGTCTTCGAAATTCTTGGGCAGGAAATCAACGGCCCCCGCATCCAGCGCATCGAGCGTGACCCGCGCGCCTTCATGGGTAAGCGAGGAGAACATCAACACCGGCGTTGGGCAGCGTTGCATGATCTGCCGAACGGCGGTTATACCGTCCATCATCGGCATCTCGTAATCCATGGTGATGACGTCCGGTTTCAGCGCCAGCGCCTGGTCGATAGCCTCGCGCCCGTTGGTCGCGGTTCCGATCACCTGAATATTCAAGTCTGAAGAAAGGATCTCCGATACACGGCGGCGGAAGAAGCCGGAATCGTCCACCACCAGGACCTTGACTGCCATAAAACAACTCCTAGCGACAGCGGTCCGAGAAAAAACCGCTGCCTACTGATCAGATCCGGCGCGCGTAACGCTTGAGCATGCTCGGGACGTCCAGGATCAAGGCGATACGACCATCGCCGGTGATAGTCGCGCCGGACATTCCCGGAGTGCCCTGCAGCATCTTGCCCAACGGCTTGATCACCACCTCCTCCTGCCCCACCAGCTGATCGACGACGAAGCCGATACTCTGATTGCCGACGTTGAGGATCACTACGTGCCCTTCACGCTGCTCTTCGAGCTCGGCTCCATGCACCAGCCAGCGCTTGAGATAAAACAATGGCAGCGCCTTGTCGCGGACTATCACGACTTCCTGACCGTCAACCACGTTGGTACGGGACAGGTCGAGATGGAAGATTTCATTGACGCTGACCAGCGGGAAGGCGAACGCCTGGTTGGCGAGCATCACCATCAGGGTCGGCATGATCGCCAGCGTCAGCGGCACCTTGATCACGACGCGCGAGCCCTGTCCCTTGTTGGAAAAGACGTTGACCGTGCCGTTAAGCTGCGAAATCTTGGTCTTGACCACATCCATGCCGACGCCGCGGCCGGACACGTCGGAGATTTCGGTCTTGGTCGAGAAGCCCGGCGCAAAAATCAGGTTGTAAGATTCCAGATCGCTGAGGCGATCGGCGGCGTCTTTATCGAGCAAACCTTTCTCAACTGCCTTGGCACGTAAGACGTCCGCATCCATGCCTTTACCGTCATCGGTGATCAGCAGCAGGATATGGTCGCCTTCCTGTTCAGCGGAAAGCACGACCTTGCCTGTGCGCGGCTTGCCTGCGGCTTCGCGCTCTTCCGGAGTCTCGATGCCGTGGTCCACCGCGTTGCGCACCAAGTGCACCAGTGGATCGGCCAGCGCCTCGACAAGGTTCTTGTCCAGATCGGTTTCTTCACCGACCAGCTCCAGATTGATCTCTTTCTTTAGGCTGCGAGCCAGATCGCGAACCAGACGCGGGAAGCGGCCAAAAACCTTCTTGATCGGCTGCATGCGCGTTTTCATCACGGCACTCTGCAGATCAGCGGTCACTACATCGAGGTTGGACACGGCCTTGGCCATGGCTTCATCGGCACTGTTGGAGCCCAGGCGCACCAGGCGATTACGCACCAGCACCAGCTCACCAACCATGTTCATGATTTCATCGAGTCGCGCGGTATCGACTCGAACGGTTGTCTCCGCCTCGCTCGCGGGCTTCTCCGGTGCGGGGGCAGACTTGGATGCAGGCTCCGCTTTCGCCGGAACAGCGGCTTTGTTCGCTACGGCGCTTGCAGCTGGCTTCGCTGGCGCGGCCTTCTTTTCCGCAGGCGCGGCGACCGGTGCAGGCTTAGCAGCGGGCGCAACAGCAGCCGCAGCTGGAGTAGCCGCGTCGGGCTCAAACTTTCCTTTGCCGTGCAACTGGTCCAGCAGCGCTTCGAACTCGTCGTCGCTGATGTCGTCACCGCCTGCAGCTACAGGTTTAGCCACCGCCTCAGCGGGTGCGGCTGCCACCGGCTCGGCGAACTGGCCTTTGCCATGCAGTTGGTCGAGCAGCGCCTCGAATTCATCATCGGTGATTTCGTCGCTGGCAGACGGTTGCGCGACCGCCGCAGCTGATGCAGCCGGCTTTGCATCTTGCTCAGCCGCAAACTGACCCTTTCCGTGGAGTTGATCAAGCAGCGATTCGAACTCCTCGTCGGTGATTTCATCCGGGGCGTTTGAAGACGGCGCCTCGACTGACTCTTCCAGCGCGCCAAGAAACTGCTCGAACTCGCTATCGGCGGTAACCGCAGGCTCGGGTTCAGCCTCGACAGGGGCTTCGACCACAGGTTCCTGCGCACCGGCCGGCTCAGCCAAGCGGGCCAGCGCTGCCAGTAGCTCAGGGGTCGCCGGGGTTACCTCGGTACGCTCGCGCACCTGGCTAAACATTTCATTGACGGAGTCCAGAGCCTGCAGCACGACATCCATCAATTCCGAGTCGACGCGACGCTCACCCTTACGCAGGATGTCGAAGACGTTTTCGGCGATGTGGCAGCATTCCACCAGCTCATGCAGCTGGAGAAATCCGGCACCGCCTTTTACCGTATGGAAACCGCGAAAAATCGCATTGAGCAAGGCTGTGTCATCGGGGCTGCTTTCCAGCTCCACCAGCTGCTCTGACAATAGTTCGAGAATCTCGCCGGCCTCTACCAGGAAATCCTGGAGGATTTCTTCATCGGCGTCGAAGCTCATATTTAACTTCCCCTAAAAGCCCAGGCTCGAAAGCAGATCATCGACATCGTCCTGCCCGGAAACGACGTCTTCACGTATATCGGCATGCATCTGCGGACCTTCACCATTGGAAGGCTGTTTTTCTTGTTTTTTCATTTCCTGCTCGGCTCGCATCGCTTCGCGGTCATGCTGGATGCCCGCCACGCGGTCAACCTGGCCTGCCATCAGCACCAGATTAAGCAGGTTACTTTCGAGTTCGGTAATGAGCCGGGTCACCCTTTTGATCACCTGACCGGTAAGGTCCTGGAAATCCTGGGCCAGCATGATTTCGCTCAGATTCTGCGACAGCTGACTGCCATCGTTCATGCTGCGCTGGAGAAACTGATCGATGCGTTTGACCAGGTCGCGGAACTGTTCAGCGTTCATATCGCGACGCATGAAGCGCTGCCAGTCGGCAGTCAGGCTCTGGGCTTCGTAGCTGACGTAGTTCACCAGCGGCGCCGACTCCTCAACCAGATCCATGGTGCGGTTGGCCGCTTTTTCGGTCATCTCCACCACGTACGACAATCGGTCCGTGGCGTCGGTGATCGGTGAGGGATCGCCCCCGGTCGCACAGGTGTCCATCTCGAGCTTGACGATGGCGTTGTGCAGCTCGCGCGTGAGCTTGCCAACTTCCTGATACAGCCCCAGGTTGCGCGCCTGATTGAGCTCGTTAAACATCTGCGTCGCTTCTTCGAAGCGGCCTTGCTGCAGACTTTCAATCAACTGGGGTGCATGAGCCCTCAGAGTCGCTTCGAACTCTGCCAGGCCTTGGTCTGCTTGCGTCATAGTGCCCTCGCGGCGTTACTGCTTCAGCCGTTGACGCGCTCGAAGATTTTTTCGATCTTTTCTTTGAGCACTTGAGCCGTGAATGGCTTGACCACGTATCCGTTAACGCCAGCCTGCGCGGCCTCGATGATCTGATCGCGCTTCGCCTCGGCGGTCACCATCAACACCGGCAGGTGTTTGAGGCGCTCGTCGGCGCGCACGGCACGCAGCAGGTCGATGCCGCTCATACCGGGCATGTTCCAGTCGGTGACGAGAAAATCGAAACTTCCGCTTTTCAGCATTGGCAAAGCAGTGGTGCCGTCGTCCGCTTCGGCGGTATTGGTAAAGCCCAGATCGCGCAAGAGGTTCTTGATGATCCGTCTCATGGTCGAAAAATCGTCGACGATGAGGATTTTCATGTTCTTGTCCAAGTAAACCTCCGTAAACCCGAATCCGAGACCTGCTCACGGTCTGTTTGCGGGCCTCATGAATGAAGCTCGTAAGCGGTCTCTAATGCTTTGTTGCAAACCGGTCGTTAACGCGCGCGCCACTCGCCAAGACGAGCCCGCAGACGTGCCGCGCACTGACTGTGCAACTGGCTCACCCGCGATTCACTGACGCCCAGCACCTGACCGATTTCCTTCAAATTCAACTCTTCGTCGTAATACAGCGAAAGCACCAACTTTTCACGTTCGGGCAGGTTGCTGATGGCTTCAGCCAACGCCTGTTGAAACCGCTCGTCTTCGAGATCGCGGGACGGTTCCGGATGGGTGCTGGCAGCATCCTCCTCGAACTCCCCATGCTCGCCTTCCTGAAGCAGATCATCGAAGCTGAACAGGCGGCTGCCCAAGGTGTCACCCAGAATGCCGTAGTACTCATCGAGACTCAATTTAAGTTCGGCCGCAACGTCCTGATCTTTAGCGTCGCGTCCTGTTCTGGCCTCAATTGCCCGAATCGCTTCACTGACCATGCGCGAATTCCGGTGTACCGAACGCGGCGCCCAATCACCCTTGCGCACCTCGTCGAGCATCGCACCGCGTATGCGAATACCTGCGTAAGTCTCGAAACTCGCCCCCTTGCCGGCGTCATATTTCTTTGACGCTTCCAGCAAGCCGATCATCCCAGCCTGCATCAGGTCGTCGACCTGCACGCTCGCAGGCAAACGCGCCAGGAGGTGGTAAGCAATGCGTTTGACCAGCGGCGCGTATTGATCGATGAGTTGGTACTGTGAGTCTTTAGCCTGAGCTTTGCTGTAATACATACCGAATCCAGCCGCTATTGTTCGTTAGGCTCTGCGGCGGGCCTTACGAGGCGCTCCACAAAGAACTCCAGATGACCGCGCGGCGTTGCCGGCAACGGCCAGGTGTCAACTTTCTGCGCGATGGCCTTGAACGCCAGCGAACATTTTGCACGGGGGTAGGCTTCATAAACGGCGCGCTGTTTCTGCACAGCCTTGCGCACCGACTCGTCGTACGGAATCGCGCCTACATACTGCAGCGCCACATCCAGGAAGCGCTCAGTCACCTTAGTCAACTTAGCGAACAGATTGCGGCCTTCCTGCGGCGCATGGGCCATGTTGGCCAGCACACGGAAGCGGCTGATGCCGTAGTCGCGATTGAGCAACTTGATCAGTGCGTAGGCATCAGTGATTGACGTGGGCTCGTCGGTCACCACCAGAAGCACTTCCTGTGCGGCGCGCACAAAGCTCACCACACCGTCACCAATGCCAGCGGCGGTGTCGATGATCAGCACATCGATGTCATCGCCGATGTCGCTGAACGCTTGGATCAGGCCGGAATGCTGCAGCGTCGATAGCTGCACCATACTCTGCGTGCCGGATGCCGCCGGTACGATGCGGATGCCGCCGGGCCCCTGGATCAGCACGTCACGCAGATCGCATTCACCCGCAATGACATCAGCCAGGGTGCGTTTGGTTGTCAGGCCGAGCAACACATCGACGTTAGCCAGACCAAGGTCGGCGTCGAGCAATACGACCCGACGCCCCAGATCGGCCAGCGCCAAGGACAGATTGACCGACACGTTGGTCTTGCCGACGCCACCTTTGCCGCCGGTCACTGCAATAACCTGTACGGGATGCATACCCATTTTCACACGCCTATCTCTTGCTGGAGCCCTAGGGCCATCGATGCGTTCAGCCCGAACGCGTCTTCTTTGTGTGTCACACGTAGCAAAGCGTTCATCCGACCTTCCGAGAACCGTTGTAAAGATCGGAGAACATGTCAGCCATGGTTTCCTCGCTCGGATTTTCTTCCGATTGCAAGCTCACCGCACGACTGACCAACTGGTGACTGCGAGGCAGATGCAGGTCGTCCGGAATACGCGGCCCATCGGCGAGGTAAGCGATAGGCAGATGCTGACTGATGATAAGCCCCAACACATCGCCCAGGCTGCCGGCCTCATCCAGTTTAGTCAGGATGCAGCCAGCCAGCCCGCAACGACGGTAATTGTGCCAGGTCGCCTTGAGCACCTGGCTCTGGCTGGTCGCTGGCAGAACCAGGTAATTTTTCGCCTTGATGCCGCGATCTGCCAGGGCCTCGAGTTGCACCTTCATCATCGAGTCACCCGCGGGTAGGCCGGCGGTATCGACAAGAATCAGGCGCTTACGAGCCAGCGGCGCCAGTGTTTTGCTCAGGGGCTGACTCGGGTCCAGCTGAACAACCGGAACGTCGAGAATCCGCCCCAGGGTTTTCAGCTGTTCCTGAGCACCAATGCGGTAGTTGTCCATGCTCGCCAGGGCGATGCTCTGCGCGCCGTGCTTGAGCACGTAGCGTGCAGCAAGCTTGGCCAGCGTAGTGGTCTTGCCGGCACCGGCCGGGCCGACCAGAGCGATCACCCCGCCCTCTTCCAGCGGCTCGACCTTGGTCACCTTGATCGATTGCGCGAGATGAGCCAATAACATCCGCCAGGCCTGGCGTGGTTCCGATACGGTGGAGACTTTCTCAAGCAAAGCGCGAGACAGTTCGGCCGGCAAACCGATGCGCTGCAGGCGGCGCCAGAGGCCAGCCTGTTGCGGACGACGGCTCTGCTCCTGCCCCCAGGCAATCGAACCGAGCTGCACTTCGATCAGTTCGCGCAGGCCCTGCAGTTCCGACTGCATCGCCTCGACCGCACGCGACTCGAACGACGGGCTCGCGGTGCCCGGGGTTGCCTGGGCTGCAACTGCAGGCTTCTCGTCAAGCAGCTGGCGATCCTGACCAGCCGAACCGCGCGCTGGAGCGCTAATTTCGGCATGGGCACTGGCAAGACGCGCCTGAGTCTTGCGCAGCTCGGCTTCCAGAGCCGGATTTGGCTGCTTCGCCACAGCCGGCTCCATCGGATAATCAAGCACAGCGGTCAGCTCGACGCCGCCAGCGACCCGACGGTTTCCCGTGATCACGGCGTCAGCGCCCAGCTCGTCACGAATCATCTTCATGGCGATACGCATGTCGGCTGCGAAGAAACGTTTGACCTGCATGGCCTGTAGCCCTCAGTTAATTCTGACCCACCGTTGAAACGATGGTGACCTGCTTGTTATCCGGTATTTCCTGATAGGCCAGGACATGAATGTTCGGTACGGCGAGGCGGGCAAACCGCGACAGCATCGCGCGGACTGGACCTGCCACCAGCAGAATCGCCGGCTTACCTAACATTTCTTGACGCTGTGCCGCTTCTACCAGAGAACGTTGCAACTTTTCGGCCATTCCCGGCTCGAGGAGAATGCCATCTTCCGAGCCTTGCCCAGCCTTCTGAAGACTATTGAGCAATATCTGTTCCAACCTGGGTTCAAGGGTGATCACAGGCAGCTGCGGCTCAAGCCCGACAACGTTTTGCACGATTGCACGAGACAGCGCGACACGCACTGCCGCTACCATTGCGGCGGGATCTTGACTCTTGGCGGCGACGTTGGCGATGGCCTCGGCAATCGTACGGATGTCACGCACCGGCACCTGCTCCTGCAGCAGCGCCTGCAGCACCTTGAGCAACGTCGACAAGGAAATCATCCCTGGCACCAGCTCCTCGGCGAGCTTGGGCGAGCTCTTGGCCAGCAATTGCAGTAGCTGCTGAACTTCCTCATGCCCGAGCAATTCATGGGCATGCTTGTGCAGTATCTGGTTGAGGTGCGTCGCCACCACAGTACTGGCATCGACCACCGTGTAGCCGAGCGATTGCGCCTGATCGCGCTGGCTGGCTTCAATCCATACCGCCTCCAGCCCAAAAGCCGGGTCCTTGGCGGCGATGCCGTTGAGCGGGCCGAACACCTGACCCGGATTAATCGCCAACTCGCGATCCGGATACACTTCGGCTTCCGCCAGGCTTACACCCATCAGCGTCAAGCGATAGGCGTTGGGCAGCAGGTCGAGATTGTCGCGAATGTGCACCGATGGCATCAGAAAGCCCAGATCCTGGGACAGCTTCTTGCGCACGCCCTTGATCCGGGCCAGCAGCTGTCCACCCTGATTGCGGTCGACGAGGGGGATCAGCCGGTAACCGACCTCCAGGCCGACCATATCCACCGCCGTTACATCATCCCAGCCCAGTTCCTTGGTCTCGGCGGCCCGCTGGGCAGGGAGCATTTCCTGCTGCTTCTGGACATCCTGCTCGGCTTGTTGCGTGACCTGCTTCTGACGGTGCCAGATCCAGTAGGCACCACCTGCAGCTACCGCACCGAGGCCGAGAAACGACATGTGTGGCATGCCCGGGACCAGGCCCATAGCAATCATGATGCCCGCCGACACCGCCAGCGCTTTGGGCGAGGCGAACATCTGGCGATTGACCTGCTGCCCCATGTCCTCGGAACTGGTAACGCGGGTCACCATGATGGCAGCGGCCGTCGACAGCAACAGCGAAGGGATCTGCGCCACCAGGCCGTCACCGATGGTCAGCAAGGCATAAACCTGCCCCGCCTCACTGAAGCTCATGCCGTGCTGCGCCATGCCGATGCCGACGCCGCCGATGAGGTTGATGAACAGAATCAGCAGACCGGCGATGGCGTCGCCGCGAACGAACTTGCTCGCACCGTCCATCGAACCGTAAAAGTCGGCCTCGGAGGCGACCTCGACCCGGCGCACCTTCGCCTCGGACTGATCGATCAACCCGGCGTTGAGGTCAGCGTCGATCGCCATCTGCTTGCCCGGCATGGCGTCGAGGGTGAAGCGCGCGCTGACTTCGGAGATTCGCCCGGCACCTTTGGTGACCACGACAAAGTTGATGATCATCAGAATCGCGAAAACGACGATACCGACGACGTAGTTGCCGCCGATCACCACGTTGCCGAAGGCCTCGATCACGTGGCCAGCCGCTGAGCCACCCTCATGGCCATTGATCAGCACCACTCGCGTCGATGCCACGTTAAGCGCGAGTCGCATCAGCGTGGCGACCAGCAGGATCGTCGGGAATACGGCAAAGTCCAGTGGCCGCAGCGCGTAGACGCTGACCAACAGCACGACGATCGACAAGGCAATGTTGAAGGTAAACAGCAGGTCCAGAAGGAACGGCGGCACCGACAACATCATCATGCCCATCATGACCAGCAACAGCAGCGGCACCCCGAGGTTGCCCCGCCCTGCGCCCGCTAGGCCGTTGCCGAAATTGATGAGTTGCGTGCGATCCACGTAGACCCCGCCAGACAAGAACAAAGAATTGACGCAAAACGCGTCCTGTTCGGGCTATAGCAAGAAGAGGTCCAGTTTTGGTCGAGCAACGATACGACCACGCAAGGCCACGGCGGGCCGATCGAACGCGTCTGGGCATAGGCAGTCAGACAGTCGACGGGGTGGCGTAACGCTGCCCCACTTCAGTCAGAACAGGAGCGTGCTATGAAACAGTGGTTAATCGCTGCAATGGCCGGCTGCGCCGCAATGGGCGTGCAGGCCGAAACCCTTTCGGTCGAGATGAACAAGGTCAACGACCAGGGCGTCGCCAGCGCCGTCGGCACGGTCAAGATCGAAACCACCGATCAGGGCTTGGTATTTCGTCCCGACCTGTCTGGCCTGAACGCCGGCGCGCATGGCTTTCACGTCCACGCCAATGGCAGCTGCCAGCCGGCAGAGAAAGATGGCAAGCCGGCAGCCGCGGTTGCGGCTGGCGGCCACTGGGATCCGAAGAACGCCGGCAAGCATGGCGAACCGTGGGGCGAAGGCCATATGGGTGATCTGCCGGTCCTGATAGTTGACGCAGAGGGCAAGGCCAACCAGCCAGTTCTGGCACCCCGCCTGAAAAGCCTCGGCGATCTAAAAGGCCACGCACTGATGGTTCACGAAGGTGGCGACAACTATTCCGACGAGCCCAAACCGCTAGGCGGTGGCGGCGCTCGGGTCGCCTGTGGCGTGATCGAGTAACGCTATTGCGGCTTAGCCATAGGCAGGGCTGACCTCAGCGACCCGCTTCAGGTCCGCATGGGTGGGCTGAAGCCCACCCTACCGGGTGCAGGTCGAATGATGACCGC
>JAKUTK010000013.1:44618-104477 GCA_022448005.1 Pseudomonas sp.
GGGTCTCCCCCCCGCCCGCCGTTGTGGGCCTTTTGGGGGGGTTTCACCCCCCCCTCCGGGGGGCGTGCTATATTCCCCCCGCCTTTGGGGGGGGTCCCCCCCCACCAGCCCGGTAGGACGGCTCAACCCGCCAAGAAGATGAACACGGAGGACGGCGGGCTAACCTACCGGACGGCTCCACGCCCAACGTTTCAAATCTCGAAACACCAATCTTCACCGAGCGTGTTTCCACGCGATCATTCATCGCGGCGCAAGTCTGGCGGAATCGGCAAGCTGCTCAACGGATCCGGTCGTTTGCCCTTGCCGGAGCGGTACTGCCGTAGCTGATAGACATAGGCCAGCACCTGGGCCACGGCGAGGTACAGCCCAGCGGGAATCTCGCGATCAAGCTCAGTGGAGTAGTACACCGCTCGCGCCAGCGCCGGGGATTCGAGCACTGTCACCTGATGCTCGTTGGCGATTTCGCGAATCTTCAGGGCGACAAAATCCCCACCTTTGGCCACCAGCATTGGCGCCCCGCCTTTGCTGCCGTCGTATTTGAGCGCCACGGCAAAGTGCGTCGGGTTGGTGATGACGACGTCCGCCTCCGGCACCGCCTGCATCATCCGCCGCTGAGCCGCGTCGCGCTGCAACTGGCGAATCCGCGATTTGACTTCAGGTTTGCCCTCGCTGTCCTTGTACTCGTCGCGCACTTCCTGCTTGGTCATCATCAGCTTCTGTTTGTTGTCCCAGAGCTGAAAAGGCACGTCCACTGCAGCGATCAGGATCAACCCGCAGGCCATCCAGAGTGCAGACCAGCCAACCACCTCCACGCTATGCATGATCGCCAAGTCCAGCGGCTGTTTGGCGATGGATAGCAGATCGTCCTGATAGGTGCTGAGGACCGCCAGCGCCACCAGTAGCACCACGAGAAACTTGCCCAGCGCTTTCAGCAGCTCGACCAGCGCCTTGGTCGAGAACATCCGTTTTAGGCCGGGGCCGGGGTTCATACGGCTGAATTTAGGCGCCATCGCCTTGGCTGAGAACAGCCAGCCGCCCAGCGAGATCGGCCCGATGATCGAGACGAGCAGCAGCACGATCAGCAGCGGCATGATGGCTTCCAACGCAATCATGCCGCTGCCCATCAACAGCCTCACCATAGAGCCTTCGTCCAACAGCGTTTCGCGGCTCAATTCGAAGCTGCCCTGCATGATGGCCATCAGGCTGCCGGCCAGGCTGCCGCCGGACGCCAATAAACCGCCAATACCACCCAGTGTCACCGCCACCGTATTCAGTTCGCGGGAACGGGCCAGCTGGCCTTTTTCGCGCGACTCACGGATGCGTTTCTCCGTGGGTTCCTCGCTTTTATCGGCGCCGCTTTCGCTCTCAGCCATATTCGGCCTCCGGCAGCGTTAGGGAACAAATGAGCATCAGCGCAGGCCGATCAGTTCGCGCAGCATCGCCAGCGCTTCACTGACGAAGGTCTGGTACTGCGCAAGAATGTCGGCCATGCCGATCCAGACGATGATCAAACCCAGCACCAGCGTCAGCGGGAAACCGATCGAGAAGATATTCAACTGCGGCGCAGCGCGGGTCATCAGGCCGAAGGCGAGGTTAACCACAAGCAGCGCGGTGATCGCCGGCAGTACCAACAGCAGACCGGCACCCAGAACCCAACCAAGCTTGCCGGCCACCTCCCAGAAGTGGTTGGTGCCAACCAGCCAGCCGCCGACAGGCAAGGTCGTGAAGCTTTCGGTGAGAATTTCCAGCACCACCAGGTGCCCGTTCATGGCGAAGAACAGCAGAATCACCAGCATGTTGAAGAACTGGCCAATCACCGGCACCGAGACGCCGTTGGCCGGGTCGACCATCGACGCGAACCCAAGGCCCATCTGCATGGCAAGCAGCTGACCGGAGACTATGAACACCTGGAAGAACAGCTGTAGCACGAAGCCCAGCATGACCCCGATCAGAATTTGTTCCGCAATCAGCACCAGCGCCTGCCCGCTCAACGCCTCCACCACTGGCACCGCCGGCAACTCCGGGACGAGGACCACTGCAATCGCGACCGCCAGGTAAAGCCGAATCCGCATTGGCACCAGCTGGGTGCCGATGATCGGCATGCTCATCAGCAACGCCGCAATCCGAAACAAAGGCAGCAGAAATTGCCCGACCCAGGCCCCGATCTGAGCATCGCTGAGCTCAAGCACTGACGCACCGCTTGCGAGAGGCTTCGATCATCATGGCTAGCCGATGATCAGCGGAATGTTCTGAACCAGACCCTGGGTGTACTCCATCAGCTCACGAACCAACCAGGGCCCCGCCCAGATCAATGTCAGCAGCATGACCAACAGGCGCGGCAGAAAGCTCAAGGTTTGTTCGTTGATCTGGGTGGCGGCCTGAAACATCGCCACCACCAGGCCGACCAGCAGACTGGGCACGACCAGCACGCCAACAATCATGGCGGTCATCCAGAGGGCCTCACGAAACAGGTCAACCGCGACTTCGGGTGTCATGCGTGTCTCCGTATAGCTCTAGAGCGTGCCGAAACTGCTGGCGAGCGTACCGATGATCAAACCCCAGCCGTCGACCAGCACGAACAGCATGATCTTGAACGGCAGCGAGATGATCAGCGGCGAGAGCATCATCATGCCCATCGCCATCAGCACGCTGGCGACCACCATGTCGATGATCAGGAACGGGATGAAGATCATGAAGCCGATCTGGAATGCCGTTTTCAGCTCGGACGTCACGAACGCCGGAACCAGGATGGTCAGCGGCGCCGCGTCCGGTGTCTGGATATCGGTCCGGCGCGACAGCCGCACGAACAGCTCCAAATCACTTTCGCGGGTCTGCGCGAGCATGAAGTTTTTCAACGGCACCTCGGCGCGTGAAATCGCCTCTGGCGCCGACAGCTGCTGGTTCAGGTAGGGCTGTACCGCCTCGTTGTTAATCCGCTCGAACACGGGGGCCATGATGAACAGCGTCAGAAAGATGGTCAGGCCGACAAGGATCTGGTTCGACGGTGTCTGCTGCAGGCCCAGCGCCTGACGCAGGATGGAAAACACGATGATGATGCGGGTGAAGCTGGTCATCAGCATGACGAACGCCGGGATAAAGCTCAGCGCGGTCATGATCAGCAGAATCTGCAGGCTGACCGAATATTCCTGTTGTCCCTGCGCGTCAGTACTCAGGGTAATGGCCGGAATCGACAAGGGGTTGTCACCCTGGCTGATCAGCCCTCCTGCATCCTGGCCCACGGCAAACGGGGCGGCCAGGACCAGCAAGGCCGCCAACAACAATCGAAGCATCAGGGCTTGTCCTTATTGTCCCGCCCGAGCAGCTCCATCAGGCGCTGGGCAAACTCCGGGTTGGCAGGCTCGGCATCCGGCAGGTGTACCGGCTCCTCGAGCACATGCAATGGGGTGATTCGTCCGGCGCTCAGGCCAATCAGAACCTGCTCACTGCCGACCTGCACCAGCACCAGCCGCTCGCGAGGGCCAAGCGCATGACTGGAAATCAGCTTGATCGCCTGATTGCTGCGCGGGTTCAGGTGCTGCATCCGACGCAGCAGCCAGGCAAGCAAGAAGATCAGCCCGATGACCAGCAGCAGGCCAAGCAGCAACTTGGTCATTTGAGTGCCCATGCCACTGCTGCTCATGCTTGCCGCAGGCTCGGCGGCCACCGCTGGCAAAGCCAGTAACAGCGAGGGGAGCGCCAGGAAGCGCATGTCAGCGCAACTTCTTGATGCGTTCGCTCGGACTGATCACGTCAGTCAGACGAATGCCGAATTTTTCGTTCACGACCACCACTTCGCCGTGCGCGATCAGCGTGCCGTTGACCAGCACATCCAGCGGCTCGCCGGCCAGGCGGTCGAGCTCTACCACCGAACCCTGATTGAGCTGCAACAGGTTGCGAATGCTGATTTCGGTACTGCCGACCTCCATCGAGATCGATACCGGGATATCCAGAATAACGTCCAGGTTAGGGCCTTCCAGACCAGCGGGCACCGCGGCCGCCTTGGGACTGCTGCCGAACTCCTCCAGCGGCGCACGAGGCGGCGCTGGCGCTGCCGCCGGCCCCTGATTCAGCAAGGCATCGATGTCATCCTGATTGGCGTCACCGGCCTCAGCCAGCGCCGAAGCCCATTCATCCGCCAGTGCCTGCTCGTCGGCGGAAGTGTTTTCGTGTTCGTCTGCCATCGCTAATCCTCGACCGGCGGGTAATTGAATAAAGACTGAATCAACGTGGTCGCAATACGGATTCGAGCACTTGCAGGGCCAGGTTGCCCTTGTGCGCACCCAGCTTGACCTTGAAAGCCGGCATGCCATTGGCGCGCATGATCATGTCTTCGGGCAGCTCCACCGGGATCACGTCGCCTGGCTGCATGTTGAGAATCTCGCGCAACTTGAGCTGACGCCGCACCACTGTCGCACTGAGCGGCACATTCACATCGAGCACGTCCTCGCGCAGCGCGTTGACCCAGCGCTCGTCCTGATCGCTGACATCGGACTGGAAACCGGCGTCGAGCATTTCGCGGATCGGCTCGATCATCGAGTACGGCATGGTGACGTGGAAATCACCGCCGCCGCTTTCAAGCTCGATATGAAACGTGGAAACCACCACCACTTCGCTGGGACTGACGATGTTGGCCAGTGCCGGATTCACTTCCGAATGGACGTACTCGAAGTTCACGTCGAGCACCGCGTGCCAGGCTTCCTTCAGGTCGACAAAGGCCTGATCCAGCACCATTCGCACCACCCGCAATTCGGTGGGGGTGAATTCCCGCCCCTCGATCTTGGCGTGCCGACCGTCACCACCAAAAAAATTATCCACCAGCTTGAACACCAACTTGGCGTCAAGAATGAACAGAGACGTGCCGCGCAGCGGCTTGATCTTCACCAGATTGAGGCTGGTCGGTACATACAGCGAGTGTATGTACTCGCCAAACTTCATCACCTGCACGCCGCCGACCGAAACATCGGCCGAACGGCGCAGCAGATTGAACATGCTGATGCGTGTGTAGCGGGCAAAACGTTCGTTGATCATCTCCAGGGTGGGCATGCGCCCGCGAACGATTCGGTCCTGGCTGGTCAGGTCGTAACTCTTGATGCTGCCCGGTTCGGAATCGCTTTCGGTATCGACCAGACCGTCGTCGACTCCGTGCAGGAGCGCGTCGATCTCGTCTTGCGAGAGCAGGTCTTGAACAGCCATCTGGAACGACCCCTATTGCAATACGAAGTTGGTGAACAGCACTTGCTCGATCGCGAGCTTGCCAATTTCCTTCTGCGCCAGCTCTTGGACGCTGGCAGTCGCCTGCTGCCGCAGCATCTCCTGGCCGACAGGCGTCGCCAGGCTGGCAAAGTCCTGGCTGGAGAACAGCATGACCAGTTGATTGCGTAACAACGGCATGTGTTCCTTCAATCCGTCGAGCGCCGCCTGATCGCGCGACATCAGCGCAACACTGACTTGCATGTAGCGTTGACGCCCACCGGCATTGGTGAAGTTGACAATAAAAGCCGGCGCCAGCACTTCGTAAATAGCCGCTTGGCGCTGGGGTGCGGCATCCTCGCTTGCAGCCTCGTCCGCCGGCTTGTCAGCGTCACCTTTAGACATGAAGTACAAGGTAGCGCCGATCGACACCCCGACAGCCAGCAGCAATCCGAGAACGATCATGATGATCAGTTTGAGCTTGCCCTTCCCTTCGGTCGCAACCGCAGGACTCGGAACGTCCGGAGGTCCTTGTTTCTTTGCCATGCCAAATATCCGTCATCACAAGTGTTTTCACTCGCCTCATCACGAGGCGAGCAACTGCTGTGCCAAAGTATCGACTAGCGAACAGGCAGCGTAAACGATTGCCATGCTGCGTCCTGTTTTTGCAGACGAATAGTCGGAACCGCAATGAGCGCGGGCAAAAAAAACCGGGCTAGAAGCCCGGTTCCGGTCAGCCTGCGGTGGTCACGCGTAGTAATCCACCAAGCCGCGGTCGCCACCGGCACGTGCGGAACTGATTTCCATGCTGCCTTGCACGATTTCATCTTCCCCTGCAGCCGATACACCGGCGACGCCTCGCTCTCGCGACTCGCCGCCGCTGCCGTCACCGCGCCATCCTCGGGACTGGTCAGAGACGTTTACGTCCATTGTCATCCCCTGCTGGGTGAACATATCGCGCAATCGCTGCATCTGCCCTTCCAGCGCATCCCGAACGCCAGCGTGCGGACTGAGGAAGGTTACCTGGGTCTGATCTTTGGTCATGTCGATACGGACCTCCATGCGGCCCAGCTCGGCTGGATCGAGCTGGATCTCGGCAGACTTGAGGTTCTGGCTCGACAACCACATCACCCGATCCACCACCGCTTCACTCCAACCGGACTGCTGCATCTGTACCGGTTGGCCCGGCACCATGGGCGGCCTTTGTATCTGCTGCATCTGGTTTTGCTGCGCGATCGCCTGTGTCAGGGGGTTCAGACGATTGATCGCGGCTTCGCTGGCGCTCGTGCGGCTTTCTTTGGGCGATTCCAGTTGCTCGAGTAGCTCGGCGAAGCCTTCTTCCGGTGAGCTTTCGTCAGCGTCGTCAGCCAGCTTTTCACCCAACAGGCTCGTCGAGACTGCCTCCTGGGCGTCCAACGTGGGCTCTTCGGCCGGGGTGAGGTTCGCTACAGGGCTCTTCTGGACGGCGGATTGAATATCCAGCGTCCGCTGCCCAGCCAGCACCGTTTCGCCATCTTCCGGGACATCCTCAGCAGCCGTTTGCGGCTGTGCCAGACCAACCAAAAACTCGCTGCCCGTCAACGGCGGCTCTTCGACCACCGCTTCTGTGCTGACCTCACCCTGCCCGCCCATGCCGAACAGCAGTAACGGATCGAGCTCAGCTTCGGGGTTCGGCACGCTGTCATCGACAGTCTCGCGACTGGCTGGCAAGTCATTGCCGGTCTCGTTCGCTACCGGCTTTTCGATGCCACTGGCCTTGTCGGTTTCCTGACTCGGCTCCTCGCCGGCTGGTTTGTTTCGAACTGGCTTCGCGGACGCACCTTGCGCTTCGGCAGGCTTGCCCTGACGCTCTTTTGCGTACACGTTGGCGAAGCTGGAGGCCTCGTCCCGACTGGATTGTGGAGCTGGCTTGGGGGATGCGCCCGCCGACTTGGCGGCGGCAGTCGGGGCCTTTATATTGAGCAACAGATCGGGGGAAACGGCCATGGATCTTTCCGCTGGGAGTGGGGACGTGTAGATGCCTAAGCAAACTCCGGGCCAGCCGGCAGGAGTGATGAGTCAAAGGCAACGTAGCGAACCGCAGCGGATCTGCCGGTACTGGCGTTGATCAGGCAGGTCCGCTCCAACGCTGGCGTTCGGCCCGATAGAGAATGCGCACAATGGCAAATTCGCGCTCGATGCGCTCGATCAGCGCTGGCGCCTCGTCGAGCTGATCGCGCCTGGCGGTTTCTTCCATCTCGCGACAAAGTTCTGCCAGCAGCGCGGCGCCCATATTGCTGCAGCTCCCTTTGAAACTGTGCGCAGCCTGGCGCAGGCTCTCTGCTTGGCCGCTCCGGCAGGCCGCCTGTAACAGGCGCAGTCGCTCTTCCGAATCGACGAGAAAAGTATCCAGCAGTACCGGGTACTCCGCTTCCATCACTTCCTGAAGGGTTCCTAGCACGCTGTTGTCGAGATGTTCGGCCACGGAGATGCTCCTGGCTATAAACGGCGGATTATGCATGACCGACCCAGTGAAACTCTACGTTGAGCACCTTGCCATCGGGCTGCCAATAAAAGCGCTCGCTTAACTGGCGAATCATACGCAGGCCGCGCCCACCCAGGTGCTCGCTGCAGTATTGCTGATTCAGCGCGCGCTGCACATCGAAGCCCGGACCACTGTCGCAAACAGTGATGCGCAAATACCCGCTGCCCCCTTCAGACTTGACGGTCAACTCGATGGACACGAAGCCTTCATCAAGCGCTTCCAGGCGTCGCTGACGCTCTCGGTAGTAGCTGGCGAAGCCTTCCGCATCGCGCTTGATCGATGAATCGAGTAACAGCACCCCATGCTCCACGGCATTGGAATAAAGCTCGCTCAAAACGGTGAAAATTGTTCCTACCCGATAGCGCAAGGGTGAAATCTGCAGCAGCAGCTGCATCGTCATAGGCAAAGGGTCGGCCGTGCGCAGGCTGCTGGGCCGCAGCTCGAAGCAGGTCGTCCAGTCCCGCGGACGCATTTCCCGGCTTCCTAACGGATAGACATGGGAAAGGTGAGGTGCAGCCTCTTCCGTCTCGGCCAACATGCTGACTTCGACGAGGCTCAAGTCGTCAAGTATTTGACCATGAAAGGCCTGCAGCGCCTCCTGAATGTCGTCGAACAGCATCGCCAGGTTGCGGTTGGCCTCAATTACTTCGAGCAACCGCTGTTCGCCAAACAGCTGATCGTCAGCGTTGCGGCTCTCCAGCAACCCGTCTGACAACAGCAACAAGCGATCACCCATCGCTAAGGGGAGTGTCTCGAAGCTGTCATCGAATGATGACGCTTCACGCACGCCCAAGGGCAGATGCCTGGACCGCAAAGGCAACCAATCGCCGTCGGCCTTGAGCAGGTAACCGTCCGGCAAACCACCGCTCCACACACGCAGGATCCCTTGCTCGAGGTTGATGTCGAGAAAGGTCGCGCAGCAAAACATTTCCACCGGCAGGATCAGTTTCAACTTGGCGTTGATATCGCGAAGGATCTGGTTGCTCGAATAGCCCTTGGCGGTCATCCCGTAAAAGGTTTCTGCCAACGGCATGGCGCCGACCGCGGCCGGCAGACCATGGCCAGTGAAGTCGCCGAGCAGCACGAACATCCTGCCGGCAGGCGCTTGAGCAGCCAGTAAAAGATCGCCATTGAACAGTGCTCGAGGAGACTGCCGGTAACGGATGTTAGGAGCGTTCAGGCAGCCGGCGTGGGCGACCTTGTCGAAAATCGCCTTGGCCGCTCGTTGCTCGTCGAGCAATTGCTGGTTGCGGCGCCCGATGAGATCGCGCTGCTCCAGGACAGTCGCCTGCAATCGCCGCAAGCGGTGCATGGCCTGGATCTTCGCTTCCAGAATGATGGGGTTGTACGGCTTGGCGATAAAGTCATCGCCGCCCGCCTCAAGACAGCGAACCAGCGCTTCGTTCTCGGTCAGCGAAGTGAGAAAGATGATCGGGACCAGTTCATTGCCAGCCAGCCGCTTGATCTGTTGTGCCGCTTCGAAGCCGTCCATCACTGGCATCAACGCATCCATCAACACCAGCTGCGGACGTTCGCGCTCGAACAGGCTGATCGCCTCGGCGCCATTGGCTGCGGTGGTCACTCGATGGCCCTGGCGGCGAACGATAGCCGCCAACAGCATGCGGTCGGCCGCACCATCCTCGGCAATGAGTATGGAGAGCCGACCAGGCATCAGGCTATTGCGAACAATTGTTCGAAGTTGGAAACCGCAAGGACTTTGCGCACATCAGGGTTGCAGTTGACCAGACGAATATCGGCTTTTTCGCTGCCGCCGTGATCACGCAGCAAGAGCAACATGCCCAGAGCAGAGCTGTCGAGATAGGTCGCGCCGTCGAGGTCGACCACATAGCGTCGGGGCGAGCTCCCGGCATTCTGATAGGCGTCCCGAAAGGCCTGGTGGGTGTTGAAATCGAAGCGCCCCTGAATCGTAATGGTCAGCTCCTGTCCATCTGCCGATAGCTGTGAACTGATGGTCATCTAGCACTCCTGTTTCGAACGAGGTCGTGACCTTTCGCCACGGCTTTCGTTATTGCTGGGTTGGTGCCGGCCCGCCGATTGGCGCCTCGTCCAACGACTGCAGCTTCAGTTCCAGCCGCACTGTTGTAAAGAAGCTGATGAAGATTTAGCACCCAAAGTCCGGCACAGCAAGCTTCAATCGGGTTTGGGCCGGCTGGACAGTCGCTGGGAAAAATCGTCCAGCAGCTTTTGCTCTCGCTTGTCCGCTGCGGTCCTCGCCTCCTGCAGGTAGCGTTCGACCAGTTTGCGCAGACCGTCGAGCCGAGCTCGTCGCTGTTGCCATTGCTTGCGCAGCTTGTCGAGGTTGTTGCGGTGCCAATCCAGGCTGCGCTGCTGTTGTCCGATAGCCGACTCGAGCTGAGAGAGAAAGCGCTGGTAGTTCATCAGCCACTGGCCGGACACGCCTTGGCTGCCTTGCGCCATCCACTGTTGCTGGTAATCGGCAAAGTATTGCCGTAACTCGCCCAGTTTGGCTTCGGCCTGTGCGACTTGCGTCTGGCCTTGTCCAAACAGCTTCGCAGCCTCTCGCTCGGCACGCTCGGCCATATCGATCACCGGCGCCAGGCGCGCCGCTCGGCTGGCCGGCAAGGTTTAGCCTGCTGCCTTGGGATTGAATACGCTGGCCAGCAGCGCTTCGCTCTGGCCCAGGTGCTCGGCCTCGTTCAGGCCCTGCCGTAGATAGCGAACCATCTCCGCCTGGCGGGCAATGGCGAGGTCGGTTTCCGGATCGCCTCCCGGTACGTACGCACCGACGCTTATCAGATCGCGGCTCTGCTGAAAACGCGACCAGAGCTGTTTGAAGCGTTGGGCATTGCGCATATGTTCAGCGCTGACCACCTGCGGCATGACCCGGCTGATCGAGGCCTCGATGTCGATGGCGGGGTAATGCCCCTCCTCCGCCAACCGGCGAGACAACACAAAGTGGCCATCCAGTACGCCGCGCGCGGCATCGGCGATCGGATCTTGCTGGTCGTCACCCTCGGACAAGACGGTATAGAACGCCGTGATCGAGCCACCGCCCTCTTCCGCGTTGCCCGCGCGCTCCACCAGGCTTGGCAGCTTGGCAAACACCGACGGCGGGTAACCCTTGGTCGCGGGCGGCTCGCCGATGGCCAGGGCGATCTCGCGCTGGGCCTGGGCGAAGCGGGTCAGCGAGTCCATCAACAACAGCACGTTTTTGCCTTTGTCGCGGAAATACTCGGCGATGCGCGTGCAGTACATGGCGGCGCGCAGGCGCATCAAGGGTGCATCGTCCGCCGGCGAAGCCACCACCACCGAACGCTTGATGCTTTCTTCGGTGAGGATGTTCTCGATGAATTCCTTCACTTCCCGACCACGCTCGCCGATGAGCCCGACAACGATGATGTCGGCCTCGGTAAAGCGCGTCATCATGCCCAGCAGGACCGATTTACCAACGCCGGTGCCGGCAAAAAGGCCAAGACGCTGGCCACGGCCCACGGTGAGCAGGCCGTTGATGCTGCGGATCCCCACGTCCAGCGGGTCGCTGATGGGGTGACGTTTGAGCGGGTTGATCACCGGACCATCCATCGGCACCCAGTCTTCGGCCTTCATCCCGCCCTTGCCGTCCAATGCACGCCCGGCTCCGTCCAGCACGCGGCCCAACATCGAAGTCCCCATCGGCAGGCGTCCGGTGTTGGCCAGCGGCACGACGCGGGCCCCCGGTGCAATGCCAGCGAGGCTGCCCACCGGCATCAGGTAGAGTTTGCCGCCGGAAAAGCCCATGACCTCTGCCTCGACCTGGGTCGGATGGTAGCTGTCCTCGTTGATCACCAGGCAGCGGCTGCCAACAGCCGCGCGCAAGCCTTCGGCTTCCAGCGTCAGCCCGACCATACGCAACAACCGACCCTCGAGGATCGGTTGGCTGGGAAGCTTGATCGCCTCGCCGTAGGTTTCGAAGCGCTTGGCGAAGCTGGTGCGCTCAAGACGCATCGGGGGCTTCCAGGCCTGGATCCAGACTCAGGTGCAAGTCGGCCTCGGGCGGGCTGGTGGCGTTCTCGCGCTGCTGTTCGAACAACTGCTTGATAGCCTGCCCCAGGCGGGTTTCGACGCTGGCGTCGATGCGGCTCTGCTCGGTTTCGATACGGCAGCCGCCGGGCAGAAGATCACTGTCTTCTACGATCTTCCAGGTCTCTTCGTGGCGCTCGCGCAGCGCTTTGACCAGATCGAAATCTTGCGGGTTGATGTAGATGCGCACATTGCTGGCGCCCATCGGCAGCAACTTGAGTGCTTCGCGCAACACTTGGCGGATCTGGCTGGAATCGATCAGCAGGTCGCGCTGAATCACTTCGCGGGCCAGTTGGCTGACCAGCGTGACCATGGCGTGTTCAAGGTTGCGGTCCTGATCGGCGATGGGTTCGAGCAGCTGCGTCATCAGCTTTTCCAAGCTCTCCAACTTGGGGTTCAGCGCCGCCTCGGCTTCTTGCCTGGCCTTGAGCTGACCGGCGTGAAAGCCGTCCTTTTCGCCCGTACTGAAACCTTCGTTGTAAGCCTCCTGACGAATGGCCTCGAGCTCGTCGAGCGTCAGCGGTTTGACTTCCTCGACCGGCACGTCTTCGCTGCGGGACAGGTTCTCGTCTTCGACTGGCTCCTCGTCAATCTCCGGGTCTTCCGACTCGGCACCCAAAGGGTCGAAGCTCGGTAAGGCCCAGCGATCAAAAATGTTGACGTCTTTCGCGCGGATTACGTCGCTGGGGTTTTCCTTGGACATACGGCTCGCTTAGACCTAGAGCATTTCTTCGCCGCCCTTGCCACCGAGCACGATTTCTCCTGCTTCGGCCATGCGACGGGCAATGGTGAGGATTTCCTTCTGGGCGCCTTCAACTTCGCTGACACGCACCGGCCCTTTGGCTTCCAGGTCGTCACGCAGCAGTTCGCCGGCACGTTTGGACATGTTCTTGAAGATCTTTTCCTTGATGGCGTCATCGGCCCCCTTGAGCGCCAGCACCAGCACATCCGAGGATACTTCACGCAACAGCACCTGGATGCCCCGGTCGTCGACATCAGCGAGGTTATCGAAGACGAACATCAGGTCCTCGATCTGCGACGAAAGGTCCTCGTCCACATCGCGAATGGCATCCATCAACTGGCCTTCGACCGAACTGTCGAGGTAGTTCATGATGTCCGCCGCGCGCTTGACGCCGCCCAGCGTCGCCCGCGTGGTATTGGCGTTGCCGGAGAACTGTTTCTCCAGGATCAGGTTCAGCTCCTTCAGCGCCGCCGGCTGCACGGTATTGAGCGACGACACGCGCAGTACGATGTCGAGTCGTACCTTATGGTCGAAGTGCGAAAGCACCTCGCCCGCCTGGTCCGGGTCCAGATAAGCGACGACGATTGCCTGGATCTGCGGGTGCTCGTAGCGGATCACATCAGCGACCGCGCGTGGTTCCATCCACTTGAGGCTGTCGAGGCCACTGGTGTTGCCGCCGAGCAGAATGCGGTCAATCAAGCCGCCGGCTTTGTCCTCGCCCAGCGCCTGCGTGAGCATCTTGCGGATGTAGCCGTCCGAACCGACCCCGAGGCTGGTCTGGTCGCCAACAATCTCGACGAACTCGCCCATCACCTGCTCAATCTGGTTTTTCTGCACGTTGCGCAATTGCGCCATTGCCGTGCCGACCTTCTGCACTTCCTTCGGCCCGAGGTGACGCAGCACCTGTGCGGCATCGGCCTCGCCCAGCGAGAGCAGCAGGACCGCAGCTTTGTCGACCTTGTTCAGCTTGACGGGATTTCGAGCATCACTCATCTGCGTTGATCCACTCTTTGACAACCTGAGCCACCCGGCCCGGGTCCTCTGCTACCAGATTCTTGATGGCATTCAATTGCGCATCGTATCCCTCGGTCGGGCTCGGCAGCATGATGCTCTGCGGCCCGCTCAGGCTGACGCGGTCGCTCGAAAGCGCACCGTCTATGCCTTCCATGTCACCAAGTTCGGCATCGCCACCCACCGTTTGCAGTTCCTTGCTTTTGCCGGCGTTGGTCAGGTTGTTCAGCACGGGCCTGAGCACGCCGAACACCAACACCAGGATGAACAGGACGCCGAGCACTTGCTTGACGATGTCCCAGAACCACGGCTGCGAATAGAACGGAATCTCGATGAACGTCTCGTCGAGCGAATCAGCAGCGAACGGGGCATTGATCACGCTGACGCTGTCACCACGGCTCGCGTCGAAACCAACAGCATCCTGAACCAGCCGGGTAAAGCGCGCCAGTTCTTCGGCGGTCCGCGGTACCCGAGTCGTGGTTCCGTCAGCTGCAACCGTCGTCTGGTCGTCGAGCACCACGGCAACCGACAGGCGGCGCAGGCGCCCCTGCTGCTGCTTGGTGTAACTGATCGAACGGTCCAGCTCGTAGTTTCGGGTCGCCTGCTCGCGCTTGTCTGCCGGATACGGCGCCAACATCGGTTGGCCGGTTGCCGGGTCCATGACCTGCTGACCGTTGGCATCCAACAGCGGCTGGCCGGGAGCGATGGCACCCGCCGCGCCGGCCTGCCCGGCAACAGCATTCTCGGGCGCAGCAGCAGGTCCCGGTGGCTGATTGCTAAGAGCGCCAGGCACACCTTGCGGACCGAGGCTGCTCTGACGCTGCTCGCTAACACTCTGCTCACTGCGCAGTGCCGGTTGATCCGGGTTGAATGTCTCGGAGGTGGACTCAACCGCGCTGAAATCCACATCGGCAGACACTTCGGCCTTGTAGCGACCGCTGCCCAGCACCGGCTGCAGGATATTGTGCACGCGCTGGGTGTAGAGGCTCTCCATGCGGCGGCTGTAGTCGAACTGCTTGCCGGCCATGCTCAGCTCGGTGAGTTCCTGCTGATCGGACAGCAGGTTGCCCTTCTGATCGACCACGGTAATTTGTGATTTGGTGAGTTCCGGCACGCTGGTCGCGACCAGGTTGATGATCGCCATCACCTGACTTGGCTCGAGATTGCGTCCCGGATAGAGCTCAACCAGAACCGATGCGCTCGGCTTGCGCTCGTCGCGGACGAACACCGAACTCTTAGGAATGGCCAGGTGGACGCGTGCGCCCTTGACGTTGTTCAGACTGGAAATGGTACGGCCCAGCTCACCTTCGAGACCACGGCGGTAGCGGGTGGCTTCCATGAACTGACTGGTGCCGAGGCCTTGTTCTTTATCGAGAATCTCGAAACCGATATTGCCGTCGGTCTGAGCGATGCCGGCGCTGGCCAGCTTCAACCGCGCACGGGCCAGGTCGTCGGCCTTGACCAACAGGGCGCCGGAGTTGGGCTCCACCGTGTAGGAAATGTCGGCGGCGGCCAAGGTTTCCATCACCTGGTTGGCGTCCATTCCGGCAAGGCTGCCCAGCAGTGGGCGATAATCCGGTTGCTGTGACCAAAGCACCACGGCAAAGCCGATGGCGACGCTCGCCGCCAGACCGACCAGCAGCCCGATCTGCCGCAGCATCGACATTTCGGAAAGGTTTTCCAGAAAGGACAAGCCCAGCAGAGGCTTCTTCGGGACTTCCGAAGCAACCGGCACTGGAACTTTGCTAAGCGCGTCAGCCATTGTTCAAAATCCTGCCTTAAACCGGCATCTGCATGATGTCTTGGTACGCCTGAACCAGCTTGTTGCGCACCTGGGTCATCGCCTGAAAGGAGACGCTGGCTTTCTGGGAGGCGATCATGACTTCAGTCAGGTCGATGCCGCCCTGGCCCATCTCGAAGGCAGTAGCCAACTGATTCGATGCCTGCTGGGTTTCGTTCACTTTATTGACGGCTTGGCCGAGCATGTCGGAAAAGCTCGGAGCGCCTACCTCTGGGGCCGCCGTCACGGGCTTGGAGCGCGCCATTGCATCGGTCTGCATGGCCCGCATTTCCAGCATCAAGCGATTGAATTCGATACCCTGACTCATCATTCCTCCAACAGCTGCGGTTTTTTTGACGCCTCGCAGCAGGCATAGGAGTAATAGCAACATCGGTGCCAGTGTCAGCACGGGCATCACCGTGCCTCTCGACATGGGAGACGAACGGCGCTGAGGAGTGCTGGTGACTGTTACGCTGATCGCGCCATCGGCTGTACCGCGACGCGAGGCGCGTGACGCCCTAGCCTGTCGTCATACCGCTGGAAGACGCCTGTTGAAGCAGGACACCAGTTCACTCGCGAGCCCTCGGTAATCCCTGCTTACCCTATCTCTGAACCGGACCCGAAGCCGACGATGACCGCCACCGCCGCTCAACCTCACCGTCTATTCAAGGACAGCTCAGCCTCTACCGTGGTGGCTGGCTTCATCGCCATGCTTACCGGCTATACCAGCTCCCTGGTGCTGATGTTCCAGGCCGGCCAGGCGGCAGGACTCAGCAGCGCCCAGATCTCCTCCTGGATCTGGGCACTGTCGATCGGCATGGCGATCTGCAGCATCGGATTGTCGTTGCGCTACCGAACGCCGGTGGTGATCGCCTGGTCGACCCCGGGCGCCGCGCTGCTGATCAGCAGCCTGCCTGGCGTTCCTTACGGCGAGGCGATCGGCGCCTTCATCTTCGCCTCAGCATTGATTGCGCTCTGCGGGCTCACCGGCAGTTTCGAGCGGTTGATGCGCAAGGTGCCCGCATCGCTGGCAGCGGCGTTGCTGGCGGGCGTCCTGTTCAACATCGGCAGCGAGATTTTTCGCGCGGTTGAAGTCCAGCCAGTGTTGGTGTTGGGCATGTTCTTCAGTTACCTGCTCGCCAAGCGCTTTCAACCCCGCTATGCAGTACTTTCAGCGTTGCTGATTGGCTGCGGTCTGTCGGCAGTGATGGGTCTGCTGAATTTCAGTGAGCTGAGCCTGGAAGTTGCGGCGCCGGTCTGGACCACGCCGGGCTTGTCGCTTGCCGCCATCTTCAGCATCGGTATACCGCTGTTCGTGATCGCCATGGCCTCGCAGAACATGCCGGGCCTGGCTGTGCTTCGAGCTGAGGGTTATCAAGTACCCGCATCGCCACTGATCTCGGTGACGGGCATTGCCTCGGTGCTGCTGGCGCCCTTTGGTTCCCACGGCATCCATCTGGCCGCGATCACCATGGCCATCTGCAGCGGCCCGGAAGCGCACCCAGACCCTGCGAGGCGCTACACCGCAGCCGTGTGGTGCGGGGTTTTCTATGGCATCGCCGGGATATTCGGTGCCACGCTGGCAGCCCTGTTCGCCTCCTTCCCGGCTGCCCTGGTGCTGTCCATCGCGGCACTCGCCCTGCTCGGCTCGATCGGCAGCGGCTTGACCCAGGCCATGCAGACGCCGCGCGAGCGCGAAGCGGCGCTGATTACCTTCATGGTGACGGCGTCGGGCCTTACGCTTTTTGGCATCGGCTCCGCGCTGTGGGGATTGGTCGCGGGCGTGCTGACGCTGTTGATCGTCAGCGCACCCAAGCGATCAGCCTGATCACCCTCTCTGATCAGATCGCCGTGGCTCCGCCATCGACCGCCAGTGCGTGACCGGTGGTAAAGGCCGCGGCATCGCTGCAGAGGTAGAGCACGGCAGCAGCAATTTCCTCGACCTTGCCTACGCGGCCGACCGGGTGCATGGCCGCGGCAAACTCGGCCTTGCGTGGGTCTGCCTCATAAGCACGACGAAACATGTCGGTATCGATCACCGCCGGACAGACGGCGTTGACCCTGATTTTCTTCTTGGCGTATTCGATCGCCGCCGACTTGGTCAAACCGATGACCGCATGCTTGGACGCCGAATAGATGCTCATTTTCGGAGCCGCCCCCAGGCCCGCCACCGAGGCCGTGTTGACGATCGCACCGCCGCCCTGCGCGAGCATCAACGGCAGCTGGTGTTTCATGCACAGCCAGACACCTTTGACGTTGACACCCATGATGGCGTCGAACTCGGCTTCACTGCCTTCGGCCAGGCGCCCCTGTTCGATTTCGATCCCGGCATTGTTGAACGCATAGTCGATGCGCCCATAGGTCGACACCGCCTGCTCGACCATCGCCTTGACCTCAGCATCGCGGGTGACGTCACAGCGCACGAACACCGCCTCGCCGCCAGCCTGGCGAATCGCTTCAGCGCATGCTGCCCCACCGGCCTCATCCACATCAGCCACCACGACCTTTAGCCCCTGCTCGGCGAACGCCAACGCCGTTGCGCGGCCAATGCCCGCTGCACCACCGGTAACCAATGCAACCTGACCGGAAAAACACATGCTCATGCTAGATACCCTGATCGATTTGAAAGAAGGCGCCAGTCCGAATGTGACTGCAAACCAAACGCTGGTCATGGTTATACCGCCATCCTTCACGCCGATTAAGCAGAGGATGGCGATATCACTCACGCGGATGCCAATGCATTCCAGCGTGACCGCCTTACTTGCGGTGCTGCCTCAGGAAGGCTAAACCAAGGGTTTGCACACACAAGAGGCTTCCATGGACAAGACCAATCGCCAGTTCCTACTGGCCAAGCGCCCGGTTGGCGCACCTAACCGCGAAACCTTTGAATACGCGGAGAAACCGCTGGGCGAACTCGGCCAGAACCAGATACTGGTGAAGAACGAGTACCTGTCGCTTGACCCAGCCATGCGCGGCTGGATGAACGATGCCAAGTCGTACATTCCACCGGTTGGCATTGGCGAGGTGATGCGCGCGCTCGGCGTGGGCAAGGTCATCGCCTCCCAGCATCCTGGGTTTGCCGAAGGCGACTACGTCAATGGCGCGCTGGGCGTGCAGGACTATTTCCTCGGCGAACCGAAGGGCTTCTATAAAGTCGATCCGAACCAGGCCCCACTGCCTCGCTACCTGTCTGCGCTAGGCATGACTGGCATGACGGCCTATTTCGGTCTGCTGTCAGTGGGTGAGCCGAAATCCGGTGAAACCGTGGTGATTTCCGGTGCAGCAGGCGCAGTTGGCGGCGTCGCGGGACAGATCGCCAAAATCAAAGGCTGTCGCGTAGTCGGTATCGCCGGTGGCGCCGACAAGTGCCGCTTCCTCACCGAAGAGCTCGGATTCGACGCCGCCATCGATTACAAGAGCGAGGATGTTGCAGCAGGCTTGAAGCGTGAATGCCCGAAAGGCGTCGACGTTTACTTCGACAACGTGGGCGGTGACATCCTCGACGCGGTGCTGACGCGCATTGCCGTAGGCGCGCGCATCGTCATCTGCGGCGCCATCAGCCAGTACAACAACAAGGACGCGGTCAAGGGACCGGCCAACTACCTGTCCTTGCTGGTCAACCGCGGCAGGATGCAGGGCATGGTGGTGATGGACTACGTCTCACGCTATCCAGAAGCCATGAAAGACATGGCGGGCTGGATGCAAAGCGGCGAGCTGAAGAGCAAGGAAGACATCGTCGAAGGGCTGGAAACCTTCCCGGAGACGCTGATGAAGCTGTTCACCGGCGGTAACTTCGGCAAGCTGGTGCTGAAGGTCAGCTAAGCGGATGGTGAATGAGCCGGTCGCAGCCATCGCGACCGGCTTTGTAATTCACGCCAGTTCCGCGACGACCGCTGCCAGCGCTTGAGCCGGATCGGCGGCCTGAGCGATTGGACGGCCAATCACCAAGTAATCAGAACCTGCCTGAATCGCCTGCGCCGGAGTGAGAATCCGCCGTTGATCATCCGCTGCGCTGCCGGCGGGACGAATGCCCGGCGTCACCAGCTGCAGTCCGGCGAACTGCGCCTTCAGTGGTTGCGCCTCCTGAGCGGAGCAGACCAGCCCATCCAGCCCAGCCTTTTCGGCCAGACCCGCAAGCCGCAATACCTGCTGTTGAGGTTGCAGATCCAACCCGATATCAGCCAGGTCCGCCTGTTCCATGCTGGTCAACACTGTCACGCCGATGAGCAGAGGCTTTTGCCCACTCAGCTTGTCCAATGTTTCCCGGCAGGTGACCATCATCCGCAAGCCACCCGAGCAATGTACGTTCACCATCCACACGCCCAGTTCTGCAGCCGCCTTCACGGCCATCGCCGTGGTATTGGGGATGTCGTGGAATTTCAGGTCGAGAAACACCTCGAACCCTTTAGCCTGCAACGCTTCCACCACCGGTGGACCGCAGCGGGTGAACAGTTCCTTGCCCACCTTGACGCGACATAGCGCCGGATCCAGTTGCCCGGCCAAGGCCAGCGCAGCATCACGGGAGGGGAAATCGAGCGCAACGATAATCGGCGTCTGGCAGGGCATGGCGAGTCCTCGGCAAAATTCGGCGCGCATTGTCGCAGAAAAACAACTGTCGAGCGGAGCCGCTCAAGTCACGCCCGCCACGCCGTGTTGAACCGCTCTGGCTTCGTACTGCTGCCCAGCGTAAGGTGGTGAGCATACAGATCAAGCTACTGGAGAAGTCCATGCCCTGGTACATCTGGCTTTTACTAGCTCTCGTCATTGGCACCATAATCGGCGGCCTGCTGATGTTGCGCGCCGGGGCGCGCAAGATTCCGCTGACCGACGAGCAAAAACAGCGTATTGCTCAGCGCAACGCCGAAGCAGACGCCCAGGACGCTCGGGATCGATAATCAGAGCCTTGGCTTAGCGCCGCGTCCGCTGGGTGTGCCAGCCGTAGACCACGAATCCAGAAAAGTACTGCAATAGCGGCGTAAAAACCTTCCGTTAGGCGAGTATTACATCCTCTTTACAGGATGATTGAATGTCAGCGGCTCGCTCCCTCACAAAGGGAACCGGACCAAAGTTCTCGGCTCACCTACCGGTCTGCACGCTTCCAGGTAACCACCGGGCGTGCCGGTCGACTGGATCGGCCGCCTGCCCCTTCGGTCACTGACTAACCGCGTTGAAGGACGGGCTAAGCGGCAAACATAGCGTGCCGCTGCGTTGTAGCTATCACGCCGCTGATGGATGAGAGCGCCACTGCCGGTTGTCTACGCGAAAGTTCCGTGACGGCAGCAGGCTGCTGGAATATCGCGGCACCGCCAGCGATGCCAGCGACGATACAGCTGGAGATCACCGAGACCGCTTTGCTGCAGGAAAACGAGAGCACGTTGGATGAGCCCAGTCGGTTGAAGTCGCTCGGCTTGCGGCTTGCAATGGATGACTTCGGTACCGGCTACTCGTCACTGAGCAATCTACGGAACTACCCGTTCGACATGATCAAGATCGACGGCAGTTTCGTTGCGGGCATGTCCCATTCGGTTGAGAACCACTCCATCGTCAAAGCGTTGATCAACCTTGGTCATGGTTTGAGCATGCGCGTTACCGCCGAAGGTGTGGAAACGCTAGAACAACTGAATCTGCTACTGGCTGACGGCTGTAGCGAACTGCAAGGATTTCATATGAGCCATCCGCTGCCCGCCAACGAGCTCCACGCTCTACTTAGCACCGCGCGCCTGAGTGACAAGGTGAAACAATAATCCAACGTCAGCGGTTCAGCGTTTTAGTTCGAAATTGATCTGCGCGCCATCGATGAGAGCTTCGTCCTGTGCCGCTCCTGGCAGCAACTCGCCGCTCATTTGCAGCGAGCGAGATTCGCTGGACTCGAAGAGCGGTGGCAGCAGGCTCAAGGACGTTGGCTCTTCAGCCGGATCGAGGTTTTCCGTCCAATCCTCCGGAAGGCTCAGGTCGAGATCTGGCTCAGGCAGTTCCACTTTCTGCAGCTTGGTCTTTGGCTCGGCAGCGGAACGCTTGGCCTTTGGCGCAGGCGTGGGCGCGATGGGTTCGGTCGTTGGCTGTCCGGGGTTCGCTGCCAGGGCCGGCTCGTCTTCAGACTCGATACTCACCGGACCGACCCGCCTATCCAGCTTGGGCTCGGCGACTATCGGCGCAGCTGCGTCAGCTGGCGAAACAGTGACCGTGGGCGGCGTGGGAGTCTTAGGCTGATCCGGAACCTCGTCACAGCCAGCCAGTAGCGACAGGCCTATTAACATCAGCCATCTCATTTTCCGCCCTCCCCTTCATTCAGTTCGATTGCCGACAAAGCTCTCCAGCAAGCTCACCTAACGTTTTCAATGCTCGCTCCGCCTCGGCCGTCCAGGGCAGCGCGCAGTTGAGCCGAATACAGTGATTGAACTGTTCGGTGTTGCTGAAAATCAATCCTGGCGCGATGCTGATGCCTCGCCTCAACGCCTGAACGTGCAGCTCCTTGGTATTCACCCGAGCCGGTAAGCTGACCCAGAGAATGAACCCGCCCGTAGGACGAGTCATCTGGGTTCCCTCTGGGAAGTAGCGTTGCACGGCAAGCTGGAAAGCGCTGAGATTCTTCCGGTACTCGTGGCGAATGTAACGCAGATGGCGGTCGTACCCCCCGTTTTCAAGATACGCCGCAACACCCATCTGCGTGACGCTGCAGGCCGAATGCGTACTAAAGGTCTGCAGACGCTTTATCTCTTCGCGGTAGCGGCCAGGCAGTATCCAGCCGATACGTACGCCGGGCGAAATGGTCTTGGAGAAGCTCGAGCAGTAAATCACCCGTCCCTCGGTGTCATTAGACTTGAGCGCCCTAATCGACCCTACGTCGAACAATAACTCGCCGTAGATATCGTCTTCGACAATCTGTATGTCGAAATTCGCCGCCAGTTTCAGCAACTGCTTCTGCCGTCCGTCCGGGACGCTGCCACCGAGAGGATTGCTGAGGCGTGCTGTCAGGACCAGCGCTTTGATTGGCCATTGGCTGGCTGCAAGCTGCAACGCCTCGAGGCTGAGCCCGGTATCCGGATCACACGGGATCTCGATCACCTTGAGCCCGAGCAAATCGGCCAGTTGAAGCAAACCGTAGTAACTGGGCGATTCCGCTGCGATCAGGTCGCCGGGCTTGGTCAGCACCCGCAAGGACATCTGCAGCGCATCGACGCAACCGTGTGTGATCACCACCTCGTCAGGTCCGACCACCACGCCTGCGTCACGCATGCGGATCGCCACCTGCCGGCGCAGCGGCTCGTAGCCGGGACTGAACATGTAGCTGAAGGCCTGCTGACTCTGGAAGCGAGTGACCTTGGCAAGCTGCTGATGCAATGCACGAGCAGGCAGATAATCCACGTGCGGTACGGCGGCGCCCAGCGGTATGAGCCCGTCACGGCGTGATTCGCTGAGCACCTGATTGATAATGCTGCTGCGCGTGACCAGCGTCGGCCGTTCTACCTGCGCGATATCCGGCGTAGGGGCGGTCAGTGCCGGGGTGTGATGCACATAAAAACCCGACTGCGGGCGAGCACGGATCATCCCTTGGTCTTCGAGATTGGCATAGGCCTGCAGGACCGTCGCATGGCTCACGTTCAGCTGCATGCTCATCTTGCGTACCGACGGCACCCGCTCGCCCGGGCGATAAACGCCTCGCCGAATGTCGTCGGCGAGCTGGTGTGCAATGCGCTGATAAAGCAACAGATTGGTCATATCGTCCGTCCCCGCCAACTGGACCATAACAGTAGTACACCACCGTTATGTTCGACCAATACAGTTGCTTGCTAACTCGCCAACACAGTCAGCTCTCTTTATCGAAAATTGAGATCAACGTGGACTGCTCAAACGCCCTTGCTCGTCGGAAAAGAGGATCTCGACCCGGCGATTCTGTGCGCGTCCACGTGCTGACGCGTTCTCCGCGACGCGATATTGCTCGCCGTAACCGACAACCTCGATACGCCCCGCATCGATTCCAAGGTTTTGCATAAAGTCACCCACCGCCTGTGCGCGCGCCTTCGACAAAGCGAGGTTCTCGGCCGCATCACCGCGGTTGTCTGTATAGCCCTCTACCCGCACGCGACGCTTGGGATTGACCTGCAGAAAATGAACGACCTTTAGCAGTGTGCGGTTGGCCGAGGATCCCAGCTTGGCACTGGCTGCCCTGAACAACACATCCCCAAGGGTCATGACCAGGCCGCGATCGGTCTCGGCGGCCGCGAGGCTCACCATCTGATCCTCCAGCCAACGCCCCTGGTGCTGCAGGTCGAGCATTCGGGCTTCCTGTACAGCCTGACGCAAACGCTCATGCTCCATGCTCAACTGGATCGCGCGCCGCTGGTTCTGCAGCTGCTCGCTGTGCTGGCGGGCTATCTCGCTGTAGCGCCTGCTGAGGTATGCATAATGAGTAACGTCCTCCGCGTTGCCCAGGTAATCGGCGAAGCGCTTGGCTCGGTCAAGCGACTCGCTCGCGCGCATCACATCCTTGGGCGCATCCTGAAGTATTTGTGGTTCCTCACTTACGTTTTGAAAAACAATCGATGCGTCTTGCAGCTGCTGTTGCGACTCGCGCGTTGCGCAACCTTGAAACGCACCAAGCGCTACCAGCAATGCGGGTATCAGGTAGACCGGTTTCACTGCAACGCTCCCAGCTGTTCACGCAAGCGCGCGATGCGGCGGTGCAATTCCGCCAGCTCCTGCTGACTCTTCTCGTTAAGGACCCGAGCCTCTGCCAGCCGTGCATCAAGCTCGGCTTGCTCGGCCTGTAGACGTGCCTCTCGATAATGCTCATCCTTCATCGCTGCGACCGCAGCCGCAAACTTATGCTCCGCTTGCTTCAGTTCCGGCGTCTGTTGCGCAGCGCCCACCGAGCGTGCTTGGATCAACGCCTGTTCGGTAAGCCGCAGCTGTTCGGTGGGCGCAGGATCGCTGGCGCAGCCAACCATCGCAAGCAGCACGAGCGTACCGCAAGATTGTTTGATCAATTGAGAAATCCTAGCGTTGCGAATTGCGGGTCGGCGCTGGCTGCTGTTTCCAGCGTTCAAGGTTCTCTACCAGCAGTTGCTGCGGTACCCCCGCGGCGCGCAATTCTGTCATTTTTATTGCGAGCTGTCCGCGCAGCCACGGACCGTTACACGCCGAGTCGTGAGCGACCGCGAAATGCAAACCTCGACTGAACACCGCTGGTTCCAAACGCTGGATATCGGCGAGCAGCCCTTGTCGGGCGGCATATGCAATGAAACTGTAACGCTCATGCAGGACATAATCCGCCTTGCCTGTCGACAGCCTGTTCAGAGCCTCGGCCAGGCTGGGAGCAGCACGTAAACGAAGGTTTTCCTTGGCATAGCGCTCGAACGCACTGCCATAGCTTCCCGTCTTTACAAAGGCGCCCGTTCGGCCTGCCAGATCCTGCCGGTCCGAATAGAGGAAGCCAGGCTCTTGACCTACCCAGGCGGACATCTGCAAGGCCGTAATTGATGGATGGATGAAATCCAGATATGCCAGTTCCTTTGGTGCCAGGACCGCACCGGCCAGCACATCGACCCGCCCACTGCGCACTTGCTCCAGCGCCGCGCCCGCATCGCCGGTGTAGAGCACTTCGAGCTTCAGGTCGAGCGAGTCGGTGATCTTTTTCAGCAGATCAGCGTTCGCTCCCACCAGCCGCTTGGGGTTCTGCGGATCGCGCCAAAGAAAAGGAGGATTGTCTGCGCCGCCAGTCGCGATCAGCCGATCACACTTTGCAGCCGCCGCGTGCGCCGCGACGGGGGTTGTCAGCAACACGGCGAGCAAAGCGGACTTAAGCGAAACGGCACAGCGCATGGAAAACCTCATGGGTAGAATCGGACAAGCTTCTTCTCGGGACTGCTGGAATCTTACCATTGGCCAGTGCAGCCGAGCGCTCATAAAAAAACCCGCTAAGAAGCGGGTTTTTTCAAGCGGCTCAGTTACACGAGCTGCTCCAGTTCCGGCAGTATTTCGAACAAGTCACCCACCAGGCCGTAATCGGCGACCTGGAAGATTGGTGCTTCTTCGTCCTTGTTGATCGCAACGATCACTTTGGAGTCCTTCATGCCCGCCAGATGCTGGATGGCTCCCGAGATGCCCACCGCAATATACAGCTGAGGTGCAACGATCTTGCCGGTCTGACCAACCTGCATGTCGTTCGGCACGAAGCCAGCATCGACCGCCGCGCGCGAAGCGCCAACGGCGGCGCCAAGCTTGTCGGCCAGCGAATAGAGGTGTTTGAAGTTGTCACCGTTCTGCATGCCGCGACCACCGGAGACAACGATCTTCGCAGCCGTCAGCTCAGGACGATCGGACTTGGCCAGTTCCTCGCCAACGAACGAGGAAACACCCGCATCGCCAGTACCGGAAACCTGCTCGACAGCTGCCGAACCACCTTCAGCATTGACCGGATCAAAGCCAGTGGCACGCACGGTAATAACTTTGATCGCTGCGCTGGACTGCACGGTGGCAATGGCGTTGCCGGCATAGATCGGACGCTTGAAGGTGTCTGCGCTTTCGACAGCGATGATTTCAGAGATCTGATCAACGTCCAGCTTGGCGGCTACGCGCGGCAGGAAGTTTTTGCCGTTGGTAGTGGCCGCAGCCAGCACATGGCTGTAATCCTTCGCCAGATCGGCAATCAGCGGCGCAACGTTTTCCGGCAGCTGATTGGCGTAAGCAGCGTCGTCGGCGACCAGTACCTTGGAAACGCCTTCGATCTTCGCAGCCGCCTCACCGATAGCAGCGCAACCGGCGCCCGCAACCAGCACATGAATGTCGCCGCCGATCGCCTTGGCTGCAGCCACGGTGTTCAGAGTGGCCGCAGCCAGAACGGCATTGTTGTGTTCAGCGATAACCAGGATAGTCATTTAGATTACCTTCGCCTCGTTCTTCAGTTTCTCGACCAGTTCAGCCACGGACTTGACCTTGATACCCGCGCTGCGTGCAGCAGGCGCTTCGACTTTCAAAGTCTTCACGGTGGAAGTGGTGGTTACGCCCAGCGCGTCCGGCGTCAGCACTTCCAGCGGCTTCTTCTTGGCCTTCATGATGTTCGGCAGCGACGCATAGCGCGGCTCGTTCAGGCGCAGGTCGGTGGTCACGATAGCCGGCAGATTCAACGCAACGGTTTGCGCGCCGCCGTCGATTTCGCGCTCGACGTTTACCTTGTCGCCCGACACTTCGACTTTCGAGGCGAAAGTGCCCTGAGCGAATCCGGTCAGTGCACCCAGCATCTGGCCGGTCTGGTTGTTGTCGCTGTCGATGGCCTGTTTGCCAAGGATCACCAGCTGCGGCTGCTCCTTGTCGACTACAGCCTTCAGAAGCTTGGCGACGGCCAGGGAGTTGAGTTCTTCGCTGGACTCGACCAGCACGGCACGATCGGCACCCAGCGCCAGCGCCGTGCGCAGCTGCTCCTGGGCAGCGGTCGGGCCAATGGACACCACGACGATCTCGCTCGCCACGCCTTTTTCTTTTAGGCGTACGGCTTCTTCCACAGCGATTTCGCAGAAGGGATTCATCGACATTTTGACGTTGGCGAGGTCGACGCCGGAGTTGTCCGCCTTGACGCGAACCTTGACGTTGTAATCGACCACTCGTTTGACAGCTACAAGAATCTTCATGGATTCCTCGTTACTCTCCGGTGAATAGAATTTCGCCGAGGCGAACCGAGCCATGCTCTAGGACCGGGCCGCCATTAGCCTTCGGACCTGTTCGGCGAGCACAAAACTGCCCGTATCTTGACTGCAGGCAACAGCTGGGGTCAACAACGCAAATGACCCGTCATAAGCCGCTGTTTCCGGATTCTATCAGGCTTGAGAGAAATTCAAACAAACGTTTGTATTGGACCCTTTCGGGCGTCTATATATAATGCGGCAGCTCGGCTTGGTCAGGGATACGATCCAGCCCTCCACTATCTATAAAACAATCAAGCCTTGAGTAGGAGATAGCCAATGGAACGCGAATACATGGAATTCGACGTAGTCATCGTCGGCGCCGGCCCCGCGGGCCTGTCCGCTGCCTGCCGACTGAAGCAGCGTGCCGCCGATGCCGGAAAGGAAATCAGCGTCTGCGTCGTTGAGAAGGGTTCCGAAGTTGGCGCCCACATCCTATCTGGTGCCGTATTCGAGCCGCGAGCGCTGAACGAACTCTTTCCCAACTGGAAAGAACTCGATGCTCCCCTAAATACCTCGGTCAAGCGCGACGACATCTATCTGCTCAAGAGCGCCGACGCTGCGCGCAAGCTGCCCAATGCGCTGGTTCCCAAGACCATGCACAACGAAGGCAACTACATCATTTCGCTGGGCAACTTCTGTCGCTGGCTGGCTCAGCAAGCCGAGAATCTCGGCGTCGAAATCTACCCCGGCTTTGCGGCTCAGGAAGCACTGATCGACGAACAGGGTGTGGTTCGCGGCATTCTTACCGGTGATCTCGGCGTGGACCGCGAGGGCAATCCGAAAGAAGGCATGTACACCCCCGGCATGGAGCTGCGTGCGAAGTACACCCTGTTCGCCGAAGGCTGCCGTGGCCATATCGGCAAGCAGCTGATCAATCGATTCCAGCTCAATGCCAACGTCGATCCGCAGCACTACGGGATCGGTATCAAGGAGCTCTGGGACATCGATCCGGCCAAGCACGAGCAAGGGCTGGTCGTTCACACTGCAGGCTGGCCGCTGAACGATGACAACACAGGTGGCTCCTTCCTTTATCACCTGGAAAACAACCAGGTCGTGGTCGGCCTGATTGTCGATCTGTCCTACAGCAACCCGTACCTTTCCCCGTTCGACGAGTTCCAGCGCTACAAGCATCATCCGGTGATCAAGCAATACCTGGAGGGTGGCAAGCGCGTTTCCTACGGTGCGCGAGCGATCGCCAAGGGCGGCATCAATTCGCTGCCGAAAATGGTGTTCAATGGCGGGGCCTTGATCGGTTGCGACGCCGGCACCCTGAACTTCTCCAAGATCAAGGGCAGCCACACCGCCATGAAGTCCGGCATGCTGGCGGCCGAAGCGGTTGCGGATGCCTTGTTTGCCGGCCGTGAGGGCGGCGATGAACTGACTGGCTATGAAGAAGGCTTCAAAGCCAGCTGGCTGTATCAGGAGCTTTACGCTAGCCGTAACTTCGGCGCGGCGATTCACAAATGGGGCGCGATCAAGGGCGGCGCGTTCAACTTCATCGACCAGAACATATTCAGCGGCAAGATTCCGTTCACGTTGCACGACACCAAGCCCGATTACGCATGCCTGAAGACCGCCGCAGAGTCGAAGAAGATCGATTATCCCAAGCCGGACGGCAAGCTCAGCTTCGACAAGCTGAGTTCGGTATTCCTCTCCAACACCAACCATGAAGAAGAGCAGCCGGTTCACCTCAAACTGATCGATCCGAGCATTCCGATCGAGAAGAACCTGCCCATGTACGACGAACCCGCCCAGCGTTACTGTCCGGCCGGCGTCTACGAGGTGGTGGACAGTGATGAAGGCGGCAAACGCTTTCAGATCAACGCGCAAAACTGCGTGCACTGCAAGACTTGTGACATCAAGGACCCGGCGCAGAACATTGTCTGGGTCGCGCCGGAAGGCACCGGCGGGCCGAACTACCCCAACATGTGACAAAGGCTGCCCTGCAGCGTAGCGAACCCCGCCTCGGCGGGGTTTTGCTTTCTCAAGACCTACCACTTGGGCAACTGCGGACGAAACATCTGCCATCGAGAACGTCACCAGAGCTTAGTCACTTAGCAAAAAGCCCTGAAACGAAAAGCCCCGGCCTGGGCCAGGGCTCTGTCACAGTTCCGCTAACAGCCGAAGGGCTGTTGAGCGAATAGCCGGCGGTTACAACCCAGCCACATCCTCCGCCTGCAGGCCCTTCTGTCCCTGGGTGACCGAAAACTCGACCTGTTGCCCCTCGGCCAGAGAGCGGTGGCCTTCGCCACGAATCGCCTGGTAATGCACAAACACATCCGCACCACTGCCACGCTGGATGAATCCATAACCCTTGGCATCGTTGAACCACTTAACGGTTCCGGTTTCGCGCTCAGCCATCCTACTTCTCCAACTCATTCTTATTATTCCCGCTCGGGGATCAACGGACAGGCGTGATCTTCTTGGAATCAACGCCAGCGCCAAATATAGCGCAGCGGCCATGACAAGTACGTTTCCGGCGTTCGCCGGCGCATCAGAGTAAGCCCGATTGGGGCTCGGGGCGCTCAGCACACAACACAAGCAAACCGCCGGGCCGGCCAGCTCATCTTATTTTTACTGATCGACGCCTGCGCCAGAGCCACAGCAACGACATGCCGAGCGTGAGCAGCAGCGGCACAAAGCCGATGTTGAAGAATTTGAGCGTCCGTCCAAGCGCCTCAATGTCCGCGTCGAGTTGGTAGCGCACCTCACGCAACTCTTTGCGGATGAGCAGCTTCTCTTGCATGAAATTCTGCAGCGCGGTCTGTTGTTCCGCAGTCAGCTGCACAACCCCTTCCGCGGCCGGCCCCTGTAACTCGGCACGTTGTGCCTCAGTCTCAGCCAGACGTTGCTGCAACACTTCTTCCTTCTCGCGGAAGCGGTTCTCCGCCTGACGTTGTAGGTCTTCGACAACCGTGAACGGTCGAGCAAACCGACCCCTTGAGCGGACGCTGATCAGCGCATCGGTGCCTGATAGATTGTCCAGCGCATTGATCACGAAGGTGCCATTGTCGGCCCAGGGCTGGGGCATACGCTGACCGAAGGAGTTATCGACCTGCACCCACATGCGGTCTGCAAGCAAGTCGGTGTCCGCCACAGCCAGCACATTGATGCTCGAGCTGTCTTTCAGACCGTCCGTATGCCCCTCGATACCATTGGGATAGGCCGACTTAGCGGGGCCCTGGATACGCGCCGCAAGCGTGTAGCGTTCGCCTGTGGGTTCCAGATCTCGCAAGAGCAACTCGGGATTTTCGAGTGTCGCGAAGCGCTCCGCCTCAATGGGCATGGCGTAGCTGGAGCTCTGGATCAGCGGCACGAAACGAGTCGTTGCGCCCTTCAACGGTTCGAGGAAGCCCGCGGTCGCCACGTTCAGGCTCTCCAGCGAAGCGGTTACGACGTCCTCGCTGTCCATCATGTGCTGCGGCAAGCTCAACCAGGCCGGATGCCTGACCGGGCGGCGCTCCTCGCCCACTCCGACGGACATCGCATAGGACGCGTCCAGCACCACCTCATTGGGCACCATGCGCACGCCCCAGGCGTTGAAAAGAGGCTCCAGAGCCGACGCCTTGCCCTCGCCGAACTCACCTGGCCCGATGCCCATGCCAGGGTCCGCCTCGCTGTAGGGGTCGAGAAATACCAGCAGCTTGCCGCCGCGCATGACGAACTGGTCGATGGCATACAGGGTCTGCTCCGGCAGCTCCTTCGGGTGGATCAGCATGAGCACCGACAGGTCCGACGGAATCATGTCCACGTCGCGCTTGAGGCTTTCGATATGGAACAGCTGACGGATGTTCTCCAGCACCATCCAAGGAGGCGTTGCCTGCTGGGTACGCGTGTCAAAACCGCCCGTGATGGGCAGCCCTGAAAGCACACCGACCACCGGCATTTGTGGCGTAGTCAGCGTCTGCACCAGGCGACTGATTTCGTACTCGAGAAACTCCTCCTGGTCCAGCGGGAAGAACGGAATGCTCTGCGTCTGCCCCGCCGCGTTGATACCAGCCAAGCCGAAGTAGACCTTGTCACCGCCCTGATCCAGCGGTACGGCCTGCAGGCCGAGCTCGGCGGCCCGATCCTCCTCCTCGGAGAATGGCTCGGGATCGATCACCCGCAGCGTGATCTTGCCATCAGCCTCACGCTGATAGGCATGCAGCAGCTCCTCAATGCGCCGTGCATAGTTGCGTAGCGCAACCAGTTCACCCGTCGCCTCGTCCGAGTAGAACAGCTGCAATTCAATCGGCTCCTCGAGTCCTGCCAGGATGGTCTCGGTGCCTTTCGATAAGGTGAAGAGCTTCTGCTCGGTTAGATCCAGCCGCGCATCGGTAAAGATCAGGCTGGAAACAGCATTGAATGCCAGGAAAGCCAGTGCGATCAGCAGCAGCCCGGCACCTGAATACATCAGTCGTTTCATGCGGGCTCCCTTATGCCGCTTTCTTCATATCGACGACGATGGCAGTAGCCATCAGCCAGGCGATGATCAGGGTGACGAAATACAGCAGGTCTCGCAGATCGATGACCCCTTTGCTGAGCGACTCGAAGCGAATCAGGATGCTCAGCGAAGCCACTGCGTCCACAAGCCATTGCGGCGCCCAGGCAAAGGCGTCGAGCACCATCGGCAAACCGCTGACGATGAACAGGAAACACACGCTGACCGCCAGGATGAAGGCAATCACCTGATTCTTGGCCAACGCCGACATGCAGGACCCGATAGCAAGGAAAGCGCCAGCCAGCAGCCAGCTACCGAAATAGCCGGTGATGATCGCGCCGTTGTCTGGCTGGCCCAGGTAGTTGACGGTGATAACCATCGGAAACGTCAGCAGCAAGGCGAGCCCGGCAAACACCCAGGCCGCGAGGAATTTGCCGGTGACCGCTTCGAAACGGGTAATGGGCAAGGTCATCAACAGCTCGATCGAACCCGATTTGCGCTCCTCGGCCCACAGCCGCATGGCGATCGCTGGAATCAGAAACAGATAGAGCCATGTATGAAAGCTGAAAAAAGGGACCAGATCTGCCTGCCCCCGCTCGTAAAAGCCGCCCAGATAAAAGCTGAATACGCCCGACAGCACCAGAAAGATCAGGGTGAAGACGTAAGCGAGCGGCGTCGCGAAATAGCTGCCCAGCTCGCGTTTGAAGATCACCGGCAACTGACTCATAACGCCTCCCCACGCGTTAATGTCTGAAATACTTCGTCCAATCGGCCGCGTTCCACATCCAGCTCCCGCACGGCCCAGCCCTGCTGGGTGATCAAGGCATTGATCTGCGGAAAGATCACCTGACCCGGTTTGGCTAGCACCGTAAGGCTGTGCTCCAACTGATTCACCTCAATTCCGGCCACACCCGGCAAAGCCGCCAGGGCGGCCTCATCCAGCGGCGCTTCGCCGACCAGCGTCACGGCCTGGTGATACCTGGAGCGACTTTGCAGTTCCAGTGGCGTTCCGTCGGCCACTAGCTGGCCGCGAGCGATGACGATGGCGCGCGTGCAGACCGCCGTGACCTCTTCGAGGATATGCGTAGAGATGATGACGATCTTGTCCCGGGCCAAGCCCTTGATCAGTTGGCGAACCTGGTGCTTCTGGTTCGGGTCCAGGCCATCGGTAGGCTCGTCGAGGATCAGTACGCGCGGGTCATGCAGAATCGCCTGCGCCAGTCCAACACGACGCTTGAATCCTTTGGACAGCGTGTCGATGCTCTGGCCAAGCACCGTCTCCAGCTCGACCTGTCCCACGGCCGTGTCGACCCGCACGCGCTTGTCCGCCCCGCGATAACCACGCACCTCGGCGATGAACTCGAGAAAGCCCCGCACCGTCATGTCGCCGTAGCAGGGCGCGCCCTCGGGCAGATAGCCCATCTGGCGCTGCGCCTGAAGCGCCTGGGTCCGAATATCGCAGCCAAAGATGCTTGCGCTGCCTGACGTCGGCGTGAGGAAGCCGGTCAACATCTTCATCGTCGTGGACTTTCCGGCCCCGTTCGGGCCTAGAAAACCCAACACTTCGCCCGGCGCGACGGAAAAGGACAAGGCATCAACCGCCGTATGCTGAGCGAATCGTTTGGTCAGATTGTTCAGTTCGATCATCAACTTTCATCCGTGCTGACGGGCCTGAGGCCACCTTTGGCATACCGGCCCAATGCGCGCCGGAGAATAAGGAGAGCCACAATGCTATTGCAACCGGACCAGATGGCTATTCGACAGCAACGCCGCATGGCTTCGACTTGCACTAGCCTCAAGCGAGAGCCATAGGCGACCGGGATGTTAAAACATGATCGAACGAATCTTTCGCAGCAGCCGTTTCCTGGTACTGGTTGCGGTTGCAACGACGGCAATCTCCGCCGTGCTGTTGTACGGCGTCAGTCTGAACACCATGGTTCACCTGCTGCTGGAGCTGACCCATCAGTTCCCCCACACCGCAAACGACAGCAAGAGTCTCGCCGTCAAGCTACTGAAGCTGCTAGACCTGCTGTTGATCGCCATTACCTTTCAGCTGATAGCCATTAGCCTGTATCGACTGTTCATCAAGCCGGTGCCGGCCGAACAAAGCGCCTCGCTCGGGCCGCTGGATATCAGGTCGTTCCATGACCTGAAGAAAACCCTGATACAGGTTTCGGTGGTCATTATCGTCATATTGTTTCTCGAGCATGCGGTCGAGGTCGGCGCTCAGCTGGAGACACTGTATTTCGGAGCAGCCGTAAGCCTGGTCGTGTTCTCAGCCGTCTACGCATGGAAAAACATGAGGTAAACCAGGGCGAACGCACAGGGCGACTCAAATAGCCGCTTGCCCCTTCTGCAAGCGGAACAGTTGCCCTCGCCCGCTTCGAACGCACATCACCCGTTGAGCCGGCACGCCAACCCGTGCACTTCCTTCACCAGACTTTTGCCCGCCAACACCGCATGCGGCACACTTGCGCGCTTCAAGGGCATTAACCCTTCCACAGTCGAATCTGCCGTATGACCCGCTCTCCGTTTCGCCGTCTCGTTTTCTCCCTCGTGCGTCGCCTGCTGTATGTCTGGGTGCGCTCGGAGACGATCAACCAGTCCGCCTTCACCCTCAAGCTAGACCGCAGCAAGCCAGTGTTCTACGTGTTGCAACGCGCCTCGCTGAGCGATCTGGCGGTGCTCGATCACGAGTGCAGCAAGGCCGGTCTGCCGCGCCCGGTGGCGGACGTGGCGGTGGGCAATCATGTCGAGCCGGCGGCGTTCATCTTTCTCAGCCCGGCCGCCAGCTGGTTCGGCACCCGGACCCGCGCTGTTACGCCAGCGCCACTGGTGCGCCTCGTCGGTGCCCTGGAACAGAACGCCGTAGACAATGCCCAGATCATTCCCGTCAGCGTGTTCTGGGGTCGCTCGCCGGATCGCGAAACCAGTGCCTGGAAACTGCTGTTCGCCGACAGCTGGGCCGTCACCGGACGGCTGCGCAAATTGCTCAGTATCGTCATGCTCGGGCGCGAAACCCGCGTGCAGTTCTCCACGCCGATCCAGCTCAATGAGCTGGTGGCGCAGAACAAGGGCCACGAGCGCACCCTGCGCATGGTTCATCGCATGCTGCGGGTGCATTTTCGCAATCAGAAAACGGCGGTGATCGGCCCCGACCTGTCGCACCGTCGCAACCTGGTCAAAGGTCTGGTGCATGGCCCGCAGGTGCGTCAGGCAATCAGGGACGAGGCCGAGCGCGAAAGCATTTCGCTGGAAAAGGCCGAAGCGCGGGCGCTGCGCTACGGCAACGAGATCGCCTCGGACTACGCCTACACGGCCGTGCGCTTTCTCGAGGTGGTGCTGTCCTGGTTCTGGAACAAGATCTACGATGGCATCCGCGTCAATCACCTGGAGCCGCTGCAGGAGGCGGTGCAGGGCTACGAAGTTATCTACGTGCCGTGCCACCGCAGTCATATCGACTACCTGCTGCTCTCCTATCTGCTGTTCCGCAACGGCCTGACGCCGCCGCACATCGCCGCGGGCATCAACCTCAACATGCCGGTAATCGGCAGCCTGCTGCGTCGTGGCGGCGCCTTCTTCATGCGCCGTACGTTCAAGGGCAACCCGCTCTATACCGCGGTGTTTAACGAGTACCTGCACACCCTGTTCAGCCGTGGCTTTCCGGTGGAGTACTTCGTCGAGGGCGGTCGCTCGCGTACCGGACGCATGCTGCAACCCAAGACCGGCATGCTCGCCATCACCCTGCGCAGCTATCTGCGCTCCTCGCGCCTGCCGATCCTCTTCGTGCCGGTGTACATCGGCTACGAGCGAGTGCTCGAAGGCCGCACCTATCTGGGGGAGCTGCGAGGTGCAGCGAAGAAGAAGGAATCAATCTTCGACATCTTCAAGGTCATCGGCGCGCTGAAGCAGCGCTTCGGGCAGGTCTGGGTGAATTTTGGCGAGCCGCTGAAGCTCAACGAGTTTCTCGAGCAGCAACAACCGGGCTGGCGCAAACAGGATCTGGCGCCGAACTTCCGTCCCGACTGGCTCAACGAGACCACCAACAAGCTGTCCGAACGCATCGCTCAACGGCTCAACGAAGCCGCCGCGGTCAATCCGGTCAACCTGGTCGCGCTGGCGCTGCTCTCCACCAGCCGTCAGGCGCTGGATCGGCGCTCACTGGCGCGCATCCTCGACCTCTACCAAAACCTGCTGCGCGCCGTGCCCTACTCGCCTCATACCACACTGCCGGACGGTGACGGCGAGGCGCTGATCAGCTACGTGAAAGCACTCGGCCTCTTGGCTGAGCAGAAAGACGCGCTGGGCAACATCCTCTATCTGGACGAGCAAAATGCCGTTCTGATGACCTACTACCGCAACAACGTGATGCATATCTTCGCCCTCCCTGCGTTGCTGGCGAGCTTCTTCCAGAGCAGCTCACGGATCAGCCGCGAACAGATCCTGCGGTTCACCGAGGCGCTTTACCCCTATCTGCGCGCCGAGCTGTTCATCCGCTGGGAGCCCGAGCAACTGGGCGCTGTGATCGATCAATGGCTGGATGCCTTCGTCGAACAGGGGCTGCTCAAGCGGGACGGTGAGACCTACGTGAGGCCGGCACCCAGCTCTCGTCAGTTCGTCCTGCTGACCTTGCTGGCGCGGGCGATCATGCAGACGCTGCAACGCTTCTACATGGCCATTGCGCTATTGCTCAACAGTGGTCAGAACACCCTCGATGCCGAAGAGCTGGAAAACCTCTGCACGATCATGGCCCAGCGTATTTCGATCCTGCATGGTCTGAACGCGCCGGAGTTTTTCGACAAGAGTCTGTTCCGCCACTTCATCAAGAGCCTGCTGGATCAGAACGTGCTGCAGCAGGACGCTGCCGGCAAGCTCGGCTACCACACCAAGCTTGGCGAACTGGCCGAGGGTGTTGCCAAGCGCGTACTGCCGGCCGAGATCCGTCTGTCGATTCGCCAGGTCGCGTTGGAGCGGCACGATGAGGAACACCCCTCGGACTGATTGCGCTCGAAGCTCAAGCACGGGCGCTCGCAGCCAAGTCTTCAGTGGCAACCACGCTAAGGACGCCCAGGCTTAATGCCGAAACGTTCGGTTGATGCGGTGTGCGCCACCCATACTCAGCAGGTCATCCACCGAAAACGTCGGCGGCCTGCCGAGAGGGGACTGTATGACGCACAGCCGTGTGATCGCCTTGTCGCTCGTCTTGGGGATGGGCGGTTGCGCAACGCCCAGTCTGACCAACCTAACGCCTTCCTCCGTCGCCCGGTCGCCGGTGCCGCTCTACCCGTTGCGAGCGCAAGTGGATGGGCGTGGCAACCGCATCGCACAGGTAAACGCGGTCATCCATGGCACGCCTTGGGCCATGATGCCGTTGCCGAGTGATCAATACGCAGTGGGCTACTTCGCCGACACCTGCGAAACCAACATTCCCTATCACTTCAGTGTCAGTTATCAGCGCCGCAACTGGCTTGGCTCCGGCTATTCGAGCACTGTCCGTGAGAAACGCTTTCCGGAAGCCTCCGGTTACGTCATGAACGTCACTGGCGACCCGCTGCCCGGCGGTTGCGCCGCCTCCATCGGCCTGACCCTGCGTGTGGACAGTAGGGCCGACGAGGTGGATACCGAGCCGGGCGATGGCAACTGCCGATCCATCTCCAATCGCTGCACGCTGAGAGCGGCGGTGATGGAGAGCAACGCGCACCAGGGCCACGATTTGATCGAGGTGCCGTCAGGGCACTACGTGCTCTCATTGACCGGCACAGAGACCGCAGACGTGCCGAACGACGCGATTGGCGACCTGGACATCACGGATGGTCTGACGCTATCGGGCCTCGGGCGAGCCGCGAAAAACGATGACCTGCAAGTCATCATCGACGGCGGTGCCATCGACCGGATTTTCGATATCTACGCCGCTGCACCGAAGGCTGTGACGCTCAGCTATCTTCGGCTGGAAAACGGCAGGCCCATGGGCAGCGGCGGCGGCGCGATATGGAATCGCGGCAACCTGCGCATGGACCGGATGCTGTTACGTGACAACACCATCGACCATGAACTGGAAACTTCCTGCGCGGCCTTTCCCAGTCGACGCCTGTGCAACCGTGGCGCGGGGTTGTTCAACGAGGGACAGGCGCTGGTTGCGCGCTCGACCATCGAACAGAATTCGACCGGGTACCAGTCCGGCCACGGCGGTGGCATTTCCAATATGGGCGCGGCGGCGCAGCTTTATCTACGCAACAGCCTGATTACCGCCAATGACGCTCGCTTTTGGGGTGGGCTAGTGAACTATCAGGGCACCGTCGACATTTTGAACAGTACCTTTGTCGACAATCGCAGTACCACCGGGGGTGTCCGAGCCGCAGAAATCGGCAACATCGACGGGAAAGTCTCGGTCCGCAACGCGACCTTCAGCAATCACTCGCAGCTGTTCAGCCATTCAGGTACTGGCGAGTTCCGCCTGGCCAACAGCCTGGTTGAAATTCGCACCTTCGCCGACATGCCGTTCTGCAGTGGCGCGCTGACCAGTGGCAGTTTCAATGCCATCGGTGGCTCCGGAGGAGGACTCTTCGACTTCCTGGGTGGCTGCGGCTTCACGCTCACCACCGCGGACGAAGCAGGGGTTCGCTTGGCGCTCGGATCACTGCAGGACAACGGAGGGCCGACCCGCACCGTCGCGCTGCGTGAGCCTTTCGAAGACAGCCCCTATTTCGACCCCATCGACATGGGCGGTGTGCTTTGCCCGGACACCGACCAGCGCGGCAACCCGCGTGACGATCGGCAGTGCGACCCAGGCGCTTTCGAGTTCTGACCCGCGTGGCCGCCAGTCAGCTGCCGAGGACCTCCAGCTTGGCGCGGATGAAGTCCGTATGCGCCACGTACAGCAGGTCGGCGATACGGCGGATCAGGTGGTCTTCGTATCGGTGAATGTCGCCATCGGCAGCGGCGACGCGCCATAGCGCCTTGATCAGAACAAATTTTTCGTCCATCGAATATTGCGCGTTGATCAGCGTGGTGAATTCATACAGTGAAGTCGACCGCTCGGCGGTTTCCTGCGCGGAGGCGACCAGCGATGCAAGCTCGCCGTCCTCCACCCCCGAGCCGAGGCGGATGGCTTCGATAATGGCTTTTTGTTCTTCTGCATCGCTTTCGTAATCCGCACGGCCGACTTCGATCAGCAGCGCTGCTGCGGCCACTTCAACGCTGTGTGCCGTAGGCTGATCGTCCTCACCGCGGTCGAACAGCGACTTGAGTGATTTGAGCATGGTTTCATTCCTCTGCACGGGTTGGTGTTCGAACGGGTCCGCGGCGAAGGTTCAGCCGCAATCGTGTCGCTGGTCAGCGCGTAGCGGATGTTCGCTTGGCAGATTGATAAATCCGCTAATGATGATCTTTTGTAGCCGTGAAGCGTCTAGAAGTTGCACCAACGCGATTGTTATAGCGACACCGCGCCTGCACTAGACCGAGCGGCAAACCTGGCTGAATGCCGCCGGTCGGCCAGTAACGCCTCGGACGTGGGTCAACGAAACGGTTGAAACAAGCTGCTGCCACCGTTTGGCACGCCGCGCCTGGCCTATTAAGCTCGCTGCATCACTCAGAGGATTTATCCATGCTTCGCACCACTGCTTTGCTCACCGGTTTGATGCTCTCCGCCAGCGCTTGGGCGCTTTCGCTGTCCGACCTGAGCCAGGGCGACGCCAACAAGGCGCTGAAGGACGCGCTGAGCCAGGGGACGAAAGTTGCCGTGCAGCAGCTGGGCCGTCCCGGGGGCTTCAGTAATGATCCGGATGTGCGCATCGAACTGCCGGGCAACATCGGTAAGGCCTCGCGCATGTTGAAGATGATGGGCATGGGCGCTCAGGTAGAAGAGCTGGAAACCGGCATGAACAAGGCCGCCGAAGCCGCTGTACCGCAAGCGCAGGCGTTGCTGCTGGAGGCGGTGAAAAAGATGACGGTCGCCGACGCCAAGTCGATCCTGAGCGGCGGCAATGACTCGGCGACTCAGTATCTGAACAAGACCAGCCGTGACGAAATCCGCGCCCGATTCCTGCCGATAATCAAGCAGGCCACCGACCAGGTCGGCGTGGCCCAGCAGTACAACGCGCTGGCTGGCAAAGTCTCCGGCCTGGGTGCGGTCGATCCCCGGTACGGCACGGTCGAAGGTTACGTGGCCGAGCAAGCGCTCGATGGGTTGTTCACTGTTATCGCCGAACAGGAAGCCAGCATTCGTCAGAATCCGGCGCAGGCAGCCACCAGCGTGGCAAAAAAGGTTTTCGGCCTGTTGATGGGTAACTGATCGAACACCTTCAAGGCTGCACAACGATGTATCACGGAGAGAAGTTCAACGCCTGGACGCACCTGACAGGCGGTGTACTGGCGCTGAGCGGGACAGTCTGGCTGCTGATCCTCGCGGCCATGGACGGCGATCTGATGAAGATCGTCAGCGTCGCCATCTACGGGTTCACCCTGGTGCTGCTGTACAGCACCTCGACGCTTTATCACAGCGTCCGTGGCCGCGCCAAAGCGGTGATGCAAAAGCTCGATCACCTGTCGATCTATCTGCTGATTGCCGGCAGCTACACACCGTTCTGCCTGGTCACTCTACGTGGCAGCTGGGGCTGGTGGCTGTTCGGGATTGTCTGGTCACTGGCAATCATCGGCATGCTGCAGGAGATCAAGCCAAGGTCGGACGCGCGGGTGCTGTCGATCGTCATATACGCCATCATGGGCTGGATCGTGCTGGTGGCGGTCAAGCCACTGCTCGCCGCCCTGGGCACCACCGGCTTCGGCTGGCTGGTTGCCGGCGGCGTGTTCTATACGGTGGGCATCATCTTCTTTGCCTACGATCAGCGCTTCCGCCACTGGCATGGCATCTGGCACCTGTTCGTCATCGCCGGCAGCCTGCTGCATTTTGTGGCCATTCTGCGCTACGTGGTCTGACGCCATCCTTCTGCGTCGGTCAGCTACAGCTCGTGCATGCGGTTGACCTGCTGCGCCAGGCGCATGGTCTCGTGCTCTTCAAGCTGCAGCATTTCGCCGAGTAGCTCACGTGCCTTGTCCAGTGATGGTCGCTTTTCCAGCGAGCGGTACAGGTCGATGATCCGGTTGTGAAGGGCGAAGACCTCGCGTGAAATGTCGTCGACACTCATCTGTGCATAGGCATCGCTGTCGAAATCCAGCGCAAGTATCTCGCCCTCGACCGCCTCGTGCAGTCGGGCTTGCAGCGCGCGCGGGTCGGCATGCTCCTTGATCCGCTCAATCGTGCGCGTCAGCTCTTGCTCGTGCTGCGCGAGATAGGTCATCAGCATCGTAGCCAATGAGTCGCTGCGCTCATCGGCGGCCTCTGTCATGCATTCGGAAAGCCGGGCATGGGCCTGGCTGGTCCAGTCGATCAGGTCTTCGCATCGTTCGATGTTCATATCACCTCCATCCGCCGCGTTTGATTTGCCGAGCAGGATAGCCAGCAGGATTGCACGTCAAGCGGTCACCCGATGCAAACACGTGCAGCCCGGATTGGCCAGTGCTGGGTGTCGGTCGCCCACGGGCGTCGCAGCAATCATGTTCCGTCAGCCTGCCTCAAGCCAGCGTCCCCCGGCGGTTTTCAGTCAGCTGAGCGGAACAGGATATCGAACGACGTCCAGCCGTCGCGGCTGTTGCAATGGATCTCGCCATGGTGCGCCTCGATGATCGACCGGGTGATCGCCAAGCCCAGTCCGGCATTGCTCGGGCTGCCTTCCCGTCGCGCGGGGTCGACGCGATAGAAGCGGTCGAACAGTCGCGGCAAGTGTTGTTCAGGGATGCCCACGCCCGGGTTGCCGATGCTTAGCGACACCCCCTGCTCGCCCGCCTCGATGGCCAGCTGGATCGTGCCGCCGTCGGGCGTATAGCGCAGCGCATTGGACAGCAGGTTAGACAGCGCGCGACGCAGCATGGCGGGATCCCCGTGGATGCGTGCATCGCCCGACAGCACGAAACGAATACCGCGCTCGTCGGCGGTCAGCTGGTAGAAATCCAGCAACGTCTCGCACAGGGCATGCAGCTCGATCGACTGCCGCTCGGGAACGACCAGCCCGTTATCGGCCTTGGCCAGGAACAGCATGTCGTCAATCATCCGCGCCATGCGGCGCAGCTCGTCCAGATTGGAATACAGGTTTTCCTGGTAGTCCTCGCGGCTGCGCGCGCGGGTCAGAACCACCTCGGTGTGCGTCATCAGATTGGACAGTGGCGTGCGCAGCTCGTGGGCGATGTCGGCCGAGAAGTTCGACAGCCGCACAAAGGCGTCCTCCAGCCGCGCCAGCATCGCATTGAACGCCAGCACCAGCTGCTGCAACTCCGCCGGCGTCGACTCGGACGGAATGCGCTCGGTCAGCGACTTGGCCGACACCGATGCCGCCACCAGCGTCACCTCGCGCAACGGCCGCAGCCCACTACGTGCCAATAGCCAGCCGAGCCCGCCGCTGAGCAGCGCACAGAGCACCAGCGCGCCCCAGAGCCATCCCGCCAGCGTGTTCAGGAAGACTTTGTGCGTGGTGATATCGAGCGCCAACTCGATGCTCAGCGGACGACCCGCCACCTCGATGACGGCAGCCCTGCGACGCCACACCCGCGGCATGTCTGCCCTGACCGAACCATGCGCATGTGTTTCAACCGCATAGGCGGCGCCGCTGGCGGCAAACAGCTCCTGACCCTCGGCATCGAGTATCCGCACCGCCAGGTCGCTATGCCCGCCAAGCAATGCCTGCAGTTGCGGCCTCAGCGCGTCGAACCGGGTCATATCATCGAGGCCCCGCAGCAGCTGTCGGCTGGCCTGGAGCTTGTCTTCCAGCGTATGCCGATCCAGCTCGTCGAAGTGATGCTGACTCAACTGGAAGAAAAAGAAGCCCGCCGCACCGAGCACGCCTGTGACCGCCAGCATGAACATCAGGCTCAGCCTGGCGGTTAGCGACAACTGCTTCATACTGGGTCCGGCTCATCGATCATGTAGCCCATGCCACGCGCGGTATGGATGAGCTTGGGTTCGAAGCCATCGTCGATCTTCGCGCGAAGCCTGCGAATCGCCACCTCGATGACATTGGTGTCGCTGTCGAAATTCATGTCCCAGACCTGCGACGCAATCAGCGACTTGGGCAGTACTTCGCCGCGCCGACGCAGCAGTAGCTCCAGCAGGGCGAACTCCTTTGCAGTCAAGTCGATGCGCTGGCCGGCACGGACGGCACGGCGCTTGAGCAGATCCACTTCCAGGTTGGCAATGCTCAGTTGAGTCTGCAAGGCGGCGGCACTGCCCCTGCGCAACAAGGTGCGCACCCGCGCCAGCAGTTCGGAAAAGGCGAACGGCTTGATCAGGTAGTCATCCGCGCCCAACTCCAGGCCCTTCACCCGGTCTTCCACGCGATCACGTGCGGTAAGGAACAACACCGGCACCTCCTGCCCCGCTGCACGAACCATGCGCAGCACCTCCCAGCCGTCCAGACCCGGCATCATCACATCTAGGATCAGCAGGTCGTAGGGCGTGCTCAGCACATGCTGCAAGGCGTCAGTGCCGCTGGTGACGCGGTCGACAGAGAATCCTGCCTCGCTCAGGCCCTGCTGCAGGTAGGTTCCGGTTTTCGGTTCGTCTTCAGCGACCAGAAGCTTCATTCGGCTCGTCCTCTCTATCCATCATCCAAGTCTGCCGGTTACACCGCTGACGGACCACAAGCTGACAAAAAAGTAATGTTCCGCTCAGCTTGCAGAAAGCCGACTCAGGCTATGTTGGCGGCCAGACGAAGCGTCAGAGGCAACACCTTGACCTTGCCATCAGGACAAGGTTGATGATCAAGCCTCGCCGGACTGGCCGGCATCTACGGAGGGCTTCTCATGAATTCCACCCAGCTTCAGGTTCAAGGCATGACGTGCGGCGCCTGCGTTCGACACGTCACTCAGGCGTTGAGCACCATCGCCGGCGTCGAGGCTGTCGAGGTTGATTTGCAAAGCGGACGGGTTCGCATCGATGGGGATGTCGAAAACGCTGCTTTGATTGCCGCCCTGAACGAGGCCGGCTACCCCGCTCAGCTCGCGAGCCAGACCACACCCGCCGCCGCACCGAAATCAGGCTGTGGAAGCGGCTGCGGTTGCCGTTGATTTTCCATCAAGGAGTGCTGTCATGCGTTTCCTAAAACCCAAGTTCGCATTCATTGCCGCCCTGTTTATGGCCGGCAGCGTCCATGCCGCTGATGTAATCGACGTGCACCGGGACGCCAACTGTGGTTGCTGCAAGGACTGGGTCAAGTACCTGCAGGCCAGTGGTTTCGAGGTTCGCGACCATGTTGAAAGCAACATGTCGGCTGTCAAACAGCGTCTGGGCGTGGCCCCGCGACTGGGCTCGTGCCATACCGGCGTGATTGACGGCAAATTCGTGGAAGGTCACGTGCCGGTCGCGCAGATCCGCGAGCTGCAACAACGCCGCGACCTGCTTGGCGTGGCTGCGCCCGGTATGCCGGCCGGCTCACCCGGGATGGATTATGGCCAGCCAGCACAGGCCTATCAGGTCATCGGACTGACCGCCGAGGGCACTGATCTGGTGTTTGCCAACTACCCGGCAGAGTGAATCTGGCCGAAACCTCCCCGTCTGCCTGCTTCAGCGCTGGCAGACGCATTTGCAATCAGAGCTGAGCACAACAGGATCTCCATGGGCCGTACATCATCGCGCCGTACCTTCGTCAAAAGTCTGGCCGCCGGAGGCGTCGTCGCCGGGATGGGCGTCTGGCGTCAGCCTGTGTGGGCCGTTGCGCATCCTCACCAGACCGGTGACCAGGGTGTATTGGCCGGAACGCAGTTCGACCTGACCATCGACTCGCTGGGGGTCAACTTCAGCGGACGCGAGCGCACCGCGATGGCCATCAACGGGAGTATTCCCGGTCCTCTGCTGCGCTGGCGTGAAGGCGACACCGTGACGCTGCGAGTGCACAATCGCCTGCCGCAGGATACGTCGATCCACTGGCACGGCATCCTGCTGCCAGCCAACATGGACGGCGTGCCCGGCTTCAGTTTTGCTGGCATCGCACCGGATGGAATGTACGAGTATCGCTTCCGCGTCAAACAGAGCGGTACCTACTGGTATCACAGCCACTCCGCGTTTCAGGAACAGCTGGGTGTCTACGGGCCGCTGGTCATCGATCCGCTCGAGCCCGAACCCTTCGAGTACGAACGTGACTACGTGGTGATGCTCACCGACTGGACCGATGAAGGCCCGGCCCGCGTACTCGACAAGCTGAAGAAGCAATCCGATTACTACAACCGCGGGCGGCGGACCCTCGGCGACTTCATCAATGATGTCGCCGACCAGGGCTGGAGCGAGACCGTTGGCAATCGCTGGGCCTGGGCAAAGATGAAGATGACGCCCACGGATCTCGCCGACATCAGCGGCGAAACCTACACCTACCTGCTCAATGGCCAGGCACCGGACGGCAACTGGACCGGTGTTATCGAGCCGGGCGAGCGAGTGCGTCTACGCCTGATCAACGGCTCGGCCATGACCTATTTCGACTTTCGCATTCCGGGCCTGAAGCTCAGGGTGGTGGCCGTGGACGGGCAGAACGTCGAGCCGGTCGAGGTCGATGAACTGCGCCTGGCGGTCGCCGAAACGGTCGACGTGATCGTCACGCCGGATGGCGGTCAGGACGCCTATACCCTGTTCGCCCAATCAATGGACCGCAGCGGCTTCGCCCGCGGCACCCTGGCCGTTCGCCAGGGGCTGAGCGCGCCGGTGCCCGAGCCCGACGCCCGTCCTGAGCTGAGCATGGAAGACATGGGCCATGGCGATCACGGTGCACATGCAGCGGGCAACGATCAGCAGGCGATGCAGCACGAAGCTCCACAGCACGGCCAAATGGACCATGGGCAGATGGACCACAGCCAGATGCAATCATCGAGCATGGGCGGCATGGACCATTCGGCAATGGGCCATGGTGGCGGCGCCGTGGCCAGCGGTCAGATGCAGACGCACCCTGCCAGTGAGAAGGGCAATCCGCTGGTCGACATGCAGACCATGATGCCAGTGCCAAAGCTGAATGATCCGGGTATCGGCCTGCGCGATAACGGCCGCCGCGTGCTGACCTACGCTGACCTGCGCAGCACCTTCCCCGACCCGGACGGCCGAGAGCCGACGCGCACCATCGAGCTGCACCTGACCGGTCATATGGAGCGCTTCGCCTGGTCATTCGACGGGATCCCCTACGCGAAATCCGAGCCGATCCGTCTCAAGTACGGCGAGCGGGTGCGCTTTGTGCTGGTCAACGACACCATGATGCACCACCCCATTCACCTGCATGGGTTGTGGAGCGACCTGGAGGACGAACACGGCCGGTTCCAGGTGCGCAAGCACACCATCGACATGCCTCCCGGCTCCAAACGGAGTTATCGCGTCACGGCTGATGCACTCGGGCGCTGGGCTTACCATTGCCACATGCTGATGCACATGGACCTGGGGATGTTCCGCGAAGTCCGGGTCGAAGAATAAAGGAGAACCTCATGAGCATTTTCAAGCGCAACTCACTGTTGGTGTTCGGCCTACTTGCCGCCCTGCCGCTGACCGCTCTGCAGGCACAGACTGAGCACGACGGTCACCATCCGGCTGAAACACCGCCGCCGCAAGCCGCACCAGAGGCAGGTCACCCGCAGAAGCCGCAAGGCGGCATGATGAACCATGACGGGATGGGCCACGGCAGCATGGATCACGACCAGATGATGCAGATGCATGAGCAGCACATGGGGTCCGGGCAGATGGATCACGGCAACATGGGCTCAGCGCCTCATCAACCCCAGGGGCATGACGATAAGAGCCCGAAGCATGACCATTAAGCTCGCGCTGCTAAGCGCGCTCTGCCTGGCTGCCGCCACCAGCCAGGCGCAGGAAGCGATGGACCACTCTGGCCATGCCGGCCGCTCACCGGCCGCCCCCGTTCCCGCTGAAAGTCACGGTCAGAACCACTCGCAGCCGAACCACACGCAATCGGACCGCGGCATGATGGATCATGGGGTGATGGATCATGAAGCGATGGACCATTCAGGTCACGCCATGCCGCATCCACCCCCAACGGGGATTCCGCCAGGCGAGGCAGATCGCCCGCCTGTCCCGACGCTTAGTCCCGCCGACATCGAGGCTGCCTTTCCCGACCTGCCCGAACACGGCATGCATCAGGGCAGCAGCCATTTCATGTTCGTCGCCGACGAGCTGGAATGGCAGGACGCCGATGCCGGAAGCACGCTGGCCTGGGATCTGAGTGGTTGGGCTGGCGGCGATATCGACCGGCTGGCCTTTCGCTCGGAAGGCGAGCGAACCAATGGGCATACCGAAGAAGCCGAACTGCAGCTGCTCTGGAGCCACGCAATAGGTCCCTGGTGGGAAACCGTCGCCGGTGTCCGCCAAGACTTCGAACCCGGCTCGCCGCAAACCTGGGCGGCATTCGGCGTGCAGGGAATGCCACTGTACGGGCTGGAAACCGAGGCCACAGCGTTCCTTGGCGAGGGTGGTCAGTCCGCGCTCCGGTTGGAAGCCGAATACGACCTGCTGCTGACGCAGCGTTGGGTGCTTCAGCCCACCGCCGAGCTGAATCTGTATGGACGCACGGACGAATCCCGTGGCATCGGCTCCGGGCTCAGCGACGCGAGCCTCGGGCTTCGACTGCGCTATGAGATAAGCCGGCAGTTCGCGCCTTACGTGGGCGTCAGCTGGAGCCGGGCTTACGGCAACAGCGCTGAGCTGCAGCGGGCTGAGGGTGAAGATACAAGCGAGGCTCGCCTAGTGGCGGGTATCCGATTCTGGTTCTGAGGAAATGGATGATGCTCAAAACCCTGACGACACTACTACTGGCTGCAGTGGCATTGGTGCTGGCCGCTGCGGCCGTGGTGTACTTCGGAGTCGTCAACGTCGGAGCCGACGTGCAGCATAGCGGGCCGATCCACGCGCTGTTGGAGACCGCCCGCCAGCGCTCCGTGGCGGTCCGTGCCGAAGCTATCGAGGTGCCGGAACTGGGCGATGCCGAACTGATTCGCTCAGGCGCTGGCAACTACGAAGCCATGTGCGTCGTTTGCCATCTCGCACCGGGTACCGGACCGACCGAGCTGAGCGAAAATCTCAGCCCGGCGCCGCCGAATCTGACTGACGCAAACCGCAAGCGCGACCCTGCCGAGGATTTCTGGACGATCAAACATGGGATTCAGGCCTCCGGTATGCCCGCGTGGGGTCGGAGCATGGAAGACCGCTATATCTGGGAGCTGGTCGCCTTGCTCGAGCAACTGCCCGAGCTGACAGCCATGGAATACAAAGCGCTGGTGGCCACAAGCGGTGGTCATCATCACGGCGGCGGGGAAACGCACATGCCCAGCGCTGCGCCCGTGGCTAAAGACGATCACCATAGCGACATGCACTCGTCTGGAAACCACCATCAGGGAGCGGAGCCCAAGCCTGACATCCACCGTCATGCCGACGGCAGCGATCACGTTCATTGACCCGCTGCTCCGCGGCGTCTGGCTCAGACGCCGCGGAGTCTCTTCGGTTTAGCCCTGGGATGCAGCGACTGTTTCGCTGCTCGACGCGTCACCGAAGTCAGACGGACGATAGGCATCGCGCCACGCCTGATAGCGCTGATCTTGCCAGACCCGCGAATGCAACTGCGCCATGCCGTCCGGATCGTTCAGCAAGCGCCAGCGAGCCACTTCGGCAGCCCCGTTTGGCCCCGCATCGAGGATCTGCTGCATACGTTGTTCACGCAGCGACTCGGCACCCGCAACAACCTTGGCATGCCGCGCCCGCGCCATGCCGCACACCAGCGCGTTGTAGATCGGATCGACAGTGGCCGCGATAAAGCCGTTCGCCAGTGCGTTGGCTTGGTTCTCCCGCGTGTAGCGGTCGGTCGATGCCAGTTCCTGCGGCGGCTGGAATTCCTCGGGGATGAGAAACAACTTGCGGCGAAACGCGGCCTGCCCCAGGCCCGTGCGGCTGGTGATCACCGATACCGGCGCCGACAGGATCAGCGAAACCACAATCGGCGCCAACCACCAGAGGAAGGCTGGGTCTAGCCAGCCCACCAGCGCCATCCAGAGTACGCCCAGCAGCATCTGCGGACCGTGCCGGCGCAAGGCTTCGCTCCAGGGTGTCGCATTATCGGCACGCTGCGGTGAGTTCCACTGCACCGACCAGCCGAGGAACGCGGCGCTGACGAATACCGTGTGGAACAACATGCGCACCGGCGCGGCCAGCATGGAAAACAGGCTTTCCAGCAGCATCGACAGCAACAGGCGAGCACGCCCGCCGTACTCGTGAGCGCCCTGAATGCAGATCAGCAACACGCTGAGCAGCTTCGGCAGGAACAGCAGCGTCAGCGTCGCCGAGAACAGCGCGATGGCTTCCTGCGGGTGCCATTGCGGCCACAGCGGATACAGCTGATTCGGCTGCAGGAAGTACTCCGGCACCATCAGCGTGTGAATCGCCAGTAGCCCGGTCGACAGCGCCAGAAAGACGAACCACAGCGGCGCCGACAGGTACGACATCACCCCTGTCAGGAACACGAAGCGGTGCACCGTGTGCATGCCCTTGACCAGGAACAGCCGGAAATTCATCAGGTTGCCGTGGCACCAGCGACGGTCGCGCTTGAGCTCGTCGAGCAGGTTCGGTGGCAACTCCTCGTAGCTGCCAGGCAGGTCATAGGCAATCCACACCCCCCACCCCGCACGACGCATCAGCGCCGCTTCGACGAAGTCATGGGACAGGATGTCGCCCGCGAACGCACCTTTGCCAGGCAACGGCGCCAGAGCGCAGTGCTCGATGAAGGGTTTGACCCGGATGATCGCGTTGTGCCCCCAGTAGTGGGACTCACCCAATTGCCAGAAATTGAGCCCGGCCGTGAACAGCGGGCCATAGACCCGCGTGGCGAACTGCTGCATGCGCGCATACAGCGTGTCCATGCCGGACGCCTTCGGCGCCGTCTGGATGATGCCTGCGCCGGGGTTGGCTTCCATCAGCCGCACCAGACTGGTCAGGCAGTCGCCACTCATGACGCTGTCGGCGTCGAGCACCACCATGTAACGGTAGCTGCTGCCCCAGCGACGGCAGAAGTCGTCGATGTTGCCGCTCTTGCGCTTCACACGGCGACGCCTCCGCCGGTAGAAGATATGGCCGAAGCCATCGACGCTCCGACAGACCTCCAGCCAGGCCTTCTGCTCGGCGACGCAGGTATCGGGATCGTTGCTGTCGCTGAGCACGAAAATATCGAAGTGCTCCAGCTGTCCCGTCGCCTTGAGCGACTCGAACGTCGCGCGCAGTCCGGCGAACACCCGCGGTACGTCTTCGTTGGCAATGGGCATCACCAGCGCCGTACGTGCCTCGCGCGGGATCGGCTCATCGCCCAGGGTCGTTGCCGAAATATTGTATCGGTCGTGCCCCTTGAGCAGCTGAAAGAAGCCCATCAGCGCCGTCCAGAAGCCCACCGACACCCAGCAGAACAACAGCGCGAACAGCAGCAGAATGCTCGTCTGCACCACATACGGAAGGATCTGCCGCGCAGACTCCTGCAGCGGCTGCTGAAACACCTCCTGCAGATCGATCAGCGCCCAGCCCTGGTACGGCAGCACCGATTTCATGTGCCAGGTCGCGATGACGGTCTGCACCAGCATCAGCACCAGCAATGTGGCGCGCCGGACGCCTGCCACCTTGCGCCAGCCAGAACGATCAACGGACTGAGCAGGCGGCAGCTCCACCGTGCGGTTCTTCTTGTGTAGCAAGCGCCACCAGCTCAGCCGCAACACGTTGGTATGCCAGGGTTCCGGCACCATGCGTGTACGCACGATGGGTGGTGTTGACTCAATGCAGGTGCGGCCCTGATGGTCAAGCGTGAGGGCTTTGGCACGCTCCAGGGTTTCACCCCAGCCGAGTTTCAACCGAGCAGCAACCGAGCCCAGCAGAGCACCTCCGCCCGGCTCGGAGTTGTCAGGAGTCGGCACCGCCCGACCCAACGCCCGGTGGATATCCGCCAGCCCACCGTCGCCCTGCTCCAGGTTCTGGATAAGGGCCTGGCGCTGCGGGTCATCAAGGGGCAGCTGGCTGATGTAGCGCCCGGTAATCGCCGGGTCCACGGGACTATTCATTGGTCGGAATCTGGTAGCTCCAGGTTTCGGAAAGCGTCTTCTCGCCTTCCACCAGGGCTGCGCGCAGTTCCACCGGACGTTTGGGATCGCGCACCTTCAGACGCAAGGTCAGGCGCCAGCCATCAGTCACCGGGTTGTGCCGCAGGTTGTTTTCCACCAATTCGGCGTTCTCGCCGATGCTGACCCGCGTGGTGACCGGCGCATCCGCAGGCAGTTCGGCCAGAGTGGGGCCAACGAAATCGACGATCAGCGCGGTGCTGCCGTCAGGCTGACGAATCAGGTTGGACTGTTTGACGTCGCCTGCAGACAGGCGCGTCTGGCTGACCCAGGCGAGCTGCTGATCATGCAGCGCCGGTTCATCCAGGGTGAAGTGCAGACGGTACTCGAAGTCCAGCGGCTCGCCGGGCTCGGGTTGCTGCTCCGGCACCCAGAACGCGACGATGTTGTCATTGGTTTCGTCAGGCGTCGGAATCTCGATCAATTCCACGCGACCCTTGCCCCAATCGCCCTTGGGCTCGACCCAGCCGCTGGGGCGCAGCTCGTAGCGGTCGTCCAGATCCTCGTAGCGGTTGAAATCGCGGGTGCGCTGGAGCAGACCGAAACCGCGCGGGTTCTCGACCGCATAACTGCTGATCGCCAGTCGCTTGGGATTGTTCAACGGCCGCCAGATCCACTCGTCAGCGCCGGTGTGAATCGCCAGCCCTTCGGAGTCATGCAGCTGCGGCCGATAGTTGAGCAGGTCACTGGGCTGGTTGGCGCCGAACAGATACATGCTGGTCAGCGCACCGATGCCGAGTTTTTCCACTGGCTCGCGCAGAAAGACGCGCGCTTTGACATCGACCGTACTGTCCTTGCCCGGCGTAACCACCATCCGATAGGCACCGGTGGCACGGGGCGAATCGAGCAGCGCATAGATCACCAGATTGCGGCGATCGGCTTCGGGGCGTTCGATCCAGAACTCACGGAAGCGCGGGAACTCTTCTCCGCTTGGCAACGCAGTATCGATAGCCAGACCACGCGCAGACAGGCCGTATACCTGATCCTTGCCGATCACCCGGAAATAGCTGGCACCGAGCAGCGTCATCAGCTCGTCGGCCTTATCCGCCTTGTTCAGCGGATAGAGCACCTTGAAGCCGGCAAAGCCCAGGTTTTCCAGCGCAGCAGGTTCAATCTCGACCTTGCCGAATTCGAACATGTCAGGGTTATAGCGGACCTTTTCGACGCCTTTTGCGGTGATCTCATTGATCCGCACCGGCACGTTGAAGTGCATGCCCTGGTGATAGAACTGCACCTCGAAGGGCGTCGGCGCGTCGTGCCATAGCGCTTTGTCGCCACGGAAACGCAATTGCTGATAATCGGCAAAGGCCATGTTGCGAAACACCGGCGGCAGATTGCTCTGCGGCGCCGTATAGTCTTCGGCCGCCAGCTTTTCCGCCTTGGCCGCCACATCATCTAGGCTGAACGCCCAGCTACTGCTGGCAAACAGTCCCACACACAGACTCAACGTCATTCCCAGTGCCCGACTCGTGCGAGCGCCTGTTTTGAAATGATAGGTACGTGACACATTGCCTCCTGAGCAATCGCGATTACCGCTGACCGCGTAGCGGCCCGGTTTGCTGTCATTGGTCTTCCTCAGTGGCAAATGATTCACTGGAAAGCCAAGCAAAGCGGCAAATCATCCCACGCCGCATGGGCGCCGGATAGCTGCTCCGAGAGGTCTTTTTTTCAGATTACTCAATGCCGCTCAGCCCCCAGCCAGAGCGGGCTGAAGGCCAGGCGGCCGGCGCTCGACTGAACGCCTTACAGAAGGGTGAATTGCCCCCGTTTTACAGCAGCTGAATCCAGCCCGATCTGCACCTCAAACACGCCGGGCTCGGCTACCCGATCGAGCTGCGCGTTGACGAATTTCAGGTCTTCTTCAGTGAGTTTGAAGCGGACTTCCTGCGTCTCGCCGGCTTTGAGGAACACCTTGCGAAACCCTTTGAGCTCCTTGACCGGACGAATCACCGACGCCACCTCGTCGCGAATGTACAGCTGCACGACTGTCGCGCCCTCACGCGACCCGGTGTTCTTCAGCGTCACGCTGGCTTCCAGGCCGTCGCCGCGTTTCATGGTCGGACTGGACAAACGCACCTCGGACAGTTCGAAGTCGGTGTAGCTCAGGCCATAACCGAAGGGGTACAGCGGCCCATTGGGTTCTTCGAAATACTGCGAGGTGTAGTTGCCCGGCTTGCCCTCGACATAGGGCCGACCGACGCGCAGATGGTTGTAGTAAGTAGGGATCTGCCCGACCGACCGTGGGAAGGAGATCGGCAGCTTGCCAGCCGGGTTCTGGTCGCCAAACAGCACGTCAGCGATGGCATGCCCGCCTTCGGTACCGCTGAACCAGGTTTCAACAACTGCGTCGGCGTTGGCCTTCGCCCAGTTGAGGTCCAGCGGGCGGCCGTTCATCAGCACCAGCACCAGTGGCTTGCCGGTTTTCTTGAGCGCCCTCAGAAGCGCCTGCTGGCTTTCGGGAATCTGCAGGCTGGTGCGGCTTGACGCTTCATGAGACATGCCGCGCGATTCGCCCACTGCCGCAACGATCACGTCAGCCTTTTCGGCAAGCGCGACTGCTTCGGCAATCATGGCGTCCGGCGAACGAGGGTCCTGCACCACCTCGGGTTTGTCCCAGTTGAGGAAGTTCAGGTACTCGACCATGTGTGGGTCGTCGGTGATATTGGCGCCGAGGGCATGGTGCACAACGGCTTCATCACCCACCGCATCAAGCAAGCCCTGACGCACGGTGACTGACTGTTTGGCAACGCCCGCTGCGGACCAGCTGCCCATCATGTCGACCGGCGAATCGGCCAGCGGCCCCACCAGCGCGATGGTGCCGCGCTTTTGCAACGGCAAGGTCTGCTTCTTGTTTTCAAGCAGCACAATTGATTCGCGCGCTACGGCTCTGGCGGCTTCGCGATGCAAACGGCTTTCCGCGTTGACGTCTGCCGGATCGTCCTCTGCCGACCCGATGCGCCGGAACGGATCATGAAAAAGACCCATGTCGTACTTGGCGCCAAGTACCTCGCGCACAGCCGTGTCGATCTCACCGATACCGACCTCGCCCGATGCCACCAGCCCCGGCAGTTCCTCGCGATACAAGGCGTCGGCCATGCTCATGTCGATGCCGGCCTTGATCGCCAGCTTTGCTGCCTCACGACCGTCCTTTGCAACGCCATGCCGGATCAGCTCGCTGATCGCCCCGTGGTCGCTGAGGGCGACGCCGTCGAAACCCCAGTCGCGCCGTAACAAATCCTGCAGCAGCCAGGTGTTGGCGCTGGCCGGCACCCCGTTGATGGAGTTCAGGGCAACCATCACCCCACCCGCTCCGGCATCGATAGCGGCTTGGTAGGGGGGCAGGTAGTCCTGATGCATGCGCATCGGGCTCATATCCACCACGTTGTAGTCACGCCCGCCTTCAACCGCACCGTAGAGGGCGAAATGCTTGACGCTCGCGGTCACGCTGTCCGCTGCAGTGGGCGACTTGCCCTGATAGGCCTGCACCATGGTTCGCGCGATTTCCGAGACCAGATAGGGGTCTTCGCCAAACCCTTCGGAGGTCCGCCCCCAACGCGGATCGCGGGAGATGTCCACCATCGGCGCAAAGGTCATGTCCAGGCCGTCGGCACTGGCTTCAATGGCCTGCACGCGCCCGCTGGTAGCGATGGTGTCGAGATCCCAGCTTGAGGCCAAGCCCAGGCCGATGGGAAAGATCGTCCGGTGGCCATGAATGACGTCATAAGCAAAGAAGATCGGAATCTTCATCCGGCTGCGCAACGCCGCTTCCTGCATCGGCCGGTTGTCATGCCGGGTCACCGTATTGAAGGTGCCGCCAATGTGGCCGGCCGCCAGCTCATCGAGAATGCGCTCGCGCGGCATGTCGCCGCCGATGCTGATCAGCCGCAACTGGCCGACCTTCTCGTCCAGCGTCATCTTTTCGATCAGGCTGGCAATGAACGCCGGCTTGTCATCCAGCAACGGAGAGCGGGGCTCGGCGGCGACTGGTTGCAGCGAAAGACCGGCCATCAGACCGAGCAGATACAGCCTTTTCATTATTGGGAAATTCCTGAGCCTGAGAGGCTAATGAGACGAACCATCTGATTCCGGCAGCGCCGGCACAAACGTTGCCGAGTATGGGTTTTCCGATGGTTTACAACCAGTGCTATGCAACGCTGGCGCAGCCGTTGCAGCAGGCGGTTGCGGCCCTCCGGAATGACTGGCGCGCAAGCCGCGCCGGGCCTGTTGCCAGCACACCATGTTGCTCAGCCGGCGGGGATGCGCTCACCTGGCCGACGTCGGCGAGTGTGATCGGGATGGGCAGCATCGGCCCACTCCATTGGCGAACCGCTTTCCCGGATTACTTTCCTGCAGGGAAACGCTTCACGGCGGCCAGCCAGGCGTCATCCAGGCGGCTCTGATCGGTGTCCATCCCGCGCGCTTCCATCAACTCTCGATGCTGATTGATTTCCCCCGTCACCTCGCTGAGCGAGGCGCTGTTGCCATCGAGCTGATGCATCTGCGTTAGCCCCAGGTGATAGAAGCGCAGCAGCTTGATCGCCTCGGGATCATCCGCCGCCACGCCCGTCGTGACATGGTGCATGACATTGGTGACGCTCATCAGGCTGCGTTTGAGGTTCCAGCCGTAGGCCGAGCAAGACATCCAGGGCTGCTGCAGAAAGACAAAACGCACCAGTGCGGCCGTGACTAGCAGACCAGCGGCGACCCCTGCGATGTTCCACTTCAGGTTATCGGCCCCCGTCTCGCCGAACAGCGCAACGGCCAGGGTCGCCAGCCCCATCGCCAGCACTGCAAAGGTCACGGCGACGATCAGCGTGCTGCGTCGCGTCTGTTGCCGGTAGGTTTCCGGGCTGAGCGACTTGATTTCGAATACCACCATGAGTTCGCGATCCTTGGGCTGGGCCGTTAATCGCGTGCCGACGGGCGCGCCTTTATCACCCCCCCAATTATCGCGTAGCTGACGCGGGACAGCCTTTGTATCGCCTGCCGCCGACCACCATCTGGGCTGACGGCTCGGCATGCCAACGCCGTCGCAGCACAGACAGTGCAGCGAACCCGCCGGCTTTCAAGCGCCCGTACCAGGCTCTATGATCAGCGCATCCCACCTTCGGCCGTCAAAAGGACCTCCTCATGAGCCGCTATGAAATATCGTTTTCCGGCGAACTCGCTCCGGGCGCCAAGCTGGAGCAGGTCGAGGCCAACCTGACTCGCCTGTTTCAGGCCGACGCCCAGCGCATCGCCGTGCTGTTTTCCGGTCGGCGAATTGTGATCAAGCAGGATCTCGACCATGCCAGCGTCGAGAAGTACCGCCAGGCCATGGCGCGCGCCGGCGCCATCGCCGAGGTCCGCCCGATGCCGGTTGAGGTAGAGGAAATCGAGCTCGCCCCGCCACCGTCGGAAGACCCGGCCCCTGCACCGCAGGCTTCCGCCGCTCAGGCGTCGCCTCAACCCTTGAAGGTGGCCCCACGGGATGAGTACATGGCTGCGTTCGTCGACGTCGAGGCGCCGGACTTCGGCATCGCGCCGGTCGGCGTGGACCTGCAGGACGCACAACCCGAGCCCAAGGCCCCGCCCGTGGACCTGTCCCAGTTCAGCCTGGCGCCGGTGGGCAGCGACATGGGTGAACAGCGCCGTGCCAGCGATGCGCCGGTGCCGGACACCTCTCACCTGAAGCTGGTGGACTGATCCCCGCCCTGCTGGATTGCTTTCACTCCCCCACCTGAACAGAGGCGCCCTCCCGGCCCTGTATGGTGGGTTCAAGATCACCGACGCGACCTTGCGGGCGAACTCCCAACGCCGACCCGGGCTCCAACCTTACAAGCCCGCAAAGTGCCGCTCACTCATGGACCTTGTCGTTGCCCGCCCAGAAGGCCTCTACTGCCCACCCGGTGATTTCTACATCGATCCCTGGCGCCCGGTCGATCGCGCCGTCATCACCCACGCCCACGGCGACCACGCACGCTGGGGCATGGGCCATTACCTGGCTTCCGGCGACAGCGAAGGCATCTTGCGCTCGCGCATCGCCGCCGACATGCCATTACAGACGCTGGCCTACGGCGAATCCGTCGATCATCACGGTGTAAAGCTCAGCTTCCACCCTGCCGGTCACGTGCTCGGCTCGGCCCAGGTGCGACTGGAATACAAGGGAGAAGTCTGGGTCGCATCGGGCGACTATAAAGTCGAGCCGGACGGTACCTGTGCGTCCTTCGAGCCGGTGCGCTGTCACACCTTCATCACTGAATCGACCTTCGGTCTGCCGATCTACAAGTGGCCGTCACAGGCTCAGGTGTTTCGTGAGATCAACGACTGGTGGCGCGCCAACGCCGCCGCCGGGCGCGCCAGCGTGCTGTTCTGCTACGCCTTCGGCAAGGCCCAGCGCATCCTGCACGGCCTGGACGAAAGCATCGGCACCATCGTGGTCCACGGTGCGGTGGAGCCGCTGAACAAGGTCTACCGCGAAGGCGGTGTTTACCTGCCGCCAACCGTTTATGCCGGCGACCTGAAAAAAGGCGACCCGCGCCTGAAGCACGCCATCATCCTTGCCCCGCCTTCGGCTGGCGGCAGCACTTGGATGCGTCGCTTCGGTGACTATGCCGACGCCTTTGCCAGTGGCTGGATGATGCTGCGCGGCACCCGTCGCCGGCGCGGGGTCGATCGCGGCTTCGTGCTCTCCGATCACGCCGACTGGCCCGGCCTGCTCTGGGCCATCGAGCAGACCGGCGCCGAGCGGGTGATGGTGACCCACGGCTCCGTGCCGATTCTGGTCCGTTACCTGCGCGAAATGTGCGGCCTCGACGCCCAGGCTTTCGAGACCGAATACGGTGATGAGGATGACGCGACGCCTCAGGAGGCCGAATGATCCTCAGCCAGGCCTTACGCTTTGTGCCGAAAGGTACCGTTGCGGAACCACCACACCTCCCTTGCAGGTGCGAGATTGCTCGCGAACCGGATCATTTGCGACGCCACGGTATGCCAGCAAACTGGCTCCTACAGAAGTGCACCCGCGTAGCAGCACGACGCCATACCTGTAGGAGCGAGCTTGCTCGCGAACCGGCCGCACCACGCCGGTACGGAGGCGCCATATGAAAGCCTTCGCCATCCTCTACAGCCGCCTCGACGCCACCACCTCGAGCAACGCCAAGCTCGCGGCGATGCGGGACTACTTTCGCGATGCCGACCCCGCCGATGCCGCCTGGGCCGTGTATTTCCTGGCCGGCGGCCGACCGCGTCAGCTGGTGCCGACCCGCGTGCTACGCGAGACCGCCATGCAGGCCTCGGCGCTGCCGGAATGGTTGTTCGAGGAGAGTTACCAAGCGGTTGGCGACATGGCTGAAACCATCTCGCTGCTGATGCCCGAGGCCGAACACAGCTCCGACGACGGGCTGGCCGCGTGGATGCAGGACAAGCTGCTGCCATTGCGCGGCCTGCCGCCGGAAGAACTGGCCGAGCGATTACCCGCGCTATGGACACAGCTGGATCGCCTGAGCCTGATGGTCTGCATCAAGCTGATCACCGGCGCCTTTCGCGTAGGCGTGTCGAAGCTGCTGGTGACCCGCGCGCTGGCCTCGCTGGCCGATCTCGATCCCAAGCGCGTGGCGCAGCGGCTGGTGGGCTATACCGATCTGTCGCACCGCCCCAGCGCCGAGGGATACCGCGCGCTGATCGCCGACGAATCCGAGCACGAACACGCGCAGCGTGGCGGCCAGCCCTACCCCTTCTTTCTTGCCCACCCGCTGCAGGCACCTGTCGAGGAATTCGACACTCTGCTCGGCGCACCGGAGAACTGGTTCATCGAATGGAAGTGGGACGGCATTCGCGCCCAGCTGGTCAAGCGCGACGGGCAGATCTGGGTCTGGTCACGCGGCGAAGAGCTGGTCAGCGAGCGCTTTCCGGAACTGTGCGAACTGGCCGGCTGCTTGCCGGACGGCACCGTGATCGACGGCGAAATCCTGGTCTGGAAGCACGCACCCGGCGAGCCGAAGCAAGAACTCTTCGAGCAACCGAAAGGCGGTGATACCGAATCCTCCGAACGCTTCGGCGTGCAGCCCTTCGCGCTGTTGCAGCAGCGTATCGGGCGCAAGAACCTGACCGCCAAGGTCCTGCAGGACGCCCCGGTCGCGGTGCTCGCGTATGACCTGCTCGAATGGCAGGGCGATGACTGGCGGCAACGCGAACATCGTGAACGCAGGCAGCAACTCGAAACGGTGGTCGGCCACTGCCCCAACCCGCGGCTGATGCTTTCGCCGCTGGTGACCGGCGATAACTGGAACGATCTGGCGCAACAACGCGAAGCCTCGCGCGCGCGTGGCGTCGAGGGCATGATGATCAAAGCGCGCGCCGCGCAATACGGCGTCGGTCGAACCAAGGACGTCGGCGTCTGGTGGAAGTGGAAGATCGATCCGTATTCGATCGACGCCGTACTGATCTACGCCCAGCGCGGCCATGGTCGCCGTGCAAGCCTCTATACCGACTACACCTTTGCCGTCTGGGACGGCGAACCGGGCGACCCCGAGCGCAAGCTGGTGCCCTTCGCCAAGGCCTATTCCGGACTGACTGACGAGGAGATGCGCAAGGTCGACGCCATCGTGCGCAAGACCACGGTGGAAAAATTCGGCCCGGTGCGCAGCGTGACGCCGACCCTGGTGTTCGAACTCGGCTTCGAAGGCATCGCCGCCAGCAGCCGCCACAAGAGCGGCATCGCCGTGCGCTTCCCACGCATGCTGCGCTGGCGCCTCGACAAGCCGGTGGACGAAGCCGATACGCTGGAGACGCTGAAGGAATTGCTGGGATGAAGCGGCCTGGAGAAGTCAGGCAGAAGTATGACGCCCATATAGAAACCAGCTTGCTGGCGATCAGCAATCCTGCGGAATCCGAGGTTCGCGAGCAAGCTCGCTCCTTGTATCTCGACTGCTGCCTCATTGTGGGCAATAGTCCCCGACTGATCATCGGGGGAAGGTCAGGAAGCCGAGCTCGCTCCAAGGCCTTGAGCCTGCAACGTAGATAGTGCTCCAGCCTTCCACACTCACTCGTACAGCTCGAACGGTATCCAGAGCCCGCCTATGGCATGAGCTCGCATCAACAAGGTTGAGCCGGGTGCAGTGATGATCATTGGATCAGCAGAAGGAGCATCCCATGCCCAGTGTCGTCGGCATCGATATTGCCAAGCACACATTCGACATCGCCACTTGCCAGGCTAACGGTAAGTACCGCACCAAAGCCAAGCTCGCCAATTGTGAGGCGGGTTTCGAGACTCTGCACCAATGGCTGCTCAAGCACAGCGAGCCCCAGGCGTGG
>JAKUTK010000130.1 GCA_022448005.1 Pseudomonas sp.
CTGCTTCATCGGGAAACTCGGTGGGTGGGGTCGCGGTATTTTGCCAAATCAGAAAGTCTTTTTCAGAGTTTCCCTAGGCTGACAAGCCAAGCGCTGGATCGCAACCATCCATCACCTTATCCAGCTAGATCTGCCTCCTCCAATAAGTGCCGCACAAATCCCGGCGGGTGCAGATTTCCGGGAGGTTTGCGCCAGATCAGTTGGAGACGCTTTTCAAGCCCCGGGATGGGAAGAGCTACCAGCGCGCCACTGCGAACTTCGTCTTGTACTGCGGAAGCCATCACCAACGACACGCCGAGTCCCGCCCTCACTGCTTGTTTGACTGCCTCGGTGCTGCCTAGCTGCATACCGCTGCGAGGCACGCCCAGTTCGCCAAAGTATTCGGTCAGAAGCCGTCCGGTACCGCTACCCGGTTCACCTCCCAGCATCGGCAGGTCCACCAGACGATCACGTTCTATGCACCCTGCTTCAGCCAGCGCATGGTCGGGGCTGACGATAAGCACCAGCGGCTCGACCCGCCAGAGGCGGTGTTCGAAGTCGGGGTGAGGTAGCCACCATTCCATGATCGCGGCGTCGAGCTGGCCCGCCAGTAGCTGGTCGGCCACATCCGGGTTGGCGGCGATGCGCAGATCCACCTCGCCCCTCTCATTTGCGGTCGTCAGATAGTTGCGCACGAATGGCTGGAGAAGGTAGGTGCCGATGTTGGAGCTGGCCCCGACGCGCTCACGATTGCCATGCAGGGCTTCTAGCGCCCGGGCGTGCATGTCGAGCAAGGCGGTCGCATGCGGCATGAAGGCCAGCGCCCGTGTGGTAGGCTGGCAGCCGCTACGACTGCGCTGCACCAGCGTTACGCCGACCTGCTCTTCAAGCTTCTGCAAGTGCTGCGACACCGTCGGCTGGGCCAGCCCCAACGCCCTCGCCGCGCTCTGAAAACTGCCTGTTTGAACGATCGCTACCAGGCTCTTCAGCCAGACCGGATTCAACATGCGGCAGGCTCGGCCTGGGGCAGACGGTTCGCAGCGTTGATTGGGCGCGCACCTGCCAATGCCTGGATGATGTTCTGCGCTGCACAACGTTCAATCTCCAGGCGCACCGCGCGCACTGCCGACCCTATGTGCGGAGTGAACAGCGTATTCGGATGCGCGAGCAGCGCAGGATCGATCAGCCGCGGCCGGTCCGCGCGAGCCCAGTCTTCCATTTCGAATACATCCGCCGCATACCCGCCGAGCTGGCCTCGCTCAAGCGCCGCGAGCACGGCGGCTTCATCCACTACCGAACCACGACAGGGGTTTACAAGCAGAGCGCCCGGCCGTACGAGGGCAAGCAGCACGGCGTTGACCAGATGCTGGGTATCGGCATTCAAGGGAAGCGCCAGCAGGATGAAGTCCGAGCTGGCGAAGAGTTCGCTGCACGCCACCTGGCGCAGGCCGAGCCGTTGCTCGGTTTGTGTATCCAGAGCCTTCGCCTCGTGGTACTGCAGGGTCGCGCCCCATCCCTGCAAGCGATCAGCCATGGCCAGTCCGATGGCGCCCATGCCAAGGATGCCGACCGTAGCGTTATCCAGCCCCGTGCCGTAGAACTGTGGTTGCCAGCCCTGGAACTCGCCAGAGCGGACGAACGCATCTGCTGCCCGCAGATGCCGCCCCAGCCCCACCGCCAGTCCGATCGCCAGCTCGGCAGTCGGGACCGTCAACAGATCAGGCACGAAGGTCAGCCAGACCCCGCGGGCAGTACAGGCGTCCACATCGAAATTGTCGAAGCCCTTGAGCGCGCAGCCGACTACACGCAGCTCAGGGCAGGCTTGAAGAAAGTCTGCATCGACCCGATCGGGCATGAACGCCATCATCGCCTGAGCATCGCGGCAGCGGCGCAGAATTTCCTCGCGCGTCAGCGTGCTGTCGGTCTGGTTGGTCATCAGCTCGCAATGTGGCGCCAGCAGTTGCAGGATCTCATCGTGTACTCGGTGAGTTATAACGAGTTTCGGCAGCATGGTTTGTCCTATTTGAAACGTTTGCGCAGCACGCCACTGAAGGCGTCTACTAGCGTGACCATGGCCAGGATGACCAGCAGGATTGCTGCAACCTCCTGGTACTGCATGATGCGCAGCGAGCCCATGAGTTCGAAGCCGATACCGCCGGCGCCAACCATGCCCATCACGGTGGAGGCGCGAAAGTTGTATTCCCAGCGGTAGATCGCCACGTCGGCGAACTGCGGCGTCACCTGTGGCAAAACCGCGTGCAGCAGCACTTGCATCGGCGTAGCCCCCGCCGCCCGAGCGGCTTCCACCGGCGCTTCGTCGACGTGCTCGATGGCCTCGGCGAAGAACTTGCCGACCATGCCGACCGAATGCAGACCCAGGGCAAGCACGCCCGGCAAGGCGCCGAACCCTACGGCTGCAACGAAGATGATGCCCATGATCAGCTCCGGCACCGACCGCAGGGCATTGAGCAGCACCCGGGCAACACCGAACACAAGGGGGTGCGGCGCCGTATTGCGCGCTGCAACGAAGGCCACCACCAGCGAGAACACCACTGCGATGGCCGTACCGGCGATGCTCATCGCCAAGGTGTCGATCAAGGGGCGAATCCAGCTTCGATAGCCCGAAAAGTCTGGCGGCATGGCCTCGCCTGCCAGGGTCGCGATGGAGGGCAGCCCGTTCAGCAGCGTGGTGGCATCGAGCAGCCCCACGTACCAGCAGGCCAACAGCACCACTCCGAATACAATCGCCACCTGCCCCAGCTGGCGCCACCAACCGAGGCCGAAGCCTCGAAGGATGTGCTCGCGTTGCTCTGCAGGCAGCGCCTGCACGTCGTAATGAGTAGACATATCGGTGCTCACATCGTGGCGAAGTCGAGGCCGAGCAGCGATCCCATGTTGCGGATCACATCGTAGTCGGCGTCGGTGATTGGCGCGAAGGCCTCGGCCTTGAAGTTGCGCAGCACTTCGGGATCGTCGATACCGACGAATACATCCCGCACCTTGGTTTTCAGCTCGGGGCTCAGGTTCGAGCGCATCGCCCAGGGGTACTGGGGGTATTCGCCGCTGTAACCAAGTACTTTCACCTTGCTCGGATCGATTAGGCCACGTTCGGCTACGTGATTGAAAATTACCTCCGACAGCCCACCCGCATCGGCGTTGCCGTTCGCCACGTTGACGGCAACGGCGTCATGCGTGCCCACAAAATGTTGTTCGTAGTCCTGCCCACCCGTCAAATCGGCCGTCTCAAGAAGCACGGTTTTGGGAATCAAATGGCTGGACGTCGATGCCCGGTCACCATAGGCCATCTTCTTGCCCTTAAGGTCGGCATACTCATTCACGCCTGACGCCACATTGGCGATAATCACCGAGCGATAGGTCGGCTTGCCGTCGATGACCATGGCAGCGAAGGGCTCGATGTCGCTTTTGCTTTTGGCCATGACGTAGGACAGCGGACCGAAATACGCCAGGTCGATACGGCCAAAGCGCATCGCCTCAATCATCGAGGAATAGTCGGTGGTTACGATCAGCTGCACCTTCTTGTCCAGATGCTCTTCCAGATAATCCTTCAGCGGCTGGTTACGCTTGATCAGCTCGGAGGCGTTTTCGTCCGGCAGCAGGGCAACCTTTAGCACATCCGGATCGGCATCGGCCGCTAGGGCGGACAAACTTGAAACAGCGGACAGCAAGCAAGTCAATAAGAGCGCGGATAAGCGTTTCATCGGGACATCTCCAGTGAAGGTTCGAGCATGACAGGTGGTTCAGCCGGAGCATTCGCTGGCTGAGTCGTAGAGCGGCCTGCATAGATGCGCTCAAGCTGCGCATCGGTGAGTTCCGAGGGCGCGGCATCGAAAACGATCTGAGAATCGGCCAGCCCGACGACGCGATCGGCGAAGCGGCGGGCATATTCGAGTTGATGCAGCGAAACGATGGCGGTGATCCCGTCTTCCTTACAAATGTCGCGCAGCAGTCCGAGAACGCGGACTGAGGTTGCCGGGTCGAGGCTGGCTACCGGCTCATCGGCCAGAATGATCGCCGGCTGCTGCGCTAACGCACGCGCGATGCCTACCCGCTGCTGCTGGCCACCGGACAATTTGTCCACTCGGCTCAGCGCCTTGTCTGCCAGTCCGACCCGGGCGAGGCAACTGAGCGCAATCTCCTGATCGGCACGCGGCAAAGGAAACAGCGAGCGGAGCGTGCTGTGAAAGGCCAGCCGGCCGGTCAGCACATTAGCCAGTGCGCTTTGACGTTCGATCAATTGATGGTGCTGGAAGATCATGGCGGTACGCCTACGATGCTGACGCAAGGCCGAGCCGCTGCCGAGCTCACCGAGTTCGCTGGTGACACTGCCGCCAGTGGGCGTGACGAGTCGATTGAGACTACGGAGCAAGGTCGACTTGCCTGCGCCCGAGAGACCAAGCAGCACGGTGAACTCACCACGCCGGAATGCAACCGAGGTATCGCTCAGGGCGGTCACGCCGCCTGGGTAGATGACGCTCAGTCGGTCGACCCAGAGCACGGCGTCCTGTATCGGATGGGGCGTCATTTGATCACCTTTCGCAATATTGCTGGCCGCACAATTGCGGTTCGCGATGCAAAGGGTAGAAATTCCTTGTTAACGCACTGCTTCTAAAGGATGACATTTCGATGAATACTTCGAATCTGCCGTAGCGGGGCGGCAAGCGAAGCCGTGGAAGAACGGGCGCAACGTAGCGTCTTTCTTCACGCGGGATACAGGAGGCTTTGATTGATACTGCTGCGGATTCGCTACAGTAACGTTGGGCCAGAACGTAATGCCATCCAAGCAAGAGAGCGCACACTAGGGAAACTCTGAAGAAGACTTCCAGATTTTGGCAAAATACCCGGATTCCACCCGCTGAGTTTCCCCATGAAGCAGATGACCTTCGCTGACGCCGAGTACGCCGGTAAGCGCAAACAAACCCGCAAAGAGTTGTTCCTGATCGAGATGGATCGGGTGGTGCCGTGGAAGGGTTTGATTGCCTTGATCGAGCCGCATTATCCCAAGGGTGAAGGCGGTCGTCCGGCCTATCCGCTGATGGCGATGCTGCGTGTGCACCTGATGCAGAACTGGTTCGGCTACAGCGATCCAGCGATGGAAGAGGCGCTGTACGAGACCACCATCCTGCGCCAGTTCGCGGGGCTGAGCTTGGAGCGTATCCCCGATGAAACCACCATCCTCAACTTCCGTCGTTTGCTGGAGAAGCACGAACTAGCCGCCGGCATCTTGGCTGTCATCAATGGCTATCTGGGCGACCGAGGGCTGTCGCTGCGCCAAGGCACGATCGTCGATGCCACGCTGATCAATGCGCCGAGTTCGACCAAGAACAAGGACGGTAAGCGCGACCCGGAAATGCATCAGACCAAGAAGGGTAACCAGTACTACTTCGGCAGTGCGACCTGAAAGTCGCATGGGTTTCTGTTCCGCAGGTTAACGCCCGACGGAACCGACTGTTCCACCACTCGTTCCCTACCCAGACAGGCGTGGCCGGCAACAGCCGGGTCTGAAGCTCTGGGGACAATGTAACCGCCGATATTTCGGTAGGTCGAACCGCGAGGCCAGACTGAATCTGCCAGCATCAAGGCGGAGAGGTGCTAGGGATGAACGGGTACGGCTAACACAAGTGAATCTCATATAAACGTCGTCATAGTAGCCAAGCCAAAGATGCTGACAGGCTTGAACCAAAAGGTGCGCGGCCAGGCAGGGGCTCTTACCGATAGCCCCTCGTGGATGTGGTGCCGCCGGCGAAATCGAGGAGCCCGACCCGTTCGGAAATCCATGCGGAACAGGGTAAGCCCGTAGCGTTGCCGATTTCGGCAGGTGAGCTGTAAAGCAAGCTGTTGATGCTGCGGGTAAAGGAATGTGGAAAAAGCGAAGGTCACCCTGTAATGGGGTGAATACAGATTGAAACATCATCTGGCGCGAAAGCGAGCAGACTTCCACACGGTCTTCCATGGCGAGAAAACCTGATCAATCGTTGTACGGAGGAAAGCAGATGGCAGTGTTCGCACCCAATGCGCAAGCAACGGCGAGCATTGGTGCGCCTTCGAACTTCATATCGGCCTGGCCCCAACACTGGAACCAGATCGAGTCGCAAGTGAAACGACTCCAGGTACGTATCGCCAAGGCAACACGAGAAGGCAGGTGGGGCAAGGTGCAAGCCTTGCAACGACTGCTGACTCGCTCGTTCAGCGGCAAACTGTTGGCCGTGAAACGAGTGACGGAAAACAGAGGCAAGAGAACACCGGGCGTTGATGGCAAGATCTGGTCGACTCCGGTGGCTAAATCGACGGGAGCACAAGCGTTACAGCATCGGGGCTATCGGCCTCAACCGCTGAGACGCATCTACATACCCAAAAGCAATGGCAAGAAGCGTCCGCTGGGAATTCCAACGATGCGGGATCGTGCGATGCAGGCGCTGTGGAAACTGGCACTTGAGCCGGTTGCCGAAACGCGTGTAGCTGTATCACACGCTGAACGCTTACCGTGTATCACATCGTGAACGCCCAAAAAATCAGTGCGAGACTATTACGG
>JAKUTK010000131.1 GCA_022448005.1 Pseudomonas sp.
GCAAATCGATTTAGAAGTTCAGCTAGGCGGCGAAGCGGACTGCTCTCAGAATGCGCACCGGATCTTCCTGGTAACGCTGCTCTGGATCGCCAATCAGACGTATCAGCTAGTTGAGAATGTCGTGCACACCATGGGTGTGGTCGAGGATTCGCTCGGAGGAAGGGTCGTAGTACAGCGCGTTGATGGTGAAGTCGCGGCGCTGCGCATCGTCTTCCAGCGTACCGTAGATGTTGTCACGCAGAATCCGCCCGCTCTCGTTGCGCGAAGCCAGGTGGTTGGCTTCATCATCGTCTTCTTCCGGGTGGTTGGCGCGGAAGGTCGCAACTTCGATGATCTCGCGACCGAAATGCACATGGACCAGCTTGAAACGGCGGCCAATGACGCGGGCGTTGCGAAATTCGGCGCGCACCTGTTCGGGCGTGGCGCTGGTGGCTACATCGTAGTCCTTGGGTTCCAAGTCCAGCAGCAGGTCGCGGACGCATCCGCCTACGACATAAGCCTCGTAGCCGGCATGCTGGAGGCGCTCGACGACGCTGACAGCGTGTCGGCTGAGATCGTTGCGGTGCAGCGAATGCTGCCGGCTGGACAGTATTTCGGGGGTGCGACGAGGATGCGGTAGTCGGCGCAGGGGAAAACGAAAAGACTGGAACAGCTTTTTCAGCATGAGAGGCACTGTGTGGCGAAATGACAAGGTGGCGAGGTGAATAGCCACGAAACAGGCGTGGATTCTAGCACCGGGAGCAGGGATGGTGAACGAAGCGCGGAGAGGTGTCAAAGCACGGCCGAAGCCAGAAAGCACTAGGGGGAGCCGAAGCTCCCCCTTTAAATGATGTCGCGTGCTTTGTTGTTATTAGTATTTCGGGCGTGTTGTTTTTGTTTGGTTCGCCCGTTCCCTTCAGCTATCGCGTCCGGGAATCGCTCCTACGTCGGGAGCAAAGAGCAAACGGATTTCTTTGGTCGCTGATTTACCATTGATCATTCGATCCAACCAGTTCAGGCGCTGCTTATGCAGTTTTTGTTGTTCTCAGCCTGGTCGTGGGGCAGAACCCCATTTGGCATTTCCTCTCCAAAAGAATCAGTTAGCTACGCCTCTGCCTTATTGTCTTTATTTTGCTAGAGCCGGTACGTCTTGTTCTTATTGTGGGTCTGCTTGTTATTGTTGTTGTGCTAGATATAAAGCATTCGCCGTGCCAGTTTTTGAAAAGTCTTTAAAATCAACAGCTTGGTGTTTTGGGTGGTTGATATTGCCTGTAGAATCGGTGGCGGTCGTTACCGATGAACCCGCATTTTGTTACGTCTTGGTAGTGGCGGTAACAGCGCACTACCCAGCGGCGGCCGATTTGCGTCGTGGTATCCCCAGTCGCTGGCGACGCTCCCACAGGCACTTGCGGCTGATACCAAGCTTGCGGGCGAGCTCGGTCTCGGTCATGTGGTCCTGGTGCTCAAGCACGAAGTGCTGAAAATAGTCTTCCAGCGACAGATCCTCGGTCGGCTCGTTGCTGGTCGAGACAGCGGAACCGAGCGGAGCGCCGGGCTCGTCAAAATCCTCGTCGAGAGGGTCGAGCTCGATATCGATACCCAGTAGCTCAGCGCTGATCTCGTCACTCTCACTGAGAATTGCGGCGCGCTCGATGGCATTCTCCAGTTCGCGCACGTTCCCCGGCCAGCCGTACTGCCGTACGGCCTGCTCGGCCTCGCGGGAGAAGTGCAATCCATCACTGCCCATGCGCTCGCTCTGGCGTGCCAGGAAGGACTTGGCAATCTCCAGTACATCGGCGCCGCGCTCACGCAGGGGCGGGAGTTTCAGGGCGATGACGTGCAGGCGGTAGTAGAGGTCTTCACGAAATTGCCCGTTTTTGGCCAGTGTCTTCAGATCACGGTGGGTCGCAGCGACCAGGCGCACGTCGACCTTTTGCGACTGGGTAGAGCCCACCCGCCGAATTTCGCCTTCCTGCAATACACGTAACAGTCGCGCCTGTGCCTCCAGCGGCAGCTCTCCGATTTCATCGAGGAACAGGGTGCCGCCATCCGCGGCCTCGACCAGGCCGGCGCGGCCGGCACTGGCGCCGGTAAAGGCGCCTTTCTCATGGCCAAAGAGTTCGGACTCAATCAGGGTTTCCGGAATGGCGGCGCAATTGACCGAGATCATCGGCGCCTTGGCGCGACGGGAAAGGTTGTGCATCGCTCGGGCAACCAGCTCTTTGCCGGTGCCCGATTCGCCCTGGATCAGTACGTTGGAGTCGGTCGGGGCGACCTTGCGGATCTTGCCAAACAAATCCTGCATCGGCCCACAGCGACCAATGATGCCAAGCTCACCGTTGATCGAATCTTCTGTCGTTGCGTCAGCAGCGGGCGGGGCATTGCGTGACGTCTCAGCTGGCGCTGCGGCAGCTTGCTGCCGATCATGAAGAATGCGCGCCACGGTTTGCAGCATCTCGTCGTGGTCAAAGGGCTTGGCGATGTAGTCCACCGCGCCCATTTTCATCGAGTCCACTGCCGAGCGCAGGCTGGCGTAGCTGGTCATGATCAGCACGGGCGTGCCATCGGCCAGCTTGATCAGCTCGGTACCGGGAGCGCCTGGTAGGCGCAGGTCGCTGACGATCAGATCGAAAGAGGGAATGCTGAAGCGCTCCTGCGCTTCCTGTACCGAGCCGGCTTCGCTGACCTCGTACTGGTTGCGCTCAAGCAGTCGGCGCAGGGCGGAGCGGATAATGGTTTCGTCTTCGACGATCAGAATATGGGACATCAGTACTCTCTCGACGGTCTGAAGGCGGCTACACATTGGTTGGAAACGGCGCTGAAGAGGGCTCGTTTACGAACCTGTGCAAGCCGCCGCGGTGCGGCTTGGTGCGGCTTGGTGCGGCTGCGGGGCGCCAGCGTCATCTTCATCTTCATCCAGGTCGCGGCGGGGCCAGCTATACGCTGGGTCACTCATGGTCGAGACCTGGCTAAAAACGGCCGTCGCCTCGTCAATCACCGGAATCTGTTGCCTCGGCATGACGCGGCAGGGTGATGCGGAAACGCGTGCCGCGTTGGGTTTCCGGGTCGGCCGGGCTATCAATATTGATTTGCCCATAATGCTCTTCCACGATCGAATAGACCAGTGCGAGGCCCAGCCCTGTCCCCTCACCCGGGTCTTTGGTGGTGAAAAACGGCTCGAAAAGTCGATCCTGAATCGACTGCGGAATGCCGCTGCCTTCGTCTTCGACGATGAGATAGACGGTCTGTTCAGAGACTTCGCTGCGTACCCGGATGGCACCGCCGGGCTCCGATGCGTCGCGGGCATTGGACAGCAGGTTGATCAGCACCTGAGCGAGGCGCTGCGGGTCTCCCTCGGCCACATGACCGGGGTCGCAGAGGTTGAAAAAGCGCACCTCGGTGCCGTGGCGGTTGAGTGAGAGCAGGCCAATTGCATCTTGAGCCACCTCGGCCAGGCTTACCGGGTAGCGGTCCTGTTGTCTGCCGCCGGCGTGGGCGAAACTCATCAGCGACTGAACGATGCGCGAGACCCGCTTGGTCTGCTCGACGATCTGGTTGCTGGTCTCGATGATCTCCGGGTCTGCCTCGCGCTCCTCGCGCAGGTTCTGTGCCAGGCAGGCGATGCCGGTGATCGGATTGCCGATTTCGTGGGCGACCCCGGCCGCCAGTCGGCCAATGCTGGCCAGGCGTTCGGAGTGAACCAGCCGATCTTCAAGCTGCTGGGTCTCGGTGAGGTCTTCGATCAGCAGTACCAGCCCGCTGCTGCCCGGTGCCAATGGCTCGGCGATCGCGGCCTTGTGCAGGTTCAGGCAGCGGCTGTGGCCGTCCAGTTGCAGCCGCTGTTTATGCAGGTGCTCTTCGCGCTGCTGAGTGAAGTCGCTCAACAAGCTCTGCCAAGGCTCGGCGATGGTCGACAGGCGCGAGCCCACCACCTGCAGCGCGGGAATCTCGGTGAGCTCTTCCAGCGCTCTGTTCCACATCAGAATCTCCTGATCCTTGGCAAGCGAGCAGACGCCCATCGGCAGCTCTTGCAGAGTTTGCCGGTGATAGCGGCGCAGTGCATCGAGCTCGGCGGCCAGGCCGGTCAGGCGCGAGTGGTAATCCTCCAGGCGACTCTCGATGAAATGGATATCTTCGGTGACGTAGCTGTCCGCACCGTTCTTGTACGAGAGGAAATTCTCAACGATGTCCTGGGCAACGCTCGGACCCATCAGGCCTGAAAGGTTTGCCTCGATGCGGTCGCGCAGCCTGCGCAAGGCATAGGGGCGATGCTCGTCAAAGGGCAGCTGCAGATCGCGCAGCGCCTGCTCAACCTCACGCTGCGCGGTCTTGGCGCCGAGCGGCTTGGCCAGCTGGGTGGCGAACTCCTGCGGCGAAGCAGCTGCCAATTCACGACGTTGCGGTCGGCGTACGTTTTCCACCGCGCAGGCTTCGGCGGCGGCTTGCTCCTCGGCGCTGGTTTCGGTGAACAGCGAAAACAGCGAGAACGCCAGTACGTTGACTGCCAGCGAGGCGATTGCCGCCAGGTGCCAGCTGGTGTCATCGAGTACGTAGACGACATTAAACAGAGGGATGTAAAAGCCATCGAGGTTGCCCACAAGCGGCAGCAGCATCGTCACAACCCAGACGGCGATGCCGGCCAACAGGCCTACGATGTAGCCCCGACGATTGGCGGTCGGCCAATACAGCACCGACAGCACGCCAGGCAGAAACTGCAGGGTCGCCACAAAGGCGACGATGCCCAGGTTCGACAGGTCCTGCTCGGCGCCCAGCAGCAAATAAAAGCCGTACCCGGCCATGATGATCGCCAGGATCAGGCTGCGCCGGGTCCATTTCAACCAGCGGTAGATGTTGCCTTCGGTGGGTGGCTGATACAGCGGCAGTACCAGGTGATTGAGCGCCATGCCCGACAAGGCCAGGGTGCTGACGATGATCAGTCCGCTTGAGGCTGAAAGCCCGCCGACGAAAGCCAGCAGCGTCAATGTCTCGCTCTGCGCCGTAATACCGAGGCCGAGGGTGAAGTACTCGGGATTGGTGCTGACGCCAAGTTTGAGTCCGGCCCAGAGAATCAGCGGTACGGCCAGACTCATCAGCAGTAAGTACAGCGGCAGGCCCCAGCTGGCACTGACCAGCGCACGGGGGTTGAGGTTTTCGGTGAAGGTCATGTGATACATGTGCGGCATCACGATCGCCGAGGCGAAAAACACCAGCAGCAGGGTGCGCCACGGGCCTTCCTGCAGCGGCGTGTGCAGTGCCTGCAGCGCCGACTGGTTCTGCAGCAGCCAGATTTCAAGCTGATGCGGCCCGCCAAACACGACAAACAGTGCATACAAACCGATCGCGCCAAAGGTCAGCAGCTTGACCACTGATTCGAAGGCGATGGCGAACACCAGCCCTTCATGCTTCTCTCGCGTGGCGATATGCCGAGCACCGAAAAGAATGGTGAACAGCATGATCATCACGCAGTAACCCAGTGCGACCCGTTCCTGCAGAGGCTCGAGGGTGAGAATCCCGATGGCGTCGGCGACGGCCTGAATCTGCAGGGCGAGCAGCGGCAGCATGCCGATCAGCATGACCACCGTGGTCAGCGCGCCGCTCCAGGTGCTACGAAAGCGGAAGGCGAACAGATCCGCCAGCGAGGCCAGCTGATAGGTCCGGGTAATGCGCAGTATCGGATAAAGCAGCACCGGCGCCAGCAGAAACGCACCGCACACGCCCAGGTAGGTGGCGAGGAAGCCGTACCCGTACTGATAGGCCAGGCCCACGGTGCCATAGAACGCCCAGGCGCTGGCGTAGACGCCGAGAGACAGTGTGTAGGTGAGCGGGTGGCGAATGATCCCGCGCGGGATCAGCCCGCGCTCGCTGACCCAGGCGACGCCGAACAGCACCAGCAGGTAGGCGACACTGATCAGAATCAGGTGGCTGAGGCTAAAGCTCGTCTGCATCGCGCTGGCTCTGAAGAATGAAGGTCACCACGATGAGAATCAGCCACAACAGATAAGGCCGGTACCACGCGCCGTTGGGGTCAATCCACCAGTCCATGATCGCGGGGGAAAACAGATAGATCCCCACCACCAGGAGCAGCACCAGTCGGTAGATGTACATGCTGGAACTCGTGTCGAAAGTAGGCGGATGGTAAAGGAAGCGGCAAGCGGCAGGCCACAGGCTGGCAGAAAAGAGCGGCGCGGGTCGGTTTGCCTCACGCCGAAGGCAACGATGCAGTCTCAGCGCAGCTGCGATTCGGCAAGGGTGCGACAGCGCGGAATGCGCTCGGCATCCCAGTGGGCGATTG
>JAKUTK010000132.1 GCA_022448005.1 Pseudomonas sp.
TGGGCGAGGTGATGCAAGCAGCCATAGCTATGCGGCATGATGCTCCAGCCTCAATCCAATAACCGTGTTGCACTCAGATCCTGCAACCGCCGCTCTTATCATCAGAAACAAGCCAAACCCTAAACGTAAAAGCCCTGCAAATGCAGGGCTTCTCTATTCTGGAGCGGGCGAAGGGAATCGAACCCTCGTCATGAGCTTGGGAAGCTCAGGTAATGCCATTATACGACGCCCGCGTAGGCAGCCTTTGTACCAGAAGGGTGGGGTGAGGAGAAGCGGGTGTGGCGTTTAGGCTGATAAAATGTTTTCAGACCTGCGCAACTTCAACGGGCGTCAGGCTGCGGTATTGGCCGGGGGCGAGGGGGGAGTCGAGCAGCAGCGGGCCCATGCGTTCTCGGTGCAAGCCGGTGACCTTGTTGTTGAAGTGGCCGAACATGCGTTTGACCTGATGGTAGCGGCCTTCATGCAGGGTCAATCGGGCCTGGTGCATGCCGAGCAGTTCGAGCTCGGCGGGCAGGGTGGTGAGGTTCTCGAAGCGAAAGTAGAGCCCTTGGGCGAAGCGCTCGACGCAGACGGGGTCGATGGGGTCTTCGGTTTCCACGAGATAGGTTTTGCCCAGCAGACTCTCTGGTTGTGTCAGGCGACGGGACCAGAGGCCGTCGTTGGTGATGATCAATAGCCCTGTGGTGTTGAAGTCCAGCCGCCCGGCAATGTGCAACTCGTCCTTGTCCGGCTCATGCAGCAGGTCCAGCACCGTAGGGTGTTGCGGGTCGGCGGTGGCACTGACGCAGCCGGCGGGCTTGTTGAGCATAAAGAAGCGTGCCGGTTTGCCGGCCTGCAGCACCTCGCCGTCCAGCTCGATACGGTCGAAGACGCGAACGTCATGGGTGCTGTCGCAGATAGTCTCTCCATTCACCGAAGCGCGGCCCGACGCCAGCAACAGGCGCGCCTGGCGATGGCTGCAATGGGGCAGGTTGGCGAGGAAGCGGTCGAGGCGCATTACGGGTTTGCGGGCGACTCGCCGCGAGCGCAGCGCGGGCAGATGCAGGCCTTGTTTAGCGCCTCATCGGGAATGCGTTCATGGGCTTCGGCTGCGATCTCGGCGGTAAAGCACCAGCACGGCTGTGTGGCGGTCGCCGGGTTTGACAGGCTGCATTGATTCGGCTCGCCGCAGATTGGGCAGTTACTGGGATCGGGCGTAACAGTCATAACCGCCTCCGGGCAGTGGCTGCGGTGGAGCGTAAGTGGAGTCAAAAAAAGAAGCCCGGCTTTGCACCGGGCTTTTCGTTTCCATCATTACTTGACGCGTTGACCGGGCTTGGCGCCGCTGTCCGGGCTGAGCAGGTAGATCTCTTCACCGCCAGGGCCGGCAGCCAGCACCATGCCTTCGGAGACGCCGAACTTCATCTTGCGCGCGGCCAGGTTGGCGACGTACAGGGTCAGGCGACCTTCCAGCTTGCTTGGGTCCGGGTAGGCGCTCTTGATGCCGGAGAACACGTTGCGCTTGGCGTCGCCGATATCCAGCGTCAGGCGCAGCAGTTTGTCGGCGCCTTCAACGAACTCGCACTTCTCGATCAGCGCGATGCGCAGGTCCACGGCAGCAAAGGCATCGAAAGCGATCTCGGCGGCAATCGGCTCCTTGGTCAGCTCGCCGTTGCCAGTCTCGAGGGTTGCGCCGGGCGCGGCGGTTTCGGTGGAGGCGAGGTCTTCCTTGGATGATTCGATCATGGCTTCGATTTTCGCAGGCTCGATACGGGTCAATAGCGGGGTGAAGGCGTTTAGCTGGTGGTTGGAGAGCAGCTTTTGCATGTCAGTCCAGCGCAGGGGCTCGACGTTGAGAAAGCGCTCGGCGTCGGCGGCGAGGTTGGGCAGCACCGGCTTGAGGAAGATCACCAGCTGGCGGAACAGGTTGATGCCAGTGGCGCAGATCGCCTGCACTTCATCCTGCATGCCGTCCTGCTTGTTCAGTGCCCAGGGTGCCTTGTCGGCGATCCAGGCATTGGCGCGGTCAGCCAACGCCATGATTTCGCGCATGGCGCGGGCGAAGTCACGGTTCTCGTAAGCATCGGCAATGGACGGCGCAGCGCTCTGGAAGGCGTCGGTCAGTTCCGGTGCGGCGTTGCGGTCGACCATCAGGCCGCTGTTGCCCTTGTGGATGAAGCCGGCGCAACGGCTGGCGATATTGACGACCTTGCCCACCAAATCTGAATTGACCTTCTGCACGAAGTCCTCGAGGTTCAGGTCCAGGTCATCCACGCCGCGGCCCAGCTTGGCGGCGTAGTAGTAGCGCAGGTACTCGGGGTTCAGGTGGTCAAGGTAGGTGCGCGCCTTGATAAAGGTGCCGCGCGACTTGGACATCTTCTGCCCGTTCACCGTCAGGTAGCCGTGCACCGCGACGGCGGTGGGCTTGCGGTAGCCGGCGCCTTCGAGCATGGCGGGCCAGAACAGGGTGTGGAAGTTGATGATGTCCTTGCCGATGAAGTGGTACAGCTCGGCGCTGGAATCTTTCTTCCAGAAGGTATCGAAATCCAGCTCGGGGCGGCGTGCGCAGAGGTTCTTGAAGCTGGCCATGTAGCCGATGGGCGCATCCAGCCAGACGTAGAAGTACTTGCCGGGCTCGTCCGGGATCTCGAAACCGAAGTAGGGCGCGTCGCGGGAGATGTCCCACTCGTGCAGGCCGCCGTCGAGCCACTCAGCAATCTTGTTGGCAACCGAATCCTGCAGGCTGCCGCTGCGGGTCCACTCTTTGAGCATCGCCTCGAAATCGGGCAGCTTGAAGAAGAAGTGCTTGGAGTCGCGCAGCACTGGGGTGGCGCCTGAGATGGCCGAGCGCGGGTTCTTCAGTTCGGTGGGTTCGTAAGTGGCGCCGCACTTTTCGCAGTTGTCGCCATACTGATCCTCGGCCGCGCATTTCGGGCAGGTGCCCTTGATGAAGCGGTCGGCGAGGAACATGCCCTTTTCCGGGTCGAAATACTGGGTGACCGAGCGCGTGGCGATGTGGCCGGCGTCGCGCAGCCTGGTGTAGATCAGGCTCGACAGCTCGCGGTTTTCTTCCGAGTGGGTCGAATGAAAGTTGTCGAAGTCGACCAGGAAGTCGGCGAAGTCGGCACTGTGCTCGGCCTGCACGTTGGCGATCAGTTGCTCGGGCGTGATGCCTTCCTTTTCGGCGCGCAGCATGATGGCCGAGCCGTGCGCGTCGTCCGCACAGACGTATATGCACTGGTTGCCGCGAAGCTTCTGGAACCGCACCCACATGTCCGTCTGGATGTACTCGAGCATGTGGCCAAGGTGAATCGAACCGTTGGCGTAGGGCAGGGCACTGGTGACGAGGATTTGGCGAGCTTCGGACATGGGAAAGTCTGCAGTCGAGGTTGCGAAGTGAGTCGGCCACTATAAAGGTCACGCAGTTTTTTTTCATCCGCACTGGTGCGGACGGCACGGGTCGAATAGCGAGTGCCGCGCCACATTGACGCGCTTGATGAGCCCGTGTGGCGGCACGGGGTAAGATGCCCGTCTGTTTTACTAGGTTTTCTTGGGAGTAGTCATGACCGTCACACGCGAAGCTGTCGAAGCCGTACTGCGCCAGTACACCGACCCTAACCTGAACCAGGACCCGGTGACTGCCGGTTGCGTGCGTTCCATTGATGTAGTGGGTGATCACGTTAGCGTGCAGATCGAATTGGGCTACGCGGCTGGGCTGTTTCGCAGCGGTTGGGCGCAGATGCTGGCGATGGCCATTGAGCAGCTCGACGGTGTGACCCGCGCGGTTGTGCAGGTCGATTGCGTGATCCGCTCGCACAAGGCGCAGGACCAGGTTGAGGCACTGGCCAACGTCAAAAACATCATTGCCGTCGCCTCCGGCAAGGGCGGCGTCGGCAAATCCACCACGGCTGCCAACCTGGCACTGGCGCTGGCACGCGAAGGGGCGCGGGTGGGCGTGTTGGATGCGGATATCTACGGGCCTAGCCAGGGCATCATGTTTGGCATTCCCGAAGGTACGCGGCCGGAAATCCGCGACAATAAGGCGTTCATCCCGTTGGAAGCGCATGGCGTGCAGGTCATGTCGATGGCCTTCCTGTCCGACGACAAGACGCCGATGGTCTGGCGAGGCCCGATGGTCTCCGGTGCCTTACTGCAATTGATCACTCAGACGGCCTGGAATGATCTCGACTATCTGGTGGTGGACATGCCGCCGGGTACGGGTGATATCCAGCTGACCTTGGCGCAGAAGGTGCCGGTTGTGGGTGCGGTTATCGTCACGACGCCGCAGGATCTGGCACTGCTCGATGCGATAAAGGGCGTGGAAATGTTCCGTAAGGTGAACATCCCTGTGCTCGGTGTGGTGGAAAACATGGCCATTCACATCTGCTCGAACTGCGGGCATGCCGAACATCTGTTCGGCGAAGGGGGTGGTGAGAAGCTGGCAACGCAGTACAACGTTGAGTTGCTGGCTTCGTTGCCACTTTCCATGGCAATCCGCAGCCAGGCGGACGCAGGTAACCCAACCACCATTGCCGATCCGGAAAGCCAGATCGCGATGATCTATCAACAGATGGCGCGCAGCGTGGGTGCGCGGATTTCCCAGAGCGGGCAGATCATTGCGCAGTCGATGCCAAACATCACTGTGTCCGACGACTGACCTTCGGTATGGCGGCGCTCCGTGCGTCGCCTTGGTCGACCGGGAGGTCTGATCGACTGAGTAGAATTGTCCTTGGAGGGAGGCTGCCGCCCTCTGATGCTGAGTACAGTAAATCGCACGCATAAAAAAGCCCCGCCGAAGCGGGGCTTTTTCAGCAGAAAAGCTTCAGGTTAGATAACCTGAACTTCCTCAGCTTGCATGCCCTTCTGGCCGCGAGTAGCGACGAAGGAAACTTGCTGGCCTTCTTTCAGGCTCTTGAAACCGTCGCCTTGGATGGCGCGGAAGTGTACGAAGAGGTCGTCACCGGATTGCGGAGTGATGAAGCCGAAGCCTTTCTCATCGTTGAACCACTTAACGGTACCGGTTTGGCGATTGGACATTTGAAATGTCTCCTTGAACAAGGTGTAGAGATGATTTGAACGGGCAAATACCCCGAACGGTGACTGTGTGCAAGGAGTTAGGAGTCGTAGCAATGATCGGATCGAAATCTAAACATGTAGCGATTCACGGTGACACATGCAGCAGCAGCCAATGAAAGATACTCCATTTCTGTCGCATTGCGAGCATTATTTTCAGTTTCCGCCCGAAGCGCCAAAGATGCGACGCATGGACCCGGTTCGTGGTCTTTGAACCGGGTCCATGTGCTCGGTAAGATGCACGCCTTTATCTAAACGACCATCAGCCAAATCAGGACGCCCGCCATGAGCATCAAATCGGATAAGTGGATTCGCCGGATGGCCCAGGAGCACGGCATGATCGAGCCCTACGTGGAACGCCAGGTGCGGACCGAGGGCAGCGAGCGCCTGATTTCCTACGGCGTCTCCAGCTATGGCTACGATGTGCGCTGCGCTGACGAATTCAAGATATTCACCAACATCAATTCGGCAATCGTCGACCCTAAGAACTTCGACGAGAAAAGCTTTGTCGACGTAAAGAGTGACGTCTGCATCATCCCGCCGAATTCTTTTGCGCTGGCGCGTACGGTCGAATACTTCCGCATTCCGCGCAACGTGCTGACCATCTGCCTGGGCAAAAGCACTTATGCGCGCTGCGGCATCATCGTCAACGTCACGCCGCTTGAGCCCGAGTGGGAAGGACACGTGACGCTGGAGTTCTCCAACACCACCACCTTGCCAGCGAAGATCTACGCCAACGAAGGCGTGGCACAGATGCTGTTCCTGGAGTCGGATGAGGAGTGCGAAACCTCTTACCGGGATCGCGGTGGTAAATATCAGGGCCAGCGTGGCGTGACCTTGCCCAAGGCCTGATTGGGCTTCACGAGCTTCAAGAGCCCTGACGGGCGGTAGTGACTGCCGCTCGCATCATCTTTGCGATATGGAATAGTCCAGCGTAGGGCAGGCGCCATCTGGCGGCGTCCCGGCGTCCCGGCTGCGCGTCCTGCGCTTCCCAGTACTGATCTGCTTCCCGTCGTGCAATGCCTCGAACCAAGATGGCTAGAGTCTTATCGCTCGAGCAGATGCCGTTTCATTCCGCTTAAGCAAAAAAATGCCCGCATGAATCAGACTGTGTGAAAACCTAGCGGTCTGAACGGTGGTTAGAGAAAATGCCCGTATCGTGAGATACGGGCATTTTTCG
>JAKUTK010000133.1 GCA_022448005.1 Pseudomonas sp.
CTCCAAAACGGTTTGCCACGGCGCCGCGCATCCTTGAGGAACTGGCCCATGGCAACCAGTTCATCCAGCGCGTAAGGCATCATCACCAGCATGGCCAAGGCTTGGGCCAGGCAAAGCGTGCACCACGTACCGATGAAGATCGGCTGGGCAATGATGAAGAAGATGCTCACGACGCCCAGGGGCACTACCACCACGCCGAACGCGGCGACCATCCACGGCATGGTGCGCCAGCGCCGAGCATCGCCCATAACCGCCATGAGCAGCTCGATCATATAGGCCATCACACCGATCCCTGCATCGGACACCGGCCAGGCGCGCGACATATCGGAAGTGATGATGGTTTCCGTGCCGTTGGGCTGGGTGCCGAAGAATGGGTCCCAGGCATTCGAGGTATGGCCAAGCTGATAAGCGGTTAGATAACGTGCGAGTAGAATGCCGATCACGGCGAGGATGGCTATTGGCAGGCGTTGCAGCCAAGTCGAAGGGTTGTAATCCCAGCCCGGCGGCACTGCAGCCTTTTGCATCATGCCCTGCATGCTCATGCCGGGCATCATCGGCACCAGAGTAGAGAAGGCGATCACCAGCCCACCGACCAGCAAGGCATTGCCGTAGCTCGCCGGGGATGGAGTCCAGAACAGCAGCGGCGCGAACATCAACCACAATCCCATGACCGTGTTGGCCCATTGCGCCCAACTGATCCGTTTGAGCGAGAGGATCGCGAACAACACGATCAACGCGCCGCTGATGACATCGTTCCAGGTCATCAGTAATGCGCGAATGGCGACCTCAGGTAGATCACGTTCGGCTGCAAGGCGTGGCAGGTCGAGGTCGCCCGACGCTACGTTCATGTAGCCAAAGATGAATGGCGCACTCAGCACCCAGAAGCCAAGTAATACATTGACGAAGTGGCACCATAGCGTCGCGAGGTGGCGCCGCTCCATCATTTGCATATGCGCGTCCATCCCCATATCGGACGACATGGCGCTTTGGCGTAGATACTCTCCCTGATGCTCCATAGATTTTTGTCCTCTGCGCTGAAGTACGCTGTGGCGACAGAAAATCGCACTTGTTACGATGAGCAGCAGGGCTCAGAGTCAATTCGGCCAGCGTGTAGCTTGGCCTATTCAGGATGCGTGACCACGATTTCTAGTCCGACAGCAGCGCAACTTCCGCTTCACATTTACATTAACGCTGGGATTAATAGCCTAACCCCGCTCCAGGTGGTTATAGCTGTTTCTTTTGGTCGAGCCATGTAAGCGGAACATAGCGCTGCATTTCGTTACTTCTAACTGCTTCGACATATAGCCATGCCAGAGCAGCAAACTACGAGTTACGCTGCCATACGCTCGCATTCTTCAGCGCACTTCATGCACGCCTTGGCGCAGTCTTGGCAGTGATCCACTTGATGTTTTGCGCATTCCTCTCCGCAAGCGCGGCAGACCTTGGCGCATAGTGCACAGAACTCTTTAGCGTACTCACTTTCGCGGCTCATCAAAGTGGCAGCCAGCGTACAAATGTCCGCGCAGTCGCGGTCAAGCTCGACGCATCGAGCCATCATTTTTACATCATCTTCACGTAGGCAAGCAGAGGCGCACGTTTCGCACACCAGCGCGCAGTTCGAACAAGCTTGGATGCAGGAAGTGAACATTGAATTGGTCATTGCGTTCTCCAGAGTTCGATAGTTGTATGGCGATGTGGTTTGCTAGTCGAATAGCCGCATCAGCGTTAGCAAGCACAGAAATACGACATACCCCTGTCGCACCCGTTTCATTCATCTTGATTACAATGCTGTAAGGTTGCCGGGCCGAGGTATAGACGCCGGACAACTACTAAGGCGCGAGGATCCAGACCGTTTGATAGCCTGACCGGCTTCATTTGTGCGCCCTAAAAGGCAAGGGCGACATGGGCAACTAACGGTAGACATGACTAGTAGCGCTGAGTGGACAATCGGCTGAAGTGACAACCGCCTAGACCACCTTCTTTACGAGCCCGGCAGCCTAAGGGCAATGTCCTAAAATCGCGGGCAGACCATGTACAGGACATCGCCATCCGTCCTGCCGCACCGAACTTTGTTACAAATGGGGCAGTCGGTTGAGAACACCTCGAAGAGCTCAGCGCCGCAAAGGAGTTTCCGATGGCTTTAGCCGTTCGCTTTCATGACCAGCTCTCACATAACAGCACCGCCTCCCTTGGCGACGAAATTCTGGCGGGCTTTGCCGCGAGACCCAAATGGGCTTCGCCAAAATTTTTCTACGATCGCCGCGGGTCTGAACTCTTCGAAAAGATAACCGAGCAGCCCGAGTACTACCCTACGCGCACCGAGGAGCTGATACTCAGCCTGGCGGCCCACGACATAGCGGAGATTGCCGGCCCCGAAGCAGACCTGATCGAGCTGGGTAGCGGCGCCAGCCGCAAGGTGCGTCTGCTGCTCGAAGCCATGCGGCCGTCGAGCTACCTGGGCATCGACATTTCCGAGGACTTTCTGCGCAGCAGTACCTTGCAACTGGCAGCTGATTATCCTTGGCTCGACGTTCACGCACTGTGCGCCGACTTCTGCGACGAGTTGCATCTACCGGAGGGCTTCGACAGCGTCTGTCCGCTGGCCTTTTTCCCCGGCTCAAGCATCGGTAACTTCACGCCGACTCAGGCCCAGCAGTTCTTAACTCGTCTACACTGCCTATTGCCGGTGGGTAGTGGCCTGCTGGTCGGGGTTGACCTTATAAAGAGCAAGACGGTACTAGAAGCGGCTTACAACGATGCGGCGGGTGTCACCGAGGCGTTCAACCTCAACCTGCTGGAACGAATCCGTTGCGAACTTGACAGCGACATCGATCCGAGGCGCTTCATGCACAAGGCGATCTTTAACGAAGGCCAGTCGCGCATAGAGATGCACCTTGTAAGCCGTGAGGCCCAGGATGTGACCATAAAAGGACGGCGCTTCCACTTCGAGGCGGGCGAAAGCCTGCACACCGAGAACTCATATAAATACAGTCTCGCCTCTTTCGCCGCGCTTGGGCGCAGCGCCGGCTTTGAGAGCATTGCGCAGTGGACCGATCCGCAGCAGCTATTCAGCGTTCACTACCTGCAACGCAGCGTCTAGTACCCGCGACGCTGCGCCGGCTCGTTACGAAAGCAGTCGACCCGGCACATCGATTGGAGGCCCGATGGAACTGGTTGCACTTTCGCTTATCGTACTGGTCATGCTCGTTGCCGGGCTGGCCTTGCAAAGGCCGTGGCAGCGTGAGCTGCCGGCTTGGCCGCAGCGCGCACCGTTTCTCGGCGGTGGCCAACCGGACAGCCACGCCTGGAGCCGCTTTCACGTTCGCTACTACCCAATGACGTTGCTGCTGATCGCCTTCGAGATGGAGATGATGTTCATGTACCCCTGGGCGGTGGTGTATGTGGCCGAGGGCATGAAGGCGATGATGGAGATGGGCATGTTTCTCGCCATTCTCTCAGTGGGCATCGTCTACGCCTGGCGCGAGGGCGTGTTCCGGTGGCAGTAGGCCTTTTGCGACGCCTTGCGGCCGCTCGCCCAGCGCCGGTTTTTGTCGCCGTTGGGATGGATGCGGGCCCGGTGCGTGAGGTTCTGGCGCTGAACCCGCGCGTCGAACTGGTGGATTCGCCACGGCACGCCAGTGTCCTCTTGGTCGCAGGCGGCGTGCCGCCGGATCAGCACGACGCGCTACGGCGGGTTCACAGCCAGCTACCGCGACCGGCCGCTTCCCTGTGGTTCCGAAGCGATCCGCTGATCGAATTGGACCAGGCGCGGCGCATTGACCGGCTCGGCGATCTCCCGGCCGAGATAGCTCGCCTGCACCGCGCGCTTGTCGGAGGAGACATGCCCGGCGAGCCGGGCCTTCTGCCGGACCAGCCACCCCATCCATGGCAAGGCAAGGGCAAGCACGGACAGGGCGGCGAAGGCATGATGGGCGGCGTGCCCTACGGTCGGGCGATGGCCATGGCCATGATGGACGATCTGCGCGACGGCCTGCAGCTCGATTCGCTGTCCTTCACGCTGGGGCCTTTCTACCGTGCCCTGCCGCCCGGTTTGCAACTGAAACTGACCCTGCAGGGCGATCTGCTGCAGATGGCGATGATCGAGTCCAGCGCTTACCCCGTGCACCTACCGGCGCTTTTCTTCGAGGCGCTGCAACGACCAATGCCTATAGCCGCGCTGGAAATAGAGCGGGCGCGCTATCACCTCTATCGCCTGGCGCCGCTGCTGCGCATCGCGGGTCTCGGGTCGCGGGCCCAACGCCCGCTGGCCGATGCTGCACGGATACAGCCGGGCTCACGCCTGCCGGATCTGTATCGGCGCATCACGCGCAGCGGTTTGCTACAAAGTTTTAACCCCGGGTTGGGGCAGCTCGACATGCACCAGGCACGCATGCTTGGCGGTGTGGCCTGGCGCGCCGCGGGCATGCCGCACGACGCTCGATCCGACGACCCGAGTTACGCCCGGATCGGTTTCGAGCCGCTGACGCACGAGGGCAGCGATGCCCGTGCCCGGCTATTGCAGACGGTCGCGGAAATCTCCCAGGCGTTGAGCCTCGCCACCGCAGCCAACGAATTGCAATTGCACACGGGCAATACCGAGCGAGTCGAAACCCCAAAAGGTGAACTGAGCACAGAGCAGCGACCTGCCGATGCCAGTCATCTGTTGATGGACCTTTTGCCCGGACTCGAGTGGAGCCAGGCGCTGCTGCTGATCGCCGGCCTGGATACCGCTGCGCTTTCGCCCTACCCGATGGAACGACAGCAGGCAGCGCTATGCTGACCGAGCTGCTGCTGCCTGTGTTACTGGTCTGCTTGACCCTGGTTTTGGGCCCCTACCTGCTCGCCGTGATCGATGGTGCCATCGCCGCTGCCGTCGGGCGTCGCGCCACTGGCAGCCTCTGGCTCGCGCCGTTACATCGCGGCGCCTGGCTATGGCTGCAGCCGCGCAACCACACCGAACGTCCGGACAGCCTCAACTGGCAACTCGCGCCTGCGGCCTATCTGGCTCTGGCCGCAGCCGGGCTGGCCGTGGTGCCCTGGTCGGCCACGCTGATCCCGACCGATATCAGCACCGGGCTGGTGCTCTGGGGCTCGGTAGAGGCGCTGGCCACGGTGGTGATATTTCTGCATGGCTGGTCGGCCAACGCACTGTTACCGCTGATTGGCGCCTATCGCTATGTGGCGCTGGGCCTGTCCTACATTCTTATCAGCATGTTCGTGCTGATTGGCGTGGCGCTGCCGGCTGAGTCACTGCAGGTGTCTGCGGTGGTCGAGTCGCAGCAAACGCTGTGGAATGTCATCCGCCAACCGCTGGGCCTGCCGCTGTTTCTCATCGTGGGGCTGGGTGTGAGCTTTTGGGGGCCGTTGAATTTCGCTGATTCGACTGATCTGGCAGGCGGCACCGCATCTGAAATCAGCGGCCCGTCGCGGCTCGTCTGGCAATGGGCGCGCGCAGCGATGCTGGTGGCCTTCAGCGCCATGGCGGCGACCGCCTTTCTCGGCGGCTGGCTCGGGCCCTGGCTCCCCGGCCCGCTGTGGCTGATCCTCAAATCCCTGGCGCTGATGGCGCTGCTGCTCTGGCTTGGCCATGCGCTGGCGCGCGTCTCGCCGGAACGCTTCGTGACCCTGGCCTGGGTGCTGTTCCTGCCGCTGTCCTTCGCCGATCTGGTCTGGGCTGGGTTGGAGGCGATGCGCTGATGCTTGTCGATATCGCTTTTTTCATTTTTGCCGCTATTGCGCTGTTTACCGGCTGGCGGGTGTTCTGCACCGATTCGATGATCCGCGCCTCATTCCTGTTGCTGGTGTCGTTCATGGCGATCGGCGCGATCATGTTGCTACTCGCCGCCGAATATCTGGGCGTGGCGCTGTGGTTCATGATGGCGGTGGAAATGACCGTGATGGCGCTGTTCATGGTCATGTTCATGATGAACCCCGCC
>JAKUTK010000134.1 GCA_022448005.1 Pseudomonas sp.
GCCTGGTTCGCGAGCAAGCTCGCTCCTACGAAGAGCACGGCTCTGCCTGCTTGATTGCTTCGTACACCCCAAAGAGCAGCGAGCCGCGGTGCGGCTGGTCTAGTGCACGGCCTGTGTCACGGCGTCGATCAGCGCTTGCAGGTCGATCGGTTTGCGCAGGTGCAGGGTAAAGCCGGCGGCCTTGGCCTTTTCCACGTCGCGCAGGGTGCCGTAACCGGTCAGGGCGATGCCGGGCGTGTCGGCATTGGTGTTGCCGCCGCGGATCGCCGTCATCATCTTGTGGCCGTCGATCCCTGGCATGCCAATGTCGGAGACGATCACATCGTAGGCGTTCTGCTCAGCGAGTTCGATGCCCTTGGCGCCGCCGTCGGCGGTGGTGACCTTGGCGCCTTCGCTTTCCAGCAGTTCGCACATGGTTTCAAGGATGTCCGGCGAGTCGTCTACCAGCAGGATGCGAATGCCCGTCAAGCCTCCCATATCCCCGTCGTGCTCCAATTCGCTGAGCTCCATTTCGGTCTGCAGGTGGATCGGCAGCCAGACGCTGAAACGGGCCCCGCGCCCGATGCCTTCGGAAAAGGCTTCGATACGGCCGCCATGGGCTTCCACCAGTTGCTTGACCAGCGCCAGGCCGATCCCCAGGCCATGCTTGGAGCGCTGCGCATGTTGCATTTCCGCCTGGCCGAACATGTCGAACACTCTTGGTAGGAAGTCTGCGGAGATGCCTTCGCCGGTGTCGATGACATCCAGCCGCGCCTGTTCGCCGTCTCGCTCGAGTTGCATGCAGATGCGCTCGCCGCCTTTGGTGAACTTCCAGGCATTGTTCAGCAGGTTCCAGATGATCTGATCGAGCCGTGTCGGGTCGGCATGGACGTAGATTGGCTGCTCGGGTTTGAACGCCTCGAAGGTGACGCTCTCGGCTTGGGCTAATGGTGCGAACACGGCCTCGATGCCTCGCAGCACATCCTGATAATGCAGCGTCGTGAATTGCAGCTTGAGCTTGCCGGTACGGATACGGGACACGTCCATCAGGTCATCGATGATCCGTGATTGGCTGCGCACCGCGTTCTGGATCGACTGGGTTGCCTTGCGCAAGTTTGGAAAGTTTTTCGCGGCCTGGGAGCGCGCGACCAGGTCGGTGTTGAGCTGGATCAGGTTCAGCGGGTGCTTGAGCTCGTGCGACAGCACGGCGAAAAACTGATCCTTCTGCATGTTGGCAGCCTGGATGTTTTCCAGCTCGTTGCGCTGGTGGGCGTCCTGCTCTCGCGCCTCGGTGAGGTCGCGGGCAATCTTGGCAAAGCCGATAACGTTGCCGTCGTTATCCACCAGCGGGTTGACCAGGCCGCTGAAGAAGCACTGACTGCCATCCTGACGCACATGCCAGCGCTCATCAGTGGCCTGACCTTGTTCAAGGGCGCGCTGGCGTTCGGCGCTGGGCACACCCTTGTTGCGATCCTCTTCGGTATAGAGCATGTCGATGCTCTGGCCGATCACCTCTTGCTCGCCGTAGCCGAATATCTTCTCCGCGCCACGGTTCCAGGTGGTGATGAGGCCCTCGCAGTCCAGCGTGATGATGGCGTAGCCCTTGGTGCTCTGTGCAAGGAGCTTCATATGGGCTTCACCGGCGAGCAGGCTTTCTTCGGCACGGCGCCGGTCGGTGATGTCGATGAAGGTCAGCACGGCGCCTTGGATGCGGTCGTCCAGCGTGCGGTAGGGCACGAAACGCGCGAGGAACCAGCGATTGTCATCCTTGGACCTGACTTCCCGCTCGACCAGGCGCAGCTCCTCGAAGGCTTTCGCGGCATCTATGTGCAGCTGCTGATAATCAAGGCGATGGGTGATGTCCGAAAGCGAGCGGCCGGCATCGTTGCCGATCACGTTGAAAATGTCGCGTGCGCGGGGAGTGAACCACTTGATGCGCAGCTTGCGGTCGACAAAGACCGTGACTATGTCGGTTGAGGAGATCAGATTCTGCAGGTCATCGTTGATCTTGCTGGTTTCGTCGACTTTGGTCTTGAGCTCGAAGTTGACGGTGGTCAGCTCGTCGTTGATCGACTGCAGCTCTTCCTTGCTGGTCTCCAGTTCCTCGGTGGCTGAGCGCAGCTCCTCGTTGATCGCTTGCAGTTCTTCATTGGACGCACGCAACTCCTCGGTGGAGGTTTCCGAGTGCTCCATGGTGATCTGCAACTGCTCTTTGGTCTGCTGCAACTCGGCTTCGAGCTGGGTCAGCACGCTGTCCTTGGTGTCGGAATGCTCCTGCGCACTGCTGTCCATGCAGGCTTCAACCTCGTCGAAGATGACCAGCATGTATTCGCTGCCGGCCTCACTGTCGCGGAACGGGCGGACCACCATGTTCACGTAGAAGCTACGGTCGTCGCGTTCCAGACGGACCCGTCGCGCTTCGACGCTTTTGCCGGTGTGAGTCGCCTGATACAGCGCGGTGCGCAGTTCGAGCCGCAGTTGAGGGTGTACCAGCGTCGTCAGGTTCAGCGAGGGCTCGCCGCCGACATAGCGCAAAAAATTCCCGGCACGATCGGACATGTGCACGATCTCGGCGTCATGGTTAACGATGACGCTGGGCGGGGCGTACTGCTCAAGTGCGCGCTGGTGGACATCGGCGTAGGAAAACTTGCGGTGGCGTCTGGAGGGTTCGCTGAAGGGTGGGCGAGCAGGCGCGCTCAGTGTAAAGCCGTGGTACGGGCCGGTGGGTGCACGACGCAGCGCGGATGACACTTCCTTGGCGCGATAGATACGGTTCTTCTTGTCCACCGGCGTGAACAGCTGACTGCAGGCATCGGCGGTCTCGGAGCTGCCAAGGAACAGGTAACCGCCGGGGTTGAGGGCGAAATGGAACATGCGCAGCACTTCGATCTGAATGTCCCGGTCCAGGTAGATCATCAGGTTGCGGCAGGAGATCAGATCGAGCCTGGAAAACGGCGGGTCACGCAGGATGTTGTGGCGGGCAAACAGGATCCGCTCACGCAGCTCCTTCTGCATGCGGTAACGATCCTGCTCCTTGATGAAGTATTGCCGCAGCCGGGTGGGCGGCACATCGGTCACGATGGCTTCCGGATAAACACCGGCGCGAGCGGTTTCCAGGGCGCGATCATCGATATCGGTGGCAAACACCTGAGTGAGAATTTCACCCTGGGCATTGCTGGCCGCCGCTTCGTCGGCAAACAGCATGGCCAGGGAGTACGCCTCTTCACCGGTCGAGCAGGCGGCTGCCCAGACGCGAATCGATTTATCTTCACTGTGCTGTTTGCGCTCGAACAACGACGGGATGATTTCGCGCTCCAGCGCTTCGAACGCCTCGCGGTCGCGGAAGAAGTTGGTTACACCGATCAGCATGTCGGCCAGCAGGGCCGGCGTTTCTTCGGGGTGGCTTTGCAGGTGCTTGGCGTAGCTGGGCATGTCGCGCACGGCATTGACCTGCATGCGCCGCTCGATGCGGCGCAGCACCGTGGCCTGTTTGTAATGGCGGAAGTCATGACCGGTGCGGGCCCGGAGTGCCGCGAGAATCTCCCGTAATGCCAATTCGTTCGGCTTGGACTGGGTATGGGCCTGGGCGGACTCCAGTTCACCCTGCTCCTTGTTGGCCTGTGCGGTGTCGCCCGGCGACGCGATCGGGTCCTCACGTTTCAGCAGTACTTCCTGGTTGCGGCGCAGCTCGACCAGCCGCTGGGGCATATCGGCCACCGGCAGCACGATATCCACCACGCCGGTTTCAATGGCGTTGCGTGGCATCGAATCGTATTCGGCATCTTCCGGTGTCTGCGCCAGGGTCACACCGCCTTGCTCCTTGATGCGGGCCAGCCCGACCGAGCCGTCCGCGCCGGTGCCGGACAACACGATGCCCATGGAGTGGCTGTGATGCACATCGGCCAGGGTGCGGAAGAACAGATCGATGGCCACCTGAGCACCGCGCTCGCGCTCGGGCTTCACCAGGCGCAAATAGCCGTCGTTCATCGACAGGTCCATGGCTGGGGGAATCACGTAAATGTGGTTACGCTCGATGGGCACCGGCTGATTGACCTGCAACACCGGCATCCGAGTGACCTTTTGCAGAATCTTGTCGGCATTGCTCTCGTGCTTGGGCGAGAGGTGCATGATCACCACGAACGCCATGCCACAGTCGCTGGGCATGTGTTCGAAGAGGGTCAGCAACGCCTTGAGGCCGCCTGCCGAAGCTCCGATCCCAACCACCGGGAATTTCAGGGTGCTGCGGGCGAGTTGGCTATTTTTCGGCGTGGACGCCTCAGGGCTGGTGCTCATCAAATCCTCGGCATTTATTTCCGGATGCTTCCGGGGCGGGCGACGCATGTAGGGAAGACAGCGAGACCTCAGACGGATTCCTTTTGCCGCCACGGACACTGCCGAACGGATGATAAAGCTTCGTGCTGCGGATTACTGCCGATGAAAGGGACAGTGATGAGTCGCAAGTGGAGTCAGCACTCGATGATGTTTACCGCCAGCCCGCCGCGAGCGGTTTCCTTGTATTTGCTTTTCATGTCGGCACCGGTTTGGCGCATGGTGCGGATCACCTTGTCCAGGGAGATGAAGTGCTTGCCGTTGCCGCGCAGCGCCATGCGTGCCGCATTGATCGCCTTGACCGCGCCCATGGCGTTGCGCTCGATGCAGGGCACCTGAACCAGCCCGCCCACCGGGTCGCAGGTGAGTCCGAGGTTGTGCTCCATGCCAATCTCGGCGGCGTTCTCGACCTGCTGCGGCGTACCGCCCAGCACTTCGCACAGGGCGCCGGCAGCCATGGAGCAGGCCACGCCCACTTCCCCCTGGCAGCCGACTTCGGCCCCGGAGATCGAGGCGTTTTCCTTGTAGAGGATGCCGATGGCCGCCGCTGTCAGGAGAAAACGCACCACGCCGTCTTCGTTGGCGCCGCGGATGAAGCGCATGTAGTAGTGCAGCAGCGCAGGGACGATCCCGGCTGCACCGTTGGTGGGCGCCGTCACCACACGGCCGCCTGCGGCGTTTTCCTCGTTCACCGCCAACGCATACAAGTCGACCCAGTCGAGTACGCTGAGCGCGTCACGCAGGTTGGCTTCGGGGTGCTCGCTGAGCTGACGGTAGAGCCCGGCGGCGCGGCGCTCGACCTTCAGCCCGCCGGGCATCACCCCTTCGGTGTTGCACCCGGCCTTTACGCAGGCCTGCATCACGTGCCAGATCTTTAGCAGGCCCGCTCGTGTTTCGGCCTCGGGGCGCCAGGTGGCCTCGTTGGCCAGCATCAGCTGGCTGATGGATAAGCCATGCTCGTCGCATAACGCGAGCAGCTCGTCGGCGCTGTGGAAGGGGAAGGGCAGGGGTGTGGTGTCCTCGACGATGCGGTCATCGCCTGCAGCCTGCTCATCGACAACAAAGCCGCCGCCGACCGAATAGTATTCGCGGCTGCGCAACTGCAGCCCGGCGGCGTCGAACGCGCGAAAGATCATGCCGTTGGGGTGGAATGCCAATGGCTTGCGGATGAATTGCAGGTCATTGCCCGTCTCGAAGCGAATAAGTTTTTCACCCAGCA
>JAKUTK010000135.1 GCA_022448005.1 Pseudomonas sp.
CCTTACGCGCTGGATGAACTGGTTGCCATGGGCCAGTTCCTCAAGGATGCGCGGCGCCGTGGCAAACCGTTTTGGAGGACTTTCTTCAAAGGCGACGCGATGGAAGGCGCCCGCGAGGACAACACGCCGGAGTTCGACGGCAGCCTCTCCTCAATGACCCTCAAAGGCCTTCGCGGAGTAAACCTGCCCTGGGGGCTCGCGCTGCTGTGCATTCTAGGCGTCTGGCTGATGTCGACCCGGTTGATCTTCGGCACCGAGGGTGCCATGGCCAACAGCGATCATCTGATGGGCTCGCTGCTGATCACCGTCTCGGTGCTGGCCTTTGCAGAAGTAGCTCGCCCGCTGCGGTTTCTGAATTATCCCATCGGCGCCTGGTTGATCGCCGCGCCCTCGTTCCTCGACGGGGCAGGATTCGCCGCCACGATCGGCAGCCTGATCGCTGGTCTGCTGGTAATACTGCTGAGCCTTCCGAAGGGGGCGATTAATCACCGTTATGCCGGCTGGAATGCGCTGTTGCGCTAAGCCAGTGCAATCCAACCAGCACAGGAGCCGAACATGACCGACCGCGCAAAAACCGCCGTGATTTGTGGCGGGACCGCAGGCGTAGGACGAGCGACAGCTCATGCGTTCGCGCAAGCTGGCTTTCGCGTCGCAGTGATCGCTCGCGGCGAAGAGGGGTTAGCCGATACCCGTGCTGAACTGGAGGAAAAGGGCACCATGACGCTGGCGATTTCAGCGGATATGGCCGATGCCGAGGCGGTCGATAAGGCAGCCGAGCGTATCGAAGCGGAGCTGGGTCCCATCGAGATATGGGTCAACGCCGCCATGGCGACGGTGTTCGGCCCGGTCAACAAAACCAGCGCGGCGGAATACAAGCGAGTGACCGAGGTGACCTATCTCGGTTTCGTTCACGGCACGCTGGCGGCGCTGCGCTATATGGAATCGCGCAACCGAGGCACCATCGTCCAGGTGGGCTCGGCTCTTGCTTACCGGGCGATTCCTTTGCAGTCGGCTTATTGCGCAGCGAAGTTCGCGATTCGCGGCTTCACCGATTCGCTGCGCTGCGAACTTATCCATACCAACAGCCGGGTGCGGCTGACCATGGTGCAGCTGCCGGCCCATAACACGCCGCAATTCGACTGGTCGCGCAACAAGATGCAAAAGCGTCCGCAGCCAGTCCCTCCCATCCATACGCCAGAGGTCGCCGCGCGCGCCATCCTCCGTGCAGCGACCGACGCACCTCGCGAGCTTTGGCTGGGGCGCGCCTCGTTCCAGGCCATCATTGGCAATATGTTCATGCCCGGCCTGCTTGATCGGATGATGGCCAAGCAGGCCTGGAACGGGCAGATGACCGACGAACCGGCTAGCGATGAACAGCCGGACAACTTGTTCCAGCCGGTAGTTGGGCTGCATCGCCTCGAAGGGCGCTTCGGCGACCAGACAAAAGGAAAGGCACTGGGCCTAAGCTCCGAAACCGCGGGCAAGCTGGCTGCGGGTGCCTTGGCGTTGGTAATGGTGTTTGGCGTAGCGGTAGTTGTTGCTATTGCCAGCTAGCCGGGTCGCATCAATTGGATCAGGCAAAAGCGCCCGTTGAACGCGGGCACGTTAATCAAAAGAACCGAGGCTCAGTGCGGCATTGATCAAACCCACATGAGAAAAGGCCTGCGGTATGTTGCCTAGATGCTGGCCGCTTCGGGTGTCGAACTCCTCAGCGAACAGGCCGTGCTCACCTTTGCGTTGCAGCAGCTGTTCGAAAAATTCCTTTGCCTCTCGAGGCCGGCCGGTTTGCACTAATGCCTCGACGAGCCAAAAGCTGCAGATGAAGAAGGCGCCTTCTCGGCCCTGTAGCCCATCCGAAATTTCAGCAGGGTAGCGCCGTAGCGCGACGCCGCCTTCGTCCAGTTGTTTACGGATCGCATCGACCGTATTGATGAAACGCTCGTCGCTGCCTTCGATGAAACCAACACGTGCTAACAGCAGAAGGCTGGCGTCAAGCCTATCGTCATCGAAGGCCCGGATGAAATGGCTGCCGTCGGCGCTGACACCACGACGCAGGACTAACTGACGTAGAGCCTCGGCCTGATTGACCCAGCTTTCCTCATCTCCATCTAGGTCATGGCGGCGCTTCAGCCAAAGCGCACGCTGTAGGCCGGCCCACGCCATAACCTTGGAGTGCACATAGTGGCGCGGCGCGCTGCGCATCTCCCAAATGCTTTGGTCAGGCTCCTGCCAGTGCGCGGCAATGAAATCAGCAGCGGCGCGCATATGAGGCCAGTGCGCCCGCATCGCATCGTCACCCATGCTATCGCAGATGCTCACGCACTCCAGCAACTCGCCATAAACATCCAGCTGAAACTGGCCTTCGGCAGCGTTACCTACACGCACCGGCCGCGAGCCGCGATAGCCATCAACCCCTTCGATATTACGTTCTGGCGGCGGCGCAGCACCGTTTACATCGTATAGCACGGCCAGCGGCGTCCCATGCTGCTCAATGGTTCGCTGCATCCACTGGGCCCAACGATGTGCCTCATCTCGACAACCGAGGCCGAAGAGAGCACCAAGTGTCAGCCCCGCATCTCGGAACCAGGTATACCGATAATCCCAGTTACGCTCGCCGCCCAAGTGTTCAGGTAGGGATGTCGTTCCAGCAGCTACAACCGCCCCGCTGGGTTCGTATGTCAGCAGCTTAAGAGTGATAGCGCTACGCACGACGTCGGTCCGATAGGAGACCGGGAAGTCCAGCGCTGCACACCAGTCACACCAAGCTTTCAAAGTCGCCGCAATCCGAGCTGGCACTGATTCAATCGATACAGGAACGGGTGGGGCATCTTGCTCTAAGGAAACGCTTAGACAAATTCCGGCACTCCCTCCTGCATCTACTGAGAGGACTCCCTGCCAGCCTTCACCGTCTGGATACAGTGCGCAGTCCGCTTGAAGCAGCAGCTGTTGGCCCATATAAGAATAGGTTAACCCTTCGGCTGAAATGCTTGCCTCGCCGGCTATGCTTCCAAAATCTGGACGAGGCTCAAACAGCAGAGTGAACTCACAGCGGCCAGCGAGGCCGTCTACCTGCCAAAGCAAGCGTTGCTGATCGTCCGATCCAGGCCACTCCATACAAAGCGTGACACGGGCGGACCCGGACGCGCTGTGCACTTCGAACTCTAATACTGCAGAATCGTCCAGATAATGCGTTTTGACGTCACCCGGTGTCGACAGCTGTAGCCGCCCGCCACGTTGACGGTCGAGCAGCGGCCAAATCATCGGTGTGGCATCGAAGCGCTGGGGACAGAACCATTCCACGTTGCCATCTGGGCCCACCAATGCCATGGAGCGACCATCACCGATGGCCGCCAGCGAAGCAATCGTTGGATATTCTGCCTTTCCAGCTGCCAGTTGCTGATCAATTCTCATAGTTCTCTTCGTGTCGGTGCGCTTAGAGACGGTTAAAAGGCCAGTCTAGACTGCCGCCTCAAAGAGGCAGGCTCGCGTTGAGTTTATAAATACCTCGAAGCTGACATGAAGAGCAACCCGAGGTAAGCCTGCTTTATTAACCCTAATGATGTCGCTTTTCGAAACTCAAGATGCGCGAAAACATAAGAAACAAATTATTAGTCGACTGTGCGACTAATGAGTAGCTTTCAATTGTGATTTGCCGGACTCGATAAATCACATAGCAAATCATTTCCAAGCAAGCATTCGAATAGCTCATTACAAATACAGCCCAATGCTTACAAAAATGTAATCAGGTTTCCAGCGCCATTACTAAATTAATGATCTAGCATAAAAATTCTATTCGCCTGTCCTGCTGCGGCGCTGGCACAAGACAGTCGTACAACACTGGAATTTCGGCCCATTCGGCCGTATGACTTTGCCAGGAGAAGCGATAATGGTTTTGCGAATCTTCCCATCGCAGAGATTGGCTTTGCTGCTACTTCTGCTTACCCTCCTGCAACTCGGTGGCTGCGCCGTTTCCCCACGCCTGAAACCAAACGACCAGCCAAGCGTAGCTGGCAAAACCTTCGTCATAACCGGCGCCTCAAGTGGCTTCGGTCGCGGCGTGGCGCTCAGGCTTGCCGCTTTGCAAGGCGACGTGGTGCTGGCGGCCCGCCGAACCGCGGTGCTCGAAGAACTGGCTACGCAGATACGCGAGGCAGGAGGGTCGGCACTCGTAGTGACCACCGATGTGAGCAAACCAGCCGACATACAAGGCCTGGCCCAAGCCGCCATCGAACGCTTCGGCAGTATCGACGTGTGGATCAATAACGCAGCGGTCGGAGCACTGGGGCGCTTCGAAGACGTCCCCGTCGAGGACCATGCGCGGGTTGTGGACGTCAATCTCAAGGGCGTGATCTACGGAAGCCACGCGGCCATGCGCCAGTTCAGAACTCAGGGCTTCGGCACGCTGGTCAACGTCGGCTCGGTCGAGAGCGAGATACCGCTGGCTTACCATGCCTCCTACGCAGCGACCAAAGGTGGAGTGATGAATCTCGGGGCAGCAATCGCCGAGGAGATTCGCCTGAGCGGCAGCGGGACTATTAGTGTTGCCACTGTTATGCCCTGGGCTGTGGACACACCGTTCTGGGAACACGCGGCCAACTACACCGGCGGCACGCCACGCATGGCCGCAATGGACGGCCCTGAGCAGGTGGTTGAAGCCATCGCCTGGGTCTCGGTCAACCCGCGCAAACGTCTGCCGGTAGGCTGGAAAGCCCGGGGCGCAGTGATCTCGCATTCGTTGTTCCCCTCTCTCACCGAGCGTATCGCGGCGAACATCGCGCACCGCTGGCAGATCGAAAAAGCACCACCAGCACCCCCAACAACGGGTTCGCTTTACAAGCCAATGCAATCTGGCACCGGTGTGGAAGGCGGCGTGCGTGAGCGTATGGAGCGCGAAGAGGCTGCACGAGAGCAATCAAAATAACGCGGCGACGCTAGATCAACCGGGGGCGGCGGCGAGTTCTGGGATGCGCTTCAGGCGCAAGCACTTCGAACCGCGGCCGGAATGCACGCGCAAAGGGAAAGCGATTTGCAGAAAGCCACGCCGGCTGTTACCGACTGATTGAACTGCCTTCGGATGGATTACCCGTGCTGGTGAGTTCTGGAGACAAGGTATCAGCTTATGCCGGGTGCGCGGTTCGCTCGGTCGAAAAGCCAAATGCTTACAAAAATGTAATCACTAGGGAAACTCTGAAAAAGACTTTCTGATTTGGCAAAATACCGCGACCCCACCCACCGAGTTTCCCGATGAAGCAG
>JAKUTK010000136.1 GCA_022448005.1 Pseudomonas sp.
AGCTGGCCTCGACATCCTCATGATGGGCTACAACGAAGCCATCCGCGTCAGCATGGAACGCCTGATTCGTGGCCAGGACACCATCTCCGTGACCGGCAACGTGCTTCGCGATTACCTGACCGACTTGTTCCCGATCATGGAACTCGGGACTTCAGCGAAGATGCTGTCTATCGTCCCTCTTATGGCCGGTGGCGGCATGTATGAAACCGGTGCTGGTGGCTCTGCACCCAAGCACGTCCAGCAGCTGATCGAAGAAAACCATCTGCGCTGGGACTCGCTGGGCGAATTCCTGGCGCTGGCCGTGTCGCTGGAAGAGACCGGCATAAAAACTGACAACGTCAAAGCTAAGCTACTTGGCAAGACGCTGGACGCTGCTACGGGCAAGCTGCTCGACAACAACAAGTCCCCGTCTCGCCGCACCGGCGAACTGGACAACCGCGGCAGCCACTTCTACCTGGCGCTGTACTGGGCGCAGGAGCTCGCAGCACAAACCGAAGACGCCGACCTGCAAGCCCAGTTCGCCCCCTTGGCGAAGCAGCTGAAGGATAACGAAGAAGCCATTCTTGCTGAGCTGGCCGAGGTGCAGGGTAAGCCAGTCGACATTGGCGGCTACTATCGCTCGAACCCCGAGCTGACCAGCAAGGCGATGCGCCCTAGCGCAACGTTCAACGCTGCGCTCGCCGCCCTGGCTTGATCAGGGCTTCTGTTACTGACGCATGAAACTGAACCCCGGCGCTAAGCCGGGGTTTCTTTTTTCGGACGCGCCCAATGCGCTGTCATCAAAGCTCGATAAAATGCAGAGGCCAAAAATGACCTGGCACCCACACATCACCGTGGCGACGATTGTCGAAGCCGATGGCCGCTTCCTCATGGTCGAGGAATCAAAAGGCGGTCGATTGGTACTCAACCAACCGGCGGGACACCTAGAGCCCGACGAGACGTTACGCCAGGCGGCGGTACGCGAAACCCTTGAGGAAACCGGCTGGGAAGTCCAGCTTGAGGGCGTAGTGGGAATCTACCTTTACACAGCCCCAAGCAATGGCGTGACCTACCAGCGCGTTTGCTTCTCGGCCTCGCCGATTCGCCATGACTCGCAGCGCGAGCTCGACACCGGCATTGTCGCCGCCCTCTGGTTGACTCGAGACGAACTGGCCCAGCAACCAGAACGTTGGCGCAGCGAGCTGATTCTTCGCTGTATTGATGACTACCTGACTGGCCCGACCCACGACCTCGCCGTCATCCGTGACTGATCGACCTTAACCGCTGGCTATGCCGGCCTGTTAGAATTGATGTTTTGCAGTTAATCCTGAGTCTTTATGCCTGATTCACCGCTCATTGCCCCTGAAAACCTGCGCGTCATCGTCGGCATGTCCGGCGGCGTCGACTCCTCGGTTTCCGCCCTGCTTTTGCTTGAGCAGGGATACCAGGTCGAAGGCCTGTTCATGAAGAACTGGGAGGAAGATGACGGCACCGAGTACTGCACTGCGCGGGAAGATCTCGCTGACGCTCAGGCCGTCTGTGACCGGATCGGCATCAAACTGCATACAGCCAACTTTGCCGCCGAGTATTGGGACAACGTGTTCGAGCACTTTTTGGCTGAATACAAAGCCGGAAGGACGCCGAACCCAGACATTCTTTGCAACCGTGAGATCAAGTTCAAGGCGTTTCTTGATTATGCCCTGGCGCTCGGCGCCGACCTGATTGCCACCGGACATTACGTGCGACGCCGCGACATTGATGGGCGCAGCGAGTTGCTCAAGGGCCTAGACCCGAACAAGGATCAAAGCTATTTCCTTCATGCTGTTGGCGGCGAGCAGCTGGGCAAGACACTGTTTCCGGTAGGCGAGCTAGAAAAGCCCGCAGTCCGGGCAGTTGCCGAAAAACACGGCTTGGCGACGGCAAAGAAGAAGGACTCGACAGGAATCTGCTTCATTGGCGAACGCCGGTTCAGCGATTTTCTCAAGCAGTATCTGCCTGCTCAGCCGGGCGACATCGAGACGATTGAAGGCGAGATCATTGGGCGCCATCACGGCCTCATGTATCACACCATTGGCCAGCGACAGGGTTTGGGAATTGGCGGCCTTAAGGATGCCAGCGACGAGCCCTGGTATGTTTTGAACAAAGATCTTGAACGCAACGTGCTGGTAGTAGGACAAGGCAATGATCACCCCTGGCTGTTTTCCCGCGCCCTGCTGGTGTCGGAAATTTTCTGGGTCAATCCGATCGATGTGTCCACACCCTTGAGACTCTCAGCCAAGGTTCGCTACCGCCAGAGCGACCAGACCTGCGCGCTGGAGCAGACCGATAGCGGCTATCGTGCGGTCTTCGAGGAGCCGCAACGCGCCGTAACGCCTGGGCAGTCCGTGGTGTTCTATGACGGCGAGGTCTGCCTCGGTGGCGGCGTGATCGAAACTGCAGAACCCTGGTTCGCTGGAGCCCGCCCATGACGCCGCGACAGGAACAGCTCGTTGCCCTCGGCGCTGTATTCGAAGCTGCGGCACTGGTTGATCGAATAGCCCGAACCGGCCAGGTACCAAACGCTGCCTTGGCAAACCTGCTGGGCAGCCTATTGGTTCGAGAAGACAAGCCTGCCCTGGAAATCTATGGCGGCGATGACTTGAACCTTCGGGAGGGCTATCGAGCCCTGGTCGGCGCACTGGAACGAGACACCAGCAGTCTGCAACGCGAGCCGCTGCGCTACGCGCTGGCGATGATAGGCCTGGAACGGCAACTGGATAAACGTAGAGATCTGTTACAGGTGATCGGTAGTCGCCTGGACCAGATACAGCAGCAGGCCGACCACTTTGGTCTGACGCACGAAAATGTGATCGCCTCATTTGGTGGACTGTACCAAGACACACTTAGCACCTTTCGCCAACGTATTCAGGTCCAAGGTGATATGCGCCACCTTCAGCAGAGCGACAACGCCGCCAAGATCCGCGCGCTTCTGCTGGCAGGCATACGTTCGGCGCGGCTCTGGCGCCAGCTTGGCGGGCACCGGTGGCAGATGGTATTCAGCCGGCGCAAGTTGCTCGACGAGCTCTACCCTATGCTCCGCTCGGAATAAGCCGCGACAGGTGGCTCGACAAGCAATGTCGCCACTGCAGCAGTCTACCCTTCGCTTTCATGTATAATCTGCGCCCTCTTTTCGTTGCTCGACTGTCCGAGAATGCCCTTTATGCAGCTTTCCTCGCTCACCGCGGTTTCCCCTGTCGATGGCCGCTACGCCGGCAAAACCAGCGCCCTGCGCCCCATTTTCAGTGAGTTCGGTTTGATTCGCTGCCGTGTCCAGGTTGAAGTTCGCTGGTTGCAGCGTTTGGCCGCACATGCCGGCATTCCTGAAGTGGCGCCCTTCTCGGACGAGGCCAATGCCCTTCTTGATCAGCTTGCCGAGAACTTTCAAATCGAGCACGCCGAACGCGTCAAGGAATTCGAACGCACGACCAATCACGACGTGAAAGCTGTGGAATATCTCCTCAAGGAGCAAGCCAAGCAGCTGCCTGAACTGGCCAAGGTCAATGAGTTCATTCATTTCGCCTGCACCAGCGAGGACATCAACAACCTGTCCCATGGACTGATGCTGCGCGAAGGCCGGGACGAGGTGTTGTTGCCGCTGATGCGCCAACTGGCGGATGCAATCCGCAGTCTGGCCATCGCCCACGCCGATGTGCCGATGCTCTCCCGCACGCACGGCCAGCCGGCGTCGCCCACCACTCTGGGCAAGGAGCTGGCTAATGTGGTTTATCGTCTCGAACGCCAGATTGCACAGGTGGCGGCAGTACCGCTGCTCGGCAAGATCAATGGCGCCGTCGGTAATTACAATGCCCACCTCTCCGCCTATCCCGACGTTGACTGGGAAGCTAACGCGCGTGAGTTCATCGAAAACGATCTTGGCCTTGCCTGGAACCCGTACACGACTCAGATCGAACCGCACGACTACATTGCTGAGCTGTTTGATGCAGTAGCACGTTTCAATACGATCCTCATCGACTTCGACCGCGACATCTGGGGCTACATCTCGTTGGGTTATTTCAAGCAGCGCACCGTCGCTGGCGAAATCGGCTCTTCGACCATGCCTCACAAGGTCAACCCGATCGACTTCGAAAACTCCGAAGGCAACCTCGGCATTGCCAATGCACTGCTCAGCCACTTGGCGAGCAAGTTGCCCATCTCGCGCTGGCAGCGGGACCTGACTGACTCCACCGTGCTGCGCAATCTGGGTGTTGGTTTCGCTCACAGCATCATTGCGTACGAAGCCAGCCTCAAAGGTATCGGCAAACTGGAGCTCAACGAAGCGCGCATTGCCGAAGATCTCGACGCGTGCTGGGAAGTGCTGGCCGAGCCGATCCAGACCGTCATGCGTCGGTATGCGATCGAAAATCCCTACGAGAAACTCAAGGAATTGACCCGAGGCAAAGGCATCGGCCCCGAGGCGCTGCAGACTTTCATCGATGGACTGGATATGCCGGCCGAAGCCAAGCAGGAGCTGCGCAAAATGACTCCGGCCGCCTACATCGGCAACGCGGCCGAACAGGCCAAGCGGATCTGAGCGACCCATTTTTTGCACGCCCGGCTGTGCCGGGCGTTTTTATTTGCGGCTCTTAATAGAGCAAGGTACCTGGCATGACTTCCGACACCCCTTTGCAAATCCTCGGCGGGATCAGCGCGCGCGAGTTTCTTCGTGACTACTGGCAGAAAAAACCCCTACTGGTCCGCCAGGCCATTCCTGGGTTTGAAAGCCCTGTGTCACCGGACGAATTGGCCGGTCTTTCGCTGGAAGAAGAAGTCGAGTCGCGCCTGGTCATCGAGCATGGCGACACGCCGTGGGAACTCCGCCGAGGACCGTTCAGCGAAGACACCTATCAGAACCTGCCAGAACGAGACTGGACTCTGCTCGTACAGGCCGTCGATCAGCTAGTGCCGGAAGTCGCTGAGCTGATCGAGCATTTTCGTTTCCTGCCAAACTGGCGAATCGACGACGTCATGGTCAGCTTCGCGGCGCCGGGCGGCGGAGTGGGTCCGCATTTCGACAATTACGACGTTTTCCTGCTACAGGCCCATGGACAGCGGCGCTGGCGGATAGGACAGATGTGCGACAGCGAGAGCGCAATGCTCAAGCATGCCGACCTGCGCATCCTTGCCGATTTTCAGGGCACAGACGAATGGGTTCTCGAGCCAGGCGACATGCTTTATCTGCCGCCGAGACTGGCTCATTTCGGCACCGCCGAAGACGCATGCATG
>JAKUTK010000137.1 GCA_022448005.1 Pseudomonas sp.
CTGGTAGCGCGCTGGCCATGGTGCTGGGCATTCCGCTTGGGCGGGTTGTCGGCGAGCTGCTGGACTGGCGTACCACCTTCCTGTCGATCGGGGCGGTCGCTGCATTGGTCATGCTCTGCCTGGCGCGCACCTTGCCGCTGCTTCCGAGCCAAAATTCCGGTTCTCTGCGCAGTTTGCCGATGTTGTTCAAGCGACCCGCGCTGGTGGCGGCCTATGTGCTGACCGCGCTGGTGATTACCGCGCAGTTCACCGCCTACACCTATATCGAACCCTTCGCGCAGACCATCGCGCACCTGAGTGGCAACATGACCACGGCGCTGCTGCTGCTGTTCGGTGGGGCCGGTATTCTCGGGTCGGTGCTCTTCAGCCGTTACAGCAACCGTTATCCGAAAGGCTTCCTGATCGCGGCGATTTCGATCATGGCTATGTGCCTGTTGCTGCTGTTGCCCGCATCGCGCGACAGCTCGCTGCTGGCTGCTCTGGTGGTGGTATGGGGTATCGCCGGCATGTGCTTTGGCCTGGCGCTACAGGCGAAAGTACTGAACCTCGCCTCCGATGCGACTGACGTCGCCATAGCCTTGTTCTCAGGCATCTACAACGTCGGTATCGGCGGCGGCGCACTGCTGGGCAGCCTGGTCACCGCTCATCTCGGCCTCAGCGATGTTGGCATCGTTGGCGGTCTGTTGGCCCTGAGCGGCGTCGTGCTGTGCTGCGTTGCGACCTATCGCTTCGCCAGGCCGGTGGGCAGCGCCGCGCTCTGACGCGCTGGGGCAGGGGGCAGCGGGGCAGTGATGCCTCGTTGCTGCGCAGGTTAGGCTTGGCCGAGGAGCTGGGTGCTCCGTTGATGCCAATCCCTGGCGATGTCGATTCCGGTATCGGCCGTTAATGATGCGGGCTGGCCTACCGTAGCCAGCCATCCCGTCAATGCAGCTCGTTGGCAAAGCGCCCGACTGCGCTGACGACCTGCTTGGCCCCGTCCTGAATCTCGACGATCACCGCGCCGGCCTGGTTGGCCAGGGACAGGCCTTGTGCTGCTTGCTCACGGCTGTTGGCCATTTCCCGTACCGCTTCGTCGACCAGTGCCTGGTTCTTCTGCACCACACTGACGATTTCTTCGGTGGCAGCGCTGGTGCGCCCGGCCAGCTGGCGAACTTCGTCGGCGACCACGGCAAATCCGCGTCCCTGTTCGCCGGCGCGTGCCGCTTCGATGGCGGCGTTGAGTGCCAGCAGGTTGGTCTGTGCAGCGATGCCGCCGATGGTCTGGACGATGGAGCTGATCAGATGCGATTGCTGACCCAGCGCTTCGATACCCTGAGTGGCGGATTCGACCTCCTCGGCGATGCGCTGCATGGTCGCCACCGTGTCCTTGACCACCACCGCGCCGCGCTCGGCGCTGGTGTCGGTCTTGCGCGACACGTCATACGCGATGCTCGCCGCCTCCCGGCCCTCTTCTTCACGCGCGACCTGATCGCTGACCACACTGGCGAACTTGACCACCTTGCACAGCTTGCCTTCGGTGTCATAGACAGGGTTGTAGGTCGCTTCCAGCCAGACGTCCCGGCCCATGCTGTCGATGCGCTTGAAGCGGTTTGCAACGAATTCGCCGCGATTGAGCGTTTGCCAGAAGGTCTTGTACTGCTGGGAAGACGCTTCTTCCGGAGTGCAGAACATGCTGTGGTGCTTGCCCACGATCTGCTTGAGCGAATAGCCCATGCCTTGCAGGAACTGTTCGTTGGCCGAGACTATGGTGCCGTCCAGATTGAACTGAATGACCGCGGTAGAACGCAGCAGCGCGTTGATGAACGCTTCGTTCTCCTTGGCTAGCTGCAGCTCTTTCGTCACCTCACGGGCGTAGCCACTCATGTGCAGCAACTTGCCCTGGGCGTTCAGGATCGGATACCAATCGATGTGCAGCCAGGCCAGGCTGCCATCGGTGCGCAGAAACCGGTAGTCGTCGCTGACGGGTGCAAGCTGGGACACGGAGGCTCGAAAATTATGAAAGCAGGGCAGGTTCTTGACATAGGCCGGCACGATGTCCGCCATAGGGCGGCCCTGCAGTTGCTCAACGTTGTAGCCGAGCGTCTTGGCGAACTTCTGATTGACCGCCACCATCCGAAACTCGGTGTCGAGGGTGATCGACAACATCGTGGCACCCATCTGATCGCGAAGCTGTCGTAGCAGGGACAGTTCAGCAGCCTGTTCTTCGAGTTGTTTTTTTAGTTGGCCGTTGAACATGAAGGCACCGGATGGTGAATGGACGTACCCCTCTATCGGCACGCCATTCCCATACTTGATGACCGACGATCGCTGGCCGTGCGTCATCAGTCGACCTGCACCAAACGCACGCGGATCACGCCTGCACGAGTGCTGGAGATGCGCTCAAACGCCGCTTTCGACAGGTCGATAATTCGCCCTCGCACGAACGGCCCACGGTCGTTAATACGCACTACGACGCTTTGGCCGTTACGGGTGTTGGTGACCCGTACCCGAGTGCCGAACGGCAGCGTGCGATGAGCTGCTGTCAGAGCATGCTGGTCGAAGCGCTCGCCGCTGGCGGTCAGTTTGTTGTGGTGCTGGTTGCCGTAATACGAGGCTTTGCCCGAGCCGATCAGCTGCCCAGTAACGGACGCAGGCGGCTGGCCTGTCGTCGGTTCCTTCGGCGGGGCTGTCGTACAGCCAGCAACAAAGGCGAACAAAAGCAGTGCAACGATCCAACTGACTGACCTGTTGAGCATCCTTCGATCCTTGTTTCACGCTGAGGCTTTGCCCCTGGCGGGTGCAAGGGCGCGGTTGCATTAGGAGTGTCCATTGGCCAGTAAGTTTGCTGAGGCAACGAATTTCGCCAGCTACGCCGCATTCCGTCGGCTGGGTTGTCCAACCCGCCATTGTTGCCCGGCGCCCAATTTCCAGGTGCGGCCTTATCGCTGAGGGTGGAATGCTGCGACCGGTTATCAGCATCAGTCGGACGCCGAGGAGGCGTCCGTTGGGTCGACCCCTTTCAGGCGTGCGGCTTGCTACGGATGGTCTTCATCAAGTCGGCCGGGGTGATGTGGCCGACCACGCTGCTGGCGCTGCCCGGCTGCGGCAGGTTGAGGATGTTGTCCTTGATCTTGCCGATCACATGCATCTCGCACGGTTTGCAATCGAATTTCAGGGTCAGCACCTCGTCGCCATGCACCAGCTGCATGGGGGCGACTTTGGTGCGCACGCCGGCCACGCCTTTGGCCTGTTTCGGGCAGAGGTTGAAGGAGAAGCGCAGGCAGTGCTTGGTGATCATCACCGGCACTTCACCGGTTTCCTCGTGGGCCTCGTAAGCCGCATCGATCAGTTGCACGCCGTAACGGTGGTAGAAGGCGCGGGCTTTCTCGTTGTAGACGTTGGCGAGGAACGACAGGTGCGCTTCCGGGTAGACCGGCGGCGGTACGCTGACCGGCTTGCGGCTGCCTAACGGGCGAATCGCTTCGCGGGCTTCGGTCAGCGCCTCGATGGCTTCGCGGCGCAAGGCTTTGAGTTGCGAGTTGGGGATGAAAAACGCCTGCGGGGCGTCCACGTCCACTTCTTCGGCGTGGTAGATGGTGGTGCCCAGCTGGCTCAGCAGATCGGCGATCTGACCGGGCACTTGTTCAGGCTTTTTCGCTTCTCCAAAGGGGCCGGCCAGCGAGACGCTGGCATAGGCACCTTCTTCGCTTGTGACGTGCAACTCCAGCTCATCGGCGCGCAGTTTGGCCAGCCAGCGCACACCGATGCGGCGCTCGGCGGATGTCTTCAGCAGCGCGTTCTGCCAATTGTGGTCCAGGTTGCGATTGAGCGGATGGTTTGGCCGCACCTGGCGCATCGCGGCGGGCATTTCGTTGGGTTCGACGCGGTATTGCCAGAGCTGCTGGCCGTCCTCTTCGGATTGCCCCAGCGGCTCGACCACGCTGGCGCGGAATCCCACCACCTCACGCTTGATCAGCACATTGAGGCCGTCGCCGTTGGACAGCGGCTCGCGGGTCTGCACGGTCAGGTCATGCTTGCCGACCTTGAGCACTTCACCCACGGCCAGGCCGGTAAAGGTCGGCGAGTCGAAGGCGCCAATGTCGATCTTGCGGTCGGTGACAAAATAGTCGGTGCTGCCGCGGTGAAAGGTCTTGTCCGGGTCCGGCACGAAGAAGTGATCGGTACGGCCGCTGGAGGCGCGGGCCAGATCGGGGCGGTCCAGAAGAATTTCGTCGAGGCGCTGGCGGTAGTAAGCGGTGATGTTTTTCACATAGCTCACATCCTTGTAGCGCCCTTCGATCTTGAACGAACGCACGCCGGCGTCGACCAGCGCGCGCAGGTTGGCGCTCTGGTTGTTGTCCTTCATCGACAGCAGATGCTTGTCGAAGGCGACCACTCGGCCCTGGTCATCTTTCAGCGTGTAGGGCAGGCGGCAGGCCTGGGAGCAGTCGCCGCGATTGGCACTGCGGCCGTTCTGCGCGTGGGAGATATTGCACTGGCCGGAGAACGCCACGCACAGCGCGCCGTGAATGAAGAACTCGATGGCTGCATCGGTCGCATCGCTGATCGCGCGGATTTCCTGCAGGTTCAGCTCGCGAGCCAGTACCAGCTGAGAGAACCCGGCCTTGTCGAGGAATTTGGCGCGTTCCAGTGTGCGGATGTCGGTCTGGGTGCTGGCGTGCAGTTCGATCGGCGGGATGTCCATCTCCATCACGCCCATGTCCTGCACGATCAGCGCATCGACACCGATTTCGTAGAGCTGCCAGATCAGCGCCCGCGCCGCTTCCAGCTCGTCGTCATGGAGGATGGTGTTGATGGTGACGAACACCCGCGCATGGAACAGGTGGGCGAAGGTCACCAGCTCGGCAATGTCCGCCACGCTGTTCTCGGCGTTGTGCCGCGCCCCGAAACTCGGCCCGCCGATGTACACCGCATCGGCGCCATGCAGGATGGCCTCGCGAGCGATGGTCGTGTCCCGGGCAGGGGAGAGCAGTTCGAGGTGATGTTGGGGCAAGGACATGAGCGCGGAC
>JAKUTK010000138.1 GCA_022448005.1 Pseudomonas sp.
GAAATTGCCGAACATTCAACTGCATTGGAAGCTCACGTTGTCATCAAGAAGGCTAGCCTGCCCGAAATTGAACGAGTAAAGACTGATTTAAAACGAGTACTTCATGAGCAATTCAAAGTCAGCCACTCGACACTTGAAATGGAACTAGACGGCAGTGTTTGTATCGACACCAGGCAGGCCGACAGTCATCGCAGCGAAGCATAAGCCTGCTTTGCGCTCAACGCTGTTGCTAGACAGTTAGCTCGATATCAACCGGAGTGAACTTGTGACATCACTCGTTGCCGCTATGTCATCGACCAGAGACATGCTAGCGGCATGTGCCCAAATCAGTTCCTCACGAGGAGATCAGGCTAGGTCGTGGGCATCTTCGGCATGCTGATGTGACGAGTATGCCCCGGCAGTCGCTAACGCCGCCGAGGCTCAGAGCCAGCGGCGGACTTGTGCGCGGTAGCGGACGAATGATTCGCCGAACAGTGCTTCCAGCGCCCACTCTTCGGCTGCTATCTGGAAACGGTTCATGTACAGCACGAAAGCAACCACGCCCAGCAGGGTCAGAGGCGAGGCCAAGGCCAGCGCCCAAGCCGCAAGGATAATGGCGAAGCCTAAGTACATGGGGTTGCGGCTGTATTGGTAGATGCCAGCCTCCACTAATGCCGAAGCCTGCTGCGGCATTAGTGGATTGACCGTAGTGCGAGCGCGGCGAAACGACAGTACGCCGGCGAGGCACACGCCGAGCCCCAGGAGCAGTACCGGCAAAGCGAAGGTCAGGCGCGCGGTCCATGCCAGTTCGAAGCCCGGCAATTTGGTTCCCGACAAACCCATCAGCACAGCCATCAGGCCCGCCACGAGCAGCGGTGGCACGCGGTTTTCCAGCGCGCTCATAGTGTCATTTCCGTGCCTTGGCCACTTCGCTGTTCACCAACTGGCGCAGCGGCTCCGGGCCAAACTCGCTGAGCGCACGACCATTGACAAAAAAGGTCGGCGTGCCACGAACCCCAACGGCCTTAACGTCCTGCATGTCCGTTTCCAGCACGGCGTTGACGCCAGGCGTATGCATGTCCTGGCGGGCCTGCTCCAAGTTCAAACCGACGCGCTCTGCGGCAGCCCATGCCTGCGTTACCTTGGGGTCATCGTGCCAACCGGGTTGGGCCTCCAGCACAGCCTCCAACACTTGTTCATGGAGATTTTGCTTACGCGCCGCCTCCAGCATCCGCGCCACCTCTTCGGAGCCTTGATGGAACAGTACATAGCGCAGCACCAAACGCACGTCTTCCGGGTTCTCGGCGAGGATCTGCTTCACATAGGGGTGGAAGGCGCGACATGCCTCGCAGGAAGGGTCAAAGAATTCGACGATGGTTACTGGGGCCTGCGCCGGGCCGAACACCGGTGAGTGGAAGCGAACCAACTGGCCGCCGCCTTGTTTGGTTTGTGTCGCGGCCTCTTGGGCGGTCGAACCGGGAGCCTGGGCCTGTTGAGGCGACTGGGAGGGGGAATAGAAGAATGCAGCGGCAGCAAAGACGGCCAGGATCACGACACTGACGATCAGGACCACGGAACGGCGATTCATGGGGCGGTTCTCCGACGGATAATAATGAGCAGGATGCCGATAAGGATAAAAGCTAACAAGGCGAGCGCCGGCAGGGGCACTACGCCGAAAAGGGTCATTCCGGCGCCTGAGCAGGATGGACCGGTGGCCGTGCAGGGCTGGATCGGCTGTGGAATCAGCCCTGCATAGAGCAGCGTATGAACAAATGCCAGCGCCGCACCGATAACGGTCAGCGGTAGGGCATAACGCCAGACTGTGAAATCCGAGCGGTAGCAGGCGATGGCCAGGATCACCGTCAGCGGAAACATGAAGGCTCGCTGGAACCAGCACAGCACGCAGGGTGCCTGGCCCATCACCTCGCCAATGAACAGCGCGGACAGGGTCGATATCAGTGCGACCAGCCAGGTTAGCAGCAGGAGATTCCAGGTCATGCCTGAAGGTTGAGGATTCATCTCGGTTAGCTCCTGGCGGTGAAGAACACTTGCGTCAGACCCGCCATCCGGTTTTTTCGAAACACCATGCTTCCTCTTCTCGGTAGGACTTGTTGGAGCGTTGTAAACCTTCGCCCACTGGCACAAGCGAAAAGCAACCAGGCAGCCCGCTGCGTAACCAGCCTCAACGCTGGGTTAAATCCGATGCCAGTGCGAGAATGTCGCCCTTGCGCAACAAGGGAAGATATCAGATGTCGCGGGACTGGCTGGAAGAACACCAGATAGCATTTTATTTCGCGGCGGTGGTGGCCGCTGCCATTGCAGGTTTGAGCTCTGCGCAATTCACCGGACTGACGGCCATAGCCATCACACCGGCGATTGCCGTGCTGATGTATGCCATGTTTTTGCAGATTCCTTTTCTGGAGCTGCGAGAAGCTTTTGCCAACCGCCGCTTCGTCGGTGCCTTGTTGCTGGCCAACTTCCTATTGGTGCCATTGATGGTGTGGCTGGTGACGTGGCCGCTCTCATCGAACAAGGCCTTGTTGGTCGGCGCGCTGCTTGTCCTGCTGACGCCTTGTATCGATTACGTGGTGGTCTTCACCCACCTGGGCAAAGGGGACTCTCGTCTGGTGCTCGCGGCGACGCCATTGCTGCTGTTGCTCCAGCTTCTGCTGCTGCCCCTCTACTTGCAGCTAATCCTTGGTTCCGAAGCTGGCACAGTGATCAAGCTGTGGCCCTTCGCAGAAGCTTTCCTGTTACTGATCGTCCTACCCTTGGTAGCGGCTGTGCTCACCGAATTTGGCGGGCGCCGATCTCTGCTGGTTCGTGCATGGAGCGCAGGCTGGGCTTGGCTGCCAGTACCTGCAATGGCCCTGGTTCTAATCGTGGTGGTAGGTTCGCAGATCGCGGCCGTCGTGTACCAACTCGACATCCTGGCGCCGTTGCTTCCGGTATACGGAGCGTTTCTATTACTCGCTCCCGCCCTCGGCGTACTCAGCTCCCGGCTATTTGGTTTGGAGGTATCTGCCGCACGGGCAGTGGCATTTAGCTCAGGCACTCGCAACTCGCTTGTAGTGCTTCCCCTGGCCCTAGCGCTCCCGGAGTCCATTCGCGGGCTGGCTGCGGCGGCTGTGATCACTCAGACACTCGTAGAATTGATTGGTGAGTTGATCTACTTAAGGGCGATTCCAGCCATGATCAAAAACCGCTGAGCCTGGTCGAAATCGGCGAGAGCGCTCATGCCTCGTGCTGTGGAGCAAGATTGATCAGCGGCGCAATGATGAGCTGAGCAGTGCGAGCCCAGGAAACCAGCGCCTCAAGATCCGTCTGCAGAGATTCGGCTTCTGCCCAGATACAAGCACTCTCGGCAGGCACCGTAAGGGCGATGCCCTCAATTATCGTCAGAGCCATCGCATGCAATCTCAGCAGCTCGTCGCGAATGGCGGTGGTTCCGCCCAGTTGCAGCAAGCAGGCGTCCAATCGATCAACCAGCCGGAGCAGTTGAGAGGCGTCGAAGCCGTCGCGTAGGTTTTCCAACGCCACCGCATCGACTTCGCCGTACGGTGTAACGCGAAAGGCTGCGGGAGGAACATTGATCATGTCGTTTTCTCGGTATCTAGCTGGCGAGGTGTGATCACCCGCAGCGAGCCGGCAGCTTGTTGGAACACCGAGTCCTTAATCCAGGGCTCCGGTGGCCGGTTGAGCTTTAGGTTGAATTCGCCGAAGCGTTTGACGTTGCTGGTCAGGTAGGGGCTGAGGAAGGACACATCCTCGTCGGTGAACTGCCAACCCTCTCGGGCCAATTTCTGCAGGATGCGCATCATATCTACAGTGTTCTGCAGGATCACCGATGAGGCCACCATGTCGTTGTAGCGCAGACGTTTTTGCTGTTCGTCCGGATCGTTCTCGGCAATCACGTCGCCACCGAACGAAAGCCACTTCGAGAAACCATTGTAGGACTCGATTTTGTTGGTGTTGGCGGTAACTTCCTGGCGCAGCTCGCGGCTGCCGATCCAGTTGAGCAGGAAGATCGTGCGGATCACGCTGCCCAGTGCCTGGGCCGCATGGTAGAGCTTGTTGCGCCGACTATAGGAGCCGAGTTTTCGCAGCAGCATAGGCGAGGAGATTTTGCCGGCCTGGATGGACAGCGCGACCTGCATCAGATCTTGCCAGTGAGTTTCGATCAAGTGCCAGTCGGCAGTGTCGGTGAACAGGCGGTTGATATGCTTGTACGACGCGCCGCGATCCGGCCGGCACATCACCAGGTCACGCCAGTTGCGGATACGTGGCATCAAGTTGATGCCCAGCAGATGGGTGAAGGCAAAGACTGTCGCCGATTGCCCCTGAGTATCTGAATACACAGTGTCTGCCTCGACACTGAGATCAGCCTTAAGCAGCCCCTCAATTACGTAAATCGCCTCCCAGATGCCTGGTGGGATGAAGTGCTGGAACACAGCGATGTAGTTGTTGGCCACGTGCCGATAGGCCACGGCACCCATCTTGCGGTAGCGGAAATGATAGCCGGCCAGCAGGTTGTCATCATAGAAGTCGAACTGCGTGCCGTCCGCTGCCACCGCCTTGCCATCGCCCCAGAGCTTAGGCAGATCAAGCTGCAAATAGAGTTCCACCAGCTCGCGGTTAGCCTTGTCCAGCTTCTCC
>JAKUTK010000139.1 GCA_022448005.1 Pseudomonas sp.
CACGTCGGCGTCGTCCAGCACCAGACAGCAGGACTTGCCGCCGAGCTCCAGGGACAGCTTTTTCATGGTGGGTGCGGCATCCCGCATGATCTGGATACCGGTGGCCGTGGAGCCGGTAAAGCTGAGCACGTCGACTTTCGGCGTGGCGACCAGATAGGCCGCGCCAGCGTGACCGGTCTCGGCAAACAGATTCACCACGCCGGGCGCAAGATTCGACGACTCCAGCAGCGGTGCGAGGAAAGCGGCGTTGAACAGCGCGGTTTGTGGCGCCGGTTTGACTACGCAGGTGCAACCTGCTGCCAGCGCCGGAGCCAGCGCGCGTACCAGCAGCACCGCCGGAGCGTTCCAGGGAATGATCAGTCCGGCCACGCCGGCTGGCTCGCGCAGCATCGTCGAGAACTCACCGGGGGCGACTTCCAGCACATGGCCGGGGTTATGCCGCGCCAGGCCTGCATAATAGAGAATTTCAGAGATTGCACCGCCCACTTCACCAAGCGATTGCGCCAGTGCCTTGCCGTTCTCGCGGGTCAGCAGGTCAGCCAGTTCGTTCTGGCGAGCCTTCAGGGCTGCGGCCCAGTCCAGCATGACCTGCTGACGCAAACGCGGGTTTTGCGACCATTGCGGATTCGCGAATGCTCGGGCGGCGGCGTCGACCGCGGCCCGCGCCTGCTCCTCGCCGCCATCGGCAAAGCGTCCGATGAGCTCACCATTAGCGGGATCGAGGCTTTCAGCCCATTGCCCGTTATCGCACCACTGACCGTCGATGAAATGTCTGCTTTGCATGAATCCTCCGATATTCCGTGAGTCAGCGAGCAGCGGTCGGCCACCAAGGCCGACCGCTCATTAAGTCGCTGTCAGAGCTGCTGTTCGGTAGCCGCTTTGGACGCGCGCTCGGACTTCTGCTTGGACGCGCGCTCGACCTGCTGCGCATCAACGCGAGCTTGGTCCTCGGGTTTGCGCGCAGCATCCGACATACCGTTGAACAGCGTGCCCAGCAGGCCCTTGTTCAAGTCGCTGGTGCCAAACAGTGCATCGCAGATCGGAAAGGTCAGATTGAAATTGCGCGTGTGCATGAAGTCCGGGTTGTGATGCAGGACATGCATGCGGCGCACCGTGTTGACGAGCGGCATGGCATCGAGCAGCGGATGCTCGAGGTGCGACAGTGTGTGCAAGCCTTCGTACAGCAGGAAGTAGGCCGCCATCGTCAGCATTGCGATATAACCGGCATTGGCCGTCCACAACGTGCCCAGCAGCAGGGCTGGCGGCAGCGCGGCCAGCACGAACAACACCGGAGCGAATGGGGGAAACAGCAGAGCGCGCCAATCCTGATGGCCGTGATAGTCCAGTGTCTTGTGCGAGAAGAACTGATGGTGAGTAGCCACATGCCGCTTGTAAGCCGGCTTGAGCCAGCTCCTCGGGCTGTGTAGCAAATAACGGTGGCCCGCCCATTCGGCCCAATTGCCGAACAGGAACATCGGCACCACTACCAGCAACCACTCCTGCCAGGTCCCATCGACAATCTGGCTGGCGCAGTACCAGAGCACCCCGCCGGTGAACAGCAGAGTGAAAGCTAGGTGCATTTCGCCGCGATACCAGCTGGGTGTGGACGCACGATAGCTCTCCCGGTATGCATTCGAACGCTCCACAATTTGTTGTTCACGATTCATAACAGTTTCCCCTTTCAGTGAAATATCGGCTGCGTATGGATTCCCGCTTTATCAATGGGTCACCGAGCCGCCGTCGACCACCACGGTCTGCCCGCTCATGAAGTCGCTGTCTGCGCTGGCCAGGAACAGCAGCGCGCCGATTAAGTCTTCTGGCACTGCCTCGCGTTTGAGACAGCGGCTGGCGACGTTGTTGCGCACGATATCCTCGGCCCAGGCGGCGTTGGCTTGCACGTTAGTGCTCATGGTCAAACCTGGGGCCAAGCAATTACAACGGATCCCGGCATCACCCACCTCGCGGGCGATGGAGCGGGTCATGGCGATCACCGCGCCCTTCGAGGCGACGTAGGCGAGCATCATTGGCGCGCCCTTGAAGGCGGTGGCCGAGGCGATGTTGACGATCTTGCCGTAGCCCTGTTTGCGCATCACCGGCAGCACCGCCTTGGCGCACTCGAAGGAGCCGCGTACGTTGACTGCCATAATCTTGTCCCACTCCGCCGAGCTAGTCTGTTCGAAGGGCTTGAGCTCGAGGGTGGCAAACAGCGCGGCGTTATTGATCAGCACCTGCACGCCGCCGAATTCCGCCACTACCGCCTCGACCATGGCCTGCACGGCGGCGCCGTCTGTCACGTCGCAGGCCAGAGGCAGGGCCGTGCCGCCCTCGGCGCGGATAGCCGCTGCGGTCTCGTTCGGGGTATTCAGGTCGCAGAGAACGACCTTCGCCCCCTCGGCAGCCAGAGCCTTGGCGTAAGTAGCCCCTATTCCTTGCGCAGAGCCGGTAACGATCGCCACTTTGTCTTTCATACGATTCACAGTATTTTCTCCAGGTTGATCTCCGGCAGCGATGGCCGGGTGAGAGCACCGTCCACTAAGGCGGGGCTTTTCATGAAATAAACACGGTCACCAAGCCGGGCTGCCAGGCAATCAGCACCATGACCAACAGAGTCACCAGCAAGAAAGGCAGCAGAGGCCGCATAATCTCGCCGGGCCGACAACCCGTGACGCGGGACGCGACATAAAGGGCCGCCCCGACAGGTGGTGTAAGCAGCCCAAGAGTGAGGTTGATGCACATCACTACGCCCAAGTGATAGGGGTTGATGCCATAGACGGTCTGGGCCACCGGCAACAGGATCGGCACCAGAAGGATCAAGGCTGCGATGCCGTCGATGACCATGCCCACGACCAGCAGCAGGGCAATCACCAGTAGCATGTAGATGAAGGGATCGGAGGTCATACTCTGCATCACCTCGCCGAGCTGCTGCGGAATCCTTTCGTAGACGATGACCCAGCCGAAGACCGCGGCGGCCGCCACCAGGGCCAGCACCACGCCACTGTTGATCCCGACCCTCAAGAGCATGCCGCCCATGCGCTCAAACTTCATTTCCCCGTGGGCGAAACGCCCGACCAGTACTGCCATCGCAGCGCCCACGGCGGCGGCCTCGGTCGGAGTGGCCACACCACAGAGAATGCTGCCTATCATCACCGCCGGCACGCTGAGAGATGGCAAACTGCGGAGAATGTTGTTTAGTTTCTCCGCCCGGCTCAGGCGCTCGCTGGCCGGGTACTGATAATAAAAGCCGAGCAGCGCAATGGTGGCGACAAAACCTCCGGCCATCAGCACCCCCGGTACTATGCCGGCGATGAACAGGTCACCGATAGAAATTTGGGCCAGCACCCCGAAGATGACGAACAGCATCGACGGAGGAATCACTGGTGCCAGCAAGGCCCCGGCCGCAGTGGTCGCCGTGGCGAAATTGCGGTCATAACCCTTGCGGTGCATCTCCGGCACCATCACCTGCGCCATCACCGCCACTTGCGCATTGGCCGAGCCGACAATGGACGCCAGCATCATATTCGCGATGATGTTGATGTAGGCCAGGCCGCCGCGGACGGCACCGAGAAAGACAGAGGCAAAGGCCACCAACCGCTTGGTTATGCCCCCCTCATTCATCAGCTCCCCCACCAGCATGAACAGTGGAATCGCCAGCAGACCGTAGTTATCCAGCCCACCGAAAAATTGCTGCGGATAGGAGAGAAACAACACGCTATTGCCACTCAGTTGGATGTAGGACATGGCGGTAACCGCCAATACCAGCGCGATGGGCAGGCCGATGAACAGCAGCACGATGAAAATAGTCGCGGCCATGGGTCACTCTCCAGAATTGACACGGACTGCATGATTGAGGAACTCCGCCTGAGGGACGGTCAGCGTCTGCCACAGATTGGCCAAGGCGTGCACACTGCTGGACAACGCCACCAATGGCAAAATCAGCCAGAACCAGACCTTGGCAATGCCTAGGGTTGCGGTGGGTTCCTGGTAGATGAAATTGAATGATTGTGCAGCAAATGCCTGGAAGTCGAAGCCGGTATTGATCAATAAGAGCGGATCGAACCACAGGTAGCAAAGCACCAGCATGGCCACGGCGAATACCAGCACCAGGCCATCGGAAATACACTGCAGGCCCCTTCTTAGCGCAGGAGGAACGGCATCCTGCAGCAGTGTCACCGCGACGGCATCACGACTCTTGAGGGTTACCGAGAGGCCGACCATGGCCAACCAGACCATGGTCAGAACGGCCAGCTCATCTAGCCAGAAGATCGGCATCTTCAAGGCGCGACCGGCGACATTGACCAAAATCATGAGCGGCAGGGCGAGAACCAGCACGCGCATCAGCCCCCGCTCGAACCAGCCAATCCCGTTACTGCGCGTTTGAATTGAATGTACCATTTGCAGTGCTAGAATTCGGTACTAGGAGCAGCCCGTCCGGCAGGCAACGCTGCCGAACCTAGGGAGGCTTCGATTATCGAATCGCTTCGGCTTCGCGTCGCAAGTCAGCAAGCACTGGGGCCTTCTTGAGCCAGAGTGTTTCCCATTGCTGCAGCTTGTCGCCGAAGAACTCGGGACCCGCTCGAACCACCTTGACGCCAGCCTTCTGCTCGTTTTCCAGCATCTCTGCCTC
>JAKUTK010000014.1 GCA_022448005.1 Pseudomonas sp.
CCTGGGCGAATGCGTCTATATCGGTCTTTCAGCGTAGTATAGAGCAATATCCGGGTCTGGTGATTATCGGATATTGCTTAGATTTCTCCGATCAATCCTCGCTGTCCTTCTTAAAATCTGTAACCCCATGATCCTTACAAATAATACGTTTAATAACATGCAGTTACGATTGGAGTCGGATTTTTAAATGGGAGAAATGAGTCTGCCGGGCGTCCCGCCAGAGAAGCTTATAGGCCAGGAATTTAAGCTAGCGGGGAACGCTCTATCAACCATAATACCTTCCATAGGTATAAGCCAAGCTGAAAATGCCTAGATATTTCTGCAACTCGGCAGGGCGGAAGCTTTGCGCACGAATCTTTGCGCCGCTTTCTTTCAAAAAACGCATACTGCCACCAAGCAGGATATTCCAGTGCTCACCGCCTTTGTCTGTAGAAGTAATGCTTGCATGAGCTTTCATAAGCGCTTCTTTAACAATGCTTCGTATTTGTCGCACGGAAAGACCGGGGCGCCCGTGACTAGCCTCCAAGATAGGGATTTCTTCGTTCTGCTCTGGGAACGGGGGTAGTCCTCGGCTTTTTCGATAGCGTCTCAAGTAGGGCAGGAACTCTGGAGTGACTTCAACTTTCCTTAGCAGCCGACCTGGCGCCTCTAGTATCAACCACCATCTGGCATCGTCTAGAACAAAGCAATTCATGCATGGGCAGTAGTTATCAGCATTTGCAAGGTCTGCAGCATGCAAACACATAAGAGTCGTTGCTGCTATTATAAAAAGAGCACGCTCACCAGCAGGATCACCCAGCGCATGAAATTCTAGCGCTTGCAGAACCTGACCTAATTGCTCGGAAGTTAAATATCGTTCCACAGGGTAAGTAGCGCGCATTCCTCTTCCATAGAAAGTTCGTGATGATATAGCTGGATTTATCGCTATCACATCTTCCTCGCAGAGAAAACCATAAAATGAACTACAAACGCTACGAATGAAACGCAAGGTTTCCACTTTAGGGCTGCGCGCCCCTACATCTTTAGATGCTCGAATATTGAAAGGCCGCCATGATTCATTGAAAACCGAATTACCATCGACTTGAGCGAATCTAGCGGTTGTAGAAAATCCAACCCAATTTGAAGGTGGCATCTTGCAAAAAGTAATAAAATTCGTAAACGTCTCTTTATCTAGTGTCAGTACAGTTTTTTCGGCGACAATCCAGCTCCATAGGAGCAAACGTTCAACGAATGTTCGGTAATTATTAAAGGTTCCAAGCGGGTGACTATGATATGCAAGAAAGCGGATAGCGCATTTTAAGTCCGTTTCTACATCAAGATTAGCGGAGAGACTACTGAGGAAGGCTTCGATGCAGGGGTAGCGAGCGTAGTACAGCCCGAGATCGAGAGACATACTTTCGGGACCAGCAAGGACAGGCCGAGGGTCTATGACTTTTGACATTGACGATCCCATTGGTCTAAAAGGAAGTCACGAGTACTCTTGAAAAATAGCACAGTATTTAGTCTTCTTTTTAGGCTTTTTAAACAGGCAAAAGCCTCATCAGGATTCTCCTTTTTTAACCGTTAACGAGGGGGGGCAAGGGAAACCTTGACAGCGGAGAATGCTGCATCTCACTGATATCTTGGTATTTTTTTTAATCAGTCATTTTCTACTTTTTCATCAGGCGTCACAGCGTACGCGAGTCCATGCGAGCCCATTAACCAAATACCCTATTTAACATAATATACATTATGCGAAGCGTCCCCTTAAAGCGGTGGATAGCTCGGCGCGTAGGCAATGCGTAGCTGCTCAAGGCGCTTCTGCTTTGAAGCTCGCAACTGTGCGGCCTGATGCTCTAGCCATGTCTTGCGGAACGCATGGCGAATGCAGGACTCGCGGTCGATGATCATCCAGGCGCCAATGAGCGGGCCTAGAGCAAGCTTGAGCAGAAACCGGAACAGCCTCGTCTTGATCGGAACATCCTCTGGCAGGGGCGCTTCGTAACGGCCTTTCAAGTGCCAAGCGCTGAGCATGGTGTAAGGCGCTCGCATATCGACAGGGCCTTGTTCCAGGTAATCAACACCATCACGGAAGACCTGTCGGGTGTCATACGTCTTGTAAAGGTCGGCGCCTTTGTAGGTCCAGCGCTCTACTCTGACCTCTGCGCTGCGACCGTAGTAGACGTTGGCAATGTGCACCTTGGGCAAACTGATACCCATCACCTTAAAGCGATCCATGCGACGGCAAATAACCAGATGCTCACACAGGGAACGGACGATCTGAGCATCACATGACTCGATGTCCTGGATCAGAAACATGACGTCCCAGCGATGTTTCCGAGCATGAAGGAACCAGTCGATCAGCGCACGCCGGCCTTTGTCGTTCCATTCGCGGCTATTGAGCCATGTTCCACACTCGTCCAGGACGATCAAGCCAAAACGCTTTTCGTCGTAGTCCCGTGGGTCTTCGGACTCGTAACCAGGGCCAAGGCCGGCCAGATCCTCGGCACGTGGTTTATCCGGCAGGCGGATCGCTGGCGACTTGCAGTAGGTAAACATCTGGTCAAGCTCGAGATCGAGATTGGTAGCCACCCGGCGACCATCGGAGAGGTATTCGCGGATCTTGGAGACACACGCGAGAGACTTGCCAGAACCGAGTTTGCCGGTAACGAAGTAGACGGCCATGAAGGACTCCAGGGAATGATAGGACCCCTACCCAGCCCCCTAAAGGGGGCCCGGCAGGGGTCTAACAGCTCAGATGCGGGCTTTAACGGATGCTGCGTGAATGCCAGTGACATAGAGCCAGCAGGCGGCGCGGGTGGCTGCAATGGCCGCGATGCACGCTCCGGTAGTCGACGGGAGAATTCCAAGCGCAGTTTCTACGACTGGATGAATACCACCAGCCAAGGCGATAAGGCCGGACAGGACACCGTTGACGGTCGCCGTGACCGTTGCCAGAAGAACAATCCAGGCGGCAACCAGCGCGAGACGAATTCCATACTTAGCGCCAAGTTGAGCCGTTACGAACTGGGCAAAGTAAACAAATATGCCAAGGCAGAATTTAGCTAAAGCTGCCATTACATAGGCCTCGCTTGTACTACTGCCTCAGACCATAGTTCGCGACAGTAATGCCACGTAAAGACAGCAAAAAGGAACGCCAGGATCGGACGAACCCAATCATTAATATATGGGCAGTACCCAGTTGACCAACTACCAATAACAGGGAGTTCAACATTAATTTCGGAGCACCCTCCTCCGAACGAATACCAAGCCGACCAGCCGAGAGGAGCCACAACAGAGGGGGAGGCAGAAACGTCAGTCTTTATATCGTTGAGCTTGTCTATATATGGCTTATAAGCGTCACTGATTTCCGGCATCGCCTCTTCTTCCGTGGGCTCTTCTTGCGGGTCTTGACCGTCCTCTAAAGGGGGCTCGGTTGTCGTGGTGGTTGTCGTTTGCCCGTCCTTTGTCACACTGGATGTGGTTGTAACAGTGTAATCAAATGAGTTACTTGTATAAGTATAGTTATATTTATTCTGCGTCTTTGTGGTGGTTGTGCTAGTGGTGCCGTCTGGATTTTGCGTAGTAGTCGTAGATGATGTTGCGGGAGGGGTCTGAGTGGCTGGCCCATGGTTGGGGCGCCGGCTTACCAGATCCTTATAACAAGCATCTGGCGAAAGGGAACCAGCGCATTTTGCCTTGGTGAGATCCCGAAGCCAGTCGGAGTTAGTAACCTGGGATAAAGGACCGGCAAGCGCATCAAAATCGGCATCAGAAAACGGCGTTGCAGCATTTGTTTTGCATTGACCGCTTAAAACACCGTATGGACATTGACTGTGGAACCTGAACGTACCTACCTGCGTCGCACTAAGGACGGTGCCACCTGAGCCCCGTTGTTCGCCCCAGCATTGCGTGTCGTAACCCGACCCCGGACGAAGCGCACCCCAATAGGTTGCAGACTTAGCATATGCATAGCTGGAACAACGGGACGATAGTTCGGTCTGGGCTATAACTTGACCGCCCGCTGTACCGCCCATTGGTTGCCAGAGGTAGAGATTTTCATTAACGACCTGCGGCGACTTGACAATGGTTTCACCCTGAACAGTTGCACCCGGTATCTGATTAATAGCCCAAGTGACGGCAGCAGTACCTAGAATCCCTGGAACGCCGCCACCCTTAAGCGCACCGACGACAGACTTAGCAAGCTTTGCCGGATTGATTGTGACGACTGGCTTAATTGGAACTTTGACCTTGGGTGAAGTGCCCGGAGGAAACTGGCCAGTTATAGAACCGGGCTGAAATCGTGATCCCGCCGTGTGTTGAGCCGTGAACTCAGGGCCGAAATAAGCCGGGTCGCCGTATGGCAAACCTACAGCGCCCTGGGCGGCGTTCATGATGCTAGAAAACGATGGCTCAGGCGTCGTGACCCTGGTGGCAGCAAAAACGCTGGCACCAGAAAGAAAAAGGGCGACCGAAGTCGCCAGTACCAGGGTCGCCCTTTTCATTACTTGGCGCCCTTCTTAACCCACTTCTTGACGAGGCCCATGCCCACATCGGGAGCAAGGGAAGCAGCCAGAAGCGCGAAGCCCGCAGTGATGCCTAGACCGATGTAGGTCATCACTGTGGTTTGCAGCTCAGTCATGCCGGCCTCAACTTCGCCAGCAGCGAAAACGGGACCAGCAGCAGCGGCAGCAATTACAAGGCCAATTTTAGCAGCGCGTTTTGCAACTTCTTTTTTCGATTGAAACATGGTGTAGCTCCTTGATGGTGGTGTTTACCGAGCGCCCTTGATGATCATTCTGATGATCGTCTTCTTGGCGCGACCGAAGCCGTATCCTGCAAACCAACAGACCATGCAGGAACCGGCCGCGATTGTTGCGAGTTCGAGCGGAGTCATTGGCTAGACCCCGCGGTGAACCCGTGACCGAAACACCCAACCATTGCGAGGCCGCAGAGCAGCAGATAGAGGTGGTCCAGTGTGATTTCCATTAACCAGCTACTGCCTGAGGCTTAGCGGTCTGCTGAGTCTGTTGCTGTCCCGGTTGAACTGGGCGTGCTTCCTGGAGACGAAGCGGGATGCCCTGCAACTGGTAACGGATACGACTTTTGCCGTTGTAGGCATCAAGCTCATCATTGAATGGCGCGTAAACTTCGGCACCCTGGAGGGCGCGATAAGCGTTATGCAGACCTTCTTTGTATTGATTGCCAGCAACCATGAATTCAATGAGGGTGGTCTCCTCAAAACCGTTACGGTTCTTGGAAACATCATTGATTGCGACGAAAGCATACTTCTTATCGCCCTGCCCTTTTTCAACTACGCCCTGTACAAAGCCGTGAAGGATTTTCATGCGGTTAACTCCTCGTGATAGCCAAAGGCACTGCCCACGAACGGAGTGCCTGATTGTTGAATTTCGATATAGCCGTAACGTTTGAAGTTAGCGACCAATTTCCAATACCACTCATCTTTAACGTCTTCCGGGATGACTGCCGGAGATTTAGGACCGACAAACTCACGTGACTTGAGAGTTTCGCGGAGAGCATTCCAGTCGACGGATGCATAGGGTTTCTGGGCGGCGCGGCGTGCACGTTGAGCTGGAGTAACAGCAGTGCCCTGAAAACTGACAGTTCTCATGAGCGCGCCCATTCACCAAGCTGGTAAACGGTGTAGCAGCCGGCAAAGTAAGTGCCGAGTAGCCAAGCAGTAGCGGCGATCATGCGGCCACCAATTGCAGATGGCGAGGCACTACAGCAGGCCGGTAGAACGAAGGAACAACGGTTTCAAACTTGCGTTCGATCTCGCGAACGTTACGGATGAAGACAACACCATGACGAGTGCCATCGAATGGAAGCTTGATATCAATGCCAATGTGCCGAAGGCGAGCGCGATGAGTTTTGACGGACGACTTATCAAAATCGAACTTTTGACCGCACTGCCAAAGAGAGACATAACCAGCAGTAGTCATCGCCGCTTTAGTGTTTTTAACGATATGTTTGGCCAACAGTTCATCGGCCACGGTCAGTACATCAAAGTTACTGATCTCGCACTTTTCACCAATCATGAGAAAACCCCTGTGGATTTCCACTAGCTTCTGTTCGTCAAAGAGGCCCCAAAAACGGAGATCCTCACGCTTCAAATATTCCGAGCGACACTTCAGCTCAGAACGAACCATGCCGACCGAAGCACACCAGTCGCGCAGTTCCCGCACGTAGCGGAATTCATCAGAGTCTTCACCGAAAGTACGCTTAACCTTCGGGAGCAAGTGAGCATCTAGCTCGGCGGCTTTGTTGTAATTGCCGGGATAAACGAGCGAGCCAGCTTTTTCGCCACCCTTGGGAGTCCAGACACATGTGTTCCCGTCCGGATAGAGATACGCGATGGAGTTACGAAAGCGCTGGCTGGAGATACCGCGCAGAAACGCCCGCTCGTTGCCCTGCCCTACATAGAAATTACTGGTCAGGTCGAGGCGCTGAAAAACCGCGCCATCGGCGATGGCGGAGCCATCCTGAAGGCGTTGAACGTTCTTACACCTGGTCATCGCGGGAAGGCCGTACTCGGCCAAAAGCGCGTTGATTACACGAAAGCACCCTTCAAGGCTGTCGATACCGAAAACGTTATCAAGGCGGTTAATACGTGAGGGGTTTCCATCAACGGTGATGCGGCGACCGCAAACATGGATGCGGAAAGTTGTGCAATAACTGCCCTCAGCGAAGAAGGCCGGAACGCTGGTCGAAAGAAGATCATTCGTCTCCAGATCGAATCGGCGGCAGATGACGTCGCCGACCTTAGGCAGGTCGTAGTCGTAATCCTGGTAAGCCTTGATCCAATCGAAGAACATGTGATTTCCGTGTCAATACCGAGAACCTGAGGTGCAAGCTACAGAATCTGGTGACACGAAGTCAAACGATATTTTGCGGTGTCTACTGCGATATGTCGGTACTGTACAGAAAAACAGGAGGTAGATTCGGTGGATCGAAATTACGAAGTAGAGCCAGCCATGAGCATTGGTGAAAATCTGAGGCAGAAAAGAGAGGCCATGAAACTGTCGCAGAAGGCCTTAGCAGAAATGGTCGGCAGCGGAGAAAACACCTACATAGGCTGGGAGAAGGACAAAAACCCACCCCCGGCTGACAAGCTGGGAGAGATTGCCAAAATTCTCGGATGCTCGACCGATGAACTGATTTTTGAAAGGTCAGATCGCGACATTTCGTCGGAGATGAGAGCCATCTTCAGAAGGTTCAATGCTCTTCCGGAAGATATGAAGCTGCCTGCGAAAATAATGCTGCGCGGGATGGTGCACAGCCTCGAAGAGGAAGCTTTCCAGCGAGAAGCAAGCACGGCGGCGTAGCGGAAAAGTATGCGATTCCATACCAAAGTGGGGGTGTTACAGCACCCCACCCCGCTGCGCTCCAAAAAGCGCTGCTGAAAGCTACCGAATTACCATGACCTGACCAGATCAGGCGCTGGGCGTCATGGGAGACTGCAAGGCAAAGCCGGACGCTGCCGAGGTAGCCAGTTGGGTTAATCAGCACGCGGGTGGAGTTTTGAGGGGGACAGTAGGACGTGGACGCGAAAGAGCCTCCAGGGTGCCGTTTAGGCCGCTGGGGGCTTTTTTGTGGGGCGATGGTTGAGGCCGCTACGCGCGTATCGTCGCAGAACCAGGTTAGCCAGGCTGGAGGAAGTGCCGGCGACTAATGTCCCGCAGGCGGGACGGTCGAGGTTGAATTCCGGTAACGTTACTTTATCTATCGTACAGGCGGGGCTGATAGCAACATACAATTAGCCTATTTACGGTAACGTTACTATAATTACTTCACAGACAACGAAACGGACCAACCACCATGATCGACCCAGCAGACCAGCAAACCAAAGCCCTCCCCCTGGACGAGCAGCAAGCAAAGAAGCGTCGCGGTAGACCAGCGACAGGCAAAGCCATGACGCCAGCCGAGAAACAGCGCGCCTATCGTGAGCGGATGAAAGCACAGCAAGGCGGAAAACCTGGGGCGATCTATACGCGAGAAGAAGCGCAGGAAGCGGTGAGGATCTACCAGGAGGAAATTGTACGGCTGACCGATGAGCTAAATGCAGCGCTCAACAGAGCGGAAAAAGCAGAAAAGGCGAATAAGGGTAACGTTGCCGAAAAGGCCGTTACCAAATCAGCGCCAGGAAACGGAGTATAGACGCCTAGGTTCAAGGTGAAAGGATCGCGCCAGTGGGTGTATTGCGACCCTCAGGTAGACTTTGAAGGGGTCCCATGGAGCTACGAACATACGACAGAACACGTGAGGGAAATGCAGAAGATGCAAAAAACCGTCACATGGCAGGCTGTTAGGGATGATGGACTGATCTACGACCCTAGAGCTGCAAAATAGCCCGGCAAGCGTCCTGCAGGGCTGTTAACCGGGCGTCCAGGGCGGCGCCCTCATAGTCGAGCTGGGCGACCCTGGCGCGTAGCTGGCGGACCTCAGCAACAAGCCGGCCATAATCATCAAGCACATGACAGACAGCCTGGAGATCGTCTCCACGGGCTGCGAACAGTCGTGCCTGTTTGACCAGGTGCGGGGGGATGTCGAGCGTGATGGGAGCGCAGCGCATAATCAACGTTACATTAAATCGCGCCGGGACCGCTGACCATCTTCCCGACACGATTAAACGTAACGTTACCCATTATGCGAACCGCGGCAGTATGGGATGTGTTGCTTTGCACTCGACTGTTAGACAACCCGTTCAGGGCTGTCCGCCCAGTCGCCATCGATGCAGCCTGGCCGCCCAGGTCTGCGGACGTTTGGCGGTATGAGCACGGCGCCAAGCCTCGGCAACGGCGAGACTGGCCTCGGCCAAGGTCGGGTTGATGTGTACGGTACGGCGCAGTTTGTTCAACCCCAGTTTGTGCTTCATCGCCAACACGAACACGGCAAGTGTTTCACTCGCGCCATCCCCGACAAGCGTGACGCCAATGATGCGGTCGCGCCCGCGTTCGGTGAGCACCTTCAGGAAGCCGCTGTTACCAGCGCTCATCTGTGCCGCCTCGAGCGAATCGAGGTCGAGCATGGTCACCTCGTATTCCACTTCAGCCAACTTTGCCTGGGCTTCAGTCAGCCCCACGCTGGCAATCTCGGGTGAAGTAAAGGCCACACGGGGGACCACTCTGTCGCTGACCATGAAACGGCGGAATCCGGAAAATAAACCATTGGCGGCGGCGTACCAGGCGTGGTGTTTAGCGCTTTGAAACGAGCTGTCCGGACCTGCCACTGCGCCCACGGCATAGACGTTCGGGTAGCGCGTAGCAAGGTATTCGTCCACTTCCAGACTGCCGTCCTCGCGAATGTTCAACTCCAGCCTTTCCAGCCCTAGATCGTCCAGGTGGGCTTTGCGTCCCAACGCCAGCAGCACCTGATCGAACGGAAGCGAATGTTTTTGCTCATCAATCAAACAGTCCAGGCGGCGCTCGTTCTCGACCAATTCGAAACGCTGTGGTGAGACCTTCAATAGAACCTCAACCCCATCGGCGCGAAGGGCGTCATGGACAGCCTCGCGTGCCTCTGGCTCAGCGGCAGCCAACAACATCTCGCCTTCGACGGCCAGCGTCACCTGACAGCCGAGGCGCTGAAACGCCTGGGCCAGTTCGCAGGCATTGGCTTCGCCTCCCATGATCAGCAGCCGCTCTGGCCGTTGCTGCAAATCCCAGACGTCCTCGCAAGTCAGCGGCTCGACGTTTTCCAGGCCCGGTATCGGCGGGATGACGGGCTGGCTTCCCGTAGCGATGACGATAGCGCGGCTGCAAAGGGTGCGATCGCCTACCTGAATCGACCAGGGTGACGTCATCTGGGCTTTACCCCGGATCATCTCAACACCGGTGGCCTTGCAATATTCTGCCGTGACCTGCTCTTGCGCCTCGTCAAGCGTGCGGCGCACCTGTGCCATGACTTCAGCAAAGTCGACTTCGGTGTGCAGGCGAATGCCCAGCGTACCGCCCTGGCGCAGCGCGTAATTCATGTTGGCTGCCCGCATCAGCGCCCTCGCCGGAACGCTGCCACTGTGCAGCGCTGCGCCGCCAAGGCGCTCGCTCTCGACCAATGCCACCCTGGCCTTCATCGACGCTGCAATCCGAGCCGCGGCCAGGCCCCCGCTGCCGCCACCGACGACCAGCAGGTTGTGCTCAAAACTCTTCGGCTTTTGCCAACCGCTATAGACCTTGCGCGCCTTGTAGAGCGTCAGCAGCTTGGTCGCGGCCAGCGGAAATATGGCAAGCAAGGCCAGCGTCCCTATCAAGCTCGGCGAGAGAATGTCGGAAATTTCCCGAATACGCGCGAGTTGGCGTCCGGCACCTACGTAGATCGCGTGCCCCGGCAGCATGCCGGCCTGGGTAGTCCACCAGAACGTCCACATGCTCACGCGCGTCAGACCGAGCGCAGGATTCAACAGAACGAAGGGCACCAGTGGAATCAACCGCAGCGAGAACAGGTAGAAGGCGCCGTCCCGCTCGAGTCCCCTATTGATACTCGCGATCTGTTTGTTGAATCGCCTCTGAATCCAGTCGCGTAACAAAAACCGGCTGATGAGCATCGCGATCAGCGCGCCGATATTGCTGGCAAAGGAGACCATCAAGGTTCCGCCAACCAGTCCGAACAAGGCTCCGGCGAGCAGCGTCAACACCACAGTGCCGGGGAACGACATGACCGTCAGCGCCACGTAAGCGGCAAAGAACACCGAGCCGGTCCACCAGGGGTGCGCCTGGACCTCGTCTCGAAGCGCCCCACTCTTCGCCTGGATCATTTCCAGCGTCAGGTATTGCTCAAGATCGAACCAGAAAAAACAAGCTGCCGCGACCACGAAAGACAGCACGATCAGCCAGCGAGTGAGCTTCATGGATGGCAGTGCTCCGCGGCGCGGCTGAAGCATATGCTGCTGACAGACGGACAGGTGAGACGAGCCCGAGGCATCGATAGCCTAGGTAGGCAGTCGCAAGGGAAATGGCAAATCATCGGAAAAACTCTAACCAGGGCCTTTAGTTGGAGCTGACTGGCCCAAGGATGTTCCGAACTAGCCGACGATCAGCCTGAGCGAGTCACCTCATGCCCAGCTGCACCCGCATCTCATCGGTGATTTGCTGGTCCGCCTCCTCAATCCCTGTCCACGGGTCGTCACCGCCCTGCTCTTCCAAACGCGGAATGAGGTTGCGGATGGTCCAGATGTTGGCGCCTTTGAGATCGGCCAGTTCATCTCGTCGGATAGGCACAGAGACGGCGAGCCCCTCGCGTGCCCGCACTGAATAAGCCGCGACGGTGCTCGCGCCCTTACTGTTACGCAGGTAGTCGATAAAGATGCGCCCGACTCGATTCTTCGGCCCGCTGACTGCAGAAAAATGCTGCGGCATCAATTTCGCCATGTACTGGGCAATCGCCTGGCTGAACGCTTTTACTTCTGTCCAGCTGTGTATCGGCTTTAGCGGCACCATGATGTGCAAACCCTTACCACCGCTGGTTTTCAGGTAGGACTGCAGTCCGATTTCATCAAGCAGGGTTTGAGTAAGCTGCGTGGCTTCGACCATGCGCTTCCAGGGCAGCGCGGGGTCAGGATCGAGATCGAGCACGAAGCGATCTGGGTGATCGAGGACCGGCGCCACGGCATTCCAGGTGTGCAGTTCTATCGTGCCCATCTGCGCCGCGCTGAGGAGCGCTTCAGCAGTGTCGATGGTCATCAAGGCTGCATGGTTGGGAAACAGCGAAATGTCCAGTTGAGTGATATGCGGGATGCTCAGTTTCTCGGTGTGCTTCTGAAAAAACAGCTCACCGTCGATTCCCTCTGGAGCGCGGACCAACGCAAGCGGACGCTGCGCCAGGTGCGGCAACGCCCAGGGCGCGACCTCTGCATAGAAGCGCGCTAATTCCATCTTGGTCGCACCGATCGACTTGTCAATGATGCGCTCGGGATTGGAAATCTTGATTCTGCCACCTGCCGTATTCGGGGCCAGGTTGCTTTTTTTAGGCTTCGCGGTGCCGGTTGCCTTGGCCGCTTTCGCTGCGCGTTCATGGGTAATGGCTTTGGCCGGTTTATCCGAGCGCAGGCCATGAAAGACGGAATGGCGAACCACGCGTTGGCGGGTCATTTCTGCATAGGCGACCTCGCACATCAGCTCCGGCTTTAGCCAGTGCGCGCCGCGAACATCGGCGGCGGGCGGTGCTTTGGCTAACGGACTTTTATCGACCTCTAGCGGCTTGAGCTTGGCATGCAAGCTTTCCAGCGTGGCGTGGTTGAAGCCTGTGCCCACCTTACCGGCGTATAGCAACCGACCTTGCTCATCGTGAAGTCCCAACAGGAGCGCGCCGAAGCCGCTGCGTGCGCCCTTGGGGTCGGTGAAGCCGACGATGACGAACTCCTGCCGATTCTTGCACTTGATTTTGACCCAGCTGTTGCTGCGCCGGGAAACATAGGTGCTGCCTGCACGCTTGCCGATCAGCCCTTCAAGCTTCATCTGGCATGCGCTTTCAAGCATGCTCTCTGGCTGATCTGTAAAGTCGGCGGAATAACGCAGCAACTCGCTCTCGTCAGCATCCAGTACTTGATTCAGGGCAACCCGGCGTTCCTCCAACGCAACCTCGCGCAGGTCCATGCCATTCAGATAGGGCATGTCGAACAGGTAATAGATGATGCTGCCGCTGCGCCCAGCTTCGAAGGCGTTTTGCAGTGCCTGGAAATCCGGCGTGCCGTCTTCATCGGGCACTACTACTTCGCCATCGAGCCAGGCGGACTCCAGACCCAGCCCGGCCAGCGCTTCGGCTTGCTGTGGCATCTTGTGCGTCCAGTCATGGCCGTTACGCGTGAAGAGCTGGACCTTGCCAGACTCAATGCGCGCCATGATGCGATACCCGTCGAATTTTATTTCATAGCGCCAATCACCGTCAGGCACCGACTCAACCAGCGTAGCGAGCTGCGGTTTCAAGCTTTCCGGTAAGGGGGCTTCCTTGGCGCCGGTCAGCGTCACGTTTGGTTCATCCTTGCGGCTTCGCCGACGTGCAGGCGTCTTGACGGCTGTGGTTGCCGCTGCCGGCTTGGCTTTACCGCGCTTGCGAGGAATCAGCGTGCGATCGCTCAGCACACTGTTTGGCTGCTCTTCGACGATGTTGTAATCGCTCTCTGGCCTGGCCGCATCATCATTGGACTTGATCAGAAACCACTGTTCCTTCCCCCCCTCCATGCGGGTGCGAACCAGATTCCAGGTACCGCTGAGTTTTTCGCCTTCGAGGCTGAACTTCAGCTTGCCTTTGCGATACCCCTCTTGCGGATCACCCTCCGGAACCCAGACGCCGCGATCCCATACGATGACATCGCCCGCGCCGTAATGTCCTTTCGGGATACTGCCTTCGAACGTTGCGTATTCCAGAGGATGATCTTCGACATGAACGGCCAGACGGCGGGATTTCGGGTCGAGCGACGGGCCCTTGGGAACAGCCCAGCTTTTCAGCGTCCCGTCGAGTTCCAGTCGGAAGTCATAGTGCAGCCGAGTCGCGTCGTGCTTCTGGATGCAATACTGCAGCGCATGGGCTTTGCGGCGTTTGCCAGTACCGTTCTCGCCGCCAGGCTCGGGGGTCGCGGTGAAGTCGCGCTTTCGGTTGTATTCGTCCAAGGCCATGGCAGCGACTCCATTATCGTTTTGATCAAGCTGCGCGCCTTCTGCCAAGCGGTTGCGCTAGGGTGTTTACATCTCGGCAAGGCCTGCTAGCGTTTGTAGATGTTGAAAACCAAGGCTGCGCCACCTCGGCGCAAGCGACCCAAATGCGGACATCGATGGGAGGAAGGATCATGGGTACACGTCTACCTCTGCCCACCATAGAGAACATCCTTCGCGACTATCTCCACCCTTTCCGCTGTGACTGCCATGCGCAGGAAAACAGTCATCTCACCGTCCGGCTCTATGAAGACACCGCTGACGGTGAGGAACTCACTGTGTTCGGCATTACCGACGAGCAGTGCCGGGATGCCGCAAACCTTGTCCGTCTGGCCCAGGAGCTGCGCTTCGAACTCTATGCGACGCGCAGTGGCATGCCGGTCGCTGCGAATGTCGCCAAGGTTGTCGGCGGCTAGCCGTTCGGCATCGCACCACCGACAACCCGGCGACCTTCTTTATCAGCGCTTCGCTTCGGTATGCGGTTCGGCAGCTCGGGTCAGATAGTCCTGGGTCAACTCGGCCAGGTGGCTGCGCATCCACTCGGCCATCGCGACCTCCTCGGCCAGAATTCGGGTGCACACATCGGCCGTTTCAGTGTCGCCAACGGCCTTCGCTGCTGCGATCAGAATCTCGTACGAGGCGATCTCCAGGTTCTCGAAGACATAACCCATCTGCGCGCCTTTGACGATTTCGTCATTGACCATCATTCCGCCCATGGCTTGCCCCATCGCCATCATCTTGCCGCCCAGATCCTTGAAACCTGAGTAGGACTTGTCATAACGCTGCAGGCAACCTTCGATCAGCTTGGCCTGGTTTTGCGTTTCGGTAATGTGCTGCTCGATCCGCGCCTTTAGCTGCGGATAATGTTCGATGCGACTGGCCTGCTTGTTGAGCATTGTTTCCGCCTGCGCTTCCATGGCATGCGCGTCGCGAAGCCATTCGATCAATCGTTCAATGCGGACGTCATTTCCGGTCTGAGCGCTTTGCATGTCAATTCTCCCACTGGTTTGGTTAGGCGAGCCGGGCTGTTTCGCAGCCCTCTTGTTATGTGTGAGGGAGGGCAAGCCAGAGGAGTTCCACCGACCCGACTGGCTGCACTGCCATGAACTTTGCATAGGGCAACCAGTCCCTCATGCAACGGATTAGACGGAGCTGACCTCATCGAATTTCTAGATCCCTTTCTCCAATGGGAAAACTACATCACCGAGCCGGCACTACGAGCGGTTCTGGCGTCCACCTTTGTCGTGGTCTTGCTCAGTGTCTTCAGCCGAGTGCTGACGGCCGTAATGCTGCGGCTGGGCCGCGTATTTCTGCTCACCAAAGCCGTCTCGGAGCAGCTGGAAAAGCCCATCCGCGTCTTGCTACCGCTGCTGGGCCTGCAAGCTGTGTTGGCGGCGGCCAGTGACGACCTGGCCTTGATCAGTCTCGCTCGACGCCTTACCGCGTTGGTCATGATTGCCTGCTTCACCTGGCTGGCCATGCGACTGATGCGAGGGCTTGAACAGGCCGTGCGGTTAAGAAACCCCGTCGATGTCAGCGACAACCTGCGTGCGCGCCAGATCCAGACGCAATCGCGGGTGTTGTTGCGGACGCTGAGCTTCTTCATCCTTTTGATCGGTGCCGCCGGAATGCTCATGACGTTTCCGGGTGCTCGCCAGTTCGGCGCCAGTCTGCTGGCCTCGGCGGGTCTCGCCGGCCTGGCCGTCGGCTTCGCTGCGCGCCCGGTGCTGGCCAACCTGATTGCCGGGATACAGATCGCAATCACCCAGCCAATTCGCCTGGATGACGTGGTGATCGTCGAAAACGAGTGGGGGCGGATCGAGGAAATCACCGGCACCTACGTGGTGGTGCGGATCTGGGATGACCGCAGGCTGGTGGTACCTTTGCAGTACTTTATCGAGAAGCCCTTCCAGAACTGGACACGCCGTAATTCCAGCATCATCGGCTCAGTGTTTCTCTGGGTCGATTACTCGCTGCCACTGGAGCCCGTGCGCGAGGAGCTGCGCCGCCTGTGCCGTGAGGTGCCTGAGTTATGGGATGGGCGCGTGATCGTGCTGCAGGTAACCGATACCAGCGAGAAGTCAATTCAGGTGCGGGTGCTGGTCAGTTCGCCAGACTCATCGCGCGCCTGGGACTTGCGTTGCCACCTGCGCGAGGCGTTGATCAACTTTATCCAGCGCGAGTATCCCGGCTGCTTGCCACAGCTGCGTGCGGACCTCAACGTCGGCCGGAAACCACGTGTCGAACATTCCGTTCCCGACCATATCGAGCCCGAACGTCAGCCGCCGGTGTGACCACAGGGGTCCTGCCGGCTGTGCTGCAATATGGGGCGTAACGTTACGGACTGTCGTCTGCCGGTGCGCGGAGGCAGTCACCGCGAAGTCACTCGTGCTCGCGCAGTTTGCGCAGCAGCTGTTCGTATTTGCTCGGCAACTGCTCTAGCCCGTAGCGCGCTGCCTGTTTACGAATGGCCACGCGGTCGCCTTCGAACTGGACTGTCTCGCTGATGCTTACTTGGCGCTCCCCTTGCATCAGTGCATAGGCGTAACACTGTGTGCCGCCGGCGTCCTCTCCGCTGTCGTCGGCCACACCGGTGTTTGCAATGGCAATGTCGGCAACGCTGGCGTTCAGCGCGCCGATGGCCATTTCGGTGGCGACCTCTTCGCTGGTAAGGCCAAAGGTTTCGATGGTTTCGAAGCTGACGTGCAACAGCCGGTTCTTCGCCTTTGGCGAATAAACAACGAATCCGCTGTCGAGCGCTTTGCCACAGCCCGGGATGTCGCCCAACAGGGAGGCCATCAGGCCACAAGTGCAGGATTCCGCAGTGGTCAACATCATCTGTTTGTCACGAAGAAACCGCACGATTTCAACAAGGTCTTGCATGGTCTTGGCTCCGGCTTTCGGCTTGAAAAGAGCTGCCTTCAGTCAGATTTCCGAGGCGATACCTGAAGGCAAAGTTCCAACCTTCAGTATTCCGCCTAAAGACGAGAACTATTTCACGGCGTCCGGGTCTTGTTTCAAGGTAGGGCCAACGCAGCTCTACGCCGCTCCTAGCGCGGCCTCAGTACAGAAAATTCAGCTTTGTCGTGCTCATGGTTTGCGGCGCCCCGGTGGTGCTGCATGGAAGAAACGTGCTTGTAGCAGGCTTGGCAAAGAGGCCGGCCGCTTGGGGAGAGGTAAATTATGAGTATTGCTGCTGTGGACACCCGGCCCGTCCGCTTGAACATCGCGCAACGCCTGGCACCGCCAGCTGAGCGTCCCCTGTTGCAATTGCGCAGCACTCAGGACGACAAGAAAAAGATCCTGTTCGTGACGTCCGAATTGACCGATCTGGTCAAGACCGGCGGTCTGGCCGATGTATCTGCAGCCCTCCCCCGAGCCCTGAGTGATCTACACGACGTGCGCGTGCTCATCCCCGGCTATACCCAGGTGATGCAGTGCGGCGAACCGATTCGGATAGTTGGCAGCGTAATCTCCCATGCTGACCTGCCGCCGAGCCGCATCGGCCGGCTGGACATGCCTGACGGCCTGATCATCTACGTCGTGATCTGCCCGGAACTCTATGAGCGTGACGGTCTGCCGTACGGCGATGAGCACGGCCAGGATTGGCCGGACAATCCGGTGCGCTTTGCCCGCCTGTGCATGGCAGCAACCGATATTGCCGATGGCACGGCCGGTATTCGCTGGACGCCTGACCTGGTCCATGCCCACGACTGGCCGACTGGGCTCACACCCGCCTACATGCATTGGCGCGGCCTGACCACGCCAAGCGTGTTCACCATTCACAACCTGGCCTACCAGGGCAATATCGACATGAGCCTGCGCCGCTCCCTGGCCATTCCGCTGGAAGGCTGCGGTCCCGAGCGCATGGAATTCTACGGCGCCTTGTCGCTGCTCAAGGCCGGCATCGCCTATGCGAACCAGGTCACCACGGTGAGCGCGACGTACGCCCAGGAAATCACCACGCCTGAGTTTGGTTGCGGCATGGAAGGCTTCCTCAGCATGAAGGCACGCCAAGGCCTGCTCACCGGCTTGCTCAACGGCATCGAAGAAAGCTGGGAACCGCGCAGCTGCTCTCATCTGGTCAGCCCGTTCGGCCCGAACGACTGGTCCGGCAAGCAAGCCAATGCGGCGCACGTCCGTGAGCTGTTTGCGCTGGATGAAGGAAACGGCCCCCTGTTTTCCGTGGTCTCCCGACTGGTGCATCAGAAAGGCATCGACCTCACCATCGCGGTGGCCGAAACGATCGTCGCAAACGGTGGCCAATTGGCCATCCTGGGTCGTGGCGATCCGCACATCGAAGACGAGGTTCGCCGCCTGGTCGAGCGCTTCCCCGGCCGTGTCGGTGCGCACATCGGCTTCAACGAAACTGACGCCCGACGTTTGTTTGCCGGCAGTGACTTCCTGCTCATGCCGTCGCGCTACGAGCCGTGCGGCCTGAGCCAGATGTATGCACAGCGCTTTGCGTCATTGCCGATAGCCCACCGCACTGGCGGCCTGGCGGACAGCATCGACGACGGCGTCACCGGTTTCCTCTTCAGCGAAGCCACCGTCGACAGCTATCGCGGCGCGGTGGAACGCGCCCTGGCAGTACATCAGAACAGCCAACTGCTCAATGCAATGCGTTGCCGTGCAATGAGTGGGGGATTTTTCTGGAGCCACGCGATCGAACCCTATGACCGGTTGTACCAGCGCCTGTTAGGCGGACGACGCGAGGTCAGCGCCACTATTTAACGAGGTTGATCAATGCAGAATAGGCCTGCCCGCAACGGGCAACACGGACCGGTGCTACTGGATGATTCCCGTACTCGGTTCAGGCTCTGGGCTCCAGACGCGCAAAGCGTCAGCCTGGTGATAATTGGCGGCGCTACCCTGCCCATGCAGGAAGGTGAAGATGGCTGGTACAGCATCGAGGCGGATGTCGGCGCCGGCACGCAGTACAGTTTTCTCATCGACGGCGAACTTCAGACCCCCGACCCCGCGTCCCGGGCACAGTCCGCCGATGTGCACGACCCGAGCGTAGTCGTCGATCCTGCAGCTTATACGTGGCGCAACGCGGATTGGCCAGGCCGCCCCTGGCACGAAACCGTGCTCTACGAGCTGCACGTTGGCAGTTACGGGGGCTATGCGCAGATCGAACAGCGTCTTCAGGCGTTGGCGGATCTCGGCGTGACTGCCATCGAGTTGATGCCGCTCGCCGAATTCCCCGGCGACCGCAACTGGGGCTACGACGGCGTTCTGCTTTACGCGCCGGAGGCTTCCTATGGCACACCCGATCAACTCAAGCACTTGATCGACACGGCCCATGGTCTGGGGCTGATGGTGTTCATCGATGTGGTCTACAACCACTTCGGGCCGGACGGTAATTACCTGCACAGCTACGCCAAGCACTTCTTCCGTCACGACCAGCAGACGCCCTGGGGAGACGGCATCGATTTCCGCCGTCGCGAAGTGCGCGATTTCTTCATCGATAACGCCCTGATGTGGCTGATGGACTATCGCTTCGACGGGCTGCGCATGGACGCTGTCCACGCGATTCCAGACCCGACCTTCCTGCCTGAATTGGCCGAACGCGTGCGGGCGGAGGTTGAGCCCGGTCGCCATGTGCATCTGGTGCTGGAGAACGAACACAACCTTTCCAGCCTGCTCTCCGATGATTTCACCGCCCAGTGGAACGATGACGGCCATAACGTGCTGCACACCCTGCTCACTGATGAGAGTCAGGGCTATTACGGCGATTACCACAACGATTCGACCGGCAAACTGGTGCGTTTTCTCGGTGAAGGCTTCGTCTATCAAGGGCATGAGAATCGCCGTGGTGAATCGCGCGGCGAGCCCAGCGGTCACCTCCCCCCGACCGCCTTCGTCCTGTTTCTGCAGAACCACGACCAGACCGGTAACCGTGCATTCGGCGATCGGCTGATCAACCTGGCGTCGCCCGATGCACTGAAAGCGGCAACAACCGTACTGCTGCTTTCGCCCATGGTGCCACTGCTGTTCATGGGCGAGGAATGGGGCGCGCGCGAGCCCTTCCTGTTCTTCACCAGCCACCACGGCGAGCTGGCCGACGCCGTGCGTGAGGGTCGCCGGGGTGAATTTGCGGAATTTGCCGAGTTCGCCGACGAGCACACCCGTGAGCGCATTCCTGATCCAAACGCAGTCGAGACGTATGAGGCTTCCAAACCTGACTTCAGCAAGCGCGACGAGCCTGAGCACGCCGGATGGCTGGGCCTGTACCGCCATCTGCTGCAGCTTCGCCACGCCGAAATCGTGCCGCGGCTGGAAGGCTCGCGATTCCTCGGCGCTGAAGCCCTGGGCGAAAGCGCGGCTTTGGCTCGCTGGCAACTGGGTGATGGCAGCCAATTGCGGCTGGAGCTCAACTTGAGCGGCAACGACCTTGCCGTTACGCCCCCTGCCTCGACTGCGCGCTTGCTGCACAGCAGCCGTGAAGGCGATTCAGGCGGCACCGACACATTACCTGCGCGCACCGCCAGGATGTATTTGCTCGAATCAGCAGGAGTGTCTTAATGAGCGATGAACGACTGAACCGCCTGGCCAAGGCGGCTGGCCTGTCCATCGATTGGGTTGATGCGGATGGCAAGGATCAACGGGTCAAACCCGAGGTCTTGCGTGCCGTGCTCGGCGGGCTAGGGCTGCCAGCCGCGAGCGATGACGAGATAGAACGCAGCCTGGAAAAACTCGACGCCGGCTCAGGCGCGGCCAGCGTGCCGCCACTGCTGACGCTGGATCAGGGCGCGCCGCTGGACCTCAACCAGTACTTCGAGCCATCGGCACCTTACAGCCTGACCCTCGAAGACGGTAGCGAGCAGGACGGAAGCCTGGATAGCCAGTCGCGTCTTGCGGCCATCGATACGCCCGGCTATCACCGGCTGAGTATTGCTGACCAGCAGCTTACGCTGGCCGTCTCCCCTGCCGCCTGCCCTAGCGTAGAAGACGTGGCCGGCCCGGGAGCCTGGGGGGTTACGGTGCAGCTCTATGGATTGCGTCGGCCCGGTGATGGCGGGCTCGGCGATACCCAGGCACTTGAAGCGATTGCGCGCAATGCAGCTGCACATGGGGCCGACGCGCTGGGCATCAGCCCGGTGCACGCGATGTTTACCGGCAACAGCGGCCAATACAGCCCGTATTCGCCTTCCAGCCGGCTGTTCTACAACATTCTGCACAGTGCACCTGGCACCGTGCTGGGTGAGAAGCCGCTGCGCATGGCAATCGAGTCCTGCGGGCTTGGCGAAGAACTGCAACGCCTGGAGGCGCTCGAGCTGATCGATTGGAGCGCAGCCTCGCAAGCCCGCCAGTGCCTGCTGCGCACGCTCTACGAGGATTTCGCCACGGGCGGTAACGCTCAGCAGGCGGACTTCGACAGTTTCCGCGAAGCCGGCGGTGAAGCACTGGAAAACCATTGTCGCTTCGAGGCTCTGCACGCAGCCCTGCTCAGCCCTGAAGGTTTCCCACAGCACTGGCGCGACTGGCCGGAGGAATACCGCACTCCCCAAAGCGCCGCCGTTGAACAATTCGCGCAGGACAACGCTGCCGAGGTGAGCTATTACGCCTTTTGCCAATGGCTGATCGCCCGCGGGCTTGAACGTGCCCAGATTGCCGCATGCAGCGCTGGAATGAAGATCGGGCTGATCAGCGACCTGGCCGTGGGTGCCGACGGGGGCGGCAGCCAGGCGTGGAGTCGCCAGGATGAAGTGCTGGCGGCGCTCAGCGTGGGTGCACCGCCCGATGTCATTAATCGTCAGGGACAAAGCTGGGGAATTTCAGCGTTCTCCCCATGGGGCCTCAAGGCGCACGGTTACCGCGCGTTCATCGAAATGGTTCGGGCCAACCTGGCGCATGCCGGCGGTATACGCATCGACCATGTAATGGGCTTGATGCGTCTGTGGGTGATGCCCGCAGGTGCCGGCCCCACCGAAGGCGCCTACCTCAATTACCCCTTTGACGACCTGCTGCGTCTGCTCACGCTCGAGGCCTGGCGGCGTAACGCTGTGGTGCTGGGCGAAGACCTCGGGACGGTGCCCGAAGGGCTGCGCGACAAGCTGGCGGCACGCAGACTGCTGGGCATGCGTGTGCTGTTTTTCGAACGCGACAACAACGGCACTTTCAAGCCGCTCGATGAATGGCCCGACAGCGCGATCGCCACGTCGACCACGCATGACCTGCCGACCATCGAGGGCTGGTGGACAGCCCATGATATTGACTGGCGTATCCAGGTCGGCCAGCACCGCGAGGAGGAACGTCCGGCACAGCTGGAGGAACGCGAACGGGAGCGCGGCGGGCTGCTGAGGCTGTTACGTGAATACGCACCGAGCATCGAAGGCGACCTCACCGATCCAGACGTACTCGCCGACGCTTGTGCCGTCTTCCTCGGCCGCACGCCGGCTCCGCTGGTGCTGTTCCCGGTCGAGGACGCCCTGGGCCTGCTCGAACAACCGAACCTGCCCGGCATCATCGACACCCATCCGAACTGGCGCCGACGCTACCCCAGCGACAGCGCCACCCTGCTTGAGGACCCCGCTTGCTCGCACCGCCTGGAGCTGCTCTCCAGCGCGCGCAAGCAGGCCACTGGAAGTAAACATCGATGAGAGACCTTAGCGCCACGTTGCGACTGCAGTTCCATCGTGACTTCACCCTCGACGATGCCACCGCTCTGGTCGACTACTTTGCCGACCTTGGTATCAGCCATCTGTACGCGTCCCCGCTGCTGACGGCGCGGCCCGGCTCGATGCACGGCTACGACGTCATCGACCCGACCCGTATCAATCCGGAACTGGGCGGTGAGCCAGCACTGCGAAGACTGGTCGATGCCCTGCGGGCCAAGGGCATGGGCCTGATACTGGACATCGTCTCCAATCACATGGCGGTTGGCGGCTCAGGCAACGCCTGGTGGCTCGACGTGCTCGAGTGGGGGCGCCGCAGCCCCTATGCCCAGTTTTTCGACATCCAATGGAATTCCCCCGATCCACTGCTGGAAGGCCAGCTGTTGGTGCCCTTCCTTGGCAGTGACTACGGCGATGCGTTGCTGGAAGGCAAGATTCCCCTGCGCCTGGATATCGAGAATGGCGCTTTTTACGCCGAGCACTACGAGCACCGCTTCCCCATTTCACCGCCTACTTACGGTGAGATCCTGCGCCTGACCGATCAACCTGAGTTGCGTAGCCTGGCGCAGCATTTCGATGCGCTGAAAACCGAGCCAGCGCCTTATCAGACCGCACGTGAATTGCGTGCCGACCTGGCCCGTCTGCTGGAAGACAGCAACACCCGGCAGACACTTGAACAAGCGCTCAGACACTACGACTCGACCACCGAGGAAGGCTTCAAACGCCTGCATGGCCTGCTCGAACGCCAGAACTACCGCCTCGCCAGCTGGCGTACCGCAGGGGATGACATCAACTGGCGGCGATTCTTCGACATCAACGAGCTCGGCGGTCTGCGTGTCGAGCGGCCCGTTGTGTTCGAGGAAACTCACGCGAAAATCTTCGAGCTGATCAGCGAAGGATTGGTCGACGGCTTGCGCATCGATCACATCGACGGGCTGGCCAATCCGCGCGGTTACTGCCGGCGCCTGCGCCGTCGTGTCGATCGGCTTAATGCCGCGCGCCCCGAGGGCGCGGAACAGGACCATGTGCCGATCTACGTCGAGAAGATCCTCGCTGAAGGCGAACATCTCCATGACGACTGGGGCGTCGACGGCACCACTGGTTACGAGTTCATGAACCAGGTGTCGCTGCTGCTGCACGACCCGGCCGGTAAATCCGTGCTGTGTGCGCTGTGGAGCGAAACCGCCGAGCGCCCCGCCGATTTCATGGAGGAGGTCCGGCAGGCTCGACAGCTGGTGCTGACCGGGCCATTGGCTGGCGACTTCGAAACGGTCGCCCAGGCGCTGCTGCAGGTCGCGCGCCATGACGTGATGACCCGCGATATCACGCTCGGCGCTATCCGCCGCGGGCTGCTCGAACTGATCGTGCATTTCCCGGTGTACCGAACCTACATCGCTGCCCGCGGCCGACGCGAGTCTGACGAGCCGTTCTTCCAGCAGGCGCTAGCCGGCGCACGCACCACGCTTAGCGAAGCCGATTGGCCGCTGCTGGATCTGCTTGATCGCTGGCTCGGTGGGGAAGACCTTCGCTCCTTGCCGCCGGGACCTGCACGGCGGATTCGCCGCTATGCCTGTACCCGCTTCCAGCAGCTGACCTCGCCTGCCGCCGCCAAGGCCGTGGAAGACACCGCCTGCTACCGCTCCGGTGCGCTGCTGTCGCGCAACGATGTTGGCTTCGACCCGCAAACCTTCAGCGCACCGGTCGATACCTTCCATGCCGAGTGCCTCGAACGTGCTGAGCACTTCCCGCGCAACCTGCTGACCACGGCGACCCATGACCACAAACGCGGCGAAGACACCCGTGCGCGGATGACGGTGATCAGCGAACGCGGCGAATGGTTCGCCAGCAAAGTCAAACATTGGCGTCAGCTCGCCTACGGCCAGCGCCAGGAGCTGCCAGAGGGACCAGCGCCTTCGGCTGGCGACGAAATGTTGCTGTATCAGGTGCTGCTCGGCTGCTGGCCGCTGGACCTGAAGGCTGAGGACAAGCCGGCCATGGAAACCTTCTGCGAGCGGATCATCCAATGGCAGGAAAAGGCCGTGCGCGAGGCCAAATTGCGCAGCACCTGGACCGATCCGAACAGCGAGTACGAAGGTGCCTGCCAGCACTACCTGCGTGCCCTGCTTCTGGGTGACGAATGCAAGACGCTGCGTGACGACATCGCCACAGCCGCCGCCGAGCTGGCCCCTGCCGGCGCACTGAACAGCCTTACCCAGACTTTTCTACGCATGACCACGCCGGGCGTGCCCGACCTCTATCAGGGCGCGGATTACTGGGACTTCAGTCTGGTCGACCCCGACAACCGCCGTCCAGTCGATTTCGACCGTCGACGCGCCACTTTCAATCTGGACGCACAGCCTGCCGAGCTCATGGAGAACTGGCAGGACGGTCGCATCAAGCAATGGCTGATCGCGAACACACTAAAACTGCGTCGCGCCCACCCGCGCCTGTTTACCGAGGGCCGCTATCTTCCTTTGAAGGTCGAAGGCGAGCATGCCGAAAATGTGATTGCCTTCGCTCGTGAGCTCGACGGCAACTGCGTGATTGTGATCGCCGCGCGCCTGGCGTATGGCTTGCTAAGCGACAGCCAGACACCGCAAATTCCGGTCGAGCGCTGGGGCGACACCCATGTCCGATTGCCCGATGCGCTGAGCGGTAATGCAATGGAGCGACTTTTCGACGGAATGACAGTCAGACCCAAACAAGAAGGTTTAAGCGTGCCCGAGGTTTTGCAGCACCTGCCCTTTGCGCTTTTACAGCTAACAATGAGTTCAACAGGAGAATCAGAACGATGACTAAACAAGAGCAGCGCATCCGCGAGTTGGCCTACGACATCTGGGTTTCGGAAGGCCGCCCGCACGGGCAGGACGAACGTCATTGGGAGATGGCCCGCAAGCTGGCAGAAGCGGAAAACGATACTTCCGAATCAAAGCCTGCAGCCCGGGCGCGTAAAGCAGTCACGAAACCAACGGATGCCACCCCTGCTGACAAACCCGCCAAGGCGACCAAGGCAGCCAAACCTGCGAAGGAAGCCAAGGAGCCGAAAGACGTCAAGCCAGCCAAGCCTGCGGTCGATCCTGCCAAGGGGACTGCACGCCCCAAAGCCAAAGCGGGTACCGACGCAGCCGAGGGCACCCCGGAAGGCGTCAAAAAAACCCGCGCACCTCGCGCCAAGAAAGAAAGCTGAACGACACCGCGCCACAAGTCCAAACCAGCCCTCGAAGAGGGTTGGCGGGCTGTGGTGACCCTTCACCCTGCACAGCACCTACCTAGAGTTGCCATCGGAGATTTCATGCGTAGAAACAAACCTGCGGCGCCTCAAATTTTGGTGCCTTCGCGTATTCGCGAAGGACAACCCTTCCCGCTTGGCGCCACCTGGGATGGATTAGGGGTCAACTTCGCGATCTTTTCCGCGAATGCCACAAAGGTTGAGCTGTGTCTGTTCGATGCCGATGGCGAAACCGAGCTCGAGCGCATCGAGCTGCCCGAATACACGGATGAAATCTGGCACGGTTACTTGCCCGATGCCCATCCCGGACAAATTTACGGCTACCGCGTGCATGGCCCTTATGCGCCGGATGCCGGACACCGCTTCAACCCGAATAAGTTGCTGATTGACCCCTATGCCAAGCAATTGGTCGGTGGGCTCAAATGGTCCGAGGCGCTGTTTGGTTACACCATTGGCCATGCCGACGCGGACCTGAGCTATGACGAGCGCGACAGTGCGCCCTTTGTGCCGAAGTCCAAGATCATCGACCCCGCTTTCACCTGGGGGCATGACCGCCCGGTGCAGGTGCCCTGGGATCGTACGATCATCTATGAAACCCACGTTCGCGGTTTCACCATGCAGCACCCGGCAGTACCCGAGGACATGCGCGGCACCTTTGGCGGCTTCAAAACGCCTGAGGTGATCGACTACGTGCGCAAGCTCGGCGTGTCCTCAATCGAGTTTTTGCCGATCCATGGCTTCGTGCAGGATCAGCATCTGCTTGAAAAAGGGATGAGCAACTACTGGGGCTACAACACGATCGGCTTCTTCGCGCCGCACGACGAGTACGCCAGCGACACGACGGCTGGCCAGCAGGTGCAGGAGTTCAAGGGGATGGTGCGTGCCCTCCACACCGCGGGCATCGAGGTCATCCTCGACGTGGTCTACAACCACACCGCCGAGGGCAACGAGCTGGGCCCAACGCTCTCGATGCGCGGCATCGACAACGCCTCCTATTACCGGCTGATGCCCGACGAGAAACGCTACTACATCAACGATTCCGGCACCGGCAACACGCTGGACATGAGTCACCCCTGCGTCTTGCAAATGGTGACCGACTCCTTGCGCTACTGGGCCGAAGAAATGCACGTCGATGGCTTCCGCTTCGACCTGGCGACCATCCTCGGCCGCGAGCACGACGGGTATGACGAACGCCACGGTTTCCTCGTCGCCTGCCGTCAGGACCCGGTGCTGGCAAAGACCAAACTTATCGCCGAACCCTGGGACTGTGGCCCCGGCGGTTATCAGGTCGGTGGCTTCCCGCCGGGCTGGGCCGAGTGGAACGACCAGTATCGAGACACCGTGCGCGCATTCTGGAAAGGCGACGGCGACCAGCTGCCGGACTTTGCAGCGCGCCTGACCGGTTCTGGCGACCTGTTCAATCAGCGTGGCCGCCGCCCGTTCAGCTCGGTGAACTTCATCACTGCACATGACGGCTTCACCCTGAATGACCTCGTGTCGTACAACGACAAGCACAACGAGGCCAATGACGAAGACAACCGCGACGGCAGCAGCAACAACATCTCCTGGAACCATGGCACGGAAGGCCCGACCGACGATCCGGAGATCAACGAACTGCGCTTCCGGCAGATGCGTAACTTCTTCGGCACCCTGCTGTTTTCACAGGGCACGCCGATGATCGTCGCCGGTGACGAGTTCGCCCGCACGCAGAACGGCAATAACAATGCGTACTGCCAGGACAGCGAAATCGGCTGGGTCAACTGGGATATTTCCGAGGACGGTCGCACGCTGCAGGCCTTCGTGCGCAAGCTGATCCGGTTGCGTCAGCGCTACCCGATGCTGCGACGTGGACGCTTCCTCGTTGGCGCCTACAACGAAGAGTTGGGTGTCAAGGACGTGACCTGGCTGGCGCCACACGGCGAGGAAATGACCATTGAGCACTGGGAAGACGGCAACAACCGGTGCATGGGCATGCTGCTCGACGGTCGAGCGCAGCCGACCGGTATCCGCAAGGCCGGCTCGGACGCTACCCTGCTGCTGATCGTCAACTCCCATCACGACGTGGTTAATTTCGCACTACCCGAGGTGCCTCAAGGCATCTACTGGAACCGCCTGATTGATACCAACAACCCCAACGCCCGGTCTGAGCGTTTCGACTTCAACAACGAATACGCCCTCACCGGCCGCTCACTGTTGCTGTTCGAACTGATCAAGGAAGAGGAATAACGGGCGAGCAGGCACCGACCTGACAACAGTTGCCTTGAAAGCCCCGGTCTCCGGGGCTTTTTTGTCTCTTAAGCACAACAACCGCGCCAGCACTCAACCGTTCGTTTGAACTCGACGTGCGGTATTGAACCCCGCCAAGCGACTCCAGTCCCAACCCACAGCGCGGCGTTCATGAACCTACGGATTTGTTCCTGCCAGTCGCGGGCAGAGAGTGTCCCTTCCGTGACGGATCACTTCTTTATGCATCTCACTCGGCTGATCATTTCCTTCGTTCTGCTGACCTTCTGCTCCATCGTTGCCCTGCCCTCGCTTGCCGGCGGCACTATCAGCAATGCGACGCTGCCCGCCAGCAAACCGGGCACCGTAAAGCTGTTCGTCAACCGTGTCGGCTCGGGCAAAGCGATGGACGTACGCAACGACACCGACGTTCCGGTCGAAGTCGTGGTGCGCCTGACGCACATGGTCAACGTCACTGGCGTTGGCAAAGGCGTGGTCCGCAAGACAGTGCCAGCACGGACCCGTATGCGCGTCGCCACGTTGCGCAAACGCCAGCCGGGCTATCCGCTGATGTATCAGCACTCGTTCAGCTACTCGTTGATCTATTCACCTGAGCCGGGTAAGAAGGGTTCCGTTGGCGGTTACGCCTATGCCCTGCCTTGGAAAGGCGGCCCGTTCTCCATTTCGCAGGGCGCAGGTGGCGACTACAGCCACACCTCGCCCAAAGGCCGTTATGCGGTTGATATCGCCATGCCGGAGGGCACGCCCATCGTGGCGGCGCGTGCGGGAACGGTGTTGAAGGCGCGTGATGGGCAGCACGGGCGGATGCCCAACCCTGCCGGCAACTACGTGCGAATCCTGCACGACGACGGCACGCATAGCGCATACCTGCACCTGAGGCGCGGTTCAGTGAAGGTTAAAGCAGGGCAACAGGTAAAGGTCGGCAGTCTGCTTGGCCAGTCTGGCAATACCGGCCGTAGCACCGGCCCGCACCTGCATTTCGTCGTGCAAAAAGCTTATGGCGACTCGATGCTGTCGATTCCTTTCCGCTTTTCGCAGCCAGTCAGTACATTGCCGAATTTCGCCAGCAACAACTGACCGCGACAGCACGTCAGCGCTGCCAGGCAAAACTGAACGTCTCGTCGGCTGACATGCGCTGCAAGTGGTCAGCCACAACGCCTTCCATCCGCGTCAGCTGTTCCTCGTCCACAGTTTGCAGGGTTGCGGTCAGGCTGTTTTCTCCAGCCGTCAGCGAGCATTGAGTGTCACCCAAGGCGATACGGCCGAGCTGGTCATCGAAATCCACCTCGAACTTGTGGCTCCAATGTTTGCAGAGCCTGCGGATCAGGCGGCTGGGGTCGGATGTCTGGATCTGTACGGTAGAGCTGAGCATAAAGAGACCTCTTTGCTAAATGTTGATGGATCAGTCAAACCGGTAGGCCGACAGCGTCGTATGCATGACGCGATCGGTGAATACCTTGCGTCCCGCCCCGTCCGCCGCCGCACCAGCCGCCACCATCAGCGGCAAAAGGTGCTCTTCGCCACGGAGCGGATGGCAGAGCCGCGCTGAGGGCGCTTGCTCCCATCCTTGCAGCAGCCCCTCACGATCCGGACGCGGTGCACTGACGGCATTGCTCAACCAGTGGTCGAACTCATCCGAAATCGGCGCGAAACGTGGATCGCCATAGCCACGCATGTTGTGAAAACTCATGCCGCTGCCGACGATCAACACGCCTTCGTCGCGCAGCGGGGCAATAGCGCGACCGATAGCAAGATGGGCAGCAGCATCCAGATCCCGCTGCAGCGACAGCTGCACCACCGGCACGTCTGCCTCGGCAAACATCAGCTTCAGCGGGATGAAGGCGCCGTGGTCGTAGCCCCGTTGAGCATCCTCGCCCGCCGCAATGCCAGCCTCACCAAGCAACTCGACCAGCCGTGCGGCCAGCGTCGGATCGCCTGGTGCCGGGTACTCCAAGGCGTAGGTATGCGCGGGAAATCCGTTGTAGTCGTAGATGAGCTGAGGTCGTGCGTTCGCGGTGACCATGACGCGGGGCTCCAGCCAATGCCCGGATATCAGGACGATTGCTTGGGGGCGCTGCGGCAAGGTTACGGCGACCGATCGGAGAAAGGCAGCCATCGCATCCCAGGCATCAATCGGATTCCATTCCATGAAAAAACACGGACCGGCCCCGTGCGGCACGAATAACGTTGGCATCCGAGCCGGAGGCGTCAGGGGTGCGTATTCATACATGGCATCGTGATCCTGAGCGGGTGAATGCACAGTATGGATTACACTCATTTCGAGCTGAACAAGGCAAAAAACGTCAACAGTTCTAACTGACAGTAGGAGCCGACATGCTCGACCGCATCACCGGAATGCGCGTGTTCACCCGTGCCGCCAGCGCCGGCAGCCTTTCTGCCGCTGCGCGTCATCTGGGGCTGTCACCGGCCATGGCGACCAAGCACGTCGATGCGCTAGAAGCACGCCTCGGCGTCAAGCTGTTCCATCGCAGCACGCGACGGCTGAGCCTGACTGCTGCCGGTAGCAGCTATCTCGAGGCCTGCCTGCGCATCCTGCCGGAAATCGACGAGGTCGAAGCCAGCGTGGCGTCACAGCGGGTCGAGGCCTCAGGCCTGCTGCGTATGAATGTGCCGTTATCGTTCGGCACCCGTTTTATCGCGCCGTTAATGCCTGCCTTCAGCCAGCGACATTCTGCGGTCAAAGTCGAACTGGGACTCACCGACAGCCAGGTCGACCTCATCGATGGCAGTTGGGACATGGCGGTGCGGATTGGCCGCCTCACCGACAGTCCGCTGCAGGCCAGGCGCCTGACGGATTGTCCAATGCTGGTATGCGCCTCGCCCGGTTATCTGTCCCGGCATGGCATGCCAAGGCGGGTGAGCGATCTGTCCCAGCACAATTGCCTGGGCTACAGCCTGTCGAACCTGCTGGGCGGACGAGAATGGGCATTTGGCCCGGCCGGAGAATTCCGCGTGCCCATTCAGGGCAACCTGGTCGCCAATAACGGCGCGGCGCTGGTGGCGGCCGCCGTGGGTGACCAAGGGCTGATCTACCAACCGCAGTTCATCGTGGCTGCCGCCCTCAGCCGTGGCGAGTTGGAAATCATCGAACTCGACCAACCGCCGCTGGGGCTCGGCGGGATCCATGTCGTCTACCCACCTGAGCGCCGCCCGCCGGCCAAAGTGCGGGCCATGATCGACTATCTTGTCGATGCTTTCGCTGGCGACCTTCCATGGGATTGCCCGCTGCGTTGACCCCGCTGTGCCCGTAGCCAGCCACCCCATCTGGGCATGCCCAGCGTGCCTATTCCGAGCGGTCCCGGCTGTCTATAGCCGAAAAAAAGATGAACCGGGCAAGCCACCGTCAGTCCGAATGAAAGGAGCAGGTTGCACCAGCAACGTGCCGTGGATCGCCCCGCCTATAAAGGCCAGGCGCACCCAAGGATTATTCAGCCCAGCTGTTCCAGCTCGGCTGATCTGCAGGATGTCACTCACCATTCATTCAGACCAATCGAAGCCCGGCCAGGCGCGACTGGACCGTTTATGGAGACGCCCATGAAAGCTGTTGTCTATCACGATGTCGGCGACATACGCCTCGAAGACGTACCCGACCCCAAGATCGAAGCCCCGACCGACGCCATTGTGCGCATCACCGCCTCTGCCATTTGCGGGACGGATCTGCACTTCGTGCGCGGCACCTTCAGCGGCATGAAGCCCGGCACCATTCTTGGCCATGAGGCTGTCGGCATCGTTGAAGAGCTCGGCGAGGACGTGCGCAACCTGCAGATCGGCGACCGCGTGGTGATTCCCTCGACCATCGCTTGCGGCAACTGCTCGTACTGCCGCTCGGGCTATTTCGCACAGTGCGATACAGCCAACCCCAACGGCAAGGAAGCGGGCACGTCTTTCTTCGGCGGCCCGGCAGCGACCGGTCCGTTCAACGGACTGCAAGCCGAAAAGGCGCGCATCCCGTTCGCCAACATCGGTTTAGTGAAGCTGCCGCCGGAAATCAGCGATGACCAGGCAATCCTGCTCTCGGACATTTTCCCGACCGGCTATTTCGGCGCGGAGATGGCCGAGATCGAAGCCGGCGACACGGTAGCCGTGTTCGGCTGCGGTCCGGTCGGCCAATTCGCCATTGCCAGCGCCAAACTGCTGGGTGCCGGGCGCGTCTTTGCCATCGACCAGTACGACGACCGTCTGCGCATGGCCCAGCGCCAAGGGGCGGAGATCATCGATTTCAATCGTGAAGACCCTATCGAAACGCTCAAGCGTTTGACCGGCGGGATTGGCGTCGACCGCGTGATCGATGCCGTGGGTGTCGATGCGGAACACGGTTGCTGCGGCGGTAAACCTGCAGACGGTGCTAATGCCGATCAAAACGCCAAATGGCAACCGGGCGATGCCCCGTCACAGGCGCTCGAATGGGGCGTGCAGTGTCTGGCGAAGGCCGGCACCTTGTCGATCATTGGCGTCTACCCACCGGATGCCACGACCTTTCCCATCGGCATGGCGATGAACAAGAACATCACCATGAATATGGGTAACTGCCACCACCGCAAATACATCCCCCGGCTGATCGAGATGATCCAGGCGCGGCGCATCGACCCGACGAAGATTCTCACGCAGGTCAAACCGATGAGCGATGTTATCGCGGCATTCGAAGCGTTCGATCGGCGCGAGGGCGGTTGGATCAAGGTCGAGCTGAAGCCCCAGCGTGAGGGCTCGAGCGTTAACGGCTCGGAAGAAAACCTGGTCGACGAGGCCGTCGCCGACACCTTCCCGGCCAGCGATCCAACCAGCATGCAGAACCCCCGTTAGGCCACAGGAGCAAGCGATGGCAGCCATCCATATAGGCATTTCCGGCTGGCGCTACGCACCCTGGCGAGGCGACTTCTACCCCAAGGGACTCGTGCAGAAGAACGAGCTGAAGTTCGCCTCGCGCGCCGTGAGCAGCATTGAGATCAACGGCTCGTTCTACTCGCTGCAGAAGCCGGAGCTCTACGCCGGCTGGTATGAAGAGACGCCCGAGGGCTTCGTGTTCAGCGTCAAGGCGCCCCGCTACATCACCCATGTGCTGCGCCTTCGGGACGTTGAGAAGCCCATAGCCAACTTTCTCGCCTCCGGTGTTCTTGCGCTCAAGGACAAGCTCGGCCCGATGCTGTGGCAGTTCCCGCCTTCGTTCAAGTTCGATCCCGAGCGTTTCGAAACCTTCCTCAGCTTGCTGCCGCATGACACGGCTGCGGCGTTGGAAATGGCAAAAGGCTGTGAAGCACGCATGGAGGGGCGCAGTTATCTGCAGATTGATCGCAAACGCCCCCTTCGTCATGCGGTCGAAATACGTAACGAAAGCTTCGTCGATCCGTCGTTCGTGGCGCTTTTGCGCAAGTACAAGGTTGCGCTGGTCGTGGCCGACACGGCCGGTAAGTGGCCATACCGAGAGGACCTCACCAGTGATTTCGTCTACATCCGCCTTCATGGGGCCGAACAGCTCTACACCAGCGGCTACACCGATGAGGCGCTGGATAACTGGGCGCAGCGCATCACCCACTGGAGCAATGGCGGTCAGCCTGACGACGCTTATGTGATCAGCTCCAACAAGCCACCGGCGCGCAAGCATCGCGCTGTTTATTGCTATTTCGATAACGATGTAAAGGTCCGGGCGCCCTATGACGCGCGACAGCTGTTGCGCCGGCTCGGACTGGATAAAGACCTGGAAACCACTCCAGGCCAGTTGGAAGGAGCATTGGCGTGAATCTGGACAAGACCCACCCCCTCGACAGCCGCGACCTCGACGCGCATATGTCCACGGCGGTCAGCACGGTGCGCCTGCTGACCGTGAACACACATAAAGGCTTCACCGCACTCAACCGGCGGTTCATCCTGCCGGAGCTGCGCGAGGCAGTCAGGGCGGTATCGGCCGATATCGTGTTCCTGCAGGAAGTGCTCGGCACCCATGAAAAGCATGCGTTGCGCTTTCATGACTGGCCGAAGATGTCGCAGTACGAGTTCCTGGCTGACAGCATCTGGACCGATTTCGCCTATGGCCGCAACGCCGTCTACCCGGACGGCGACCACGGTAATGCCCTGCTCTCTAAATTCCCCATCACGCGCTACGAGAACCTCGACATTTCCATCGCTGGCCCTGAGCGTCGCGGCCTGTTGCACAGCGTGCTGCAGGTGCCGGGGCATGACGAGTTTCATGCTATCTGCGTGCACCTGGGCCTGCGCGAAGCCCATCGTCAACAGCAATTGCGCTTGCTCTGCGACCTTCTCGACTCGCTGCCAGCCGATGCCCCAGTGGTGGTTGCCGGGGACTTCAACGACTGGCGACTCAAAGGTGCCCAAGTGCTGGATCGCTGCGCCGGCATGCACGAGGTTTTCGCGGTAGCACAGGGTAAGGTGGCGAAAACCTTCCCGGCGCGCTGGCCGATGCTGAGGCTGGACCGGATCTATGTGCGAAATGCCACAAGCCACAAACCAAGAATACTGGGTAACAAACCCTGGACACACTTGTCCGATCATCTGCCCTTGGCGGTGGAGATACACCTATGAATTTTCACTGGAGAGACGGGAATCGTCTTCAGTTGCTGGAAAACGGTGAGGAATTCTTCCCCGCTGTGTTCGAGGCCATTGCGGCCGCGGAAAAGGAGGTCCTGCTGGAAACCTTCATCTTTTTCAAAGACAAGGTGGGACAGGAGCTGCAACAGACATTGATCGCCGCAGCGGAGCGCGGCGTCAGTGTGGACGTGACCGTAGACGGTTATGGCTCGGCTGACCTGGATGGCGATTTTGCCGCGGCGATGGCGCGGGCCGGTGTACGCGTTCACGTATTCGATCCGGGAAAGCGGGTGCTGGGCAAGCGTCTGAACGTGTTCCGCCGCATGCACCGCAAGATTGTCGTGGTGGATGGTGACCTGGCCTTCATCGGCGGCATCAACTTTTCGGCTGACCATCTCGGCGATTTTGGCCCAGCGGCCAAGCAGGATTACGCGCTTCGGGTCGAAGGCCCGGTCGTACACGATATCCACCGCTTCTCGCTCGCCAACATCTCGGCCACGTCGACGCACCGGCGCTGGTGGCATCGCCGACAACGAACTCAAAGCAACGGTTTTGTCGGTGTCAGCCGAGGAGAGGCCCGCGCCCTGTTCGTGACCCGCGACAACAACCACCACAGCAACGACATCGAGCAGCATTATCTGCAAGCGATCCGCGATGCCCGCTCACGCCTGCTGATCGCCAATGCTTATTTCTTCCCCGGTTACCGTGTGCTGCGGGAGATCCGCAACGCCGCACGGCGGGGCGTTAGGGTCCGGTTGATTCTGCAGGGCGAACCGGACATGCCGATTGCTAAATTCGGCGCGCGCATGCTTTACAACTACCTGATGAGCGACGGCGTGGAGATCCATGAATACTGCCGCCGGCCGCTGCATGGCAAGGTGGCGTTGGCCGACTACGAGTGGTCCACAGTGGGCTCGAGCAATCTCGACCCCCTGAGCCTGTCGCTCAATCTCGAGGCGAACCTGATCATTCGCGATCACTCCTTCAACCGCCAATTGCACGAGAACCTGGATCGGCTGCTGCAACAGGATTGTCGCCGCATTCCGTTGGAGCGCATCGTCCGTGGTTACTGGTGGCGAGCACCGCTGGCCTTCATCATTTTCCACTTTCTACGTCACTTCCCTCAGTGGGTGGGTCTGTTGCCAGCTCATAAACCAAAGTTGCAGCTGCTCGATCCGGAGCCACTGGACCCCAGCCCCGCCCCCTTGCAGCGAGAACACCAATGACAGAGCGACACCACCAGCCACAGAGCGGGTGGCGCCGCCGATGGCCGTTGATCAAGCGGATCCTGACCTACTGCTTCTTCATTCTGGTCGCAGGGCTATTGATCGGGCTTGCCCGTAACGTCAACTGGAGTGAGGTCTATCAGACGCTGCGCAACTACAGCGCCAGAACCCTGTGGCTGGCCGGCGCAGCCACCGCGGTGAGTTATGCGGTGTACTGCTGTTTCGACGTACTCGGCAAACGCTATGCCCAGCACGACATGCCGATCCGGCAGATCCTCCCGGTGACCTTTGTCTGCTACGCCTTCAACCTCAACCTGAGCGCCTGGGTCGGCGGAATCGCGCTGCGCTATCGGCTCTATTCGCGGTTTGGCCTGCGCACCTCACAGATCACCCGTGTGTTCACCATGAGCGTGCTGACCAACTGGCTCGGCTATTTGTGGCTGGCGGGGCTGATCTTTTCCCTGGGCTGGATCACGCCGCCCGCTGACTGGGAGATCGGTCATACCGCGTTGCGTGTACTGGGCGCTGGGCTGCTGCTGGTCTCGGCGATCTATCTCTGGGCGTGCGGCTTCTCCAAACGTCGCCACTGGACGATCCGCAAGCACGAGATCTATTTACCGAGCCTGCGCCTGGCTGTGGTCCAGATGCTGCTCGGCGCCAGCAACTGGGCACTGATGGCGCTGGTCGTCTATTTCATGCTGTCGCAACAGGTGCCCTATCCCGTCGTGCTGGGCATTCTGATGATCAGCAGCGTAGCGGGCGTGATTGCCCACATACCGGCCGGGCTCGGAGTGATCGAAGCGGTGTTCGTGGCAATGCTCAGCGGCGGTGAACTCAGCCAGGCCAACATCGTGGCCGGGTTGATCGGCTACCGGGTGGTCTACTTCCTTATCCCGCTTATGTTTGCCACGATGGTTTACGTGGCGCTGGAACTACGGGCCAAGAAGCTGCGTTCTCGTGGCCAGGCGCAAACCGACGAAGGCCCGCAGGAGGAGCACCCGTCTACAGCGACTTGATAATGGCCGCGAGTTTGCCCTGCCCGAAGCCACAGCAAGCACCATAAACAGAAAAGCCGGAGCGATCATCGCTCCGGCTTCTTCGTACCGGCGTCTGGCATCAGGCGCCGGTCTGCAGCAGTTACACCTGGGGTCGAAGGATGATCACACCCAGTGGTGGCAGGGTCAGCGCCAGTGACACATCCTGACCATGAGCCGGAATCTGCTCGGCCAATATGCCGCCGCCGCCATTACCCACGTTGGAGCCGCCATAGCACTCGGCGTCACTGTTGAAGATTTCCTCCCAGCGACTGTCGACTGGCACGCCAATGCGATAGTTCTCGCGAACGACCGGCGTGTAATTGCCCACGATCAACAATGGATTGCCGCTGGAATCCATGCGCACCCAGGCAAACACGCTGTTGGCGCGATCATCACCGATCAACCACTGGAAGCCGGCCGGATCGGAATCGAGCTCATGCAGCGCGGGTTCCTTGCTGTACAGATGATTGAGATCGCGCACTAGATTCTGCGCGCCGCGGTGGTCGGGCTCTTCCAGCAGATGCCAATCCAGCTCGCGGTCATGGTTCCATTCCCGCCACTGGCCGAACTCACAGCCCATGAACAGCAGCTTCTTGCCGGGGTGCGTCCACATGAACGACAGATAAGCACGCAGGTTGGCGAACTTCTGCCAGCGGTCCCCCGGCATTTTTTCGATTAGCGAGCCCTTGCCGTGCACCACCTCATCGTGGGAAATCGGCAGGACGAAGTGTTCCGAGTAGGCGTAGACCATGCCGAAGGTAAACTTGTCATGGTGGTACTGCCGATTTATCGGGTCTTCCTCGATGTACTGGAGCGAGTCGTGCATCCAGCCCATGTTCCACTTGTAGGCAAAGCCCAGCCCGTTTTCAGACGTCGGCTTGCTCACGCCAGGGAACGCAGTGGACTCCTCGGCAATGACCAGCGCACCTGGGGTTTCGGTCGCCACGACGTCGTTCAGATGGCGCAGGAAGTCGATGGCTTCCAGATTCTCCCGCCCGCCATGACGGTTGGGGATCCACTCGCCTTCCTTGCGTGAATAATCGCGATAGAGCATCGAGGCCACTGCATCCACACGCAGTGCGTCGACATGGAATTCGCGCAGCCAGTGCAATGCTGAGGCAAGCATGAAGCCATGGACCTCGGTCCGCCCCAGGTTGTAGATGTAGGTGTCCCAGTCCTGATGGAAACCCTCGAACGGGTGCGCGTACTCGTATAGCGCAGTGCCATCGAACTCGCCCAAACCATGAGCATCAGTCGGGAAGTGGGCCGGAACCCAGTCGAGAATCACGCCGATACCGGCGGCGTGACAGGCATCGATGAAGGCTGCGAAGTCGTGCGCCGATCCATAACGCGCGCTTGGCGCGAACTGGGACAGGAGCTGGTAACCCCAGGAGCCGCCGAAGGGGTGCTCCATGATGGGCATCAGTTCGATATGGGTGAAACCCAGATCGACCACATAGGGAATCAGCCGCTCAGCCAGTTCATGCCAGTCGTACAAGCGACCGTCGTCGCCGCCGTCGCGACGCCAGGAACCGGCGTGCAGCTCGTAAATGCTCATCGGTGCTTTCACCGATTGTTGCTTCGCCCGCTGCTCGAGCCAGGCCTCGTCTTTCCATTCGTATTCGAGCGGGTGCGAAATTACCGATGCGGTGCCTGGCGGCAGTTCGGTGGCCAGTGCAATCGGATCGGCCTTCAGTGGCAGGATGCCTTGCGGGCCGAGAATCTCGTATTTGTAGGCCTCGCCCGGCTGCAGACGCGGGATGAAGATCTCCCACACGCCTGACGGAAAGCGCAGGCGCATGGGGTGCCGACGCCCGTCCCAACCGTTGAAGCTGCCAACTACCGATACGCGGCGAGCGTTAGGCGCCCACACTGCAAAGCGAACACCCTGAACGCCATCAACCTCCATGGGCTGAGCGCCGAATACGCGGCCGATTTCCCGATGGTTGCCCTCGGAAAACAGGTACATGTCCATTTCGCCGAGCTGGGGACCAAAGCTGAAAGGGTCTTCGGTGATTTGTTCGCCACTGGCCCAGCGAATCTTCAACAGATACGGCTGTTGATTGGTCAATCGGGTGAAGAAAAAGCCGGGCACCTGGCCTTGCTCCATGGCCGCCAGCACCCTCCCCCCGCTGCGCTCAAGCACTTCGACGCCCAACGCATTAGGCAGGTAGGCGCGTACGACCAGCCCATCACCGTCCGGGTGCGGGCCAAGAATGGAAAACGGATTGCCATGTTCGGCGCGCACCAGCGCGTCGACATCAGCATCGGTTGGTAGCAGGTTTTCACCGGGCATTGTCACGGCCGGACGATCATTCATTGGGAACCTCCATCGGAAATCTGTTGTGCCAGCGTCGCCAGTCCTTGAAGCGGGACGGTCAGCCAAGCCGGGCGGTTCTCTGCTTCATAAGCTACTTCATACGCGGTCTTTTCCAGGCTGAACAGGGCCAGAGCCGCATCAGCCCCGGCCGCGTCCTTCCAGGCGTGTGGCAACTCGGCGGTCGCCTCGCGATAAGCTTCCAGGAAGACCGCACGTGCGCTTTGTTGATAGGTATCGGAAATGTTGCGGCGAGCCTGGCTGGCAACTTCGGAGCTGTCGCTCGCCTGGGCGTTACGCAGCGTCATGGCGGTGGCGTATTCAAAGGAGCGCAGCACACCGGCGACGTCCTTGAACGGGCTCAGCTTGCTGCGTCGTTCCTCGAGTGAGCGCGCGGGCTCACCCTCGAAGTCGATGAAGTAGGCATCGCCCTGCGCAACCAGAATCTGGCCAAGGTGCAGGTCACCATGCACACGCGTCCGCAGCCCGCCCAGCGTGCCGTTGGCCAGTCGCTTGACTTCGGCCAGCAACTGTTTGCGCTGATCAAGGAGCTGATCGACCTGAGCGGTCGTTTTACGATCGAGATCGCCACGGCGAGCTTGAAGCAGATCAAGCGCGTGTTCGACCTGCCCTGAGATCAACTGCGTCCATTCCTTGGCATCCGAGGCCGTGGTCGGCTCGGCAGCAAAGGCCTGATTGTCGGTCTGCACCGCCAAGGTCATATGCATCTCGCCGAGGCGTTGACCAAGCAGCCGGTTGAAGGCCTCCAGCTCTTCCAGTGCACTGAACTGGTTTTCATGCAGCGAAACGCCGCCAGCGATCTGGTCGCGCACCGCCCGATCCAGCGTGTTCAGCGTCCATTCCCAGGCGTCGCCCTGGTTGTCGAGGAAGCGCTGCACAACCATCAGGGCGTATTGCTCACCGTTCTTGTCGAAGCGGCTCACCTGTCCCAACATCGCAGAGATATGGGTGAAGCCCTGTTCGGTCAGGAAGCTGCCCATCTCCAGCTCTGGGTGCATCCCTGCCGAGACGCGGCGCAAGACCTTGATCATCATGCTGCTACCGATGATTGCCGAGCTGTTGGATTGTTCGGCTGTTAGGTAGCGCACTTCCGCATCTGCTGGCAGTTCGATCTCAGCGAGCTGCGCCATGGGCTGGAAACGTATCTCGCCTTCGCCGCACGGCAGCACCTGCTCCTCGCGCAGCCCCTGGATGACGCCGAGTACGAACTGCTTGAGCGCGAAGGCATCGGTCAGGAGCCCTACTTGCGGCCCGCGACGGACCCGCGCCATTGCCAGTTGCTGTGGCAGCGCGATATCGAAGTCACCCTCGTCGAGGAAGCCCAATGGCAACTGATAACGGTCGCTGCGTCCGCCTGCATCGACCGCCACCTCACTCAACAATACCGGGCGTTGCGGGTCGCCGAACGGCACGCTGTAGCAGATCTTGATCGAGTTGATCGTCGCGTCCTTGCTGGCGAACCAGCGACGCTTGGGCAGGTATGCCGGCAGCGATTCGGTTTCCAGAATCCGTTTGTTGACCGCATTGAGCGTATCCAGGCGCTTGAGCACCAACGTTTGAAAATCAGGCATGGTTTCCACCGGTTCTTGGTGCCAGCTCGGCATCTGGTGACTGGTTGCCAGCTGGAACCAGTAAAAGCCGTAGGGAGGTAGAGTCAGCAGATACGGCAGTTGGCCGATCGGCGGGAAGGCACTGCCGCCGACCATTTCCACCGGCACCATGCCGGCGTAATGCGACAGCTCCAGCTCTGCGGCCTGTGCCGAACGTGAAACGTTGGCGACGCAGAAGATCACTTCCGTCTCGCCGGTTGCCGTCGTGAACTCGCGGATATAGGCAAGAATGCGACGGTTGCTCGGCGCCAGCATTTTCAGGGTGCCACGGCCGAATGCCTTGAACTGCTTACGGATGGAAAGCAGCCGCCGCGTCCAGTTGAGCAGTGAATGCGGGTCGCGCTGCTGAGCCTCGACGTTGATCGCCTGATAGCCATACAGCGGGTCCATGATCGGTGGCAACACCAGACTGGGCGGGTCGGCGCGGGAAAAGCCGCCGTTGCGGTCGACCGACCACTGCATCGGCGTGCGCACACCGTCGCGGTCACCGAGGAAGATGTTGTCGCCCATGCCGATCTCATCGCCGTAATAGATCACCGGCGTACCGGGCATCGAAAGCAACAGGCTGTTGAGCAGCTCGATCCTGCGGCGGTCCCGTTCCAGCAGTGGTGCCAGGCGGCGTCGGATGCCAAGGTTGATGCGCGCGCGCTTGTCCGAGGCGTAGTAGTTCCAGAGGTAGTCGCGCTCCTTGTCGGTCACCATTTCCAGCGTCAGCTCGTCATGGTTGCGCAGGAAGATCGCCCACTGGCAGTTCTCGGGAATGTCCGGTGTTTGCCGGAGAATGTCGGTAATCGGGAAACGGTCTTCCTGGGCAAGCGCCATGTACATGCGCGGCATCAGCGGGAAATGGAACGCCATGTGGCATTCGTCACCGAGCCCGCCATCCTCGCCGCCGAAGTACAGCTGCGTGTCTTCCGGCCATTGATTGGCTTCAGCCAGCAGCATGCGGTCGGGGTAGTTGGCGTCGATCTCAGCGCGGATCTTCTTCAGCACCACGTGGGTTTCGGGCAGGTTCTCGTTGTTGGTGCCGTCGCGCTCCACCAGATAGGGAATTGCGTCCAGACGCAGGCCGTCGATCCCCAGGTCCAGCCAGTAGCGCATCACGCTGAGAACCGCCTTCATCACCTGCGGGTTGTCGAAGTTGAGGTCCGGCTGGTGAGAATAGAAGCGGTGCCAGAAGTACTGCTGTGCCACCGGGTCCCAGGTCCAGTTCGACACTTCGGTATCCAGAAAGATGATCCGCGTGCCGTCGTATTTCTCATCGGTATCTGACCATACGTAGAAGTCGCGTGCTGCCGACCCCTTCTTCGCCTTGCGCGCACGCTGAAACCACGGATGCTGGTCGGAGGTGTGGTTGATGACCAGTTCGGTGATCACCCGCAGGCCACGCTTGTGAGCCTCAGCGATAAAGCGCTTGGCGTCAGCCATGGTTCCGTAATCCGAATGCACGCCACGGTATTCAGCAATGTCATAACCGTCGTCGCGACGCGGCGATGGGTAGAACGGCAGCAACCAGATGGTGTTCACGCCGAGGTCGGCGATGTAGTCGAGCTTGTCGATCAAGCCCTGAAAGTCGCCGACGCCGTCGTTATTCGAATCGAAGAAGGATTTCAGGTGGACCTGATAGACCACCGCGTCCTTGTACCAAAGAGGGTCCTTGATAAAGGCAGCAGGTTTGCGCGCTCTGGCCATGGTCTCGTTCCTTTCATCTGCCTTCTGACTGGCCCACACATGTGGCCAGCCGAGGCGGAAAAGTAAGCCAGCTAGTCTATAAACAAGATGAGGTAATGTTTATAAACAACTGATATATAGCGTTTTTATACCCTTCTTAATAAATCACTTTAAGTCAGGGTTCATGGCATCCGAACTGATGCGCCAAATGCCGAAGGGCAAGTGCCAGGGCTCAATCCGCATAAACTGAGTCTTGCCGTACCAGGTCCAGCGATGACCGTTCATCAAATCTTCACCTCGGGTCTCGGCATCGTCCGGGAGCCCCATCTCCCACAGCGGCAGCTCGAAATGAGCTTCCTGGGCGTTATGTGGGTCAAGGCTGACCGCAACCAGGATGAAGTTCTTCAGATCCGGCGTGCGTTTGCCGAAGAACAGGATGTTGTCGTTATAGGCCGTGTATGCCTTGAACCCCAGATGCGTCTGCAGGGCCGGGTTCTGCCTGCGGATACGGTTGAGCTGGGCAATCTCGGCAACGATGCTGCCCGGTGCGTGGTAGTCCCGTACCCGTATCTGGTACTTCTCCGAATCCAGGTACTCCTCCTTGCCTGGAATCGCCGCCGACTCGCACAGTTCAAACCCCGAGTACATGCCCCACAGCCCGGAGCCCATGGTCGCCAGCGCCGCGCGGATCAGGAACCCGGCGCGCCCGGAGTCGTGCAAGAAAAACGGATTGATGTCCGGCGTGTTGACGAAGAAGTTAGGCCGGTAGCAATCGCGCAGCGGATGCTCGTTCAGCTCGGTGAGGTATTCGCTGAGCTCCGCCTTGTTGTTGCGCCAGGTGAAATAGGTGTAGCTCTGGTTGAAGCCAACCTTGCCCAAGCGCGCCATCATCGCCGGCTTGGTGAAAGCCTCGGAAAGGAACATGACATCCGGGTCTCGCTCGCGGATATCGGCAATCATCCACTCCCAGAATGGCAGCGGTTTGGTGTGCGGATTATCGACGCGGAAGATCTTCACGCCCTGCTCCACCCAGTGCCAGATCACATCGCGCAGGGCGATCCACAGATCGGGCATGGCGTCTTCGGCGTAGAAGTCGACGTTGACGATGTCCTGGTACTTTTTCGGCGGGTTCTCCGCATAGCGGATGGTCCCGTCCGGTCGCCAGGAGAACCAGCCCGGATGCTCGCTGAGCCACGGGTGGTCCTGGGAACACTGAATCGCGAAGTCGAGTGCGATTTCCAGACCGTGCTCTCGGGCCGCGGCGACCAGGGCGCGGAAATCGTCGAGCGTACCCAGCTCAGGGTGGACGGCATCGTGCCCGCCGGCTTCGCCGCCGATTGCATACGGGCTGCCTGGATCATCCGGGCCGGCATGCAGTGTGTTGTTCGGGCCTTTGCGGTGCTGTCGGCCGATGGGGTGAATCGGCGTGAAATACAACACGTCAAAGCCCATGTCGCGGATTGACGGCAAACGCTTGTGTACGTCGTGGAAGGTGCCGTGACGGTTGGGGTCATCGGTTTCAGAGCGGGGAAACAACTCGTACCAGCTGGCAAACAGCGCAAGCGGTCGCTCGACCTCCACCGGGTACACATCGCTCTGGCTGCAATGCTCACGTGGGTCTGCATCAGCCATCGCCGCGGCGGTTTCACTGGCCAGCATCACCGAGACGCGCTCGTCGTCCAGGTGCGCCATGCTCAGGCGGTGCAGCAGGTCATCGAGGATGGCCTTGGTTTCGCCCTGCGCGCGCTGGCTGGCGCGCTCAAGCAGCAGTCGTCCTTCTTCCAGCTCAAGTTGCACCGGAACGCCGGCGGTGTGCTTCTTCGAAAGCTCGTAACGGTAGGTCTCGTAGATATCCCACCAGGCTTCGATCATGAACTCGTGTGATGCAACCTGCGTTGGGGTGAATTGCCCCTCCCAACTGTCGTTGCCGATCAACTTGAGCCGTGCGCGGCGCCAGGTGGTTTCATCCTTGGTTCGCCAGCAGATCGTCGCAGCGAGCTGATCGTGCCCATCGGCGAAGATCTTGCTCGTGACGTTGATCGGGTGACCGATGGTTGCCTTTGCGGCAAATCGCCCCCCTTCCAGTACGGGTTGGGTCGATTCAATAGCAATGCGCGGCATCCGCAAGGCCTGTTCAAGTCGGGGGTGAATCACCGGATGGGGCTTTGCATCGGTCATCGAACGGGGCTCCTAAGCGAAATGACAGCGAAACGGCAAAACCTCCCCGCTCGCGATTGGCAATCGAGCGGGACTGGCTATACCGGCGGAAAACCTTCATGCGGGCTTTCTCGGGCTCTGTTCTTTCCGAACCAAAGGAGGCCTGAAAAGTTCAGCAAGAAGGCCGCTACCGCTTGCCACAGACAACGCTGTGGTTGTTTTCAGGCAAACGCCGGACAGAAGGTCCGGCGCGTGGGTGCGTTGCTCCAACTGAAGCCGGTTTGCTGGCGGTCCGATGTGCATTTGATGTGCCTGCTACATAGGTGCACGCCCGAGGCGTAAGCCTGGTGCGCTAGTCACCACCAACGATCAGCAACGGGTTGTAGCCGCTACGGCCGTATTCGCCCTGTTCAGCCAGCAACATATCGAGCGCAAGGCTGGCAATGTCGTCTGCCACCGGATCAGCTCGCCCGTGCTCTTCGCGCAACATGACTTTGAGATAGCTGTGACATTCGCCGCATGACTCCGCCTGAACCGGCATGGCCGGCTTGCCTTGCTCATCGTCCAACGTCAGGTACAGCAGTTTTGCGCCGCTGTCACAGACGCTGCATTTGAGTCGCTCCAGATGCCACTCAGTGGCGCAGAGCGAGCAATGCAGATAGCGCACGCCCGCGCGGTGGCGTTCGTTGTGAATGACGCTGGCGACCGGTGGTGAACCGCAGCACGGGCACAGCCCTTTCGCTTCGCCGACGGATTTTTCAGGGGGGCGAGGCAGCGCCATCGCCAGCCTCATCCAACTGATCTGCAGGGCGGCGGCAACCAGTGGCAGCAACGGCCGGCTTGTTTCATCACCGGGTCGGGCCTCGAGAACGTCGTCTGCCAGTGCATCAAGCTGCTCACGCGAGGATTCCCGGAGTCTCTTGAGCAATGGTCGTTGAATCTCGCCTATGTGAAGCTCCATCGCATCAAGCATCGACAGCAGGTCTTCATGCCAGGGCACGTCACGCCTCAAGGCCTGAAAGCCGAGTGGCGGCAGCCCATGCTTCAACGCTTGATCGAATGCGTCCTCAGCCGGACGCCAACCTGGCTCACGCTCATTCAGTACCTGGTGCTGGGCTTGCACCAAGCGCGCCATGAAGGCGAGAAACTCATCCAGCGGTGGAACCTGCTGGACGAGTTCCCGCAGCCTCGTTGCACGCTTGCTGAACACTTTGGCGTTCGGCAACACCACATTCGGCGCCTCCATGATCCCCGATGGCGCACTTCCAAAAGAGTGGTTCACTGCAGCTCCTTACGTTCGTTTGGACGGTACGTCACGGTTGGGCGACAGACCGCCCGGATCATCATGACCGCCCTTGCGGCGTACCTCGTCATACCAGAGACCGTGGTGGTGCCGCGCCCAGGCGTGGCTCACACGTCCCTGCGTCATCGCGCGTACCGAACCTTTCACCCAGATCGCCGAGTAGATGTGGATCACCAGTGTGATGATCGCAATGAAGGCGGTGTAAGCATGGATGGTGACCGCCCAGCGCAATGCCCAGACCGGCATGTCATCGGCGATCCATGGGCGCCAGAGAACAATGCCGGTGATCAGCAGCACCGGCACAGTGGCGAGGAAGATCCAATACACCAGCTTCTGCCCGGCGTTGTTCTTGCCTACCGGCGGCAGTCGCTCGTCGCGGTTGGCCAGCACATCGCGGATCTGCTTCATCCATTGCACATCGTGACGGCGGATCAGGTTGTCGCCAAAAAAGCGTACCGCCTGGATGACGAAGAACAACGACATGAACACGCCGATGTACGGGTGCACGATGCGCGTCGGCTCCGGCCCGCCGAACAGCGCGGTCAGGCCGAAGAAGAACGGGTAGAACAACGCCAACCCGCTCAGCACGAGCAGCACGAAGCTGATCGCGATGAGCCAGTGATTCACCCGCGTCCACCAGCCATAGCGCAGGATGCCGTGTTTGACATTCGAGTGGCTCATAGCCGGTCCTCCCCGCGCCTGTCGATTTCACGGGCGTCATGCGCATTTTCCGGATCCGGATCGTCCTCCGGCTCCTCTTTCGGCCCCTTCATCACGTAATGGAAGAAGCCCGCCAGCACCGACATGCCCAGCGCCACCGACATGATCGGTTTGGTCACCCCTTTCCACAGCTCGACCGTGGGCGCGATATGGGGATCACGCGGCAACCCGCTGTAAAGCTCCGGCCTGTCGTTGTGCTGCAGCACATAGACCACGTGAGTGCCGCCAACACCTGGGGGATCGTAGATCCCGGCATTTTCGTAGCCACGCCCCTGCAGATCTGCGACCCGGTGAGCACCGTAGTCGAGCATGTCTTCCTTGGTACCGAACATGATGGCCGAGGTCGGGCAGCTCTTGACGCACGCCGGCTCCAGCCCGTTGTAGACCCGATCCGAACACAGGGTGCACTTGTACGCCTTGTTGTCCTTTTTCGAGATTCGCGGAATGTCGAACGGGCAACCCGCCACGCAATAACCACAGCCGATGCAATGCTCGGAATTGAAATCGACGATGCCGTTGGCGTACTGCACGATGGCGCCGGGTGACGGGCAGGCCTTCAGACAGCCAGGCTCGGCGCAATGCATGCAGTTGTCCTTGCGGATCAGCCATTCGAGGTTGCCCTGCTCGTCCTCGTATTCCGAGAAACGCATCACCTCGAATGACTCAGGCGAAAGGTCCTGAGGGTTGTTGTAGGTGCCATCGCACTCGCCAACCTCGTCGCGCAGGTCGTTCCACTCCGAACAGGCCACCTGACAGGCCTTGCAGCCAATGCAGACCGACACGTCGATCAGTTTGGTGACCTTCTCCACGCCCCCATGGCGTACCTGTGGCGAAGGCGTGGTCGTCGCCGAACGGGCGATGATGTTCTGCAGGTTGATCTGGTTGCCTCTCATCAGAGGATCCCTCCGACTTTTTCCACGTTCACCAGGAATGACTTGAACTCTGGCGTCTGCGTATTACCGTCGCCCACGAAGGGTGTCAGGGTGTTGGTCAGGTGCGCCTTCTTCGCCACACCCTTGAACCCCCAGTGAATCGGGATACCGATCTGATGCACGGTGCGGCCGTCGATCTCCAGCGGCACCAGCCGTTTGGTGACCACCGCCACGGCGGTGATATAGCCGCGCTTGGAGCTGACCTTGACCCGATCACCGGCCGCAATGCCCAGTTCGCCGGCGAGCACTTCGCTGATCTCGATGAACTTCTCCGGCTGAGCGATCGCATTGAGCCGCGCATGAGTGGTCCAGTAATGGAAGTGCTCGGTCAGGCGATAGGTCGTCGCCGCATAGGGGAATTCCGTGTTTGAACCGAACGAGTCGCGGTCCTGCTCGAACACCCGGGCGATGGGGTTATGCAGCGCCAAGGGGTTGTCCGGGCTCAGCGGATTGCGGTCGATCGGCGTCTCCATGGGTTCGTAATGCTCGGGAAACGGCCCTTCGTTCAACCATTCGCAGGCGAACAGGTGACCCCTGCCGGTCTGCGTCACGATGAAGGGCCCGACGCCCTGCGATGGTGGCGAAGTCAGTGGAAAATCCGGCACATCGGCGCCGGTCCAGCGCTCGCCGTTCCACCAGATGAACGCCTTGTTCGGTGCCCATGGCGTACCGTCGGGGCGCGCCGAAGCGCGGTTGTAGAGCAGCCGCCGATTCATCGGCCAGGCCCAGGCCCAGCCGAGCGTATTGCCGGTGTTGTAGGGGTCCGAATTGTCGCGTCGGGCCATCATGTTGCCCTGCTCGGGCCAGGCGCCGGAATAGATCCAGCAACCACAGGCGGTCGAGCCGTCCGCGCGCAGTTCACTGAAATCCTGCAACTGCTCGCCTTTGCGCCGAATGACCTTGCCGCTGTCATCGGTGATATCCGCCAGTGCGCGACCGTTGTACTCCATGGCCAGTTCGGACGCCTTGGGATACTGCGGCACCTTGTAGTTCCAACTCAGATTGAGGATCGGATTGGGGAAGGCACCACCCTCCTCCTGGTACATGAGCTTCAGGCGCAACATGACCTCACCCAGGATCTCGGTATCGGTCATGGCTTCGCCCGGGCCAGGCACCGCCCGCTCATGCCATTGCAACCAGCGCGCACTGTTGGTGATGGAGCCGTCATCCTCCGCAAAACAGGTGGTCGGCAACCGGAACACCTCGGTGGGGATCTGCGACGGGTCGACGTCGTGGTATTCACCGAAGTTTTTCCAGAACTCGCCTGTCTCCACGGTGAGCGGGTCCATGATCACCAGGAATTTAAGCTTCGACAGGCCGTCCATGACCTTCGCCTTGTTCGGGAAAGCCGCCAGGATGTTGAAGCCCTGACAGAATGCGCCGGTCATCTTGCCGAGCGTCATGTCGTTGATGGCATACAGCACGTCATAGATAGGCTCGGAGAGCTTGGGCAGCCAGTCGTAGCACCAGTTGTTCTCTTGGGTAGCCACGTCGCCGTACCAATCCTTCATCAAACTGACGAAGAACCGCTCATAGAACTTCCAGTAGGAAACCTCGTCTTCGAGCAGTGGCAGCTTGATACGGGTCTTCATGTAGTCCTCGTAGGACTGCAGATTCACCGACGGAAGATTCATGTAGCCGGGGAGCAGGTTGGACAGCAACCCGATGTCCGTAAGCCCCTGAATGTTCGAATGCCCGCGCAGCGCATTCACGCCGCCCCCCGGCATTCCCATGTTGCCCAGCAGCAGCTGCACCATGGCCCCGCAGCGGATGATCTGCGAGCCGATGGTGTGCTGCGTCCAGCCCAGCGCATAAAGGATCGTCATGGTCTTGTCCGGCGCCGAAGTGGTCGCCATCAAGTCCCAGAGCTCCAGCACCTTTGCCTTGGGCATGCCGCAGATGTTTTCCACCTGATCGACGCTGTAGCGGCTGTAATGCTGACGCATCAGTTGCAGGACACAGCGTGGATGCTGCAGCGTTGGGTCGGTCCGGGCAAAGCCGCTTTCGTCCAGCTCGAAATTCCACGTTTCCCGGTCGTAAGTTCGATCAGCCGGGTTATAACCGGTGAACAACCCTTCCTCGAAGCCAAACCCTTCGGCCACGATCAGGCTGGCGTCGGTGTATTCGCGCACGTACTCATGGGCATAGCGCTCGGTTTCGATCAGGTAGTTGATGAACCCGCCGAGAAACACGATATCCGTGCCAGTACGAAGCCAGGCGTGATAGTCCGCTACTGCGGTGGTGCGATTGAAGCGTGGGTCAATCGAAATAAGGACAGCATTGCTGCGCTGCTTGGCATGCATGACCCAGCGGAAGCCCACCGGATGCGCTTCAGCCGAATTGCCGCCCATCGACAGGATGACATTGGCGTTGGCAATGTCGGTCCAGTGATTCGTCATGGCACCGCGACCAAATGTTGGGGCAAGACCTGCCACCGTTGGTCCGTGTCAAACGCGAGCCTGGTTGTCTATTTTGAGAATGCCGAGCGCTCGGGTGATCTTCTGCGTGAGATAGGCCGTCTCGTTGGTACAGGCCGACGCCGCTACCATCGATGTGGTCATCCAGCGGTTGACCAGCCGGCCCTGCTCGTCATGCGTCTCGAAATTCCGGTCGCGGTCATCTTTCATGTGCCGGGCGATACGCGCGAAGGCCTCGTCCCAGCTGATGCGCTTCCACTCATCGGTGTATGGCTCACGGACCTCAGGGTATTTGACCCTCGATTCGCTCTTGATGAAGTCGAGAACACCTGCGCCGCGTGGGCAAAGCGAACCGCGGCTGACCGGGTGATCCGGATCGCCTTCGACGTGGTAGATCTCGTCGATCACGTTGATCGAGCCATCGCCACGGGAGTAAAGCAGCATGCCGCAGCCTACTGAGCAGTAGGTGCAGATATTGCGGGTCATTTTTGCGCCGGTCAGCTTGAAGTGACGAATCGACGCGAAGGCTTCATCAGGCGCAAATCCCATCATGGCCATGCTCGACGCGCCTACACCAGCCGCACCGAACTTCAGGAACTGTCGCCGGGATACTCGCACGGTCATCGGTATCTCCTGTTACTTATTGTGTCTGTCCATCTAACAGGTCGACTGGACCGCTCTGGAATGGTTCCTCCAGAGGGACAGACGGGCGCCACGGTCGCTACGGTCGCTACGGTCGCTACGCTTAAGAGGCTAGTTCAGGACCTCGACCATCAACAGGTCACCCGTCGCGTCACTGGCGCACAGCGAGGTCATTCAACAGCTGAGTTGAGAGAGTCTGGCGGGTCGCAGGGTATTCGGCCCAGGGATCGTGCTTCAGGTTGTCGAGGCGCTCATGCAGGTTGAGGATATTCCATTGATCGGCGCCGCTGATCTGCTGCAGTTCCTCCCGGGCGATGGGTACGGAAACCGGCAAACCGGGCCTTGCCCGCGCGGAAAAGGCCGCAACCGTGCTCGCGCCCCGCTGGTTGCGCAGGTAGTCGACGAAGATCTTGCCGACCCGGTTCTTCGGCCCCATCTTCGCGACGATTTGCTCCGGCGCCTCCTTTGCCAGCCGGACCGTAACGCCACGGGCAAATTCATTAGCGCAATCCCAGCTGTGACGACGGTCGATGGGCACGACTACGTGTACGCCCCGGCCTCCGCTGGTTTTGAGGAAGGCCCGAAGACCGAGTTCGTCGAGCAGATCGAGGGTCATGCAGGTGGCTTGCACCATGCTCGACCATGGCAGTTCCGGGTCGGGATCAAGATCGAAAACGACCCGGTCCGGCTTGTCGATCCGATCGCTACGCGCATTCCAGGTGTGGAACTCGATGGTGCCCATCTGCACCGCCTCGACCACCGCAGTCACGCTGTCCGCCTGGATCAGACGGGCGTGTTCGGGATCCAGTGATTTATCCAGTACGCGCATGTGGGGCATTTTCAAACGTCCACAGTGGCGCTGGAAGAAACTATCGCCACTCACGCCCTCCGGAGCGCGAACAATCGACAGCGGACGTTTGGCCAGATGAGGCGTTATCCAGTCACCAACTGCCAGATAGTATTCAGCGAGCTGCAGCTTGGTGGCGCCGCTGGCCGGGTCGATGACCCGCTGCGGATTACTGATGCCGATACCGCCCACCTCGGGGCGGCTTTTGGCCGCCTTCTCAGCCATGGGCAATCCTCATGGACTCAGCTCGCCTTCTTGCTGCTGGACTTGCTGGCAGCGGGTTTGCTGGTACTCGTCTTGCGTGCCGTCGAGGTTTTGCTGGTTGAAGACTTACTGGCAGTCGATTTGGCTGGAGCCTTGGATTTGCTCGCTGCGGTTTTGCTCGTGGTCCGCTTGGCCGGTGCCGCGGCCTCATCGCTGTCATCCTCGTCGACTTCCTCCGCCGGTGCAGCTTTCTTGGCTGACGACTTGCCGGCCAGGCTGCGCTTGAGCAGTTCGGTCAGATCGATGACATCGGCGCTGCGACGATCCACTGCTTCTTCCGGCCCACCCACGGCTTCGAGCTTGCCTTCTCGGGCCTTGGTCTCCACCAGATCCATGATCTGATCCTGAAAGGTGTCCTTGTACTGCTCGGGGTTCCAGTCTTCGCTCATGTCCTCGACCAACCGCTTGGCCATGTCGAGTTCCTTGGGATTAAGGTCGGGGTTGAGCGCTTCTTCCTTCATCTCAAGGTATTCCACGCCGCGAACCTCATCGGCCCAGCGCAAGGTATTCATCACCAGTGCCTTGCCCAGCGGCATCACAACCGCCAGATGCTGCTTGTTGCGCAGCACAACGTTGGCGATGCCGACCTTACCGGTCTGCTCCAAGGTTTCGCGGAGCAATGCATAGACCTTTTCACCCCTTCGGTCCGGGGTGAGGTAGTACGGCGTAGCGATGTACAGGAAAGAAATGTCCTTGGCATCGACAAAGGCAACGATATCGACCGTCTGCGTGGCTTCAGGGTGGGCTGATTTGATTTCATCATCACTGATGACGACGTAATGACCCTTTTCGTACTCCACGCCTTTGACGATGTTCTCGCTTTCGATGTCTTCCCCAGTGGTCTTGTTGATGCGCTTGTAGCCGACCCTGTCCATGCTGCGTTTATCCAGCCAGTCGAAATCGATACCCTGCCGGCTCGTAGCCGGTACAAGCGCGACGGGGATGTGAACGAGGCCGAAACTGACGGCGCCTTTCCAGATCGTACGGGGCATATGCCTTCCCTCCTGTCGACAGTCGTTCGGTCAGCCGTTGAGCACAGTGCCGCCGTTTACGTGAATAACTTGTCCGCTGACGTAGGACGAGTCGCTGCTGGCCAGATACACGTATGCCGGCGCCACTTCATCAGGCTGCCCCGGACGCTCCATAGGCACGTTGGCGCCGAATTTCTTCACCTTTTCTTCATCGAACGTCGACGGGATCAGTGGCGTCCAGATCGGCCCAGGCGCTACTCCGTTCACGCGGATTCCGCGGTCGGCAATGTTGATCGACAGCGAGCGGGTAAATGAGGTGATTGCGCCCTTGGTCGACGAGTAATCCAACAGATGCGGGCTGCCCTTGTAGGCGGTAACCGAGGTCGTGTTGATGATGGAGGCGCCTTTTTTCAGATGCGGCAGTGCGGCCTTGGTCATCTGAAACATGCCAAAGATGTTGGTGCGGAAGGTTTTCTCCCACTGCTCTTCGCTGATGTCCTCGAGCTTTTCCTGCGGATGCTGCTCGGCTGCGTTGTTGACCAGGATGTCGAGCTTGCCGAACGCGCTCAGCGTTTCATCGATCACCTTGCGGCACACATCGCGGTCCGCTACGTCGCCTGCAAACGTCAGGCATTTGCGCCCCTGCTCTTCCACTACGCGCTTGGTTTGCTCGGCGTCCTGGTGCTGATCCAGATAAAGAATGGCTACATCAGCGCCTTCGCGAGCATACAAGACGGCAACGGAGCGACCGATACCGCTGTCGCCACCGGTAATGATCGCAACCTTGCCCGTGAGCTTGCCGGCGGCCTTGTAGTCTTCGCCACGGTACTCCGGGCGAGGGCTCATCTCGCTTTCCTTGCCAGGCTCCGGTTGCTGTTGAGGTGGGAGCGTCTGGTTTTCGTCGGGCATGCTGGATCCTCCGTAAGAGCCTGAAAGCTGTATTCGGAGGACTTGACGGCGGAAGGAAAAGTTTCTGTGAAGCGATGAGAGGCCCCTGAACAGGGGCCTCGGACAATCAGTCGACGCGCAGTGCGACCCGACCGCGCGGAGCACCACTCTCAACATACTCGTGAGCTGCCACCACCTCGTCGAAGGTGAATACCTTGTCGACCTGCGGAGTGACCAGACGATCGGCCGTGAGCTGGTTGATGTGCAGCAAGGCACGCTCGACTGCATCGCGGTTCTGCTCGATGCCCAGTTCGGGCTGGCCGGTGAAATCGCATAGGCAATGCAGGAAGAACTTGAAGTTCTTCTTGAACGCCGCACAAGCCGGAAACGCTGTCTCGTTGCCGCCGTTGAGCCCGTAAAGGATCAGCTTGCCGCGCGGTGCGATCACGTCGCCCAGCAGCTTCATCTGCGAGCCGCCGCAGCCGTCGAGTACGACTTCCACGCCAGCCCCACCGGTGATCTTCTGCAGCCGCCCGACCAGATCTTCCTCTTCGGTAACGATGACCGTCTCGGCACCCAGCTCACGCAGGAAGTCGCGATCCTCAGCCGTCTCGCAGGTGGCGATTACCCGTCCGCCAAGTGCTTTCGCCAGCTGCACCGCAGAAGGCCCGGTGCAATGCCGCGCCTGGGTGACCAGCACGTATTGTCCAGGCTCGAGCTGAGCCAGTTCGATCAGAGCGAAATAAGACACCAGCGCCGGCGTGTAATGGACGCTGGCCTCAGCTGCGCTGAGCATCTCCGGATAGTGCACCAGCGAGGTTTGCGGCAACAGAACCTGCTCGCCATAGAGCGGGTACTGGTTGAGATCGTGCGCAGGGAAGCTGGCGACACGATCACCCACCGCGAAACCATCTACATCATCACCTACCGCCAACACCTCGCCGGCGATCTCGCTGCCCAGCCCTGCCGGGAGCTTGGCGTGACGCGGAGCCAAGTCCTGCCGCCAAAGTACGTCGTTCCAGCTGATGCCGATCGCTTTCACGTCAACAAGCACCTCGCCCGAGCCAGGCTTTGGCACGTCGCGCTGCTCATAACGCAGCACTTCGGCTGGCCCGAACTGGTGGAAACGGATGATGCGGGACATTGAAAGACCCCTCGATTACTACTGTGCCAGTGACTCTATCTGCACCGCCGGAACAACTCCAGCGCCGATCCCTGCATTCCGCTCGATAGTCGCCATGCGTGGGAATGATGATGAGCTGTATGTAAACCTGCGCCACAGACTGCAGGTTTGTGTAATTCCAAAGCTGAAATGGACATGCCGGCGTCACTCCGATCTGTCTAGAATGCAACCGCAACCCTCCAGAAGGTCAGCCGCGCCTTTGTCTGACCACAGCTTGAAGTGAATGGCATGAACCGCAACGACCTTCGCCGCGTGGATCTGAACCTGCTTATCGTCTTCGAAACGCTGATGCATGAGCGCAGCGTGACTCGCGCCGCTGAAAAGCTGTTTCTTGGGCAGCCCGCCATCAGTGCCGCCCTGGCTCGCCTGCGTACGTTGTTTGACGACCCGCTGTTCGTGCGCACCGGGCGCAGCATGGAGCCCACCGCACGCGCGCAAGAGATCGCCGGGTTGCTGTCGCCAGCGCTGGATTCGATCTCCACGGCCGTCAGCCGCGCCTCGGACTTCAACCCGGCCACCAGCGAACTGGTGTTTCGCATCGGCCTGACCGATGAGGTGGAATTCGCCCTGCTACCGCAATTGCTCAGGCGCGTCCGTGCCGAAGCGCCGGGCGTGGTGCTGGTAGTGCGTCGTGCCAATTACCTGTTGATGCCTGGCCTGCTTGCCTCGGGCGAGATCTCGGTGGGGGTCTGCTACACCGAGGAGCTGCCGGCCAACGCCAAGCGCAAGGTATTGCGCAGACCGAAACCCATGTTGCTGCGTGCCGACAGCATCCCCGGCCGTATGACGATGGAAGACTACTGCTCGCGCCCGCACGCCATGGTTTCCTTTGCGGGCGACCTGAACGGCTATATCGATGACGAGCTGGCGCTGCACGGCTGCAGACGAAAGGTCGTGCTGGCGGTGCCGCAGTTCAACGGGTTGGCGAGCCTGCTGGCCGGAACCGACCTGGTCGCGACCATGCCGGACTATGCTGCGGCAGCGCTTGCCGCCAACGGCGGCGTGCGGGCCGAGCCGCTGCCATTCGAGACCAGCCAGGACTTCGAGCTGTCCATGGCCTGGCGCGGCGCTCAGGACAACGACCCGGCCGAGCGTTGGCTGCGCTCGCGCATCCAGATGTTCGTAGGCGATCCAGACAGTCTCTGAACCAACCCAGATCGCGATAAGGTTTAGCATCAGTTGCCGCTCGGGCGCCGATTCCCCCTGGAGCTGCAACCGATCGCCCCTTTCCTCTCCGCTGCTCCTTGTGTGCCGGTGCGGCTAGGGTTTGGTGTCGCTGGTGGTCTGAAGCTCAGCCGCGGTTTTGCTGTCGGCGCCATCAATGACAAATGCTGCAACATCATCGCGGATGATATTTACATTCGCCTCGTTCGATTTCTGCTTGCAAAGGCCAGCCCCCACACTCCCGCCATCGATAAAAACCCGAGTCGCGGAGTTAAGCATGGATCGTTCACTCAAAGCCTTGCGTTACCCATTGGTTGCGGTTGCTGCCGCCCTTGTAGGCGCATGCGGTAAAGCGCCTGAAGCCACCGAAGCGGCCATGCCGGCCCCCGCCGTCAGTGTTGCCGAGGTCATCGAACAGCAGGTGACCGAATGGGACGAGCTCACCGGCCGCCTGGAAGCGCCCGAATCGGTCGATATCCGTCCACGCGTGTCGGGCTTCATCGATAAGGTCGCGTTCGAGGAAGGCTCGCTGGTGAAGAAAGGCGATCTGCTGTTTCAGATCGACCCGCGCCCGTTTGAAGCGCAGGTCAAGCGCCTGCAGGCCGAGTTGCAACAGGCTCGTGCCACTGAGCGCCGGACCGCAAGCGAAGCCGAGCGCGGTGAGCGACTGCGCGCCAACAATGCCATTTCCGCCGAACTGGCTGACGCGCGAGCCAGCGCAGCCAGCGAAGCGAAGTCCGCCGTCGCCGCCATCCAGGCTCAGCTCGACGCAGCCAAGCTGGATCTCGGGTTCACCCGCGTCACCGCCCCCATCGATGGCCGCGTAGGTCGTGCGCTGATTACAGCGGGCAACCTGGTCAATGCTGGCGAAGCCTTGCTGACGACGCTGGTGTCGACCGACAAGGTCTATGCCTACTTCGAGGCGGACGAACGCACCTACCTGAAGTACCGCGAACTCGCCCGTAACGGTGAGCGTGGCGAGGAGACACCGGTGTATCTCGGGCTCTCCAGCGAGGCAGGCCACCCTCATCTGGGACACATGGACTTCATCGACAATCAGGTCGACCCACGCACCGGCACCATCCGTGGCCGCGCCGTGTTCGACAACCGCGACGGCAGCTTCACCCCCGGTCTCTATGCTCGACTGAAACTGGTCGGCAGCGCCACCTACGACGCCGTCCTGATCAAGGATGTCGCGGTCGGAACCGACCTGGGCAAGAAGTTCGTCCTGGTCCTCGGGGAGGACGACACCGTCAACTATCGCTCCATCGAGCTCGGCCCGAAGCTTGAGGGCCTGCGCATCGTGCGTGACGGTCTGAAGGAAGGTGAAACCATCGTGGTGAACGGCCTGCAGCGCGTTCGTCCGGGCAACGCCGTGCAGCCCCAAAATGTGCCAATGGCCGACGCTGACACCCTCGCCGCGCTGAAAGAACAGAACCGTGCAATCTCCGCCGCGATGAAGCCGCAGGTGGTCGACCGCACGCTGGCGCGCGGACCGAGCAGTTGATTTTCAACACCTCCAGCTGACCGGCGCCGAGGCGCCACCCCTTAAAAACTGATTCCGCCAGGGTGCGTCATGCGCACCCTCTCCCCCGGAGTGCGTCATGAATTTCTCTCAGTTCTTCATTCAACGGCCAATCTTCGCCGCGGTGCTGTCGCTGATCATCCTGATCGGTGGTGCCATCTCGCTGTTCCAATTGCCGATCAGCGAATATCCCGAGGTGGTGCCGCCGACGGTCGTGGTCCGCGCCAGCTTCCCAGGTGCGAACCCCAAAGTCATCGGCGAAACCGTCGCGTCCCCGCTGGAGCAGGCCATCACCGGCGTCGAGGGCATGCTCTACATGTCCTCCCAGGCGACCGCCGATGGCAAGCTGACCCTGACCATCACCTTCGCGCTGGGAACCGATCTGGACAACGCCCAGGTGCAGGTGCAGAACCGCGTCACGCGCACCCAGCCGACGCTGCCGACCGAAGTGCAGCGCCTCGGCGTCACGGTGGACAAGGCCTCGCCAGACCTAACCATGGTGGTGCACCTGACCTCGCCGGACGAACGCTACGACATGCTTTATCTGTCCAACTATGCGGCGCTCAACGTCAAAGACGAGCTGGCGCGGCTGGACGGGATTGGCGATGTGCAGCTGTTCGGCATGGGGGATTACTCGCTTCGCGTCTGGCTCGATCCAAATAAGGTCGCCTCGCGCAACCTCACCGCAACTGACGTGGTCAATGCGATCCGCGAGCAGAACCGTCAGGTTGCCGCGGGTTCGCTGGGTGCACCACCCGCACCGGGCGCGACGGACTTCCAATTGTCGATCAACACCCAGGGCCGGCTGGTCAGCGAAGAAGAATTCGAGAACATCATCATTCGTGCCGGCGAAGACGGCTCGATCACCCGCCTTCGAGACATCGCGCGTATCGAGCTGGGCTCCAGCCAGTACGCGCTGCGCTCCTTGCTCAACAACCAACCGGCCGTCGCCATTCCGGTGTTTCAGCGCCCTGGCTCGAATGCCATTGAAATCTCCGACTCGGTACGTGCGCGCATGGCCGAGCTGAAGAAGGATTTCCCAGAAGGCGTGGACTACGAAATCGTCTACGACCCGACCATCTTCGTGCGCGGCTCCATCGAGGCGGTGGTGCATACCCTGCTCGAGGCCATCGTCCTGGTGGTGCTGGTGGTCATCCTGTTCCTGCAGACCTGGCGCGCCTCGATCATTCCGCTGGCTGCCGTGCCGGTGTCGCTGATCGGCACCTTCGCCGTGATGCATATGCTCGGCTTCTCGCTCAACGCGCTATCGCTGTTCGGGCTGGTCTTGGCGATCGGCATCGTGGTGGACGACGCCATCGTCGTAGTGGAGAACGTCGAACGAAATATCGGGCTTGGCAAATCCCCAGTCGAAGCCACCAAGCAGGCGATGAAGGAAGTGACGGGGCCGATCATTGCGACGGCGCTGGTGCTCTGCGCGGTGTTCATCCCGACCGCCTTTATTTCCGGGCTTACCGGGCAGTTCTACCAGCAGTTCGCGTTGACCATTGCTATTTCGACGGTCATTTCCGCCTTCAACTCCCTGACCCTGTCCCCAGCCTTGGCGGCCGCGTTGCTGCGCAGCCATGACGCGCCTAAAGACGGCTTCTCGCGTCTGTTGGACAAGCTGTTTGGGGGCTGGCTGTTTGCACCGTTCAACCGCGTGTTCGAGCGTGCCAGTCACGGCTACGTCGGTGCGGTTAAACGCATCCTGCGGGGCAGCGGCATCGCTCTGGTGGTGTATCTCGGGCTAGTAGGGCTGGGCTATATGGGCTTCGCCAGCACACCGACCGGCTTCGTGCCGCCGCAGGACAAGCAGTATCTGGTGGCCTTCGCGCAACTGCCGGATGCGGCCACGCTGGATCGCACCGAGGATGTCATCAAGCAGATGTCCGAAATCGCCGGCAAGCACCCTGGCGTTGAAAACACCATCGCCTTTCCTGGTCTGTCGATCAATGGCTTCACTAACAGCCCGAACAGCGGCATCGTCTTCGTGGCACTGAAGGACTTCGACCAGCGCAAGGAAGAGAACATGTCAGCCGGCGCAATCGCGGGCGAGTTGAACGGCCAGTTCTCGGGTATTCAGGAAGCCTATCTGGCGATCTTCCCGCCGCCACCGGTGCAAGGGCTGGGGACCATCGGCGGCTTCCGCGTGCAAGTCCAGGACCGCGGCAACCTCGGCTATGAGGAGCTCTACAAGCAGGTCCAGAATGTCATCGCCAAGAGCGCGGACTATCCCGAGCTGGCCGGGCTGTTCACCAGCTATCAGGTCAACGTGCCGCAGGTCGACGCCGATATTGAACGGGAGAAAGCCAAGACCCACGGGGTGGCTATCGATCAAATCTTCGACACCATGCAGGTCTATCTCGGCTCGCTGTATGCCAACGACTTCAACCGTTTTGGCCGCACCTATCAAGTCAACGTCCAGGCCGAGCAGAAGTTTCGCCTGACGCCCGACCAGATCGGCCAGCTGAAGGTGCGCAACAACCGTGGCGAGATGGTCCCGCTGTCGACCTTCGTCAAGGTCAGCGACAGTTCCGGCCCGGATCGCGTGATGCACTACAACGGCTTCCTGACCGCTGAAATCAACGGTGCGGCCGCGCCGGGCTACAGCTCCGGTCAGGCCGAAGCTGCGATGGAGCGGCTGCTGCAAGCTGAGCTACCGAATGGCATGAGCTTCGAATGGACCGAGCTGACCTATCAGCAGATTTTGGCGGGGAACACTGCAATGTTTGTATTCCCGCTCTGCGTGCTGCTGGCCTTCCTGGTATTGGCGGCGCAGTACGAGAGCTGGAGCTTGCCTTTGGCGGTAATCCTGATCGTACCTATGACACTGCTCTCGGCCATCACCGGGGTGATTTTGTCGGGCGGCGACAATAACGTGTTTACCCAGATCGGCCTGATCGTCCTCGTCGGCCTGGCGTGCAAAAACGCGATCCTGATCGTCGAGTTCGCCAAGGACAAACAGGAAGAAGGCATGGATCGCCTATCCGCTGTGCTTGAGGCCTGCCGTCTACGGCTGCGCCCGATCCTGATGACCAGCTTCGCGTTCATCATGGGTGTGGTGCCGTTGGTGCTTTCCTCGGGAGCAGGCGCCGAGATGCGTCATGCCATGGGTGTTGCAGTGTTCAGCGGCATGCTTGGCGTGACCTTTTTCGGGCTGTTGCTGACGCCGGTGTTCTACCTGGTCATTCGCGCCTTCGTCGAACGGCGCGCGGAGAAAAAAGCGGTACTGAAGGAGGTGCACGCATGAAGGCTGTCATTAGCACACCGCTTCTGCTCGCGGCCGCCATAGCCTTGAGCGCCTGCGCGGTCGGGCCGGATTACCGCGCGCCGGACGTCGCTCCGGCGCATATCGAAAGGGCTGCGGCGACTGGCTTCGATCAGTCGCGTTTTCAAGCGGCCTGGTGGCGCCAGTTCGATGACCCGACCCTGGATGCTCTGGTGGGCGAAGCATTGTCCGAGAACCGCGAACTGCGTATCGCATTCGCCCGGCTCCGCGCCGCTCGGTCCATTCGCGATGACGTGACCAATGATCGCTTCCCTACCGTAACCGCAGGGGCCAGCGCCGAATATGGCGAGGCTCAGCAGCCGGGCTTCGGCGAGGAGCGCAGCAGCATCGAGCGCTACGATCTGGGGCTGGACATGGCCTGGGAGCTTGACCTGTTCGGCCGGGTACAGCGACGCATCGAAGCCAGCGAGGCGCAGAGTGAAGCGGCGGAAGCGGAGCTCTACCAGCTACAGGTCAGCCTGATTGCCGAGCTGGTCGATGCCTACGGCCAGCTGCGCGGCGCGCAACTGCGTGAACGCATCGCCCGGGAAAACCTTGAGAATCAGCGCAATTCGCATCGCCTGACCGAGCAGCTGCGCGACGCTGGCGTAGGTAGCGAACTTGACGTGCTGCGCGCCGATGCACGGCTGGCGGCAACCGAGGCCAGCTTGCCGCAACTGCAGGCACAGCAGACCCGGGCAACCAATCGCATCGCGACGCTGCTCGGCCAGCGCGCCGATAAACTCAGCGTCGACCTGACGCCTCGCGAGTTGCCTGCCATCGCCAAGGCTCTGCCGATTGGTGACCCCACCGAGCTGCTACGTCGCCGGCCAGACATTCTCGCAGCCGAAGGACAGCTGGCAGCGGCAACCGCCAACGTGGGCGTAGCGACAGCTGATCTGTTTCCGCGGGTAAGCCTGAGCGGTTTTCTGGGTTTCATCGCCGGACGCGGTTCGCAGATCGGTTCAAGTGCGGCGCAGGCCTGGGGTGTAGCGCCGAGCATCACCTGGGCTGCGTTCGACATGGGCAGCGTTCGCGCCAGGCTGCGCGGTGCAGAAGCAGACGTCGAAGGTGCGTTGGCCAGTTATGAGCAGCAGGTCCTGCTAGCGCTGGAGGAATCGGAAAACGCGTTCAGCGACTATGCGCGGGCCCAGGAGCGATTACTCGCACTGCTGCGCCAGTCCGGAGCCAGTCGCGCGGCAGCGGAGCAAGCGGCAATCCGCTACCGGGAAGGTACGGTGGACTTTCTGGTGCTACTGGATGCCGAGCGCGAGCGCCTGGCGGCGGAGGATGCGCAGGCGCAGGCCGAAGTCGAGGTCTATCGCGGAGTCGTGGGCCTATACAAGGCACTTGGCGGCGGTTGGCAGCTCGCCAGCAACTGACGGGAAGCTGCTCTGCGCCGCTGAATGGTGGCGCAGAGCAGTCGCTCTCAGCGGCCAAAGTGTGACCTGTTGCAACTCCCGCTCCCTCAGTTATGAATTCTGTGAGAAAGCCCTTTTTACGGTGCGGCTTATTTGGCATAACGCTTCATTGAAGCTCAATCACATCCGTCTCCCGGATGTCATGCCAACCCACCAAAAACAAAGAGCCTTTTCATGATCAAGCCGATCATCACCCTCGCTGGCCTGGTGCTGGCGTTGACCGCGACCGCGGTCGAAGCTGAGCCGATCGTCATCAAGTTCTCGCACGTCGTCGCTGAAGACACCCCGAAAGGCAAGGGTGCCCTGCTGTTCAAGAAACTGGTTGAAGAGCGTCTACCCGGCCAGGTGACCGTCGAGGTTTATCCCAACTCGACACTGTTCGGTGATGCCAACGAGCTTGAGGCATTGGCCAACGACGAGGTGCAGCTGCTGGCGCCGTCGTTAGCGAAGTTCGAGAAGTACACCAAGCAGGTGCAAGTGTTCGACCTGCCTTTCCTGTTCGACGACCTGGAGGCCGTCAACCGGTTCCAGAAGCGCGCAAAGGGCCGCCAATTGCTGCGCTCGATGGAAAAGGAAAACATCACTGGCCTGGCTTACTGGCACAACGGAATGAAGCAGCTATCGGCAACGAAGGCGCTGTTGCAGCCGAGCGATGCCATGGGGCTGGCGTTCCGTATCCAACCCTCAGCCGTTCTGGAATCGCAATTCGCCCAGGTAGGCGCAGCCACCAAGAAGATTCCGTTTGCCGAGGTCTACACCTCGTTGCAGAACGGTACCGTCCAAGGGGCAGAAAACCCCTGGTCGAACATCTACAGCAAGAAGATGCACACCGTGCAGCCCTACATCACCGAATCCAACCATGGCGTCCTCGACTACATGCTGGTGAGCAATACGCGGTTCTGGTTCGGTATACCGCACCAACTGCGTACCGAGCTGGAAGGCATCATCGACGAGGTCACCTTCGAAGTGAACCGTGCCGCGGAAGAAGCCAACCAGGCCGACCGTGAGCGCATCCGCAAAGCGGGCACCTCGGAAATTATCGAACTGACGCCTGAACAACGCGAAGCCTGGCGCGATGCCATGCGACCGGTGTGGCAAGAATTCGAACCGGTGATTGGCGCTGACATCATCAAGGCGGCGCAAACGGTCAATCGCAAGCAGCGCAACTGATTACTTCCCGCCTTTCCTCCCAGCCGCGGCAGCAACGCCGCGGTTTGCCAACGCCGCTCGGCGAGTCCCTAAGTTCTTTAGCCTTCTACTAACCCCTGAGAGTGCAGCCTGCTCGCCGGAAGGCGGTTTGCACTCACGCGTTCGTTGTTCAGCGCTCTGAAGTCTCCAGTACGGGCTCGAAATCCAGCTGCGCTTCTTCCCATCCGCCGCCTAGCGCCGCGATCAGTTGAACGCTGGCGGCGAGCTGATCACCCAACAGCGTCAGATAGGTCCGCTCGTTGTTCAGCGCACTGGTTTGCACGGTGGCAACGCTGAGGAAGTCCACGGTGCCCGCGCGGTACTGGTTCTGGATCAGGCGCAGCGATTCCTGCGCGGCCTCCAGCGCTTGTCGCTGAACCACGGCCTCAGCCGCGAGAACACGCAGTTGCACCAGGTTGTCCTCGACCTCACGGAAGCTGTCGAGCACCGTCTGGCGATAGTTGGCCACTGTCAGGTCATAGTTGGCTTCGGCAGCTTCGAGGTCAGCGCGACGGCCACCAAAATCAAGCAATGTGACTGCCAGCTGCGGGCCTAGCGACCAGAAGCGGTTGGGAAGACTGATCAGGTCAGTAAAACTGCTGTTTCGATAGCCACCGCTCGCGCTCAGTGTCAGGTCCGGGTACCAAGCTGCTTCGGCCACGCCGATCTGTGCATTGGCCGCGATCACCTGACGTTCGGCCGACGCGATATCCGGGCGACGTTCAAGCAATTGCGAAGGCAGTGCGAGCGGCACTGCCGGCAACTCCGGAATCTCGTCGCGCTCAGCTATGTTCAGCTCCGCCGGCGGCACCCCGATCAGCACCGCAATAGCGTGCTCCATCTGTGCTCGCTGCCACTGCAAGTCGATGGCCTGAGCCTCGGTACTCCGGAGTTGGGTCAGTGCCTGGGTGACATCGGACTTCGGCACGATGCCTGCGCGATACTGGTTTTCCGTCAACCGCAACGAGCGAGCAAAGGCTTCGACCGTCTGGTTCAGCAAACGCTGCTGTTCATCCATCACGCGCAATCGAAGGTAGGTCTGGACGAGCTCGGACTGCAGGCTCAAGCGGGCAGCGGCCAGGTCCGCCGCAGTGGCTTGCATATTGGCTCGGTTGGCTTCCAGATTGCGCCGCAGGCGACCCCATACATCCAGTTCCCAGGCCGCATCGAGCCCCACGCTGTAACTCTCGCTGATGCCGCTGAAACTGCTGCCAGTCAATGCGGTAGATGAGGTCGAACTGCCCTGCCCGGCACGTGTTGCGCCAGCGCTGCTGCCTACCGAAGGAAACAGCTGTGATCGTGCCCCCATAACCAGTGCCCGCGCCTGGCGGTACTGCGCTTCAGCAGCCGCCAGATTCTGGTTGGAGACATTGAGGCGCCCAACCAAGGCATCCAATGCCACATCACTGTATAGCCGCCACCAATCACCGCGCTCCAGCACATCTGCCGGGTTGGCAACCTTCCACCCTTCGGCCTGTTTGAACTCCGCAGCCATTGGCAGCGCTGGGCGCTGGTAATCAGGACCCAAGGTGCAGGCGCCTAGGGAGAAAGCCATGACCACAAGAGCCAGCGGGCGTAGGACGTGTTTCAGAGACAACTCACTCATAGCGGATCTTCCAGGGCAGCGTCGGTGCGGACACCGCGCCAGCTGTTGAATCGGTGACGCGCGCGGTCCAGATACAGGTAGACCACCGGCGTGGTGTAGAGCGTAAGGATCTGGCTGAGGATCAGGCCACCAATGATGGTCAGGCCCAACGGCTGGCGCATTTCTGCCCCCTCCGCACCTCCGAGCAGCAGCGGCAATGCCCCAAGGATCGCCGCCATGGTGGTCATCAGGATCGGCCGAAAACGCAACAGGCAGGCCCGGCGAATCGACTCGTCCGGCGGCAGGTGATCGTTACGCTCGAACTGCAGCGCCAGATCGATCATCAGGATCGCGTTCTTTTTCACCACACCGATCAGCAGGAACAGCCCAAGCAAGGAAATCAGACTGAACTCCTCGCCCGTCAGGATGATTGCCAGCAACGCGCCGACCCCGGCCGAAGGCAGCGTGGACAGGATCGTCAGCGGGTGGATATAACTCTCGTACAGCACGCCGAGCACGATGTAGACGAGCAGCAATGCCCCAAGAATCATGAACGGCTGGCTCTCCTGAGCCGCCTTGAAGACGTCACCCGTGCCACCCAGGCGACCCTGTACCTCACTGGGCAGCCCGATCGCGGTCACTGCACGCTCGATTGCCCGCGTCGCTTGATCCAGGCTGACACCAGGGGCCAGATCGAAATCGATGTTTTCGGCGGCGAACTGCCCATCATGGCTGACCCGGTCTTCCTCGAGACTCCGCTCGTAACGGGCAAAGGCCGAGAGCGGGACGCGTCGGCCGTCGCTGGTGATCACCTGGATCTGCTCCAACACTTCAGGGTGTTGGGCGTAGCTCGGGTCGATCTCCATGACAACCCGGTACTGGTTGAGCGACTCGTAGATGGTGGAAATCTGCCGTTGGCTAAAGGCGTTGTTGAGCAAGGTTGTCACCGTGCTCATGTCGATACCAAGTCGTTTGGCCGCGTCGCGGTCGATCTTCAGGCTGATCTGCTGGGCGCCCTCGCCTTCGTTGGCGTCGATGCTGGTGAGCTCCGGCAAAGCCTTGAGCGCCTGGGTCACTTGCGGCACCCAGGTGCGCAGATCAGCCAGATCGCTGGCCAACAGGTTGTAGGAATACGCTGAACTGCTCTGCCGCCCGCCGCCGAATTGCAGATCCTGATCGGCCATCAGGAACATCCGCCCACCCGGCACTTTTGGCTGGTTCTTGCGAATACGCTCGATCACTTTCTGCGCAGAAATCTTGCGCTCATCCAAAGGCTTTAGCCGGACGATCATGAACGCATTGTTGATTCCGCCCTGCCCGCCGATAAAGCCCGCCACGCTTTCCACGGCCGGGTCGGCCAGTACTGCCTTGCGGTAGGTTTCCATCTTTGGCTGCATGACCTGAAACGACAAGCCATCGTCGCCGCGAATGAAGCCGGTCAGCTGACCTGTGTCCTGCTGCGGCAGAAAGGTTTTCGGAACCTCGATGTACAGAAAAACATTGAGCCCGATGGTCGCCAGCAGCGTAATCAGGGTAATCCGATGATGGCGCAGCGCCCAGCCGAGAGACCTGTCGTAATGGCCTAACAGCCATTGGTGGGCATTGTGACTCCAGCGATGCAGGCGACCGTCATGCTCAGGCTGGTGGGGTTTGAGCCAACGTGCGCAGAGCATGGGTGTCAGGGTCAGCGAAACCAGCAACGACACCAGAATGGCGGCCGCCAGGGTGATGGAGAACTCTCGGAAAAGCCGTTCGACAAGGCCGCCCATGAACAGAATCGAGACGAATACCACCACCAGCGACAGGTTCATCGACAGCAGGGTGAAGCCAACCTCTCGGGTGCCGATATAGGCGGCACGCATCGGCGGCACACCCTGATCGATATGTCGTGCAATGTTCTCCAGGACCACGATGGCGTCATCGACCACCAGCCCCGCGGCAAGGATCAAGGCCATCAGCGACAGCACGTTGAGCGAGAAACCGAACAAGTACATCACAGCAAAGGTGCCAACCAGCGATACCGGCACCGCCAGCGCCGGGATCAACGCGGTGCGCAGGTTGCCAAGGAACAAGAACACCAGAACGATCACCAGGCCGACAGCGATCAGCAAGGTCCGCTCGGCCTCATGCAGGGTGGCGCGGATCACCGGTGAGCGATCCATTGCGACGGCCATGTTGACACTGCCCGGCACGATCGCCTGCAGAGCCGGCAGCTCGTTACGAATTCCCTCGATGGTTTCGATGATGTTGGCGCCGGCCTGGCGGTTTATGACCAGCAGCACGGCGCGGTCGTTGTTGAAGAAGCCGTCGTTGTAACGATCTTCCACCCCGTCCCTGACCTTCGCGACATCGCTCAGGCGAAGTGCTGCGCCGTCCTGATAGCGAATGATCAGCGGCAGGTAATCTGCGGCTTCATGCAGCTGGTCACTGGCCTGCACCTGCCAGTGGCGGTCGTCGTCTTCGACCATCCCTTTGGGTCGCCGAACATTCGCGTTGGCGATGGTCTGGCGGACCTCATCGAGTGAAACGCCGTACTGTTCCAGTTGCTGTGGTTGCAGCTCGACCCGGACGGCAGGCAGCGAACTCCCTCCCACCTGCACCTCGCCCACCCCAGGGACCTGCGATAGCTTCTGCGCCAGAATCGTCGAGCCGATGTCGTAAAGCTGCCCTTTGTCGAGCACGTCGGACGTCAGCGACAACACCATGATCGGTGCCTGGGCTGGGTTGATTTTGCGGTAGCTCGGCATGCTGCGCATCCCGCTGGGCAGCAGATTGCGCGAGGCATTGATTGCCGCCTGTACATCTCGCGCGGCACCATTGATGTCCCGTTCGAGATCGAACTGGATGACGATGCGGGTCTGCCCCTGGCTGCTGCGGCTGCTCATCTGGCTGACGCCTGCGATGCTTCCGAGGGAGCGCTCCAGCGGCGTCGCCACGCTCGAAGCCATGATTTCAGGGCTGGCACCGGGCAGGCTTGCCTGCACGGTGATCACCGGGAAATCCATGTTTGGCAGTGGCGACACCGGCAACAGACCGAAGCTGACGCTGCCCAGTAGCAGGATTGCCAAGCTCAGCAACATGGTGGCGACCGGGCGCGCGATGAAGGGGGCCGAGAGGTTCATGGCTGCGGGTCGCCGCAAACTGGGGAAGTTTGCTCTGCTACCAGGGTCATGTATGCGCTTCCTGCACAGGCCGCTGCTTGCGGCCGAACCGGTTGCCCAGTCGATCAAAGAACAGGTAGATCACGGGCGTGGTGAACAGCGTCAGCAGCTGGCTAAGCAGCAAGCCGCCAACCAGCACCAGGCCCAGCGGTTGACGCAGCTCGGCACCGGAGCCTGATGCCAGCATCAGCGGCACCGCACCGAACAATGCCGCCAGGGTCGTCATCAGGATGGGCCTGAAACGCAGCAACGCCGCACGGTAGATCGCATCCTGCGGGCTCATGCCCTGGTGTCGCTCGGCCTCCAGCGCGAAGTCGATCATCATGATGGCGTTTTTCTTGACGATGCCGATCAGCAGGATGATCCCGATGATCGCAATCAGCCCCAGGTCGTTGCCGGTCAGCAGCAACGCCAGCAAGGCGCCAACCGCAGCCGAGGGCAGCGTCGAAAGAATGGTGATCGGGTGGATATAGCTCTCGTAGAGCACACCGAGCACGATGTACATGGTCACGACTGCCGCCAAAATCAGCAGCAATGTGCTCGACAGCGACGCGCGGAAGGCTTCAGCCGCGCCCTGGAACCGGCTCTGGATTCCTGCCGGCAAACCGATCTCCGCCTCGACGCTTTCGATGACTTCCACCGCCTCGCCCAACGAAACGCCATCAGCCAGATTGAACGACAATGTCACGGCCGGGAACTGGCCAATGTGATTGATCAGCAGGGGTGCGCTACGTTGTTGCAGCGTGGCCAGGCTGGACAGCCGAACCGGGGTTCCGCTCTCGCTCTGCACGTACAGCTGCTCCAGCGCCTGCGCGCCAAGGCGGTTGCCTGCTTCTGCTTCGAGCACAACGCGGTACTGGCTGGCCTGGGTGAAGATCGTTGAAATCTGTCGCTGACCGAAGGCGTCATACAGCGCATCGGTTATCGCCGATATCTCGATCCCCAAGCGGGCCGCGGCATCTCTGTCGATATCCAGGAAGATCTGCAACCCGTCACTTTGCAGGTCGCTGGCCACATCGGTCAGCTCCGGGCGCTCACGCAACGCTGCCACCAGGCGTGGCGTCCACTCCTGCAACAGCTCACCATCGGGTGACTCCAGGCTGAACTGAAACTGCGTGCGGCTGACCCGGTCCTCAATCGACAGATCCTGCACCGGCTGCATGTACAGCTCGATTCCCGGTAGTTTCGTCAGCTCAGGACGTAGACGATCAATCACCTGGCTGGCGGTGACATCACGCTCGCCATGGGGCTTGAGGTTGATCAGCATCCGTCCGCTGTTGAGCGTTACGTTGTCGCCATCGACGCCAATGTACGACGACAGGCTGGCCACCGCCGGATCAGCCAGGATCACGCGCGACAAGGATTGCTGGCGTTCGCTCATGGCGCGGAAGGAAATCGACTGCGGGGCTTCGCTGATGCCTTGAATCACACCGGTGTCCTGCACCGGAAAGAAGCCCTTCGGCACCGCCAGATACAACACCACCGTCAGACCGAGCGTGCCCACCGCCACCAGCAGCGTCAGAGTCTGGTGACCCAGCACCCAGGTCAGCCAGCGGGAATAACCGCCAATAAGACGCTCGACCCAGTCGGGCTTGCCCTTTTCAACGGCGGCGGGCTTGAGCAGCTTGGCGCACATCATTGGCGTCAGCGTCAGCGAGACCACCAGCGAAATCAGGATCGCCACAGCCAGGGTGATGGCGAACTCGCGGAACAGCCGCCCCACCACGTCCTGCATGAACAGCAGCGGAATCAGTACGGCAATCAGCGACAAGGTCAGTGAGATCAACGTGAAGCCGATCTGTCTGGCACCTTTCAGTGCGGCCTGCAGCGGCGTCTCCCCCTCCTCCACGTGGCGCGCGATGTTCTCGAGCATGACGATGGCGTCATCCACAACGAATCCCGTCGCAATGGTCAGCGCCATCAAGGTCAGGTTGTTTAGCGAGAAACCGGCAAGGTGCATCACCGCGAATGTGCCGATCAGCGACAGCGGTACTGCTATGGACGGAATGATGGTCGCCGACAGGCGCTTGAGGAATACAAAGGTGACCATGACAACCAGAAAGGTCGCCATCAACAGTTCGTGCTGGACATCGGTGATTGCAGCCCGGATGGTCTGCGTTCGATCGGTCAGCACCACTACGTCGAGGCCGGTCGGCATGCTGGCCGTCACCTCAGGCAGCAATGCCTGAATCCGTTCGATCACCTCGATCACGTTGGCGCCGGGCTGGCGCTGGATGTTCAAGAGCACGGCCTGACTTTCATTGGCCCAGGCGGCCAAGCGCTCATTCTCAGCCCCGTCGATAATGTCGGCGACATCCTTCAAGCGCAGCGTCGCGCCGCCCTCATAGGCCAGAATCAGCTCAGCGTATTCCTCCGGCGTCTTCAGCTGATCATTGGCATCGAGCATCGACACGCGGGTCGGGCCGTCGAAATTGCCCTTGGGTTGATTGACGTTGGAGCTGGTCACCAAGGAACGCACGTCAGCCAGCGACAGGCCGTAAGACGCAAGCGCCTCCGGATTGACCCGTATACGCACTGCTGGTCGCTGGCCGCCAGCGATGCTGACCATACCGACGCCGCTGATTTGCGCCAATTTCTGCGCCATGCGGGTATCGACCAGGTCGTGCAGCTCCGGCAGGGCCAGACTTTCCGAGGTCACCGCCAGTGTCATGACCGGCGTGTCAGCCGGGTTGACCTTGTTATAGACCGGCGGTGCCGGCAGATCATTGGGCAGCAGATTGCTTCCGGCGTTGATCGCCGCCTGGACTTCCTGCTCGGCAACGTCGAGTTCAACGTCCAGCGAGAAGCGTAAGGTGATCACCGATGCGCCGCCAGAGCTGGTGGAGGACATCTGCGTCAGGCCGGGCATCTGACCGAACTGCCGTTCCAGCGGCGCAGTCACCGCGCTGGTCATGACCTCCGGGCTGGCTCCGGGATACAGCGACATCACCCGGATGGTCGGATAGTCCACCTGGGGCAAGGCGGACACCGGCAGCATGCGGTAGGCGATAAGCCCGGCCAGCAGAATCGCGATCATCGTCAGGGTTGTGGCCACCGGCCGAAGGACGAACAGCCGCGAGATGTTCATCGCGCCGGACGCTCCTTGGTGCTCTGAGTATCGGCCTTCGGATTTGCAGCCGCTTCGTCGGCAAGTTTCTGACGATCCACCACTTCGACTTCGCTGCCGTCACGCAGGCGGTCGGTGCCCTCCATGACGATTCGCTCGCCGGGGTTCAAACCGTTCACCACGACGGTCCTGTCGCCATTGCTCGGACCGACTTCGAGCACCCGCAGCTCAACCTTCGAGTCCTCACCGACGACATACGCGTAGTTGCCGCGCGAGCCGAACTGCAGCGCTGCTGAAGGAATCAGAACCGCATCAGTCAATGTTTCCACACGCAAACGAGCATTGACGAACTGGTTGGGTATCAACAGCTCGGCCTCGTTATCGAAGCGCGCCTTCATCTTCAGCGTGCCAGTGGTCGTATCGATCAGATTGTCGAGACTTTCCAGTACACCTTCACCTAACAGGGTACGCTCGCCCCGGTCCCAGGCCTGGACTGAAAGCTCTTCACCGCTGCGGAACCGGGAGATAACCGGCGGCAACTCACTTTCGGGCAGCGTAAAGGTGATTGCGATGGGCTGGGTCTGGGTGATCACCACCAGCGGCGTGGTGTCGTTGGCCGCCACAAGGTTGCCCTGATCCAGCTGACGCAGGCCGACGCGGCCATCTATTGGCGCGCGAATCTTGGTGAACTGCAGGTTCAGTTTGGCCTCGTTGACAGCGGCCTGGTTGGCTGCAAGCGTTCCCTTGTATTGATTGACCAGTGCCTGCTGAGTATCAAGCGTCTGCTTGGCAATGCTGTCGTCGGCGAACAGACCACGGTAACGGTCGAGGTCCAGCTGCGCATTCTGCAACAAAGCACGGTTTTGCTGGAGGGTGCCTTCGGCTTGCTGCAGTGCCACTTCATAAGCGCGGGGATCGATGACGGCCAGCAAATCGCCGGCCTGGACGCGCTGACCCTCCTCGAAGTGAATCTCCACCAGTTCACCGGCCACGCGGCTACGCACGTTGACGGTATTCAACGGTGTAACGGTGCCAAGCGCCTTGGCGTAGACCTCGAACTCACCTCGTTCCACCGGGGCAACCCGCACGGGCGTGGGGCCACCAAATGCGCCGAAAGCCGGACGCCCACCCGCCTGCTGTGGCGGCGTCTCGGCCGCGCTTGGCCATAACCACCATAGCAGCAACGCAATCACAACAACCACGCCGCCAATAATTAGCCAACGCCGCATGGAGCCCGCAGAAGAAGTAGTTGCCTCGGACATGAACTGGGTTCGCCTGAAAATGAGCGTGAACCATAAGCAGTCGCGCTCCGCTCGCAAAGGGGATTTACGGCATTTTTACGTATCAGGCTTTGTAGCAACCCGAACCGATGGCAAAACGCTCCATACCGGCGCAGGAACCATGCTTGAGCCATCCAGTCTATGTATCGTTCGCCGGGACGCTGACCAATGTGGCTCAGCGGAATCGTCCCGTATTCGATGAGGCATGCCGCTATTTTTCAGGCCGTCCGATAATGGCCTGCACAGGATCAAGGAATGAACGCATCACTGGTCATCCTGGCGTTAACAGTTGCCAGCTTTCTACTCGGTTTTCTACGCGACCTGTTTATCGCCAAGTCTTTCGGACTGAGCTGGGAAGCGGACCTGATATTTGTCGCACTGATTCTGCCGATGTTCTTCGAGAACTTTCTCGGCCTCGCCCTGCGCGACGCAATGATTCCTTACCTGCAAAAGCTACGCAGCCAGTCCGAAGCCCTGTTTGAGACGGTTAGCCGCTGGCTCTACTGGCGCGTAATGCTCATGGGCGCAGCTGTGAGTGCCGTCGCCATCATTGCAAGCTATTGGATTCTGAACATGCTGGCGCCCGGCTGGACGGACGCTCAGGTTGCCGCCGGCCAGATCGTATTCTGCGTAGGCGCGGTACTGGTCGCCGTTCAGGCGGTTTTGTATTGCCAGGGTGCACTGCTGAACATGGATGAGGTGTTCATCCTGCCGATGACACGGACGGTGCTGCTCAACGCTGGCGCGATCGTCGGCATCCTGCTGTTCCAACCTACCGGCATGGTGATCTTCATCGGCATGCTGCTGCCCCAATTGGCGTTGATCCTGGTACAGCATCGACGTATCGCGTACCTACGAGGCGACAGCAAAGTCGAGACAAAGGGGCATGCAGGTGGCTTCGGCCTAGCGTTCGCACCCGTACTGCTGGCGGCCGGGGCGCAACAAGCCTGCATTCTTGCCGAGCGGATGTTTGCTTCCTTCCTGGACGAAGGCAGTATCACCATGCTGTCGTTTGCGTTTCGCATCGTCACCATTCCGCTCACGCTTTACGCCTTGTCCGTGCTTTCGGTGCTCTTTCCCCGCTTCGTCTCGAGCTGGAACGATGGCGATCTCAGCAGCCATGCCGCCGTTATTCGCAAAGGATTGCTGGCGACACTGCTATTTCTGGTTCCAGCGTCCGTGGTGCTCTGTTCATTCCCACAACCGGTCGTCTCAGTACTTCTGGAACGGGGTCAGTTCGGCGCAGCGCAAACCGACGCCACGGCCGCGCTGGTGGTCCTGTATGCACTCGGTCTGCCCGCGATGGGCTTGGCGCTGCTGTGGGGACGTGCGCTCCTGGCGCAGCATCAATCACGGTTGTTCCTGGTGATCATGCTGGTCAGTTCTGCCTTTACGATCGGCCTCGATGCGCTGCTCTACGGACCATATGGTGCCGAAGGTCTGGCCGTTGCGTTTACCAGCGGCGTGACCCTCCAGGCGCTCTTCATGGGACTGTACGTCTATCGTGCGTCGCCTGCAGGCTTGGCTCCCGGCGTGCTCGGGCGCTGGCTCGCTACCGCCGTCGTGGTCGCAACCGCACTGCATTGGTTGCCTTCCCCGCACGGGCTACTGCAACTGTGCCTGTATATAGGCCTGGTGCTCTGTGCCTTCGCCGTGGGCGTGGTGCTGCTCGGCGAACGGGACCTGTTCAAGCCGGCGTACTGGTCCATGAAAAAAGCCTGACGGCAATTTCTGCTGCCACTTAGTCCGATAGCGCCCAGCTTTGTCTGTAGATATATGATGTGCTACTTTTAATTCTACAGACACAGCCAGGCAGCTTAACTATGGCAGCAGTTCTTCAAGCACAGGCATTCACGAAGGACCAGTGCGCAACCGGTCTACGGGCTGCGGTGAACATTCTGGAAAAATGGCAGGCAACCACCGACCAGGCCTGCACGATTCTTCGGATATCACGTAGCACCCATAACCGCGCCAGGTCAGGCGATGCTAGTTGGTCGGTCAGTCTCGACCCCGACCAGATGCAACGCATCAGCTTCGTTCTGAACATTCATGCCGCACTTCGGCTTGTTTTCGACAATCCGGAGAACATGTATGGCTTCCCGGCGATGGCCAACCATAACGAGTTCTTCAATGGGCGCTCACCGCTGGAAATAATGGCTCAGGGCGACATGGTCTCTCTGTACGAATCGTTCCGACGCATCGATAGCCTACGAGGCGCTCAGTGGTAAGCCCGAGTCAGCTGCCCAGACTGGCTGATGTCGAGCAACAGGCCTATCGGCTGGTTAACTCGAAGTTTCCTCCCATTGCCTTATTCGATGATGTCGCCGATGCCGACGAGTTCGAAACGCTCTACCAATTACAAGCCCTGACCAATCCACGGTTACGAAACGAGACAGGCCATCTGGAGCTGATCGCGCGCGCTGAAATACCCTTCGGCATTCCCGGCTGCTCATACGCCACTGCTCCGTTTACCCATGTAAACCCGGCCGGGTCGCGTTTCAGCGACGGTAGCTTTGGCGTACTTTATCTGGCCAGCACAATGGATACAGCGCTTGCTGAAGTTCGCCATCACCAGGACCGCTACTGGTCGAAGGTGGTTGGCCTGAGCTATGAGCGCTTTGTTTTCCGCGGCTTGTCGTGCCGCTTCAGCGAAGCCGGGATGCTCGATGCGATGCCCATCCCAATGACGGATCCGCTCTACGACCCTGAGGATTATTCGAGCGGCCATCGCCTCGGGGGACTGCTCAGAAAAGGTCAAAAGCCCGGCTTGCGCTACCACTCCGTACGCAAATCGGGTCAGCATTGCTGGGCATTGATGACCCCAAAGCCGGTGACCTCTGTCATTCAAAGCGACCATTACGAGATGGTCTGGAACGGCTGCATCTCAAGCGTCAGTTCGATCACCGCGATCTAAAATCGCTCCCTCTACATGCCACTTTTGCAGACCAACCGGCACACCTCGGGGATAGGACCATATCGGGAGCAGTAGAGAAAACTGCTCAAGCGCCCGGCGCGCCCTCCCCCTGAGTCTTCCCAGTACCGCACAACCCAAAGCCCCCATGCAGCAGAACGCGCTTCGGACGGGTCCGATCCATAACGGGCGGCTCAGTCTCGCCGAATTGTCAGGGGAGACAGACATGCAACACCTTGATCTGCAGGTGATCAATCAAGCGCTTAAATGGGTCTCGGAAGGACATGACATATGGTTTTGTACCGTGTTGTCGACCTACGGATCGGCGCCTCGAGCGCCGGGCGCCCTCCTCGCTGCCCGGGCAGACGGTGCGCACGTTGGCTCATTGTCCGGCGGTTGCGTCGAGGAGGAATTTCTCGCCTGTCTGGCGCAAGGCGAATTACAAGCGCCGGCCCAAATCGTTCGCTACGGCGAAACCGATGATGACCGGCGACGCCTACAGCTGCCGTGCGGCGGCATCCTGCAGGTGCTGGTGGAGCACCACACACCGAGCGAAACATGGCGCACTCACTTGCTCATGCTACAAGCAGCTCTACAAGGCCAACAGCGCCTGCTGCGACGAGTAGACCTGACGACTGGCGCCGCTGAACTGCTACCTGACCAAGGTGGTGAGCAGACCCGCCTTGAGGGTGAGCAAGTCGATATCCGCATCGGCCCCGCGCTTCGGCTGCTGCTCGCAGGTGTATCGCCTGTTGCACAGGCGTGCGCCAGTTTCGCTCGAGCGCTTGGTTGCGAAGTGATTGCCTGTGATCCCCGAGACGAGATGCAGGGCACGCTGATCGAAGGCATCGAAGTGCAGCCGGTGTTGCCCTCCGTGTTTATTGCTTCTGGCGCGTGTCACGAGGCCACCGCCGTGGTCGCGCTGACGCACGATCCACGCATTGATGACCTCGCGCTGATGGAGGCGGTACGAACTCCAGCGTTCTACATCGGCGCTATGGGGTCGCAACAGACCTCTGCCAAGCGAGCCGAACGGTTGCAACGCGTGGGTGGGCTAGACGAACAGCAAATCGAGCGCATCCACATGCCCATCGGACTGGATCTCGGCAGCAAGACACCGGCTGAAATTGCCCTCTCGGTGATGGCTGATGTGCTGCGGGTTTATCGAGGTAAGGCGCGGGACGCGCTTTGAAAAGCGATACCGGAAGCCATTATCCCTGCTAGCAAGAGTGTCCGCTGTAAGGGAACCACAAGCGACTTCCTGCGATTGAATCACTGTCATAAACATCTGAGTTATTCAGCGAAGCCGTGAAAGCCCCGCCGCGCTTGCCTTGCGCGCGTTATCCACAAAAGCTGTGGATAAGTCTGTGAACACATGATGGATGACTCGCTCAAACGCCCGGCTGACGTGGCTTTGGTACAGATCGTCGAGTTTTCAACCATAACTAAAAAAGGCTTTTAATTCAGTTACTTAAACCAATTCACCTAACAACCGAAACGGCGCAGAGTTTAGGCAGGGACCTTTCCTGACCTGAGTGTGCATAACAATTCTTGTCAACGACTTTTTTAGACAAAATTGGCACTTGTAACCATAGACGCGGCTCCATATTTGCTCTCTGCATTTTCGCCTTGATGGCAGGTCGATTAATCGTCACGCCTGCACCACGTGCCAAAATGCCACTAGCGGACAATCATCCAGCCGCTCTGGCTGACTCGATCCGACGCACTCTGCAGAGTTGACCAGCGTTTACCGATCAGGAGCTTGGGTCTAAAAAGGCTGGGCCATGTAGCGTCTGGCCAGCGCTGGGGACGCTGAGCGGGCAATAGATAGCCCGGCTACAACAGAGAAATGGTCTTTGAGCCTTAAAGAAACACAGCGGATTTCGAAGAATGCAGTCCGGCATTCACGCTAGCAGACACATGGAAATCGAAGCGCCGCCATTCTCATTTCCCAGACACGCGAAAGCCCCGATAAACGGGGCTTTCAGCGTTTCAGATGGTGCGGACGGAGAGACTCGAACTCTCACACCTTGCGGCGCCAGAACCTAAATCTGGTGTGTCTACCAATTTCACCACGTCCGCAAACTTCTAAACGAAAACGCCAGGCAGTGCCTGGCGTTCCGGAATATGGGGTGGACGATGGGGTTCGAACCCACGACCGCAGGAGCCACAATCCTGTGCTCTACCAACTGAGCTACGCCCACCATATTGCCTTGCTTGTGCCAGAGCCCAAAATGGCGCACCCGGCAGGACTCGAACCTGCGACCATCCGCTTAGAAGGCGGATGCTCTATCCAACTGAGCTACGGGCGCTTTATATCTGCATTCGGCTGAGCGCAGACTTCAAGCTCCGACCAGTGAAGGACTGACCTTCAAAAGCCGCCTTACCCAGCAGCAAGCTGTGCTCGACAAGCGGGGCGAATCTTAATGGCCTGACTTCACCTCGTCAACAGCTAAACCAAAAAAAATTCAGCCTGGTAAAGGAGTTACGGGAATCCCCCACCGGGTCGCCTTTGCCGAACGGTGCCGCCGTGCGAGAATGCGCGTCCTTTTTCAGTCCTTCTCGATGGTTAATCACGCGTCATGACCGCAAAACTGATCGACGGTAAACAGATCGCTGCCAATGTCCGCCAGCATATTGCCGGCCGGGTTGCCGAGCGCTCCAAGCAAGGTCTACGAGTACCTGGCCTGGCGGTGATTCTCGTGGGCACGGACCCGGCTTCTCAGGTCTATGTGGCGCACAAGCGCAAGGATTGCGAGGAGGTGGGATTCAAGTCCACCGCTCATGATCTTCCCGCTTCGACCAGCCAGGATGAACTCCTGGGTTTGATCGATCAGCTTAATGATGACCCTTCGATCGATGGCATTCTCGTGCAGCTTCCGTTGCCTAAGCATCTGGATGCATCGCAACTGCTCGAACGCATTCGTCCGGACAAGGATGTGGATGGATTTCACCCCTATAACATCGGCCGTCTCGCCCAGCGGATGCCTTTACTACGCCCCTGCACACCCAAAGGGATCATGACCCTACTCGAGAGCACTGGCGTTGACCTACACGGCCTCAACGCGGTGGTGGTAGGTGCGTCCAACATTGTCGGCAGGCCCATGGCGCTGGAATTATTGCTGGCAGGCTGCACGACAACCGTCACGCATCGCTTCACCAATGACCTGGCTGACCACGTCAAGCGCGCCGATCTGATTGTGGTCGCGACCGGCATCACGGGTCTTGTCAAAGGTGAATGGATAAAGGAAGGGGCCATCGTGATTGATGTGGGAATCAATCGCCAAACCGACGGCAAGCTGGTGGGTGACGTCGAGTTCGATGTGGCCGTGCAACGTGCTGGCTGGATTACCCCGGTTCCCGGCGGCGTGGGCCCGATGACCCGTGCGTGCCTGTTGGAAAACACACTGCATGCCGCTGAACACCTGCATGACTGAAGCCTTCAACGCCTTCACATAAAGCGCGTCTAGAGCAAAACGGCACCCTCGGGTGCCGTTTTTTTTCCCATGGATCGCGACTACCGCGCCTGCTCCCACGACTTGATCAGCTCGTCGTAGCTGACTGTCTGCCCTTGTGGTTTTTCATTGTCCAGTTTGGGTTTGGGCGACCCTGGCTGGCTCAGCCAGTATTCCGGGTCACGTGGTTCGTTCAGTTTTGGCCCACACTTCGGTTGCACCTTGGCGCGTTCCAGTCGCGCCATCATGGTGTCCTGCGCTTCGGCAAGTCCGTCCAGCGCTTCCTGAGGCGTCTTGTCGCCACTGGCCGCTTCGGCGATGTACTGCCACCAGAGCTGCGCCAGACGTGGATAGTCCGGCACATTGGTTCCGGTCGGTGTCCACTGAACGCGGGCCGGGCTGCGATAGAACTCAACCAGACCGCCCAGTTTTGGCGCGGCCTCGGTCATGGCGCCTGAATTGATATCCGACTCACGGATCGGCGTCAGCCCCACCAAGGTCTTTTTCAACGACACGGTTTTGGCCACGGTGAATTGCGCGTAGAGCCAGGCAGCCAGACGTCGCTGCTCCGGAGTCGAGTTCAGGAAGGTCCAGGAGCCCGCATCCTGATAGCCGAGCTTCATGCCCTCCTCCCAATACGGCCCTTTTGGCGACGGCGCCATCCGCCACTTCGGCGTGCCGTCTTCGTTCACCACCGGCAGACCCGGCTTGGTCATGTCAGCCGTAAAGGCGGTGTACCAGAAGATCTGCTGGGCGATGTTGCCCTGCGCAGGCACCGGTCCCGACTCGGAGAAGGTCATGCCCTGAGCTTCGCGCGGTGCGTATTCACGCATCCAATCGACATATTTCTGCGTTGCATAAACCGCCGCAGGGCCATTGGTGGCGCCGCCGCGCGCAACGCTCGAGCCGACCGGGTGGCAATCCTCAACGCGGATGCCCCATTCGTCAACGGGCAAACCGTTTGGAAGCCCTTTGTCGCCTGCGCCCGCCATCGAGAACCAGGCATCGGTGAAGCGCCAGCCAAGCGACGGATCCTTCTTGCCGTAGTCCATATGGCCGTAGACCCGCTGCCCGTCGATCTCCTTGACGTGTTTGCTGAAGAATTCAGCGATGTCTTCATAGGCGGACCAGTTCACTGGCACACCAAGCTCGTACCCGTAGCGCTCTTTGAACTGCTTTTTCAGTTCAGGCCGCTCGAACCAGTCAGCACGAAACCAGTAGAGGTTGGCGAACTGCTGGACCGGCAGTTGGTAGATCTTGCCATCCGGACCGGTGGTGAACGAGATACCAATGAAGTCGTCCAGATCGAGTGTCGGGAGTGTGTAGTCCTTGGCCTCACCCTCGATCATGTCGCTGATAGCCACGGCCTTGCCATAACGGAAGTGCGTGCCGATCAGGTCCGAGTCGTTGATGTAGCCGTCGTAGATATTTTTGCCAGACTGCATCTGTGTCTGCAGCTTCTCGACGACATCGCCCTCCTGCATCAGATCATGCCGCAGCTTTATGCCAGTGATTTCACTGAACGCACGGGCCAAGGTCTTGGACTCGTATTCGTGCGTGGTGATGGTTTCCGAGGCGACGTTGATTTCCATGCCGCGGAACGGCTCGGCCGCTTTGATGAACCAGCGCAGCTCTTCCATCTGCTGCTCAGGCGATAGGGTCGACGGATTGAACTCTGATTCGATCCATTTCTTCGCCGCATCTTCATAGGCATCGGCCCAAGCCGATCCTGAAATGCCGGACAACGTCAGCAGGGCCGCGAGCGCCATGCCATGTCGGGTGTTGTTTTTATTCTCGAACATACACACCTCCTTTGGGTTTTTCGGAGGGATGAACCCGAAGGCTCAGCCCCAGCGCATCACTGCAAACAACCAGACGAGAGACAGCGCGGACGCTATCCAGATGCTCCAGTCGGTCAGGCCGATCAGCAGAAGATGCCAATAGGCGCTGCCCAGAAGTCCAATAAACAGTCGATCGCCGCGCGTGGTGATGATGGGCAGAAAGCCTTTACGCGGCAGACAGGGTCGCCGCAGTTCCCATGCGCTCATACACGCCAGCATCAAGCCGATCACAGCGAAGAAGACTGCTGTAGGGGTGGTCCAGGCCATCCAGCTCATCTGCGATCTCCTATACCCGGCCAAGGGCAAAGCCCTTGGCGACATGATTGCGAACAAACCAGATCACCAGCATGCCGGGCAGAATCGTCAGCACACCGGCAGCCGCCAGAACGCCCCAGTCGATCCCCGATGCCGAAACGGTTCGTGTCATCACCGAAACGATCGGCTTGGCGTCAACCGAAGTCAGCGTGCGCGCCAGCAGCAACTCCACCCAGGAAAACATGAAGCAGAAGAAAGCCGTGACGCCGATGCCTGAACCAATCAGCGGAATGAAGAGCTTCACGAAGAATTTCGGAAAGCTGTAGCCGTCGATGTAAGCCGTTTCATCGATTTCCTTGGGTACACCGGACATGAACCCCTCAAGAATCCACACCGCCAATGGCACATTGAACAGGCAATGCGCGAGTGCCACGGCGATATGCGTGTCGAACAGCCCGATCGATGAGTAAAGCTGAAAGAACGGCAACAAGAAGACGGCCGGTGGCGCCATCCGATTGGTCAGCAGCCAGAAGAACAGGTGTTTGTCACCGAGAAACCGAAACCGAGAAAAGGCATAGGCGGCGGGCAGCGCGACGGCCAGCGAAATGATCGTGTTCAGGCACACGTAATACAGAGAGTTGATATAGCCGCTGTACCAGCTTCGGTCGGTGAAGATCACCCGGTAGTTTTCCAGCGTGAACCCCTGCGGCCAGAGCGTCAGCCCACCGAGAATCTCGGTGTTGCTCTTGAACGACATGTTGATCAGCCAGTAGATCGGCACCATCAGAAACGCGATGTAGACGATCAGTACGACTCGCTTGCGCAGGTTCATCAGCAGACCCTCATTTTTGATCGCCATGGGTCATGGCCGTGTAGAACAACCAGGACACCAGCAGGATGATCAGGAAGTAGATCAGCGAGAACGCTGCAGCCGGCCCCAGATCGAACTGGCCGACCGCCATTTTGGTCAGGGTCTGGCTGAGGAAGGTCGTTGCATTGCCCGGCCCACCGCCGGTGAGCACGAAGGGCTCGGTATAGATCATGAAGCTATCCATGAAGCGCAACATCACGGCGATCAGCAGCACGCTTTTGAGCTTGGGCAGCTGTATGTAGCGGAACACCGCCCAGCTCGACGCCCGGTCGATGCGAGCCGCCTGGTAGTAGGCATCGGGAATGGCTCGCAGGCCCGAGTAACACAGCAGCGCGACCAGCGATGTCCAGTGCCAGACGTCCATCACCAGCACCGTCAGCCAGGCATCCCTTGTATTGGATGCATAGTTGTAGCTGATGCCCAGCTCGCGAAGGCTGTAACCCAGCAAACCGATATCCGCGCGGCCGAAGATCTGCCAGATGGTTCCCACCACGTTCCATGGAATCAACAGCGGAATCGCCATCACGATCAGGCACAGCGAAGCCCAGCGCCCACGTGTCGGCATCGCCAGCGCGACCGCAATCCCGAGCGGAATTTCGATCAACAGTACGCAGCCCGAAAAGATGAACTGCCGCAACAGAGAATCGTGCAGCCGGGGATCATTGAGTATCTGTCGGTACCAATCCGCGCCAACGAAGAAGCGTGTCGAGGAGTCGAAAATGTCCTGCACCGAATAGTTCACGACGGTCATCATCGGTAGGATGGCGCTGAAGGCGACCAGCAGGAAAACCGGCAGGACCAGCCACCATGCGCGATTGTCATGAGTCTTGGTCACGGCAGCTCCTCCACCAGCTTGTCGTCGGCGTAAAGCATCAACCACTGCGCCGGGAAGCCCACCCAGGCCTCACCTTTCGGAACCGCTTGATCCTCGGGCAAGCGCGCCTTGATCAGATGCCCTTGCAGACGAAGCGTGAGGATCTTGTAGGTGCCCAGATCCTCGACGCGTACTGCCTCGGCCTGCACTGCGCCAGCACCTGGTTCCTCGCTGACCTGAACGAACTCGGGACGGATGCCAATCTGCAGGCGACTTGTAGCCAAGCCCGGGAGGCGCGCGGCCAACGCACCCGAAAGCGGGAGGTGCAGGCCATTGAAACCGACCCCTCCGTCCTGGGCATCCACCTCGATAAGGTTCATCCCAGGGCTGCCTACAAAATAACCAACAAAGGTGTGCTGGGGCCGCTCGAAGAGTTCTCGCGGCGTGCCGAACTGGACAATCTGCCCGCCGTACATCACTGCAATCTTGTCAGCGAACGTCGACGCCTCCAGCAGGTCATGCGTGACGTAAATCATGGTGATATTGAACTGCTCATGGATCTGCTTGAGCTTGCGTCTCAGCTTCCACTTGAGATGTGGATCGATGACAGTAAGCGGCTCGTCAAAGAGGATCGCCGAGACGTCGTCCCTGACCAGGCCCCGCCCCATAGAGACCTTCTGCTTCTCATCGGCCGTCAGGTTGTGAGCTTTTCGTTTAAGCAGTGGGTGGAGGTCCAGCACCTCGGCAATTTCATGCACTTTGCTGGTGATGCGCGCCTCGGCAATGCCTTGATTGCGCAGCGGGAAGGCCAGATTGTCGAAGACGGTCATGGTGTCGTAGACGACCGGAAACTGAAAAACCTGGGCGATGTTGCGTTGCTGCGGCGTCAGGGTGTTCACCTTGCGCGTATCGAACAGCACCTCGCCCTCGGACGGGCTGAGCAATCCCGAGATGATGTTGAGCAAGGTCGACTTGCCGCATCCAGACGGACCCAGCAGCGCATAGGCACCGCCCTGCTCCCACACGTGGTCCATCTCACGGATCGCATAGTCGGCAGCGCTCTGTGGCTGGCTGCTATAGCTGTGCGCAAGATTCTGCAAACGAATTTCTGCCATAACGATGCCCTCAGCCGCGTCGAGACGGTGCCTGGGCCAGCCGGCCCGAGGCATCGAAGACGAACAATTTGTGAGTCGGGATGTAGACGCGGATCGGCGAATCGACGTGATAGTCGTGAACGCCTTGCAGGTGCAGCACCAGGCTGAGGTGTTCGTTGCGCACATGTAGAAAGGTTTCCGAGCCGCTGATTTCTGCCAGCTCGACTAGGCCGGACACTTCCAGATCATCGTCATTGGACGGCACCAGGCCGATATGACTGGGCTGAATCCCGAAGCGGTACTCGCCCTTGTCCAATCCACTCAGGTCGCTGTTGAGCGGAAAATGCATGCGGTCTTGAAAACTCACCTCGTTCGCCGCGATCCGCCCGGGTACCAGGTTGATCGGTGGCTCGGAGAACAGCTCGGCACTGAGCACTTGGCTGGGGCGGTGATACACCGCTGACGTCGGTCCGCTCTGTATCACTCGACCTTCATGCAAAACGGTTGCGGTCCCGCCTAGCGCGAGAGCCTCGTTCGGCTCAGTGGTTGCGTACACCGCGATACTGCGGCGAGTCTTGAACAGCTCGCGCATCTCCTGACGGAGCTCTTCGCGCAGTTTGTAATCGAGGTTTACCAGCGGCTCGTCAAACAGGACCAGATCGGCGTCTTTAACCAAGGCTCGCGCCATTGCAGTTCGCTGCTGCTGCCCCCCGGAGAGCTCCAATGGGTGTTTTTGCAGGAAGGCTTCGATGTGCAACATCTCGGCGGTCTCGCGCACCTTTCGTTCGATTTCCGCTTTACCCACACCGGCCTGCCGCAACGGTGACGCGATGTTCTCGAATACGGTCAACGTCGGGTAGTTGATGAACTGCTGGTAAACCATCGACACATTGCGCTTGCGTACCGGAACCCCAGTTACGTCAGCGCCGTTCATTACGATTCGCCCCCGGGTCGGCTTGTCGAGCCCCGCCATGAGCCGCATCAACGAGGTCTTGCCCGACAGGGTTCGACCGATCAGCACATTGAACGAGCCGGGTTCGAAACTGAGGCTGGCGTCGTCGATATGCAGCTGGCCATCGACGGTTTTGGTGACGTGTTCCAGGGTGAGGGACATGCCGCATCCTTCTAGTTGTTATGGAAGGATCCAGAGCGATATCCATGCCAGCTACGCTGTACCGCTCTAGCGCGGGGCCCTCTGCGCAGACTGCAGTTGTTAAGTGTTCAAAATGAACATTTCTGAACATTGACAGTGAACAAAAATGAACAAGACTGTTCATGGCACCGACTGCAGCAAACATCAAAACAACAAGAACATGCAGCGATAAGAGGCAACATGGCCAACCCAGCCCAGCCCATCTCACACCAGGCTCTGGTAGAAGGTTCCTGGAGCCGTTGCGAACGCTACGGACTGAACCCACTCAGCATTCCAAGCTTCGGCGACCCGACGGAGCGAGACGTCAGTGCGCTGCTAGAGCGTCAGCGAAACCTGGTCTACACCACACAGCGCGAAGTACTTCCTTATTACGAGAACATCCTTTCGAATTCGAGCTGCCTGATCCTGCTGGCGGACAGTGCGGGTCAACTGCTCGAGTCCTGGGGGGACCGGCGCTTCGTCGAGCCTGCGCAGCAGAGAGGATTCAAGCCGGGCGCCAGCTGGATGGAGCGGGATACCGGGACCAATGCGATCGGCACCGCCTTGGCCAGCGGGCAGGCGGTACATATCCAGCGAGACGAGCACTTTCTCAAGGCCAATCGTTATCTGTCCGGCGCGGCGTCACCTATCTATGACGCACAACGCCAGCTGATCGCCGTGCTCGACGTATCCAGCGACAGCTACCTACCGCCGTCGCACACGCTGGGCATGGTCAAGATGATGAGTCAGTCGGTGGAAAACCGCCTGATCCTCAACCTGTTCCGCGACGACTATTTTCAGCTGACCTTCAACACCGGCCAAGACAATCTTGATAGCCAATGGGCCGGCTTGCTGGTTTTCGACGAGTCCGGGTTGATCGTCTCCGCCAATCGCCGGGCAGACAATCTGCTTGGGTTAGCACTTACCCGGAGCCGCATCGACAGGCTGTTCGACGTTCCTCTGCAGCAGCTGCTCAGTCAGCCGGAAGATCAGCCGATGCTGCTACGAACAACCGGCAATCACCGTTTTCATGGCCTGGTTCGACGCCCGCAAAAGCCCTTGGTCCAACCTCGTGATTTCCGGAATACAGCAACCAAACCCGCGCGCACCCTGGACCTTGCAAGCATCGACCAAGGCGACCCGCAGGTTCATAAGGTAATTGGCCAGGCGCAGCTCATGCTGGAAAAGGACATTCCGATTCTGGTCAATGGGGAAACGGGCGTCGGCAAGGAAGTGCTGGTCAAAGCACTGCATGCTGCCAGCTCAAGGGCAAACGCTCCGTTGATCGCTGTTAACTGCGCGGCGATTCCCAGCGAGCTGATCGAATCCGAACTCTTCGGCTACGAAAAAGGCGCGTTTACCGGCGCACATCAGAAAGGAAGCCTCGGCCTGATCCGCAAAGCAGACGGTGGCGTGCTGTTTCTCGACGAGATCGGGGATATGCCGCTGAGCTTGCAGGCGCGCCTGTTGCGCGTCTTGCAGGAGCGAAGCGTTCAGCCACTGGGCGGTGGAGAGCCCTATCCAGTCGACTTTCGATTGATCTGTGCAACCAACCGTTCGCTGCGCAAGGAGGTTGAGAGTGGTCATTTTCGTCAGGACTTGTTCTATCGGGTCAGCGGCCTAAGCGTTGAACTGCCACCCCTTAGAGCGCGCCACGACAAGCATGCGCTTTTCCAGCAGATATGGGAGCTGTACCGGGAGCCCCAGCAGTGGGCAGGGTTCAGTCCAGAAGTTCAGCGCGTGCTGCATAGTCACCCTTGGCCGGGAAACATCCGCCAGCTAAGCAGTGTTGTGCAGGTTTCGCTGGCATTGGCTCAGGATCAACCGATCCGTATGGAACATTTACCGGATGATTTTCTTGCTGATACGGACTTAAGGCCGACGAACCAAAGCAATGCCGGGCCGTCTCTGCCGACAGGCACGATGCCATCGCTTCCGATAGCTGCGAATGAGCCGCTCCGGGCACAGTTCGAAGCCTGTCGCGGCAACGTTTCGCACCTGGCGCGGCATCTCGGCGTGAGCCGTAACACCCTATACAAACGCTTGCGTGCCGAAGGCCTTTATCCAACATAAGTTTGCTGGGAGGTGAGCGCCCCACAAAAGGGGAATGACCGAACCGAGGCGCCGAAGGCGCCAGCAGGATGCCTGAGCGATTATCGCAGAGAACCCTACAGACAACGAATGAAAAGACCGCATTCAGGCGCGTGCAGCCTGAAATGCGGCCTGTAACTGACGGTGCGCTTTAGTCGCCAAGTCGCCAGGTTGTGCCGCCCTTCCCGTCTTCGAGAACGACACCCATGTCGGTCAGTTGGTCGCGAATCCGGTCTGACTCCGCCCAGTTCTTATCGGCGCGAGCCTGGAGGCGCGCGGCAATCAGCGCTTCTACCTCAGCGGCATCCACCTTGCCTTCAGCGCCCGCTTGCAGGAAAGCGTTTGGATCCATCTGCAATATACCGAGCACGTTGGCGAGCTCTTTGAGTTGGGCCGCAAGGCCAGCCGCAGCCTGCAAATCCGTATCGCGCAGACGGTTGATCTCGCGAGCCATCTCGAACAGTACCGCGCAGGCTTCGGGAGAGTTGAAGTCGTCATCCATTGCCTCGCCAAAGCGAGCCGCGAAGGTATCGCCACCCTGCGCCATTGCCTCAGGCAGGCCTCTGAGGGCGGTGTAAAACCGCTCCAGGGCGCCCTTGGCTTCCTTCAAACTGTCTTCGGAGTAATTGATCGGGCTGCGATAGTGGCTTGAGACAAGCAGGTAGCGAACCACTTCCGGCTGGTACTTCTCTAGCACTTCTCGGATGGTGAAGAAGTTGCCTAACGACTTCGACATCTTCTCGCCGTCGACACGGACGGCACCGGCATGCATCCAGGTATTGGCGTACTGCTTGCCAGTTGCGGCTTCACTCTGGGCGATCTCGTTCTCGTGATGCGGAAATACCAGGTCAGGCCCACCGCCATGAATATCAAAAGTGTCGCCCAGGCAGCAGGTGGACATGACGGAGCATTCGATGTGCCAGCCCGGACGGCCTGCGCCCCAAGGCGAACCCCAACTCGGTTCGCCCGGCTTGGCGGCCTTCCAGAGCACGAAATCCAACGGATCTTCCTTAGCTTCGTCGACTTCGATACGCGCGCCGATCTTGAGGTCTTCGATCTTGCGCCGCGACAACTTGCCGTAGCCGGCAAACTTGCCAACCCGGTAGTACACGTCGCCATTGCCCGGTGCGTAGGCAAACCCCTTGTCGATCAGCGTCTGGATCATGCCGTGCATGCCAGCGATGTGGTCGGTAGCCCGAGGTTCGATGTCTGGACGCAGCACGTTGAGCCGTGCCTCGTCGTCATGCATGGCCGCGATCATGCGGCCTGTCAGCGTCTCGAAGGTTTCGTCATTCTCCTGAGCTCGGCGAATGATCTTGTCGTCGATGTCGGTAATGTTGCGCACATAGGTCAAGTCGTACCCGCTCTGACGCAGCCAGCGCGAGATGACGTCAAACGCCACCATGACCCGTGCATGACCGATATGGCAGAAGTCATAGACAGTCATGCCGCAGACGTACATACGCACCTGGTTTCCGCTCAATGGCTCGAGCGGTTCCTTGGTTTTACTCAGCGTGTTGTAGATCGCCAGCGCCATTACTGGCCTCCCCAGGAATCACGCAGCGTTACGGTACGGTTGAATACCATCGCGTCCGGCCGGCTGTCCTTGCGGTCAACGCAGAAGTAGCCTTCACGCTCGAACTGGAAGCGTTCCTCAGCCTCGGCAGAGGCCAGCGATGGCTCGGCGCGGCAGCCTTTCAGCACCACTAGCGAATCCGGGTTGATGTTATCCAGGAAGCTGCCGCCGTCTTCATCCTTCTCGGGGTTGGCCGAGCGGAACAAACGATCGTACAAACGCACTTCGCACTCGACGCTCTCAGCAGCCGGCACCCAGTGAATGACGCCTTTGACCTTTCGGCCCTCGGGGTTCTTGCCCAGCGTGTTCTCGTCGTAGGTGCAGCGCAGTTCGATGATATTGCCCTGCTCGTCCTTGACCGCTTCATCGGCACGGATCACATAGCTGCCACGCAGACGCACTTCCCCGCCCGGAATGAGCCGTTTGAACCCGGCCGGCGGCACCTCTTCGAAATCGGTGGTGTCAATGTAGATTTCCCGCGAGAAAGGCAGCTGGCGTATGCCCATGTCGTGCTTTGGATGGCGCGGCAGCTCCAGATTCTCAGTCTGACCTTCTGGATAATTGGTGATGACGACCTTCAACGGCTTGAGTACGCACATGGCCCGTGGCGCGTTGGCGTCCAGATCTTCACGAATCGCAAATTCGAGCATACCGATATCGACCACGCCGCCCGCGCGGTTCACGCCGATCATGTCGCAGAAGGTACGAATCGACGCTGGGGTATAACCGCGTCGACGATAGCCTGTGAGCGTCGACATGCGCGGATCGTCCCAGCCGCTGACGTGCCTTTCATCAACCAGCTGCTTGAGCTTGCGTTTGCTGGTGATGGTGTAGTTCAGATTCAGACGTGCAAATTCATACTGACGCGGACGCGCCGGAACCGGGAGGTTCTCCAGAAACCACTCGTAGAGCGGGCGATGATCTTCAAACTCGAGGGTGCAGACCGAGTGAGTGACGCCTTCGATGGCATCCGACTGGCCATGGGTGAAGTCGTAGCTCGGGTAGATGCACCAGTCATTCCCAGTCTGGTGGTGATGGGCATGGCGGATCCGGTAGAGGATCGGATCGCGCAGATTCATGTTCGGCGAGGCCATGTCGATCTTGGCGCGCAGCGCCTTGGCGCCGTCAGCAAACTCTCCAGCCTTCATCCGCGCGAACAGATCCAGATTCTCTTCCGCCGAGCGATCGCGGAACGGGCTGTTCTTGCCCAGTTCGGTCAGGCTGCCTCGGTACTCTCGGGCTTGCTCTGGCGTCAGGTCGCAAACGTAGGCCTTACCCGCCTTGATCAGCTCGACAGCCCAATCATGCAGCTGGCCGAAGTAGTTCGAAGCGTAGCGCTCTTCACCTGCCCACTGAAAACCCAGCCACTGAACATCGCTCTTGATCGCATCGATGTATTCCTGATCTTCTTTCGCCGGGTTGGTGTCATCGAAACGGAGATTGCACTCGCCACCAAACTCCTTCGCCAGACCGAAGTTCAGGCAGATCGACTTGGCATGGCCGATATGCAGGTAGCCATTGGGCTCTGGCGGGAAGCGGGTGATGATCTTGGCATGCTTACCCGATTCCAGGTCGGCCTGGACGATCGGGCGGAGAAAATTGGTGGCTGCGGTAGTCTCAGGCTTGCTCATGGTGTCCTTAACGATCTGCGAGTGTGCGGCTCAGGGTAGGCCCGCCAAATCAAAGCGCCTATCATAGCGGACCCGTCAACCCCCTGACAGAGCAAAGCGCCTGCCGTGCAGCGCCCTTCAGCCGCAGCGCTCACTAATTGTCGGCACGACGCGACCTTCCCTCTTCTTCATTAGGACGACTTTCAATGATCAAGCTTCATACCAATCACGGTGTTATCACCGTCAAACTCTTTGAAGACAAGGCCCCCGAGACAACCGCCAATTTCAAGGAATACGTCAAGAGCGGCCATTACGACGGCACCATTTTCCATCGCGTGATCAGCAATTTCATGATTCAGGGCGGTGGTTTCGAAACCGGCATGAAGCAGAAAGCGACCCGTGCCCAGATCAAGAACGAAGCCAACAACGGCCTTTCAAACAAGACGGGCACGCTGGCCATGGCACGCACGATGGAGCCGCACTCTGCGTCCGCCCAGTTCTTTATCAACGTCAAGGACAACGATTTCCTCGACCACACCGCGCCGACCGTTCAGGGCTGGGGTTACGCGGTATTTGGTGAAGTGGTCGAAGGCATGGACGTGGTCGAAAAACTCAAAGGCGTGCCCACCACCATGAAGTCCGGCCATCAGGACGTTCCGGTGGAAGACGTAGTGATCGAGAAAGCCGAGATCGTCGAGTAACTTGCGTTGATCCTGTTGATCTCAGATCTGCACCTCGAAGAAAAGCGCCCGGATATCACCCGGGCGTTTCTTCGTTTCCTGGAGACACGTGCAGCCCAGGCCGAGGCGCTCTATATCCTTGGCGACTTTTTTGAGGTCTGGGTCGGCGATGACGGCATGTCGCCGTTCCAGCATGAGATAGCCCGAGCGCTGAATGCGCTGAGTCAGGGTGGGACGCGTGTCTACCTGATGCACGGCAACCGCGACTTCATGATCGGTAAGGCGTTCTGTCGCGAGGCCGGCTGCGCACTGCTGGCCGATCCGCATATTGCCCAGATTGGTAACGAGCGGGTACTGCTGACCCATGGTGACAGTCTATGCACGCGTGACGAAGGCTATATGCGCTTACGGCGCTGGCTGCGCAATCCGGTCAGCCTATTCATCCTGCATAATCTTTCCCTCGCCAAGCGTCAAAAGCTGGCGCAGAAACTGCGTTCAAGCAGCAAGGAAGAGACTCGCATGAAGGCCAGCGACATCGTCGATGTGACGCCAGACGAAGTCATAAGGATCATGCAGCGTCACAAAGTCCGCACATTGATCCATGGCCACACCCACCGACCAGCAACCCATTCGATGCAGATCGACGGTCGAGCCGCCACTCGCATCGTGTTGGGTGACTGGGATCATCAGGGCTGGGCGTTGCAGGTCGACGAGGCAGGCCTTCACCAAGCGCCATTCGCCCTGACCTGAGCCGTTCAGGCGGCGCTCGGTATGCCGCTGTGGAAGCGGAACTCGGAGTCAGGGCTTTCGATCAGTTCGCGCTCACGTTCACGAACGCGAACGATGGTTGCATCGATGTCCGCCGCCTCTCCATAGAGGTAGGCCAGCTTCAGGTAATCCTGAAAGTGCCTCGCTTCGGACTTTAGCAGCCCGTGGTAAAACCGCCCGAGCTCGTCGTCGAGGTGTGGCACCAGCATCGCAAAACGCTCACAAGAGCGAGCTTCGATGAATGCGCCAATCACCAGCGTATCGGTAAGTCGGTAGGGCTCGTGGTTGCGTACCAACTCGCGCAAACCGGCGGCATAGCGGGACGAGCCAATATTGCGCAAACCGATTTCGCGCTTGCGGATGATCGAGAGCACCTGCTCGAAATGCCGCAATTCTTCTCTGGCCAAACGCGACATTTTGTTCTGCAAGTCGGGCTTATCGACGTAGCGAAACATCAACTGGAAAGCCGCGCCCGCAGCCTTCTTCTCGCAGTTGCCATGATCGATCAGCATCACGTCCTGGTTCTGCAGCGCAACGTCGACCCACGCCGATGGTGTCGCACAGCCAAGGAATTCATTCAGTTCAGGGAGCATGAGGTCTTGGTATTCATGAAGGAAATGAAAGCGGCAAGCCGCATGGAGTCGTTCGCCCGCCGCGCATTATACGAGCCCGGCAATCAACGACCAGGCCTGCTTGATATGGATCAGTGGCTGTCGTGCAACCCTTGTCTATAGTGAAACCGTCCGATCACCCAAACGGAGCCGATCATGCAAGCCATACGCTGCATCCTCGTGGTAATTGACCCGAAACTTTCCGAAAACCTGGCGTTGAAAAGAGCGCGTCTGATTTCCAGCGTCAGCCAGTCCCGGTTGCACTTGCTGATCTGCGACGCCAAACAGGACCACAGCAACTACCTTGAGCGCTTGCGTCAAGAGCTTGAAGACCAGGGCCACGCCGTCACGGCACGCCAGGCCTGGCACGAGAACCTTCACCAGACCATCATCAGTGTTCAGCAAGCCGAAGGCTGTGGCCTGGTGATCAAACAGCATATTGCCGACAACCCATTGAAACGCGCCCTGCTGACGCCTGACGACTGGAAGCTCTTGCGCTATTGCCCCTGCCCGGTGCTGATGGTCAAAACCGAAGCGCCGTGGACGGGTGGCAACATTCTCGCCGCAGTAGATGTTGGCAATGCCGACATTGAGCATCGGACACTACACGCCAGCATCATCAACTATGGCTACCAGATTGCCTCGCTCGCCGAGGGCACATTGCATGTGATCAGCGCTCATCCGTCGGCGATGCTGTCCTCCGCTGATCCCGCGTTTCAGCTTAAGGAAACGATCGAAGCCCGTTACCGCAACGCTTGCCGGGAATTTCAGACCGAATTCGACATCCCTGACGGTCAGCTGCACATCGAGGAAGGGCCCGCGGATGCCCTGATCCCTCGCGTATGCCACCAGCTTCAGGCTGCCGTAACGGTCATCGGTACTGTCGCCCGAACGGGATTCTCTGGAGCCCTGATGGGCAACACCGCGGAGGTAGTACTCGACACACTGGAAAGTGATGTCCTGGTGCTCAAGCCAGAAGACATCATCGACCACCTTGAAGAGCTCGTGGCCCGCCGCTAGGGTCATCGGCCGAGGTTGGGCACCACCCTCCTCGGCTATACCGCGCCCTAGCGCGCCATGTCCTGCAGAAACCGGGGGGCAATGTAACGCTGGTAGTGGGCTTCAGACAGGAGGAAGAACTCCCGATCGATCGCATCACGGAGTTCAGGCAAGGACCAATCGCGAAACTCCGGCAGTAGCACGACGCCGTAGGCTTCGAGCTGCTGAATGACCCTCGCGCCCCGTGCGATCAATTGATACGCCCAACAGTAGGCCGACTGGTCTGCAACGAAGCGAATCTGTCGGCTTTCCAGCTGAGAACGCAACAGCGTCGCATCGAAAACTTCCAGCTTGGCCGCCATCACCTGCGCAAGCAGTACCTCCAGGCGCTGCCAGACCGAGCGTTTGACTTCTTCGCTGTAGCCATTCCAGTTCACCACTTCATGATGAAACCGTTTGCATCCGCGGCAGACGAGATCGCCATAAACAGTGGAGCAAAGGCCGACGCAAGGTGTTTTGATTCGCTGATTGGACATGGCGGGCGATGGATCGATGAACAGCGCCGCATCTTAGACTTTTGTCCAAGCCGGGTCACTGACCAATCCAAGGCACACCTTCAAAAGAGGCCCTGCAGCCCACGGATCACGGGCCTCAGCCGAAACAGCCAGCGACCTCCTATCAGCCCCGCCACGGCCGCGCCTTGGCGTTTCACTTAACTTTGCGGGCCCGTTCCAGTAGAATCGGCCCGCCGTTTTAGGCGCCACAATCCGCAAGAAGCTGTTTTCAAAGCGTCACGAGCACAGTTAACCGGCTACTCCGCCGGGTGCGCAGATCCCTCTCACCTGCGCGCCCGGCTCTCAACCCGGCGTAAAACTTTGAAAACAGCTTCCGGATGCGCGTCCCGAGACACCCATGGGACCAATGATGAGGGTATAAAACTGTGCTTGAAGCCTATCGCAAACACGTAGAAGAGCGTGCCGCTCAGGGCGTCGTGCCCCAGCCGCTGAACGCCGAGCAGACCGCGGGCCTGGTCGAACTCTTGAAAAACCCGCCTGCCGGCGAAGAACAATTTCTCCTTGATCTGATCACCAACCGCGTTCCTGCGGGCGTGGACGAAGCCGCCTACGTCAAGGCTGGCTTCCTTGCCGCCATCGCCAAAGGCGAAGCTACCTCCCCGCTGATCAGCAAGCAGCACGCCGTTGAGTTGCTAGGCACCATGCAGGGCGGTTACAACATCGTCACGCTGGTAGACCTGCTCGATGACGCCGAACTCTCCGACACCACCGCAGCGCAACTCAAGCACACCCTGCTGATGTTCGATGCTTTCCACGATGTCGCTGAAAAAGCCAAAGCTGGCAATGTCAACGCCAAAGCTGTTCTGCAGTCCTGGGCTGAAGGCGAGTGGTTCAAGAACCGCGCACCTGTTGCCGATAAGGTCACCCTGACCGTATTCAAGGTCACTGGTGAAACCAACACCGACGACCTGTCCCCAGCACCAGATGCCTGGTCGCGCCCGGACATCCCGCTACACGCACTTGCGATGCTGAAGATGGCTCGCGACGGCATCAACCCCGACGTACCTGGTTCGGTTGGTCCGCTCAAGCAAATGGAAGAACTGGCCACCAAAGGTTTCCCGGTCGCCTATGTGGGCGACGTGGTCGGCACCGGCTCTTCGCGTAAGTCCGCTACTAACTCGGTACTGTGGTTCTTTGGCGACGACATCCCGAATGTGCCGAACAAGCGTGCCGGTGGCTTCTGCTTCGGCACCAAGATCGCACCGATTTTCTACAACACCATGGAAGACGCCGGCGCACTGCCGATCGAGTTCGATTGCTCCGATCTGGCGATGGGCGACGTGATCGACGTTTACCCGTACAAGGGCGAAGTCCGTCGCCATGGTAGCGATGAACTGGTCACTACCTTCCAGCTGAAGACCGACGTCCTGCTCGACGAAGTACGCGCTGGCGGCCGTATTCCGCTGATCATCGGTCGCGGTCTGACCGAGAAAGCACGCGCCGAACTTGGCATGGGTCCGACTGACCTGTTCAAGAAGCCGGAAGCGCCGGCAGAAAGCAACAAGGGCTTCACGCTCGCCCAGAAGATGGTCGGTCGCGCCTGCGGTCTGCCGGAAGGCAAAGGCGTCCGTCCGGGCACCTATTGCGAACCGAAGATGACCACCGTCGGCTCCCAGGACACCACTGGCCCGATGACTCGCGACGAGCTGAAGGACCTGGCTTGCCTTGGCTTCTCTGCCGACCTGGTGATGCAGTCCTTCTGCCACACCGCGGCTTATCCGAAGCCGATCGATGTAACCACTCATCACACCCTGCCGGACTTCATCATGACCCGCGGCGGTGTTTCCCTGCGTCCGGGCGACGGCATCATCCACAGCTGGCTGAACCGCATGCTGCTGCCGGATACTGTCGGTACTGGCGGTGACTCGCATACCCGTTTCCCGATGGGGATCTCCTTCCCGGCCGGTTCCGGTCTGGTCGCCTTTGCCGCAGCCACCGGAGTCATGCCGCTGGACATGCCGGAGTCGGTACTGGTTCGCTTCAAGGGCAAGATGCAGCCCGGCATCACCCTGCGCGACCTGGTTCATGCGATTCCGTATTACGCGATTCAGAAAGGTCTGCTGACCGTAGAGAAGAAAGGCAAGAAGAATATCTTCTCCGGCCGCATTCTCGAGATCGAAGGCCTCAACGAGCTGACCGTAGAACAGGCGTTCGAGCTGTCTGACGCCTCGGCAGAGCGCTCGGCTGCCGGCTGCACCATCAAGCTGCCGGAAGCGGCGATTGCCGAATACCTGCAGTCGAACATCACCCTGCTGCGCTGGATGATCAGCGAAGGCTACGGCGATGCTCGTACTCTGGAGCGTCGCGCAAAGGCCATGGAAGCCTGGCTGGCCCAGCCGGAGCTGCTGGCTGCCGATGCGGATGCCGAATACGCCGAGATCATCGAGATCGACCTGTCCGAAGTCACTGAGCCTGTGCTCTGTGCACCGAATGACCCGGACGACGCTCGCCTGCTCTCGACCGTCCAAGGCGAGAAAATCGACGAAGTGTTCATCGGTTCATGCATGACCAACATTGGTCACTTCCGCGCCGCCGGCAAGCTGCTGGACAAGGTCGAAGGTGCTCTACCGACACGCCTGTGGCTGTCGCCTCCGACCAAGATGGACCAGCATCAGCTGACTGAGGAAGGTTATTACGGCATCTACGGCCGTGCCGGTGCGCGACTGGAAATGCCGGGCTGCTCGCTGTGCATGGGTAACCAGGCACGTGTTGAAACCGGCTCGACAGTCGTCTCCACCTCGACTCGTAACTTCCCCAACCGCCTCGGTGACGCGACCAACGTGTACCTGGCTTCTGCCGAACTGGCAGCTGTTGCTTCGATTCTTGGCCGTCTGCCGACTGTCGAGGAGTACATGGTCTACGCTGCTCAGATCGACACCATGGCGGCTGACGTTTACCGCTACCTGAGCTTCGATCAGATTGCCGAATTCCGCGAGTCTGCGGCAAAGGCAAAGATCGACGTGGTTGCCGTTTGACGCTCGAGTGACAACGCTCAGATCGCAGGCTGTCTAGAACAGCCTGACGACGAAGCGGTAGATGAGTGAGCGCCCCGACTGGTTCGGGGCGTTTGCTTTTGTGGACCTCATACAACTGCCGGCGCAGCTATGCGACAATAGCGGCACTGTCTGGCATGAACCCCTACCTTTATCCCAACAGCTCGGCCTTGCGCACGAATGCTGCTGCTAACGTACGCCCGCCGGATCAACGCTGAGGGGGCTTTGGGCGAACGAGCAATGACGTTCGCCCCAAACATGCACAAGCCTATATCTAACACTCTGAAACCCGCGAGATAGAGCTTCTTGATTTCTACAGCTAACATCACCATGCAGTTCGGCGCCAAGCCGCTGTTCGAAAACGTGTCAGTCAAGTTCGGCAACGGCAATCGCTACGGTCTGATCGGTGCCAACGGATCCGGCAAGTCGACCTTCATGAAAATCCTGGGTGGCGATTTGGAGCCATCGGCCGGCCAGGTCATGCTCGAACCCAACGTGCGCCTCGGCAAGCTGCGTCAGGATCAGTTCGCCTACGAAGACTTCAATGTCATCGACACGGTGATCATGGGTCATGAGGAGCTGTGGAAGGTCAAGGCCGAACGCGAACGCATCTACTCGCTGCCAGAGATGAGCGAAGACGACGGCATGGCAGTGGCAGAACTGGAAACCGAGTTCGCCGAGATGGACGGCTACACCGCCGAGTCCCGCGCGGGTGAGCTGCTGCTGGGCCTGGGTATACCGCTTGATCAACATTTCGGTCCGATGAGCGAAGTCGCCCCAGGCTGGAAACTGCGGGTGCTGCTGGCGCAGGCGCTGTTTTCCGACCCAGAAGTGCTACTGCTCGACGAGCCAACCAACCACCTGGACATTCACACCATCCGCTGGCTGGAAAATATCCTCACGGCGCGCAACAGCACCATGATCATCATTTCCCACGACAGACACTTCCTGAACAGCGTGTGCACGCACATGGCCGATCTCGATTACTGCGAGCTGCGCCTGTTCCCCGGCAACTACGACGAGTACATGACCGCGGCCACGCAGTCGCGCGAGCAACTGCTTTCGGATAACGCCAAGAAGAAGGCGCAGATCGCCGAACTGCAGACCTTTGTCAGCCGCTTCTCGGCCAACGCCTCCAAGGCCAAGCAGGCGACTTCACGAGCCAAGCAGATCGACAAGATCCAACTGGCCGAGGTCAAGCCGTCCAGCCGTGTAAGCCCCTTCATCCGTTTCGAGCAGACCAAGAAGCTGCACCGCCAGGCTGTGACCGTGGAGCATGTGGCCAAGGGCTTTGACGGCAAAACGTTGTTCAAGAATTTCAGCTTCACGGTCGAGGCCGGAGAGCGCGTAGCCATTATCGGCCCTAACGGGATTGGCAAGACCACCCTGCTGCGCACGCTGGTTGGCGAGCTGCAACCCGATGCGGGTTCGGTGAAGTGGACCGAGAGCGCCGAACTCGGCTACTACGCTCAGGATCACGCCGATGACTTCGAAGACGATGTCACGCTGTTCGACTGGATGAGTCAATGGACGCAAGGTGGCGAGCAGGTCGTGCGCGGCACTCTCGGTCGCATGTTGTTCTCCAACGACGAAATCCTGAAATCCGTCCGCGTGATATCCGGTGGCGAACAGGGCCGCATGCTCTTCGGCAAGTTGATCTTGAAAAAGCCCAACGTGCTGCTGATGGACGAACCTACGAACCACCTCGATATGGAATCGATCGAGGCGCTCAACCTTGCACTGGAGAACTATCCGGGCACTCTTATCTTCGTCAGCCATGACCGGGAATTTGTCGGGTCGCTAGCGACCCGCATTATCGAGCTGTCGGCTTCGGGCGTGACCGACTTCAGCGGCACCTACGATGACTACCTGCGCAGCCTCGGCGTGATCTAAAGGTCCGCAACGCACGAAAGCGCCCCGCTAAGCCGGGGCGTTTTTGTAGCTGCTGTCGTTGGTTTTATGTACTCAGAACTGCAGCAGGAGTCGATACATGCTCTGGAGATACAAATAGTCCAACCACGTGGCCTGATGAACGATAACGATCAGCCAGAACACCAGCTGGAAAGAGAATTTACGCGTCTTGTGACGCAATGCCTGCTGAGCGACCAACGCACCCGGCCAGCCACCCAGCAACTCAACCAGATGCAGGCGGGCCTCGGGTGTACGCCAGCCGCTACGCAGTGCGCTGCGCTTGTCGTGCAGGTAGAGCCCAAAGGCCAACAGGCTACCCAAGAGATAGGCATAGAGCGGCCAGTAGCTACCCTGCCCCGCCATACGAAAAAGCCCGAGCGCCGGTAACAGACAGAGCAGGACCAACCCCAGGAGTTTTGGTAGCGGCCACCTTATCGCCCCGCTGCGCCGAGGTCTCGCTTTGGGCTTGGGCCGTGCTTGGAAGTTTCTATTCTGCGCGGACTGGATCGCTACCCCAGGCGGCTTTCGTCGAATGGCCGGCTCGTCCAAAGACAGCCCCGCGTCCAGGCGAATATGCGTGGCGCGCAGGCGTCCGTTCTCGTCCCGTTCACCGATGTAGAGTACCCGCTCGCCTTGCACCGGACGGCGAGCGCCGCGCATGGCCGAAATATGCGCGAAGATTTCCTCGCTACCCTGTTCCGGCCGAATGAAACCGAATCCCTTCTGATCGTTCCAGCTTTTAAGCTGACCGCGTAATTCCATGGCAAGTGATCCCGCCGAAAAACCGGGGATTCTAGCCGCTTACCTTTGGCGCTACGAGCGGCTAGCCGCTATCGGGCTTGGGCGTAGCGGCGCTCAAGAAAACTGAGAAGAAGCTTGTTGACCTGCTCGGGCTGCTCGCTTTGTATCCAATGGCCACAGTCTTCAACGATGTGTTGCTCAAGGTCCGAAACCCAGCTCGGCATCTTCTGCAGCGTATGGGCTTCCAGAGTACCGACCGGGTCCTTGTCGCCCAGCAGGAAAAGCGCGGGCTGCTTAACCTTTCGCTCGGCTAACGGCGCTGTGCGCTCCCAGTTACGCTCGAAATTGCGATACCAGTTCAGTGCGCCACGAAAGCCACGCCCCTCGAACGTAGCGAGGTAGACGGCGAACGCGTCCAAACCGCACCAGGCTGGTGGCACGCCCGGGTCTCGCATGCCCTGATAGAGCGAGCTGCCGGCTGGTTTGTCCTGTAGAAAGAAATCCTTGGGGACCGCTGCCGAGGTGTTGTGCATCATCATCCGCAACGTGCGTGGGATGTCCTGATCCAATTCTGTCTCGGCAACACCAGGTTGCTGAAAGTAAAGAATGTAGTTGAACCGATCAGCAAACTGGCTGCGGATGATCTCTATAGCAGGTTGTTTCGGACGACCACCATAGGGCACGGCCATGGCGGTGATCGCTTTGACGCGCTGCGGCTCGAGCAAGGCTAGATGCCAGGCGACCGGTGCGCCCCAGTCGTGCCCCACCAGTGCTAACGAGCGCTGACCTAGCAGGTCCATCGTCGCTTGGATGTCTGCGCAGACGGTCATAAGGTCATAGCTGGAGACATCATCAGGAGCGCTGGTCTGCCCGTAGCCGCGCATTTCAGGGACCACCACTCGATACCCGGCCTCCGCCAGCATCCGTATCTGGTGCCGCCACGAATACCAACTTTCAGGAAACCCGTGCAGCAACCAGACTACAGGCCCATCCACGGGACCCGCGCTGTAGATGCTGAGTGTGAGGCCGTTGACTGATAGAAGCTGGTGTTCGAACGAGTGCACGTCAGCGCTCCTTGGCTATCTGTTCAAGCGTGCTCAGCCAGCCGCGGTACTCCAGTCGATCAGGCTGAACTGCCAGGTTCCAAGGATGATGATGCCGAAGATGATTCGATACCAGGCAAATGCCGCATAGCTATGGTTGCCTATAAATTTCAGCAAGGCTCTGACAGCCACCATCGCGAAGATGAAGGATGTAACGAAACCGATCGCAAACACCGGCAAATCGGCCGGCTGAAAAAGCTCTCGATACTTGTAACCCGAATACACCGCAGCACCGACCATGGTTGGCATGGCCAGGAAGAACGAGAACTCGGTGGCAGCCTTACGGGACAGCCCGAACAATAGTCCACCGATGATCGTCGCGCCCGAACGCGAGGTGCCTGGAATGAGTGCCAGGCACTGTGCGAAACCCACCTTCAGGGCCTGGCTCCAATGCATGTCATCTACCGTTTCGGCCTGCACTTCATGCGCCCGTTTTTCAGCCCAGAGCATCACTACGCCGCCAATAACCAGTGCGGTAGCGACCGTGATCGGGTTAAACAGAAATTCGTGGATGAGATCAGCGAAGGTGACACCAAGCACCACTGCTGGGAGGAACGCGACCAGCAGGTTCCCGGTAAACTTCTGGGCCTGCTTCTCTTTCGGCAGGCCAACCACCACGTCGACTATCTTGCGCCGGTACTCCCACACAACCGCGAGGATCGCACCTAGCTGAATAATGATGTTGAAAGCCAGCGCTCTTTCCCCGCCGAAACCGATCAGGTCCGCAACGATGATCTGGTGCCCGGTGCTGGATATCGGCAGAAATTCCGTAATGCCTTCCACCACTCCGAGAAGCAACGCCTGAAAGGCAATCCATAGGTCCATCTATTTCCCCAATATATCGCTGCAATTTATCGCGGCTGAATACGCCACAAAGGTATATGTCAGATAGCCATCTGAGCGCTGTTCTGACTCGCTTGAGCCAAGTAAATTCATTGGTGAACGCGGCCACCCTCATCTTTTTCGACTGACTGCCGAAACGCTATTCATGAGCTATGACTAAAACCGCTGCCTTAACTGGTTTTTTAAGGCAGACCCCGCCGTCGCGCTCCACTCCCTATTCGAATAATAAAGAACACAAGGCATTAACAGGAGCTTACAACCCTATGAATCTGCTCAGAAACTTCCCAATTAGTAAGCGCCTCTGGCTGATTCCGCTGGTGGCGGTGGTCATGCTCTTCGTGCTTGGCATGCTGATGATCCAGCAGGTGCGTACCGACTTGTACAAAGGCAAGCAGGTCATGACGCAAAACATCGTCGAGACGACGCGAGGAGTACTGACCTACTACCAGCAGCTCGAAGCCAACGGGAGCATGACGACTGCCGAAGCACAGAAAGCCGCAATGGATCAGGTTCGTCTGATTCGCTACGGCCAGAACGACTATTTCTGGATCAACGACATGCAGCCCGTCATGGTCATGCACCCGATGAAACCCGAGCTTGAGGGCCAGGATCTGTCCAAGGTTAAGGATCCGAACGGCAAAGAGCTGTTCAACGAAATGGTCAAGATTGCCCAACTCAAAGGTGCCGGCCTGGTTGACTATCAATGGGCGAAACCCGGCGAGAAAGACCCCGTACCGAAAATCTCCTATGTCGAGCTGTTCAAGCCATGGGGCTGGATCATCGGCTCAGGAATCTACGTCGACGACGTCGAAGCGGAGTTTCAGAATTATCTAGTACGTTTTTCGATTATCGGCTTGGCAATCGCTGCGCTGATGGCGGTGCTGGTCGCCATCCTCATCCGCAGCATCACCCAGCCGCTGCGCCACTCCATGCAGGCCATGGCCAATATTGCCAGCGGCGAAGCCGACCTGACGCGTAACCTCGACGTGTCGGGCAACGACGAACTGACCACGCTTAGCCGTGACTTCAACACTTTCACCGACAAGCTTCGTTCGGTGATCGGGCAACTGTTTGAGACCTCCGGCGCGCTGGAAACCTCCTCCAATGCACTGGGCGGCCTGGCCGGACAGACTCACAAGCAGAGTCAGCAACAGTCCCAGCAAATGGAGCTGGTTGCCACAGCCGTCAACGAGGTGACCTCCGCTGTTCAGGAAGTCGCGAAGAATGCCGAACAGGCATCGAACGAAGTTGGTGACGCGGAGAAACAGGCGGGCCTGGGGCAACGGAATAT
>JAKUTK010000140.1 GCA_022448005.1 Pseudomonas sp.
GGTTCCTTCTGGTTCAAAGGGCAGAAAATCGGCACCGGGCAAGCCAACGTCAAGGCGTACAACCGCCAGTTGGCTGAGCTAATTCATCACGGGCGTGCCGCCCCCTCGCAGATCGTTTCCCATCGATTGAAGCTGGATGATGGCCCAAGTGCTTATAAGCACTTCGATGCACGAGACAAGGGGTGGACGAAGGTTGTGATGAAGCCTGCGGCTTAGTGTTTTGAGTAGCCGTCTCCTGCTCGGGGCGGCTACTCGGATGCTGTATCGTTCGAATCCATGCGAGCATCAATGATGCTCAGGCAGGATCCAAGTTTCGCCGGTCATGAAACATCGTTCTGAGCGACTCATGGCGACTTTGGAAATCTGCCAATCGCCATGCTGTTCCTAAGCTTGAGTACCGACGGCTTGTGATCCTGATGAGAGAACGAATCGAATCTGCCAACCAGCAGCATCTTGTATTAGTCAGTTAGCAATGGATCTAAGGATTATTGCTGCGTGAGCTCCAGTCGCTGCCTTATGGTGAATCATCTCTATGGTATCGCGACTGACCGCTATTGGCCCAGAGTGTGTAAAAACGCTTCGTCAAAATTGAAGTACTCGCGTCTACGTGAAATCTGGAGTTTATCGGCACGTCAGCAAATGTGGATTTCTCCCAGATGCACGATTTCTAGCTTGTGTTTGAGTACCTGCCGCACTTGAAAACGTTTTTACACAGTCTCGGCCGAGAGCCGTCATTAAGTGAAGGGAAACCCGTCTGAGTTTTTACGACATGCCACGCGCCATCAGCGACCGTTGAGCCTCGCCGATTGGAGCACCTGTTGCGTTTGGCCGCGACCTGAAGCGCTGAGGCAAATAAGGCGCGACTGTCCGCAGAAAACAGTCTCGATAAAATGTGAAGTCAGGGCGTTCGTCCGGCTGCGCTTAAGCCCTTGCTGACGGCTTTCTAGACCAAATAAATGTGAAAAAAAATGTGCAGCGATAAGCGATAATCTGGAACGAGAGTCTGCACGCTAGGCATTATTTCCCATGACGCTTGCTACCGTAGAAACATGGCTCGATCTTGGGCTTCCGGAACGGCTGCCCCATGCCATTACCGACAAAGCTGACTCGCTACCCGCGAAAGTGGCTTTTCTTACTGGCCGACTCGCTCCCGTTACTGCCTCACGATTGGCTGAACTGCTCTTTGTTACCAATAGCTACTGTTCAAACCTGATAGAGGGGCAGTTGTGTGAGCCGTTTGCATTGCAGAAATCGCAGAAGGCATCAAACAGAGAGCGAACACTCGCTCAGGATCCTGCTGTAAGGCATATGGCCGTCCAACGGCTGTTTGAGCGTGTTTTGCGCCGGAAGCGGCATGACTTCAGTTTACTGTTTTCGCCTGGGCTGATCACTGCGCTGCACAGGCGTCTGTTCAACAGTACAGACGAAAACAGCCGTCTCCTGCCTAGCGGCAGGGTGTTGATACCCGGCCAATTGCGCAGCGGTCCAGATGACGAAGTGATTGTCGGAACCCACGCTCCGCCACGGGCAACGTCTGTCATGTGGATATTGGAACATCTGCAGAAAGTCTACGTCGGGACTGAGGATCCGAGGCGTCGTTTGGTTGCTGCGCTTGCCTACCATCATCGTCTAGCCTGGCTTCACCCGTTTCTTGACGGCAATGGCCGTGTGGCGCGAATGGTTACGCACTTGCAGCTCAACGAGATCGGTCTTCAGACCCATCTCTGGTCGTTATCGCGGGGGCTTGCCCACCGGCGGGATGAGTATTACAGAGTCCTGGCCATGGCGGATCGATTGAGAGAAGGCGGCTGCGCTGGGAGGGGACAGATGTCCCAGAAACACTTCTTTGCATTCATCGAGTTCATGCTCGATGTATGCCACGGCCAGGTCGATTACATGACCGAGGCGCTCAATCGGGACAGGCTTCGGGAAAGACTGATCAGATCCTTCAGAACGAACGAAAATCTGCTGGCGGCTGGGATTCGACAGGAGAGTGCGCCAGCAGTGCTGGCGCTCTTGCTTCAGGGCGCTTTGCCACGCAGTGAATTCAAAACCTTTACTGGTCTCACTTCGCGGCCAGCGATCAACGAACTCTCCCGGTTGGTGAAAGCGGGCATCGTTGTTAGTCCCACCCCCAAGTCTCGGACGGTGGAGCCGGGGCTTCCGTCATGGTTTGCTCAAGACATCTTCCCCGGGTTGCACCTGCGTTTTTAGTAGCGGGTGTGGATCGTATAACCACAACGGATGCTGAGTTTAAGGTAGGAAAGGCGTGGCCCAGTTCGGACCGGCATCAGGGCGAACGGCACCTAATGTCATGGTGAATGCTCCAAACACTACATCCCATCCTCGGTTTCTGATGGCCGAGAAAAGTATCTCCGGCAGCGGCGTCCTGACTTCATTCTACTCGACCTCATTCTCGACAGGGCTACCGCCAAGTGCGAGCTGCGCCTGCTCTTCGATGTAGTCAAACACGTGCTCTTCGACCCTGCACCGGAACTGCTCGCGGCGGTGCTGGGAGACCTTGCCCCTGTTGTCTAAGCACATCCTGACCAGCAGCGATAGATCGCTGCCGCGGACATCGAAACGCGCATCCACCGCCTTGACCACGCTGTCATAGGCCTGGAGGAATTCCACCTCCTTGCGCAGTTCGACCTCGACTGCTTGTTTGGCCATCTCAAGCGTGAAGGTGACGCAATCTGTAGCGTTCCAGTATCGATAGATGCTCGGATCACCCTTGAACTGCAGGTTCGCGTCATCGCCATCTGGTGACCCAATCGACCAGAATTCTCGCGCAGGCCTGGAGAAACCTTGCAAGACCTGCAGGTAGCGCTGCTCCTCGCGCTTCATTGCCACGGAGATGGGCAGCAGCAATCCATCCTCCAGGGCGCCAGCACTGCACAGCGCTTGGTGAATCAAGAACCTGGACAGTCGTCCGTTACCGTCCATGAATTGGTGAAGGAAGACGAAGCCGAACGAGATGACCGCGCCTGCCACCAGCGGATCGATCGTCTTGGGAGCTGCATTGGCGAACGCCATAAGCTCCTTCATCAACTCACGACACAGATCGGGCTCCGGCGGAACATACGTCACCCCAGCAGCGCCCCGTACGCCGTTACTCAAGCGATTCTGCTGACGGCGAAACGTGGCGGCCATGTCATAGGAGTTACTGATAGTGCTGGTCTGCAGACGGACCAGGTAGTTCTCTGTCAGAGGGTGGTCCTCATGTGCCATGCGCAGCAGCTGCACGAAGCGATCGGCTTTTTCCTGGCTCGGTATCTCTCGCTCGATAGCGAAGGAGTCTAGGGTCTCGTGCAGGTACGCTGATTGAATAGCCCTGTCCTTCATCTCCGGCGGCAAAGACCTGATGAGCGCCTTCGACCTTCCCAGGACGTCGTAGTCGAGCAGTGCGGTGATTGTCGCGGTGCGCTCGATCGTTGCGCAGTAGTGCGGTGTGCCAAGGCCGTTGAAGTCGATGCGCCAGCGCGTGCTGCGGACGGAGGGACCGGTGATGTAGCGGTGGGGATCGAACAGAGGAGCTGCATTTCCCTTTGCCTTTTCTTCATACCCTAAGCACCTACCGGTGAACGCCTCCCAAAGGAAGCAGGCCTTGCGGATGTAGGTTCCGCCAGGTGCTTCGGTTAGGGCCGCTAGTAGATCTTGCTCCGCTAGCATCGGCAGCGCCTGCGCGAGCACAGCAAGATTTATCCCCTCGTGTTTAAGGGCGAACAGGACATGGGCAAGGTGCTGGTTTTTCGCCGGTGTGAGACGTTGGGGCACAGCCAGGCAATCGCCTATAACCGCAAAGCTTGTGACTGGACGAACAAGGGCAGGGCGCTGTATCGGCAATACGTGTAGTGATAGCACCTGGACCAAGTGTGCATATCCGACAAATTCGTTCGCCATGTGCTTGAAGACCATCTTTTTTGTACAGTTTGAAGATTATTTGTAAATCAGCGCAGCAGGCCAACAAATTTTATAACGCTAGCGGAGAACAGGCCGCCCTTGTCCAGCTCGGCCTGCATCATCTTGAAGCTGCATAAGCTTGTTGCTCGCTATTTACCCATCTCGTTATGTTGCTGATTAGGTGACTACTTATGCGACGTCGTCAATTGCTGCTACGCCACCCAAAATTTTGGCATGTCGCCAGCTAAGAATTCGGTACATAGCCCCTGACATGCATCCTGAAAATTCAATGCCCCCAAAGTATTACAATTGACGGGATGCACCCCATGTCGTCAATTTATATATTTGACGACATGCCACCCATGCCGTTGTAATTGACTACATGCCTCGCTCACCCGGCTTATACACTACCTAGATGGATAGATTGGATTGGCCGCATGAGTCGCGGAAATCCAGCCAGCCGCGACTTATCGTAGCTATTACCGAAAAAGCCGATCGAATATCGCTCACTGACATCCACCGACTACAACGGGAGTAAAAGCGGAGTGATGTGCGGCCGTCGATATGTGCTCTGGCCAAATCCCAGAATTGGACGCCAACCCACTTTTACCCAGGGCGGCGGCAAAAACTGAGTGCAACACCTGACCTTTTCGGTACGGTGCTGCCCCTATGTCTTATACCGAACTCAGCG
>JAKUTK010000141.1 GCA_022448005.1 Pseudomonas sp.
CACGTTCGGTCAGGTTGCTGGCCGGCAGACGCAGTTGATAGGTATTGAGCGGGGCGATGGCGCCGACGACTTCAGCGCCGTATTTCGTCGCCAGACGCTGCGACTCCTCGAGCCCGTCGTGATCCTCTTCGATGATCAGGCTGACCAGCTTCACATAGGTGGTCAGACCGTCCATGTTCTTGGCGACGGCCTCGGGGCCGGCAGCCAGCACGTGGCTGCCATTGAGCGTGAGCCAGACCGGGTTGCTGCGGCGCCCACCCTGTTACAGCCAGAGGGGGCCGCTCTGACGGCCGTCCGGGCTCAGGGTCAGGCGCAGTCGGCCTCCATCTTCCTGGCGGATATCGACTGCCTCGCCATTCAGCCTCACTTCAAGGCTGCCTGAGTCGAGCCCTTCGCTACGCAGGCAATAGGTCAGCTGTTCGGTGGAAAACAGATCACCGCAGCGCTGCAGATCCTTGATCCGCAGCGGTTGCTCCGCCGCCGCTGCAGTGCCGAGAAAGGTTAGAGCGAGAGCGCTCAGGCGGTAGATGAATGGCCTCACGGACGGCGTTGCAGGTAGTGCACGCTGAACAACGCCTGGGCATCGGTCCACTGGCCACTGCAGTCGAAGCCGGCGCTGTTGGCCAGATCGGCAAATGATTGCAGGGTGTACTTGTAGGAGTTCTCGGTATGCAGGCTTTCGCCCGCATCGAAATGAAACCGCTGCCCCTCGATGGTCACGTCCTGCGCCTCGCGGCTGATCAGGTGCATCTCGATCCGCGAATCCTGCTCGTTGAAGAAGGCCTGGTGGGCGAAGCGCGATGGATCGATGTCGCTGTCCAGTTCGTGACGAATGCGCTGCAGAAGGTTGAGGTTGAACGCGGCGGTGACATGCGCGCGATCGTTGTAGGCCGCCTCCAGTACGCTGCGCTCCTTGACCAGATCGACGCCAATCAGCACGCCACCGCCGGGCGGAAGAATTTCGTGCAGATGGCCGAGCAGCTTGCGCGCCTCCAGGGGCGTGAAGTTACCGATGCTGGAACCTGGGAAGAACACCAGCGGGTGATGCAGGGTGAAGTCGTCCGGCAGCTTCAGTTCATCGGAGAAATCGGCGCAGGCGGCGTGCACTTCGAGCCAGGGATAGTCCGCGGCCAAACGCTGCGTGCTGGTCAGTAGAAAGTCTTCGGAAATATCGATGCCCAGGTAGCTGGCCGGGCGTAGGCCCTCGAGCAGCAGGCGTACCTTGCGGCTGGCGCCGCTGCCCAGTTCGATGAGGTCGGTCTGCGGCCCGGCGATCTCAAGGATGTCGTTCGCCGCGTCGGCGAGGATCTTTTCCTCTGTGCGGGTCACGTAGTACTCGGGCTGCAGGCAGATCTGTTCGAACAGCTCCGAGCCGCGCCGGTCGTAGAAGAACTTCGGCGAGATCCGCTTGGGCGAGGCAGCGAATCCCGCCAATGCCTCGTCACGCAATGACGTGTCGTGGGTCGGCTGGGTCTGGTCATGAAAATGGACGGCTAGTGCCATGGGTCATAGCTCCCTGGCCAGGCGCAGCCCGGCGAATTGCCAGCGCATCGCTGGTTGAAAGAAGTTGCGATAGGTCGCGCGGATGTGCGCCTCTGGTGTTGCGCAGCAGCCGCCGCGCAACACCATCTGGCCAGACATGAACTTGCCGTTGTATTCACCCAGGCTGCCTTCCAGTGGATGGAAGCCGGGGTAGGGGCGATAGGCACTGGCGGTCCATTCCCAGACATCACCGAACAATTGCGCCGGCCCCTCGTGCGGCACGCTGGCAGCAACAGGTTGCAGGTAGTCGTTTTCCAGAAAATTGCCGCGCCGGGGCTGGTCGGTGGCAGCCACCTCCCATTCGGCCTCGGTCGGCAGGCGGGCGCCGGCCCAGCGCGCATAGGCATCGGCTTCATAGAAGCTGACGTGGCAGACCGGCGCCTCCAGATCCAGCGGGCGCATCCCGCCAAGTGTCATTTCATACCAGGCGCCGTCATCGCGGTGCCAGTACAGCGGCGCGTTCCAGCCATGCTGGCGAATGTGTGCCCAGCCGTCAGACAGCCAGAGCTCGCTGCGCGCGTAGCCGCCGTCGGCAATGAATGACAGGTATTCGCGGTTGCTGACCAGGCGGTCGGCCAGCTGGAAGTCCTCGACGAACTGCCGATGCCGCGGCGTCTCGCAATCGAAGGCGAAGCCGTTGCCAGCATGGCCGATGTGGTGCACGCCGCCAGCGTAATCGTGCCAGCGAAGACGTTCGCTCTGCAGCGCAGGGGGCGCTTTCAAGTCGTCCCGGTAGACGGGGTGCAGCGGGTTCTGCGCAAGGATGTGCTTGATGTCCATGAGCAGCAGTTCCTGATGCTGCTGCTCATGCTGCAGCCCCAGCTCGACGCGGCGCACGATTTCGGCGGCGTGCTCTTGTGGGGGATTGACCAACAGCTCGGCCATGGCGCGGTCGACGTGATGACGAAAACGGTAGACGTCGTCTACACCGGGGCGGGAGATCAGCCCGCGCTGGACCCTTGGAAAAGGCGTGCTGTGGGTTTCATAGTAGGAGTTGAACAGATGATCGTAAGCGGCGTTCAGCGGTTTATAGCCTGACTGATAGGGCTTGAGCAGAAAGGCTTCGAAGAACCAGCTGATGTGCGCCAGATGCCATTTCGGCGGGCTGACATCAGGCATGCTCTGGATGACGTAATCCTCGACCTGCAACGGTGCGCAAATCGCTTCGCTGGTGGCGCGTACCTGTTGGAAGCGCCGCAGCAGATGATCCATCTCGGCCAGGGCCGGTTGCTGCTTCGGCTGTTGTGCCAGGTGACCCATGTACATCCCCCCCGATCGATGCATGGAGCGGCCAAAAACCGCCTCTATAAGCGACCCGAAGCGAGGCGCAAAAGTTTCTCGCAAGAAGTGCCGGTCGGCTGTCTCAGATGTTGATAGAAGCAGCCCAGCGCTGAATAACCAGCCCGCTCGGCCTTAATTCGCTTGCCATCGTCTGCTTGTACGGTAGCGTTTTGATCTGCCAACGGTGGAGACGCACCGGCTAGTCGTCCGCGATTGGCGGGACGGGCCGAATCAGGATCTCGTTCACATCCACATGGCCTGGTTGCGACAGCGCATAGACAACAGCACGGGCTATATCTTCGGCTTGCAGAGCGTAGGGTGGCGGCTGGTCGAAGAGCGGCGTATCGACCATGCCCGGCTCGATCAGCGTGACGCGCACGCCGGTGCCGCGCAGTTCTTCTCGCACGCTCAGGCCCATGCCGGTCACCGCCCACTTGCTGGCGCTGTACATCGAACCGGGAATGACGAAGCGGCCGGCAGCTGAGCCGGTTAGCAAAACATGGCCCCTGCTGGCCTTTAGCGCGCCGAGACTGCAGCGCAGCGTCAGGCCTACACCATAAACATTGGTCAGCAGCATATCGCGCCAGACTTCAGGGTCCGCGCCGCTGAAGCCGCCTTCGCTGCCCGGCATCCCTGCGTTGGCGTAGACCGCATCGAGCTGACCGAAGTGGTCGAGCACCCGCTTCACCATGGCCTTTTGCTCCGCGTATTCCTTCACATCACAGCGAACAGCCAACGCCCGGTCGGGTCCGCCGAGTTCGTCCACCAGCTCCGTCAGCTTGTGCTCGGAGCGAGCGGCCAGGGCGATGCGATAGCCAGTCTCGGCTGCGAGACGCGCGGTGGCGGCGCCAATCCCGGAGGACGCGCCTGTGATCAGAAGAACCGGATCGGTCATGCTTTCCTCTCGGAATCTAACGGATCAATAGTTAGGTGGCGTCTCTGGGATGCCGGTGTCGTCGGTAATGGCTGGCATGGTCCAGGGCTCGAGGCGTTGGTCCTTGTCTTCTACGTCCAGCCTGGCCTGTTCGATGACCCCGCCAAGGCGCTGCGGGCTGGTGTACTCCTCGCGCGACACGCTGGGTACGCGCAATATTTCGGCTCCGCTTCCGGACATCACGGTAAAGCCGAAGCTGTCTTCGTCCGGGTTGGCGCTGGTCACGCAGCCACACGGAAGGAAGGCTTCGGAGACAAGTTGCATCGCTTCATCAAGGTTCAGGGGTTGGTTGCTCATAGGGTTCTCCATCGACGGGCTGTCTCAAGTGGACCTCCAAGCGGCGGCGCCGTTTCCTTCTACCTGACGGGCATGCGACGGGCTGCGGCGAGACGGCCTTGTAGATGCGCTGCGGCGACAGCATATTCAGGTGATGACAAACTCCACCGTTCCCGACGCG
>JAKUTK010000142.1 GCA_022448005.1 Pseudomonas sp.
GATTCAGGGAATGAGCCGGCGCGAAGCGGCACGGGTGTTTGGCGTTGACCGGCGCACGGTTGACAAGATGTTGGCGTTTCCAGCCCCACCTGGATATCGCCGCAAGAAGGCGCCGGCCCGGCCCAAGTTGGATCCATTCATCGGCATTATCGACCAGATCCTTGAGGACGATACCAAGCGTCTGAAGAAGCAGAGGCATACTTCGAAGCGTATTTTTGAACGCCTTCGAGATGAGTATGGCTTTGCCGGTGGCATCACAATCGTGAAGGATTACATTTTTGCTGTCCGGCAACGTCAGCGGGAGATGTACGTGCCGCTGAGCCATTCTCCAGGTCATGCTCAGGCAGATTTTGGCGAGACGGATGTGATTATCGCCGGTGCCCAGTATCGGGCGCATTATTTTGTGATGAGCCTTCCTCATAGCGATGCCTGCTTTGTTCGCGCCTATCCCGCGGCGACAACGGAGGCCTGGCTGGATGGCCACAACGAGGCCTTCAACTTCTTCGGCGGGGTTCCTAAATCGATCCTGTATGACAACGACAAGAGCCTGGTGGCTCGGATATTGCCCGATGGCACACGACAACGAACGCGGACGTTCAGCGGCCTTCAGTCTCATTATCTTTTTGAGGATCGTTATGGTCGTCCCGGCAAAGGGAACGACAAAGGCAACGTGGAAGGCATCGTCGGCTTTGCCCGACGGAACTTCATGGTGCCCCTTCCCCGGTTTGAGAGTTGGGATGCCTTCAACGCTCACCTGGAAGAGCAATGCCGCAATCGACAACGTGATGTTTTACGCGGCCACTGCGAGACCATTGGCGAGCGGCTTGTCCGTGATCAGGAGATACTGACAGACTTGCCTGCCGTCCTGTTTGATGCTTGTGACAGACAGGCCACGCGGGTCAGTTCCCTGTCCCTGGTGCGGTACCGGAACAATGATTACTCTGTACCCGTCGCCTTCGGCCATCGGGAAGTCTGGATCCGTGGCTATGTCCATGAGGTCATCATTGGTTGCGCCAGTGAGGAGATCGCCCGTCACCCCCGTTCCTACGACCGGGAAGATCTGATCTTCAACCCGATCCATTATCTGCCTTTGCTGGAGAAAAAGGTCGGTGCCCTGGACCAGGCCGCACCGTTGGTGGGTTGGGATCTACCCGATGTGTTCGCAACCCTGCGCCGCCTCCTTGAGGCTCGTATGGGCAAGCCGGGGAAGCGAGAATACGTGCAGGTCCTTAGGCTCCTTGAGACCTTTGAACTCAATGACCTTCACGGTGCGATCAGGGATGCCCTGCACCTGAGCGCGATTAGCTTTGACGCCATTAAACATCTGCTGCTGTGCCGCATAGAGCGGCGTCCGCCAAAGCTCGATCTGGACATCTACCCTTATCTGCCACGGGCTCAGGTGGCGACAACATCGGTGGCCAGTTACATGAACCTGCTGGCAGGTGGTGCGTCATGAGCGATACACCGCAACTTTTGTTAGCCCATCATCTGAAAGCTCTCAGGTTGCCCACCTTCCTCAGGGAATACGACAAGCTGGCCCATCAATGCGCCGCCGAGGGTGTTGATCATGTGCGCTATCTTATTCGATTGGCCGAACTCGAGCTGATCGACCGGGAACGTCGCATGGTTGAGAGGCGGATCAGGCTGGCCAAGTTCCCCGCCGTGAAAAGCCTGGACAGCTTCGACTTCAAAGCGATGCCATCGCTGAACAAGATGATGGTTCTTGAGTTGGCGCGATGTGAATACGTCGAGCGGCGGGAGAACATCATCGCGCTCGGCAACTCAGGCACTGGCAAAACCCATATTGCTCTCGGTCTCGGCCTTGCCGCCTGTCAGAAAGGCCTCACTGTCGGCTTCATCACGGCAGCCGCCCTGGTTCATGAGTTGATGGAGGCCAGGGATGAGAAGCGCCTGTTGCGCTTCCAGAAGCAGTTGGCAAAATACAAACTGCTGGTTATCGATGAACTCGGCTTCGTGCCTCTATCCAAAACCGGCGCAGAACTCCTGTTTGAGGTGTTCAGCCAGCGTTACGAGCGTGGATCAACCCTGCTGACCAGCAATCTTCCCTTTGATGAATGGACCGAGGTGTTCGGCTCAGAACGCCTGACAGGGGCCTTGCTTGACCGTCTCACCCACCACGTTCATATCCTCGAGATGAACGGCGACAGCTACCGCCTGAACCAAAGCCAAAAACGGCGGAAACCCCCAAAAACCTGACCACCGAGCCCCTGGTTGACCCGGTGGGCCCACAGGCACCTCCCACGCTGCTTCGCTCCGCGTACCGCTAAAGCGCTACACGAAGCAGCGCGGGTCCCTCCTATGGACTACCGGGACAACCCGCAACGCAAGGTGCTGCTGAACATAAAGTGGCAGAGTTTTACTCCGCCCCTTGGACTGGATTTACTCCGCCGTTGACAGTCGCTATAGCGCAAAGGCTATCGAGGAGAGACGGTTGTTTCGAGAAATCCTCAAGGTCGTCTGGGCAATGCGGGGTGAAGACCGTCCGTAAAACCCAGTTGAATTGATGCCGCACAACGGGCATCATGACCGTGTTGGGGCTGCGGACGGGACGATTGAGGAGAACCGGTTGCTCAAACGCCGGCAACGGTTACCATCAATCGCCCACTCAGCAAGAGCCACAGCAAGCAATATTGGCGCGTGGAAGACGCGTAAGCGGCAGGTCTTTGCGATGTGCTTGCAGGCATTATCGCAGCATTTTGGGGGGAGGCGGATGTCGATAAATTGGTTGCAAAACGTGCCTAGGATATTTCTCATCTCGGGTCTCGTACTCCTGTCGTCACCGGCGATAGCCGCGGGGGAACCATCGCTGAGCGGCGGGAATACCGCTTGGATTTTGACCTCGACGGCGCTGGTGCTGTTCATGACCATACCTGGTCTTGCCCTGTTCTACGGCGGCCTCGTGCGTTCCAAGAATGTGGTCTCGGTTCTACTGCACTGCTTCACGATTTGCTGTGTTGTCTCGGTGCTGTGGTACGTTGTCGGCTACAGTCTTGCGTTTGGCGATGGCGGCGGCGCGCAGCGGTGGATCGGTGGTTTTGGTAAGGCCTTTCTCATCGGCGTCGGTGTCGATCGCTTGGCGGGCGACATCCCCGAGACCGTCTTCTTCATGTTTCAAATGACGTTTGCCATTATCACACCGGCGCTCATAGTAGGCGCGTATACCGAGCGGATGAAGTTTCCCGCGGTGATACTGTTCAGCGCCATCTGGCTGATCGTCGTATACGCGCCGATCGCCCATTGGGTGTGGGGCGGCGGCTGGCTCGCCGATCTCGGCGTGCGCGATTTCGCAGGCGGTCTCGTGGTGCATGTGAACTCCGGCATCTCGGCGCTGGTGGTCGCTGCGGTACTCGGCAGCCGTAGCGGGTTTCCTGGGAAACTTCAGCCGCCGCATAGTCCGGGCATGGCGATGACCGGCGCAGCCATGCTGTGGGTCGGCTGGTTCGGGTTCAACGCCGGCAGCGCGCTGGCGGCCGACGGCAATGCGGGCATGGCGATGACGACAACCCATATCGCCGCGGCCACGGCGGCGCTGACGTGGATGTTCGTTGAGTGGATCCAGCATGGTAAGCCCACGCTCGTGGGAATTGCCACCGGCGCCATTGCGGGACTTGCGACGATTACGCCGGCGTCAGGCTTCGTCGGGCCGTTTGGCGCGCTCGTGATTGGCCTTGCCGCCGGCCTCGTGTGTTACTTGGCGGTTTCCCTCGTCAAACAGGGCCTCAGGGTGGATGACTCACTCGATGTCTTCGCGGTGCACGGCGTCGGCGGTGCGCTGGGCATATTGCTCACCAGTTTCCTTGCCGCGACCGCCGTCGGCGGCCTTGGGCTCGCCGAGGACTTTACGGTATGGACGCATCTTTGGGTGCAATTCGTCGGCGTGCTCGCCACCGCAGTTTGGGCAGGTGTGCTGAGCTATATAATCATAAAGGTGGTTGGCGGCCTCGTCGGGCTGCGTGTCGGGGAGGAAGATGAGACCGAGGGTCTCGACATTACGACCCATGGCGAACGAGGCTATGATATTTGACTAGGCGAGCCGACATGGCGTTCGGCATGGCGACGACTGCCCGGTAGGGCGGTGTCAGGGGAAAGCGAACCGGTCAGCACAACCCCATAATCGGTAGATCTCAGGCCGCAAGTTGACGCCACTCTGCCAAGGCGGCGGTGCGATTGAACTTGAAGTTTTCGCGGCTGTAGAGGTGACGTTCCTGGTT
>JAKUTK010000143.1:0-1784 GCA_022448005.1 Pseudomonas sp.
CGCCTCCGATTCGCCAGCAAGCTGGCTCCTACAGACACGTGCTGCACCGCAGCAGCAGGCGCCGCCGTATCAATGCCTGAAAACCATCAAACCCACGCGCTGAATTAGCCTGCCGCGCGTACACGGTTTGCCTTTCGTTGGAGCGAGGGGGACGCCGAGTCCTTGCTCGCGAACCTCGGCGGCGAACACAACGCCGAGACTTCGGCCGACCTCCGCTTCGCCAGCAAGCTGGCTCCTACAGATAGGGGCTGCACCGCAGCGGCAGGCGCCGTACCGATGCCTAGAATCAATCAAACCCACACGTTGAATTAGCCTGCCGCGCGGACACGGTTTGCCTTTCATAGGAGCGAGGGGGACGCGAGTCCTTGCTCGCGAACCGCGGCGACGACACAGCTCCGATGCTTCGGCCCACCTCCGCTTTGCCAGCAAGCTGGCTCCTACAGGTGCGTGCTACCGCGGTCGCTGGGAGCCGTAGCGATGGGCCAGCGATCACCGAAGCAGGATGCAAATCCATCACACGAGCACAATCTTGCTTTTCGTAGGAGCCAGCTTGCTGGCGATCCGGTGCGTCAAATGCAACACCTCTGCGGCGCCCTCCCCCGCTTCGCCAGCAAGCTGGCTCCTACAGACAGGTGCTGCGCCGCAACGGCGATCAGCCTTCCTTGCCGATCCCGTACCCGCGCAGCTTGTTGGCCACGGTGGTGTGCGAAACGCCAAGACGCTTGCCCAGCAGCCGGCTGCTCGGATGGCGTTGATACAACTCCTGCAGCACGGCCTTTTCAAAGCGGCCGACGATGCTGTCCAGATCGCCGTCCAGCGAGAAGTCACCCAGCGGTTGCGGTGAGCTGTAGTCCGGCAGGCGGATGTGTTCGGGCTTGATCACCCCGCCCTCGCACAGCGAAACCGCCTGAAACAGCGTGTTCTCCAGCTGCCGCACGTTGCCGGGCCAGTGGTAGCCGGCCAGGCGCTCCAGTGCCTGCGCAGACAGGCTCGGCAAGGCGCAGCCAATCTGCCGGCTGGCCTGGTCGAGAAAGTGCAGCACCAGCGGTTCCAGCCCATCCAGGCATTCGCGCAGCGGCGGAATGTGCAGCGAGAGGACGTTGAGCCGGTGATACAGGTCCTGGCGGAACTCGCCCTTGGCGCAGAGTTCGGACAGGTCCAATTGCGTCGCGCAGATCACCCGCACATCGAGATAGACCTCCTCGTCACTGCCCACTCGGCGAAAACAGCCGTCCTGCAGAAAGCGCACGAGCTTGGCCTGCAAACGTGTGCTCATCTCGCCGACCCCATCGAGGAACAGGGTGCCGCCGGTGGTCAGCTCCAGCAGACCGAGCTTGCCTTCCGGGCGAGCCCCTTCAAAGGCGCCAGGGCCGTAGCCGAACAGCTCGGTCTCGGCCATGGATTCCGGCAGGCCCGCGCAGTTGAGGGCCATGAACGGCGATTGCCCGCGTGGGCTGGACAGATGACAAGCGCGCGCCAGCAGCTCCTTGCCGGTGCCGGTCTCGCCCTCGATCAGCAGCGGCGCATCCAGCGGCGCCATGCGGCGTGCTTCTCGGACAACCGCCGCCATCACTTTCGAGCTCTGAAAAATACTGTCGAAGCCGCGCAGCTCCTGGCGCCTGACGTTGTAGATGCGCTCGCCGAGCTGGTCGGCGCGGTGCAGCGCCAACACCGCCCCGGCCAGGGCTTCGCTGTCGTCGTGCTGCGACTGCAGCGGGGCGATGTCGGCGAGAAACACCTGGCCCTTGACCTGCACGCGCAGGCCGTTGATGCGCGCCTTGTTG
>JAKUTK010000143.1:1794-3793 GCA_022448005.1 Pseudomonas sp.
CCCCCCATATTTCCGCGCCAAAAAAAACCCCCCCCCCCCCCCCCCCCCCCCGGGGGGGCGGGGCGCCCCCCCCCCCCCCCCCGGGGGGGGGGGGGGGGGGGCCCCCCCCCCCCCCGGCCAGGGCTTCGCTGTCCTCGTGTTCAGACTGCAAGGGCGCGATGTCTGCAAGAAAGATGTCGCCCTTGATGGTGACGCGCAGGCCGTTGATACGTGCCTTGTTCGCTCGCACCAGCTCCGGCAGGTCGAAATCCTCGGCGTAGCGCGACAGGCTCATGCCCGGCACCTCATCCACGCGAACCCCGAGCAGCTGCGCTGCGGCACGGTTGGCCGCGACGATGGCGCCAGCCATATCGATGGACAGCACCGGAAATTCCAGCGCGCCGAGCAGCGCGTTGAGTTCAAGCGAATGCCGCTCGCTGGGCATCAGCCCGACCTTGCGGACCTCGAACACGCCCTGCAGCGCCTCGATCTTCGGTCGCAGCGCCTGCAGCTGCAGGTTCATCAGGTTGGGGCAATGCAGGTAAACGGCGTTACCGTGCTCGCCCCCCACTTCGCCACGCGCCACGTTGATGCCGTAGGCGACCAGCAGTTCGAGCATGTCACGGAGGATGCCGATGCGGTTCTGGCAGTGAATCTTGATACGCATGCAAGGGGCCTTTGGCTTGTTGTTATGAGCGGCGCCGGGTTTTCTGCGGATCGCCGTTGATTTTCGTCAAGATTATTTGACAGCAGCGAAGCCGAGCAAGCCGATTTTCATGCAACCGCGCCACATTGTAATTATTTCGTTACGCGCATCAGAGACGGGTTGTCGCAGGGCAGCTTCTCCCGGGTCGCCAGAGAGGGCTGAACGCGATCAGATGAGGCATCCATAACAACAAAGACTCAGGCGGCCGCCCCGCTCAGGAGGTCAGATGAAAGCCACTCAATACGTTGCCCGCGAACCGGATGCGCAAGGTCACATCCACTACCCGGACAGTGAACATGCGGTTTGGCAAACGCTGATCGAACGCCAGCTGAAACTGCTCGACGGCCGCGCTTGCCAGGAGTACCTGGACGGCATCGAACAGCTTGCCCTGCCCCACGACCGCATCCCCCAGCTGGGCGAAATCAACCGCGTACTGGATGCGACCACTGGCTGGCAGGTGGCGCGGGTCCCAGCGCTGATTCCGTTCCAGACCTTTTTCGAGCTGCTGGCGAGCAAACGCTTTCCCGTCGCGACCTTTATCCGCACCCCGCAAGAGCTGGATTACCTGCAAGAGCCGGACATCTTCCACGAGATCTTCGGCCACTGCCCGCTGCTGACCAACCCCTGGTTTGCCGAGTTCACCCACACCTACGGCCAGCTCGGCCTCAAGGCGACCAAGGAAGAGCGCGTCTACCTGGCGCGGCTGTATTGGATGACTATCGAGTTCGGCCTGGTGGAAACCTCCGCCGGTCGGCGCATCTATGGTGGCGGCGTCCTCTCATCGCCGAAGGAGACGCTCTACAGCCTTTCCGACGAACCCGAGCACCAGGCATTCGACGTTGTCGAAGCGATGCGCACCCCTTATCGCATCGACATCCTGCAGCCGGTGTATTTCGTCCTGCCCGAGCTCAAGCGGCTGTTCGATGTGGCGCACGAAGACATCATGGCGCACGTACGCAACGCCATGAAGCTGGGCCTGCACCAGCCGAAGTTTCCGCCGAAAGCGGCGTAGGGTGGAAAACTGCGAAGCATTTTCCACGCGTCGGTTTCGTCCCCAACGACGTCTCCCGGCGGCGCCGGTCGTTCCGACCAATTGCCGGATGAGCCTCTGGCGTCATCCACCCTACGTTGCTCGGCAATGCGGCGGACCGCCCCCCACGCGTGGACAAGCCTGCGGCGTTGTCCACACTACGCTGCTTAACTCTCATCAACCCCATCACGTAGATACTCTGTTGGCGTTCAAGCATTCTTCAGGTGTTTTTGGCTGAAAAGCTTGGAGGAGTCGAAGGGCACCCCGAGTTTGAGGCAGGCCCA
>JAKUTK010000144.1 GCA_022448005.1 Pseudomonas sp.
TGCAAACGCTTGAGCTGCTCAATATCGACTTCGCCTCCGTCGACCCGAGATAAAATCAGCAGCTCCTCAGTGGATCCAGCGAAACAGACTGTCCACAAGCCGGCGTAGCGCCGATTCCTGGGCCTCAGCCTGTTCGATGCGGGGATAGTATTGTTTTGCTTAGGCGCTGCCATCATCCTCCACCAGACCACGCTCGACCATGATACCTAACAGCGTGCGCACCGTGTTTGACGAGGGTCTGTTCTTCAATCGGCCCCGGATCTCTTCTACGCTTGCCCGGTCCAGGTTCCAGAGGATTGACATGATCTCACCTTCACGTTCGGTAAGTCCCTGAGTGCGTTTCGTCATGCTACCTCTGGGCACGAACTCTTACGTTGTCGATGCCGCCGCATTGCCGGGACGTAGGGGCGCCAGCGTCCCACCTGGAAAAAAATCGAGATCATCGGTAAGTTAGGCGAGGTGTGGAGTTGGAAACCACCGAGCGCCTCCCCGGACGCCAGCAAGGGTTGAGATTGATCTACCCCGCCTTCGCGACTTTCCGCTCCGTTTGATGACAAGCACCGAAAGAGACGGGATCGCTCGCTGCAGATAGTGGATTTCTGCATGCGTCGGTGAATTGAAGACTGCTCCTCCCCAGCAGTTGCTGTGGCTTTGAAAACTGAGGAGCTATCTTGTGGATGAGGAAACACTGAGGCAGATAGGCGACGCCTTGAGCCATCAGCAAAAGACGCTGAAGCAGCTCGCTGCGCTTTTGGAACGGCTCCAGACGCTGAGAGAACAGCCAGAAGTCGATCCCCTGTGGTCGGATCGCGACTTTGTGCAATGCAACGTGTTCGCGGCGAAGCGTGCGGCAGAGCTGGGTGAGAGAGTCTACGTCGTCCGCTATGGGCAGGGCTGGCTGAATGTCACCGAAGATCAGATGCAGCGATTCGGCATTCGCACAAGCGAGGCGGTCGACTCCTACCTGCTGTAGAAGGGTGTCGGCCGTGGCCCGCACAGAAGCACCCGCCTGTCACAGCCAGCGAATCAGATAGCCATCGCCGACCAGATCGGCGACCTCTCGATCGACGCCTCGCAGCCATGATCGATGACTTCCAGCTCCCCTGCAACCCGGCCTTACCTCTGGGTGGCGCCGAGGGAATCACAACACGCGAACGGGATCATCGATGATCCGCATGTGGACGACGGTGCTCTGCCAAGGGTAACCGTTCACGTCCCTGCGTGCTGCAGGTAGGTGAGGGTTGATTTGAGTGTTTGGTTGATTACGTCTGAGGGGACGCAGGTTTGGGAAGTAATGAAGGAGCCGCGTGTTGTTCCACAGCTGCCTGACATGCCTCGGTGAGGTAATCGAGCACATTGCGGTGCTGTTGGCGCAGCGTATCGCGGACGGTGAGCATGCGCTCGACGAATCGGCTACCGGCCGGACTGTGGGTGCCGAAGCTGGTATGGCGCCACAGGACGCCATGCCGCAAGGCCCGTTCTGCCGCGTTGTTGGTGGGCTCGACGCCCTCCTTGCGCACGAAAGTCCACAGCGCCGGTTCGACGGCTCGGAGATTGGCGCAGGTAGCCGCCGTCTGGGCATCGGCAAACTGCTCACCACACCACAGCTGGAAGCGGAGCCGCCAGCGCAGGTCGCTGACGTAGACCCGGAAACTGGAGCGTTTGAGGGTGCCATCGCGGACTCGGTGCCACCACAAAAACAGCTGCTTGGTGTAATCGATCAGCTGGTTGCCGACCGTGGCCGCTTCCCCGCCCCGTTCGGCGAAGTCCTCGAAGGTGCGTTGCAAATGCGACCAGCAGATCTGGCGCTGCGCCAGCGGCAGATAGTCATATACCACGTAGCGATCGGAGCCGACCACAGCTGTGGTGTGCTCGCCCAAGAGTTCATGAGCGACTTCGCCGCTGCGTCGCAAACGGATGGCGAAGACGGTGACCAGGGAGGTAACCGCCGTCCACAGCCAGGCTTTGCCGCGGGCTTCGCGCCAACTGGTCTCGTCGATGTTGATCGCCGGCTGTTGGTGCACGTAGGTGCCGGCTTCTTCCACCGGCGCTGCAATGGCCGCGGCCACGTGTTGTTCCAGCCGGCTGATCGAACCCAGCGCCAGGTCTACCCCAAAGGCGTCCGACAGCAGCGCCACGATGTTGCGCTTGCTCAACCGGAAGGCACCCGACAACAGGCCGACCCACGCTTGTATGCTGGGCCCGAAGGTGCTGCGCGGCACGGTATCGGGCCATGCGGCCTCGGTCAATGTGTCGCAGTGACGACAGCGCAAGGTATGCAACTGATACTCGGTGACCTGAGCTCGCACGGGCGGCACTTCGACCACCTGGTGGCGCTGAGGATGAGCATCGTCGCCGCACAGCGCCTGACGGCAGTGGCGGCAGTTGATCGGCTTGATAGGCACCACTCCATCCACTTGATCCACCGGCAAGAGCGTGCGCCCATGGCCTTGGTGGCCCGGCTGACCACCCGGCGAACGACCCGAGGAACGACGCTTGCGACGTCTCTTGCGCGAAGTCTCCGTTCCCTCCGAGGGTGGCGATCCTTTGCCTCGACCCTGTCGACGCGCCAATCGCTCTTCCAGCGCCGCAATCCGCGCCGCGTGTTGCACCCCTTGTTGCTCGACCACCTGCTGCAACTTCCTGACCTGCTCCCACAAACTCACCAACACCGTCTGCACCGCGATCGGCGTGCACTGCCAATCGGCATCCGAAATAGGAAGTTCGCTCGGTCTTTCCATGGGCTTGATGATATCTCGATTGAGCACCGTGATCTACCAATCCCAAGATACCAGCACACTCTGAAAAAGTACAGCTATTTCTTGACATCACATGACGCCCCTTGGGGACTGAACGGTTACTACTGGCCAGCTGCAGGATCGTACGGGACTTGCCCCGAAAAAGAATTCCGGACACCAGAACGTTGGTGTCGAAAACGATATTCACTACTTGTGGCGTCGTTTTCCGCGGACCTTTCGGATCTCCTGCTCGACGTCTTCTTCTTTCAAGTCGAGTTCACTGCCTATTCGATCGCCGAGGTCGAAGACCTCTGCCCAACGGCGCTGCCGATCTCTATACCCGCGCCGCCTCGCGGAGCAATTCCGAACGGCTGCGGGATTCGCGCTTTGCTTCGGCATCGATCGCGGCAAGCAGATCGTTCTGGAATGAGATGTTAACGGTTACGGTACTCATTGTCGGCGCTCCTCGGCTTCAGATAACATACAAACTTTGTATTGGCAGATACAACTGGTCGAGAAGAGCACGTCTCATTACTCTGGACCCCGTAGTGAGTGGGTGTGTAGATGAATCGGGTGTACCAGATGCTGGAGTTACACCCTGGTGGCGCTGACACTGGCGACCTTCGTGTGGCTGACGGTGTTCGGCAACGCCGCCCTGCACGTCGAGCTCTTCGGCGGCGGCATCGTCGAGGCCGTGAAGCCAGACGTCGCCGTGGCCTGCCGCCTCCAATGAACACAGGTGCGGGCCATCGTCCGTGAATAGGCTCTATTAACGGGCTGCTAGTTCCCATAGCTCTACGAATTCGTTGGCCGGATCGCGCTTGCGGCGCTTCGTTTTCGCTGAAGAGCTTATGGCCTGACGCCTCATACAGTCGACCAGGGCAAAATGTCCGCCGCCTTCGAGTTCCTTCTGGATAGCGTGTGGTGCTGACGTATCGGCAG
>JAKUTK010000145.1 GCA_022448005.1 Pseudomonas sp.
CCACCTTTCTGACCTGCTTCAGACGCTTTCTCGCGGTCGTTAGCAAAGTTGCCACCGCTGTTCTGACCGCCTTTCTGGCCAGCTTCGGAAGCGCGCTGCGGATCATTGGCAAAGTTGCCGCCGCTATTCTGACCGCCCTTTCCCCCAGCTTCGGAGGCCTTCTCGCGATCATTTGCAAAGTTACCCGGATTTCCGCTCTTATCATTCGACATGAGATTACTCCAGTTACTTGTAGAACTAAGTGTGAAACTTAAAGTGGCGACTACTCTGCAGCCGCCTCACTATCTCGGAGGGCAGGAGAGCCCCAATAGTTCTATATAAAATTGTCGAGCTCGATGAACGGTTTGCCACTTCAATTTGCCATTACAAACGCAACACATGAACGCCCGTAATTGCATTTAGATAGCAACGGAACGCTAACTGCCTGTCCTTCGCTAGTTACAGCGTTGTACTTACGCCGGCGATTTACTTGCTCTCTGCACGACAACTTCAAAATCGGCAAAGCGCCATTCATCGGCTCAGCGAAGCAGGCAGCGGTTGTCAACAACCTGTAACCGAATCCGGGCAGTCTCGGAGCCATGGAAAGCCTGGACGGCTGGCGCAAGGACGCGACTTTATTTCAGGACCACCAACCACTCTACCGAGACATTGGAGGCCACATGAGCAGCAAAACGCTGGAAAACCTGGTCAAGCAATCCGACCTCAGCACCAAACAGCCGCTGGAACTCTGGAAGCAGCTGCATCGTAGCAAGCGCGACTACCGGCCCAGCGCGGCGGCGCTGGCAAGGCGCGCCTCGCTGGATCTCGGCATGTGCGCGTCAGGCCAATGAGCCAGCATGGATATCGGTCAGGCGGGCCCACCCGCCATGGCTGGATCAGACTTCGGTGCCACGCTTCTGCCGCAACAACAGCCAGACAATCGACAGCCCGGCCACGGCCATGAAGGCCGCTCCCAGGAAGATGCTTTGCATACCGATATAGGCGGCAAGCGCACCCATAATGGCGCCGGACAAACCCAGCGACAGGTCGAAAAACATCGCGAAAACGCTGAGACCGGAGCTGCGGTTAGCGACTCCTACGCGTGACACCACCCCTACGCCCAGAGCTGGATACAGCAGCGACAAGCCGCAGCCGGTCAGTGCCGAGCCTGCCAAGGCAAAGCTCGGGGCCTCGGCCAGCCAGAGCAGCAACAGTCCTAAGATTTCCACCACCAGACATACCATCGCCACCGAATAACCACCGACTCGGTTGATCAGGTTGGGCAACAACAAACGCGTCCCGATAAAAGCAAAGGCAAATGCGGTGAGACACCAGGCCGCGCCATCCCAGCCGCGAGCGTTGTAATAGAGCGCGATGAATGCGGTCAGGGTGCCATAACCGATGGTCGCCAATGCCAGGCTGAGTCCGGGCGGTGCAACCTTCCACAGCACTTTGCCGAACGGCAGCCGCTTGCCGGGGTTCAGCGGAGCATCGCCGCGCCGCCAGGCCAGCAACAGGCCGGTCGTGGCCAGGAGCATCGTCACCACGCCCAGCGCCCACAGTCCCAATGCCTGCGACAGATAAACGCCCAGCGGCGCGCCGATCCCAACGCCGCCATACGCCGCAACACCATTCCAGGAAATCATTCGCGCCGTGCTTTCTGCACCCAGCCGGCTGATGCCCCAGCTGATAGCGGAAATACCGATCAGGCTTTGCGCGAAGCCCAGAATCAACCGGCTCCCGATCATCACCGCAATGCTCGCCATCGGCCAGGATTCCAACAGCGCTGACGCGAGCAGCAGCAGTCCGCTGATCAACCCGGACGTCATGCCGATCAAAACGGTTTTCTTAGCGCCCCGCTCGTCCGCCAGCCGCCCGGCCAAGGGTCGGCACAATAATGTGGTGAGGTATTGCGCACCGATCACGATGCCCGCGACGGCGGTGCTGAATCCCAGGTTTTCATGGATATAGCCAGGCAATGACGCCAGCGGAATACCAATGGAAATGAACGAGATGAAGTTGAAAACCACCAGCGACAGAATGAAAAGAGTGTCGTTGGAAGCGGGTTGTTTCGCAGCGGGCATCGGAGCGCCTGTCGTGGATGAACAATGGGATATAACCATGCCAAGCCGGGCAGCCCCAGCGCAGGTCAGCGGGGGATGCTGGGTACCGGTTGTCAAGGGCTCAGACCGTCAAGCGAGCAGTTTGATCTTGCCCAAGAGGCAGTCATCATACAACCTCCGTAAGGCTGACGGTTCGAGCGATCTAGGTATTGCTTGCCGCAACAGCGACTTTTGGTCGGCGCCACTGAGGCAGTCCGATCAGCACCACCGCGCTTACAATTACCGTCATCGCCAACCATTCTTCGACACCGATTCGCTCACCGGCAAAGGTAATACCCAGCAGCACGGCGACCACTGGGTTCACGTAGGCATAGCTGGTTGCCGCCGCTGGCCTTACGTGTTTGAGCAGATAGAGATACGCGCTGAACGCCACGATCGAGCCGAGCAACGTGAGGTAGACCAGGGCAAGCCAACCGGCCATATCCGGCATTTGCTGCAAGCGTTCTCCGCTGACCGCGCTACCAAACAGCAACACAGCGCCGCCGATCAGCATCTGCGCGGCGCTCGCCATCGCACCGTTCGGCAAACTGAGATGCCTGCTCCACATCGAGCCGAACGCCCAGCTCGCTGCCGCCATTAGCACTATCACCGCGCCAAGCGGACTGGCCTGGAGGTTGTGTCCGAGATTGAGCAAACCGATGCCGATCAGGCCCATCAGGATCCCGCCCCACTCGCTTCAAACCCGCCTGCCAGTACATCGCGGTGCAATTGATCGTTATGGCGGCGGCCAACCCGGTTTCGGCAACGGGAAGAAGGCTGGCTGAATTGCGGGGAGGTGTCGCAGGGCTGTTTCTGAATCACCGTCCAAGGCCAGGGAGGCCGAGGACGGTGAAGATTTCCAAAACCCGGTATCCGGTGGACCGTAAGGCTGCTCCGCTTAAGTAAACAGCATTACCAGAACATGGGGCCTTTTACTTGAAAGTGGCAGAACACGTGAGATTTGACGACGTCGCCTACCTAGATGAGGCATAGACAAACGTTCAGCTAGATGGCGATCTGTCGTTCTCCCAAGCGTTCGAGCAGAGCCGGCCTTAGTGCGATGACGTCGAGCTCAATCACGCTGATCAACCCTGCCAACTGCGCTCGCGTAACCGATACGCCACACGGGAGCCCGGTCAAGACCAACGACTCCCCTGTCAACTCATCCAGCAACATCGCTTGAATGGTCTGAGGAGAATCCATTGCGGCCGTGAACAACAGCGGCCTGAAGTGTTCCCGCACGAGCGCCAAAGCCTCGGGCAGCCTAATCCGGATCATCTGACAATTCCTTTTGTCCGACGGAAATTTAGTAGCCAAGCGCACCCACAGCACGCTAACGAAACGCCAACCTCCCCACGTTTAAGCACTGGGTCTTGTCAATCATTGGGGCGAGGCAACGAGTTCGCTCAAAGTACCCCATCTGCAGGCCTTACCCAGCGCCAAAGCCCCGCACACTAGCTGAGGCAGGCGAAAACTGCGGCTTTGGCGTATTAGGTCGGCCTCTCGTCCTGCCGCACTCGCTCCCTTGGGAA
>JAKUTK010000146.1 GCA_022448005.1 Pseudomonas sp.
TGCTTAGGGCGGTACGAGGCCGCACTAAGCGATCACTACGCACCTCGGGTGGTGAGGTAAAGGAATAAATACTTCGCAAGCTGACCTTCCGCGCGGTGGAAGGCAGATCGTAGATCTGCTGCCTGCACCGGCTATCTTTACCATGCGTTTCATCTCGAAAGGGTTCAGAACCTACGCTGATGTAACAGACCGAGCTAGACGTCTGACCGGCTGCAACCGGCCAAAAGCAGCCGCTCGGATATCTCTGCAAAAGCTGGGCTCTTCACTCGACGAAGAAATCGAGCCGTGTTGAGATCTGTGTCTATACTTTGACTGTTCAAAAATCTGGTTTAGCTCTTGGGGTATGGTGCATTTGTCATGCAGTTCTACTGAAGCTGGAGCATCGATTTTGCCTGGCTAGCATCACACAGAAACCATATTTCTAATGGGCAAACAGTCATTTTTTGGACCGCAGCGATATCGATGGATCTCATGAAAGCCAAAAATAAGGAATAGCTATATGTCTGGGACGTTTGAAATATACAACGACAAAGCGGGTGAATTTCGTTTTCGGCTCAAAGCCAACAATGGCCAAGCAATTCTGGCCAGCGAGGGCTACAAGGATAAGTCTGGATGTCTAAATGGAGTCGAGTCAGTCAAAAAAAATGCGCCTGATGATGCACGCTACGAGCGTAAGGCCAGCGGGGCTGACAAGTTTATGTTCAACCTTAAGGCGGGTAATCACCAAGTAGTCGGGACGAGCCAGTCATATGCCTCCGAAGCCTCACGCGACAAGGGTATCGAGTCGGTGAAAAACCACGCACCCGACGCTAAGGTTGTTGAGGTGGGCAATTAATCGCTTCAGTCTGTTCAAAATCACTTGGGCATTTCGTTGAGATGGGCGGCTGAGTATTCTTAATAGCCGCTTTTCCCTGCTCGGATGTGATCGACCGCTTCTGGCCGCTAGCCGCCGTTTTGGAGCGAAAGCAGTCAACCACAATCAGACATTGTTTGGATTGCTATGACGAGGCGCCATCAGCTCGTTGCTGGAGTTTCAAGCAAATGTTTTCCTCTCCCGCCTCAACTGACAGCTCATCACCCAAACTCCGTCTGAGTGCTTAAGTAGCTCTGATGGAAGCTCAACGATGACGTCTCCGCTGCCATCCCCTGGGTCTTGGCATACAACTCGCCAGCTTTCAGATGTAGTAGTCATAGATTCGCCCTGAACGCAGTAGGCACAGATCCGCTTGGTACGGTGGGGCAGCATTTGGCCGGTTAGCGACGGCCTGGCTTCGACCGTCGCTATGCATGGTCAAACCTCGGTCTGTTCCGCCATCTCTAGGGCATCATCGACCTCAATCCCCAGATATCGAACGGTGCTCTCCAGCTTCGTATGGCCGAGCAACAGTTGAACTGCCCGCAGGTTCTTCGTCCTGCGATAGATCAGCGATGCCTTCGTACGTCTTATTGTGTGAATGCCATACAGGGCTGGATCAGGGCCAATGGCTTTCACCCAACCTTTGACGATACGAGCGTATTGACGAGTGGATAGATGGTCTGAGATATGCAGCCGGCTCGGAAAAAGGCAATCCTCGCTGCGGGGCTGGGCATGATGTATGGCGATGTGCCGTTCCCTAAGATCAAATGGATTTTCCAGAATCTCAACAAAGCCGAGGTCCTGCTGACCTTCAATGTCGATTTTTTGGTTACGTATCTAGCCGACCGCCAAGCGAACCGGAAAGCCATTGCAAATATCGGCTTGGATCAGCATGTGCCATGGGACATGCTTAAACAGCTGAAGGCGCATCAGCCACGGAGCTGGCAATACCTGATCCAGCGCTATCTGTCCGAGGGGATCAAGCAGGAAAGCGGTGCCCAGTACATGACCGTCTTCTTCATTCGTCCGGCCGGCAGCAACCCGATGGCCTATTGGTTTATCCATCTGGCGAACAACTACCGCGCTAACGATGTGATGAAGAAGATCCACTGGAAATACGGCAACAACTTTTCCCATATGCTGTCGCCTTCCAGCTTTTTCAGCTACGACGCCAATCGGGATATCGCCGTGACAGGTCAGCACGATTTGCTGTTGGATGAGCATTATTTCGACGATGCTACCAATGACCGCATCCGAGGAGAACTTTCGGAGCTCTTGCCCAAACAGGTCTACGAGGTAGAACGGCAACCTTTTTTGGGCCTGATGAGCGGATTGACCAACTACACCATGGCTGACGAGCTTCGCGTAAAGCAGGCACTCGACATTGCTGTCGCGACCGGTGATCTGCTGGCGGTCGACAAGAACGGCAAAACAAGGCGTCGAAAAGGCACAAGCATCAAGTCGACAGATATCCTGATAGCGCCCCCGCAAAGACCCATCTTCTTCGTGCCACCTCTGAAGAAATCCAGTTCAGAAAACTGAGAGGGGCGGCATCGCTCTTCGGGTGGGCGGTTCGCCTCCAACGGTAGAGGTACCGGCATGATACAAGCAGTAGTTTTCGATGTGTTTGGCACGCTTCTCCAGATAGGTGAGCGCCGCCATCCTTTCCGCCAACTGATGCAGAACCTGCGGCTTCAGGGCAAAACACCAAGGCCGGATGACGCACGGACTCTGATGACTCGAAATCTGGGCTTGGCTGGAGCTGCCGATTATTTCGGTGCGCAGTTGAGCAACTCTGAGTTAGCTAGCCTTGAAAGCGACCTTTTCACCGAGCTGGCCAGCGTTCGCCTTTTCGATGATGCGTTGGAGTCGCTAAATCAGCTAAAGGACGCCGGCCTGAATCTCGCGTTGTGCTCCAATCTCGCAGCCCCATATGCGATTCCGGCCAAACTGTTACTGCCGTCGTTCGATGTTTACGGATGGAGCTTTGAGGTTGGGACAATAAAGCCTGAGCCCGCAATCTATCGTCAGATGATCGAACAGCTTGGCTGCGAAGCCTCCGCTATCGCAATGATCGGTGACACGTTGCAAGCCGATATGCTTGGTCCAATTGGGCAAGGCATGCGGGGCTACCACCTACAGCGTGAAGGAAAAGCCGATCAGTGCGGCTTCGTCTCGCTGATGGACTTTGCAGCCCACGTTCTGCAATACCCACCATCCGCCAACGGCTAAAGCGGCGTCGCCAGTTTTAGCTGACGCCGCTAGACCCGGATGGCTTACAGGCATGAAGACACCCTTTTTCTGTAACGGGAGCTCCTTCAACCCTTGAGCGCCAGAATACGCCGAGCGCCGTTGAGAACGATGAATCCCACGACGGTACCGATAATCAGGTCTGGGTAGTTGGACCCAGTCCAAGCGACGAGCGCTCCGGCGACTATGACGCCCATGTTGATGACCACATCATTGGCGGAGAATATCCAGCTCGCTTTCATGTGAGCACCACCTTCCCGGTGTTTGGA
>JAKUTK010000147.1 GCA_022448005.1 Pseudomonas sp.
AACGCGGGTTGCTCATGGCACCTCCTAATGGGCCGTATTATGAGGCCTGGAGGTGTCTACGAAACTAGGGGCGATTCAGTCGCCGGTTGCAGATCGACGTCGATTACGGCTCAAAATCGTATTTCTATCCGCCTTGGTTACTCCAACTCGAGTGAATTTATGGACCGAGCGCTTGGCGGAAAGACAGGTGATCAGCGTCTTAGACTTGACTACGCGCCCAGTGTGTTTCTTGCGATTATGTTTCTGGGGGTAGGTAGTTAATCCAGTCGCAGCAATATCGAACTCAACAAACAGCCCCACCAGGTCCTGATGACGTACATCGAAAAGAAGCACGTGCCGCTTCACGGGATTATCCACAAAGTGATTTAGCAGGCGGGCACGAGCGCTTCGATCTACCTCAGTAAGCCACTGCAGTAGCGCCCCGAAGTTTTGCGGGGGCCACTCCACACCGGCTAGGCGGGAAGGGTTGATTTTGAAATAGCTAGTGAGAATGGTTCTGCCGTCTTGTTTCGTAAGGCGTCTTTGGCTCAGCCACTCATTGAACTCCCTTTCGTCCTCTTTTTCATAAGCCACCCACTCCTCACCTGAGGCCTTGCCTGGGCTTTCTAATTCGTTCTCATTAAGAGTCACGTAACACTGCATTTCTAAATTTTCGGCAGCATCTGAGAGGAGATATAGCCTCTTCTTGGGGAGCCAATATGAGGAAAACTCGCCTTCCATTTCCTGATCATCGGGCGAGCCTTGGTCCGCTGAGGTAACCGCGGCTTCTAACGTTCTTTGGATTTGGCTATCGACCTGCAAATAAAGTTGATGCAGATTATTCGCATCCCAGTCAGCTTCCATCTCCCGTACATAGCACAGGTACCACCCCAGATTGACGTGGGGTAGCAATCGATCCTTGTACTGGTCAGGTTTCTTGAGAATGTAAGCGCTAGGCAAAGTGATATGGGGGTCTATGGGGAGACTTAACGCAATGCTGAACTCGCCACCCGCAGTACCGTAAGATTTGACGTAAAATCCTTTGGCGAGGTTGAGAAGACGCAGAGGCGTTCCTTCAGGGATGTGCTGGGCCTTGGTGTATTGATACCCGCATCCCAGCAATACCTGATGAAGCTCAATAAGCATGTAGTGTTAACCGCTCGCCATGGTGTTACTGATGGTCGCCGCTTGGGCGCCACGTGCGGGCTCATTGGCAAACGCAGGGGCAGACTTCTCGCTAACGATAAGGTCGCTTATGAGTACACGCCGGCCAAACGCCCGATTGATAGAATAAAGAGCGAGCTCTTTGGATGAGCACTGCTGAGCATCAATCAAAATACCGTGGAGTTCAGAGAGTCTCGCCATGATTTCCGACTCACGCTCCCCATGCTCGATTCGCGGCGGGAAGAGCAGTTTCTCATCAGTGTGGTCTGGACTTTCCACCCCCTGTGAGAACTCATCAGGAAGGTACTTTGCGAGTATTCGCATCGTTGCCCCAAGATCATTCTTATCGTGTGCAATCTTGTCGAGAATGCTAACGGTGGCGGCCATAAGTGAAATGGAAGACGGGCCACCACCTTTTTCCCATTGAACATCCCGCCACGACTTCATAAAACGGCAAATACTTCGCAGATGAGGTCCAATGCGCAGACAGCTATCTTTGAACCAGTCTTCAACTATTTTAGGATCACTCTTCATCCATTTCTGATCACCCTCGCGCAACGCTAGATTCACACTGTCCTCGTCAAGCTCATAGTCGGCACGATTGAATACGAGCGACCCACTTATCGAGTCCATGGCCTCCATGCCCAAGCCGCGGCTTTTCGTCAGTGCGGCTTCCTTGAGCAAAAATTGGTCTTCTGGGACTGCATACATGGGGACATCAATATGAGTGTGCTCTGCGGGAATTTTGATTCGAGCACAGGTTCGCTTAGCCTCAAACTGCCAGCCGACGTTTTCATGGACCAACGACTTCAGCGATGAGTCCACGAGAAGCAGAAGCAGTTGGTGACCAATGACGGGGCGGTCTTCAAAGATGGCCATCGGAAGATACGTGCCATCATCGATGTCCATTTCTTGAGGCGGGGTGGTGTACGGGTTGTTGAGCGTATCGTATTGAAAACTACCCTGCGTCCAGAAGCGCGGCGTAAGAGACAGGAAGGCTTTCCGCGCCTCATCATCCATATCTCTGAGAAGTCTTGCCGCCTCAGCCTGAGCTTGCGGGCTAAGGTGTTTAAGTCGAGTGTTCGCAACTTGTGCAGTGATGCTTTCGAGGGAAATAGTCAACCTGGATGTCTTGACGAGTTCCTTCGCTTCGTTGAAAACCTCTTTCGTGCGGTTTCGGACCAGCTCGCGTAGTCGTTTAAGCGTTGCGACACGAGGTTCCGCTAAGCGCAGCTTACTAATGAGGCCGTCGGTGCTGTCGTTGTAATAGCGGTGGAAATTCCAAGTCATTACTTTTGCTCCTGTTGGACGGACCCACGTACAGCAAAAGGGGGGGCTGGCTGTTTGAAGAAATCTTGCAATAGAGGGTTCTTGGTAAATTCGTTTGTAGCCAGCTGTTTCCCCCGGCTAGCAAGATTGCGCAAGCTACTTTCGCTTGCGTTATCCAAGGTAATGTCGGACGCCGCTTCGTTAGGAACGATATCGTCCAGATAGACGTAGTTCTCTGATGCGTTATGGGTTCTGAGCTCCCGCTCCAGCATTGCTTTATGAAGCTGCTGATTCGCGGTCATGGTGGTCAGCACCAACCGCTCGCCAATGCCCCATAAGCCGAGATAGCCGTTGTTGCGTTTTGACTCCAGCGCGGCTGGGCTCACCGTGTACTCTTCACCCAGCGTGCCAATATTCAATATCTTGACATCGGCTACCGTAGCGTCCGGAAAGTCGCAGGTCATATCCCGGAAAACCTCATGTAGCCCTATGAAGCTGGGGTTGTTTGCAACCAAGCCCCCATCTGCGAAGTACGCATCCAAAGCGACGCAATGATGAGGCGCAAAATAGGTAGGTGCGGCCGAAGTAGCCATCGCTGCATCTATCAGCTTAAGGCGGGCGTCACGGTTGAACACCGGGTTGTGTGGCGTTTTGAAAAACTGTGGCTTGCCAGTGGAGAGGTTCACAGCGGGAATCATGACTCGACGTGTCAAGTCACCAAATGTGGCTTCGGGTCCGACCATGCTGGCAACGGCGTCAAATAGTGGTTTGCTGCTATATAGGGCGTTAAAAGCGGCCCTCCATTTTTTTCGCCAGGAG
>JAKUTK010000148.1 GCA_022448005.1 Pseudomonas sp.
GGCGTAGTCGCGCAAAAAGTCTTGGTATCTCCGTCGATTTTCACGAGAAACAGGATATCCATAACCATGTCCCGGAAGGTGCCACCCCCAAAGATGGTCCTAGCGCAGGTATAGGTATGTGTACCGCACTGGTCTCGGCATTGACCCAGATTCCGGTTCGGGCCGAGGTCGCTATGACCGGAGAAATTACCCTGCGTGGACAGGTGCTCGCTATCGGTGGCTTGAAAGAGAAACTGCTCGCGGCACACCGTGGCGGTATCAAGACGGTGATCATTCCTGAAGAAAATCAGCGTGATCTGAAAGAGATTCCTGACAATATTAAGCAGGACCTGCAGATTAAACCGGTCAAGTGGATTGACGAAGTCCTCCAAATTGCGCTGCAATACGCGCCGGAGCCCTTGCCCGATGCGGCTCCTGATATTGTTGCAAAGGATGACAAGCGCGAGTCTGATTCCAAGGAGCGAATCAGCACGCATTAGTCCGAAAGGCTTTGTTGACACATATTTGGCGGCCTCTAATTAAGCTGGCCTTATTGTGTAGTTGCTATTTCGGCACCGCTTCGCTTACACCTAAAAATTAAAGATACGACTCAACAGAAATAAGGGGACTTAGAGTGAACAAGTCGGAACTGATCGATGCTATCGCCGCATCTGCTGATATCCCGAAAGCTGTTGCTGGCCGAGCGCTGGATGCAGTAATTGAATCCGTCACAGGCGCTCTGAAGGCTGGTGATTCCGTGGTGCTGGTTGGTTTCGGTACTTTTGCTGTCAAGGAGCGCGCTGCGCGCACTGGCCGCAACCCTCAGACTGGCAAGCCGATCGACATCGCTGCAGCCAAGATCCCTGGCTTCAAGGCAGGCAAGGCTCTGAAAGACGCCGTTAACTAAGCGTTTTCGATCCGGCTAGTTGCCAGTTAGCGCTGGACCTGGCTTGGAGCGGTCATTCGAACAGGCACTGCTTGTATCGGGCTTGGGGGAATAGGCCCAACTGCTCCAAAAGCTCCGAGAAGGCGCATCCCTGGATGCGCCTTTCTTTTTATCCGGATTCCGCGCTGCACTGAAAACCGCGCAGCTGACTCCTGGGGGACGCATGCTTCAGAACATCAGGGACAATTCACAAGGCTGGATTGCCAAAACCATCATTGGCATCATCGTGATGCTGTTGGCGTTGACCGGCTTTGACGCCATCTTCAACGCGGCCAGCAATAGCCGTAATGCCGCTGAGGTCAACGGTGAGGAAATCTCACTGGACGAGCTCAACCAGGCCATGAACATGCAGCGTCGCCAACTGGCTCAGCAGCTCGGAGGTAACTTCGATCCCTCAATGCTGGACGATAAGCTGGTACGCGAATCATCGCTGCGTGCGCTTATTGACCGAGCGTTGTTGCTGCAGGGCGCCCGCGATGCAGATTTCGCGTTTTCCGAAGCAGCGCTTGATCAGATGATCCTGCAGACGCCTGAGTTTGCCGTCGACGGCGTGTTCAATGCCGCACGGTTCGATCAGGTCATTCAACAGATGGGCTATACCCGGCTGCAGTTTCGTGAGCTGTTGAAGCAGGAAATGTTGATTGGCCAGCTTCGCGCAGGCATATCCGGTTCCGGTTTCGTCACAGATGAGCAGATCGAAGCGTTTGCTCGGCTGGAACAGCAGACACGTGATTTCGCAACCATGACCGTGCCGGCTGAAACCGCCGCGGTTGACGTGAGCAATGACGAGGCGCGGGAGTACTTCGAGAAGAATACCGACCGTTTTCGCTCGCCTGAGCAGGTTGTCCTCGAGTATCTCGAGCTGAACAAAGAGTCATTCTTTGATCAAGTCGAGGTTTCCGAGGAGGATATCAAGGACCTGTATCAGCAGCGCATTGCCAACCTGGCAGAGCAACGCCGTGCGGCACATATCCTGATCGAAACCGATGGTAGTGAAGATGCGACTGCCAAGGAAAAGATCGACGAGGTTGCTAAGCGTTTGGCCTCTGGCGAGGACTTCTCGGCGTTGGCTAAAGAGCTTTCACAAGATCCAGGTTCCGCGAATGAAGGGGGCGATCTCGGCTTTGCTGGTCCGGGCGTTTATGACCCGGCATTCGAGGAGGCGCTCTACGGACTGGAGGAAGGTCAGGTTTCTGCGCCGGTTCGCTCCGACTTCGGTTGGCACCTGATCAAGCTGCTTGGCGTTCAGTCACCAGAGATCCCGTCATTGGATAGCTTGAAGCCGGAATTGGTGCGTGAACTCAAGGCCCAACAGGTCGAACAACGTTTTGTTGAAGCTAGCAAGCAGCTCGAGGACACCGCGTTTGAGTCATCTGATCTTCTCCAGCCGGCACAGGAGCTGGGACTTTCAGTGCAAACGACCGAGGCGTTCGGGCGCGAGGGCGGGGCTGGCGTCGCTGCGAATAGGCAGGTTATCCAGGCTGCGTTCAGTGATGAGGTTTTGGTCGACGGCGCTAATAGTGGTGTGATCGAACTGGATCCGGATACCGTCGTTGCGGTGCGTGTAAAAGAGCACCTGCAACCCGAAGTGTTGCCTTTCGACGCAGTGAAGGGCGACATCATTGCTCAGCTCAAACGTAGCAAGGCAGCAGAGCAAGCGCTGGCGAAAGGCGAGCAGCTGATCGCTACGCTGCGTGATGGCGGGCAGATCGAGCAGCAGTGGCAACCGGTCGAGGCTGCTTCGCGTAGCCAGGAAGGGATTGAGCCGGCTGTGCTGCAGCAAGTCTTTCGGATGCCAAAACCGGAGGCAAGTGACAAGCCGAGTTACGGCAGTGTGCGTCTGTCTGACGGGGATTTCGTCGTGGTTCGTCTAAGCGGTGTAAGCGAGCCAAAAGCCGAACTCTCGGAGGAAGACAAGCAGAACTATCGTCGCTTCCTAGCTTCACGCAGTGGTCAACAGGATTTCGCTGCCTACCGCCAAATGCTGCATGAAAACGCAGAGATCGAGACGTTCTGACCGAACGCTAGCGCGAAAAAAAAACCCGCATCATATGCGTAATGCTGTTCACTTAAGCATTTGAGTCCAAGCCGGGGCTTCTAGAAAATCCGATACCAGTCCTCTGGTATCGGAT
>JAKUTK010000149.1 GCA_022448005.1 Pseudomonas sp.
CCGGACTTGACACCTGGCAAGAATCACTTCGTCATGTTGCGTGATCGCATCAAGCGCAACCAGTTGGGGCTATTGGTCGAAGAGGAGACATCGCAAACCGTGCCCGCCGAGCGCCTGCAAATGGTGGCCGAAGATACCTGGTACGCGCCAGACGCGGCCAAGCAGGTCGCCACTCGCCGCGCCGAGCAGCTTGAAAAGGAACAACGACTCAAGGCTGCGCAGTTGATCAAGCAGCAGCGTTTGCGCATTGCCAGCCTGGAACAGTTGCGTGAGGCCGACATCGGCAAACTTCGAGAGCTGGCCGCTCAACAGCAAGCAACGCTGCAGAACGAACTGGCTCGATTGCGTGGCGAGTTGCTTGAGCAGGAGCAGCAGGCAGTGAAACTTCGCGCGCAGCTCGCAGAGCAGGCCGAGGGCTTCCAGAAGACCCGCGAAGAGATGAGCCGGCAGTTGCGTGCGGTTGAGCAGAACAGTCGCGACGAAGCTGACGCTGCCCGGGCGCGCTTCAGCACCGAGGTGCAGGTGCAAGTCGCCGCAGCGGTGGCCGAATACAAGGAACAGGTTGCTATCCGGGACGTCGAGCTGGCTTATCGCAACGAACTGGATGCGCAGCTTCAGGATGAGATCGAAGCGCTGCAGAAGCAGGTCGGGGTGTTGACCGAGCAGACTGGTGACCGGGTGCTTGAACGTCTTTCCCGGCTCGGCGTGATATTCATGGCTTATCATCCAGGCGCCGGGCATCTGACCATCGCGCTGCAGGACATGGCGGGTTATCAGGAGAATCCGCTGGCCTATGCCGCCGCTAAATGCGGTGTCTCCGAGGAGCAATACGGCAAGTGGGTTCAGCATTATCAGCAACCAACTTGTGTGGCCAGTCTCTCGACGGGCGAGCGCTGCAACATGCCATTGGATAAGGTGGAGTCACCCGCACGCTTCGTGATCGGCGAGTCCAACTGCTGCGCCAGGCACCGGTCTCAGGATCGCCTGCGTACCGGTAGCTGACAGGGTCTCTATTATTTCTGTGTCCATCCCCAGTCTGGCCTCGATACCGCTGCAGCGGCTTGATTTGCCTTGGCTGCACGCAGCCGATGTTCAGGTTGCCATGCTGCGCCTGGATCTGATCGACCCCGAGCTGTCCGGCAACAAGTGGTTCAAGCTCGTCCACCACCTCGCTGCGGCACAGGCCGGCGGCGCGTCAGGGCTGATCAGCGTTGGCGGCCCTCATTCCAATCACTTGCATGCGCTGGCGGCGGCGGCCAAGCGTTACGGCCTGGGCAGCGTTGGGCTGCTGCGCGCCCATGCGCACCAAACAGCGACTGTCGAAGACTTGCAGCGCTTCGGCATGCAGTTGCACTGGCTGGGTTATGGCGGTTATCGCGATCGGCACCGGGCGGATTTCTTCGATACCTGGCGCGACCGGTATCCCAACTACTACAGCGTGCCTGAAGGTGGCGGCGGGCTTGCTGGTGCGCTGGGTTGCGCTCCGTTGGTCGGTCACGTGCAAACTCGCCTGGCCGCACTAGGCTGGACGGATTACGACGGCTGGTGGCTTGCTGCGGGCACCGGTACCACCTTGGCCGGGTTGGTGATCGGCGAGGCGCAGCAGCGCAGGAGAACGGTCCATGGAGCCCTGGCAGGCCCGCCTTCGCACGGTGTGGCGGACGAGGTGAGTCGATTGCTGCATGACGCTGGCACAGCTGATTCTGGGTATCAGCTGATCGATGCCTGCCGCGGTGGCTTCGGTCGATTCGACGAGCCGCTGGCTCGGTTCCTGCTGGAGACCGAAGCGATGGCAGGGGTGCCGCTGGAGCCTGTTTACACGGCCAAGGCCATGATGGCATTGCGCCTTAATGTGAAGGGCGGTTATTTTGCCGCCGGTACGCGGCTCTTCTTCGTGCACACCGGTGGTCTGCAGGGCAGGAGAGCTGCCGAGGCGCAACTGGAGAAGCTGCTGCGCTGATCTTTCGCCCTTTGGAATTCATGGATGAACAAGCCGCTATCTTCGGATCTGCTCCACCGCCTGGTTCCGCTCAATACGCTGCCGTCTCGGTATCTGCAGGAAATTCGTCATCAGCTGGTGCCGCGCGCCCTCGCGCCAGGCGAGGTGCTGTTCGATAAGCAGACGCCGTCGGGACTTAGCTATTTTCTGCTCAGCGGCACCCTGTCGCTGCTAACGCCGGATGGCGAGCGTCGTTTGGTTGCGGGCTCGTCTGAAAGTTGCCATGTTTTTGCCTCCGGCGTGCGGCTGAACAGAGTCTGCGCCCTGGAAGATGCCAGCGTGTTGTGCATCGATAGTGCGCAGCTCGAGCGCCTTGTGACATGGCAGCATGCCAATGCCGATCTGCTGTTAGAGCTGGCAACGGCAGGTGAGCTGACCGACTGGCTCGAAGCGCTGCTGGAAAATCCGTTGTTTGCCAAGGTGCCCCCAGCAAACGTACGCGACATGCTTACCAAGCTCGAAACCATCGACCTCCCGGCCGGCCACGTTCTGCTGCGTGAAGGTGAGGATGGCAACTGTTGCTACTTTCTGAAGAGCGGCCGCGCCGAAGTCATGACCGGCCTTGGCAGCGCCAGCCAGGTAGTGGCGGAACTGGACGTCGGAGCCTGCTTCGGGGAAGAAGCGCTGCTGACCGACGCACCGCGTAACGCCACCGTTACGCTGATCGAGGATGGCTGCGTGCTGAAGCTGGCGCGCGAGAATTTCGTTGCGCTACTGAAAGCGCCGGTGGTTGACGAGCTCAGTCTCGATGAGGCCAACGCGCTGATCGAGCAGGGTGCTCAATGGCTGG
>JAKUTK010000015.1 GCA_022448005.1 Pseudomonas sp.
CATTTGGGTTTGGGTTCGAAGACCTGAGGCTCGCTTGAGGCGCGACGCTTCTGGCCGTCCTTGATAGCGGTGATGCCCTGAGTGGTGCGGAATTTTTCGCCGCTGGCAATGGCCTTGGGTTGGGAGGTGTCGGACATCGGCTTTCTGGGCTCCGCTAGAGGCTCCGTGGACGCGGCGGCTTGTGGCCGCCGCGCAGTTTATCACAGGCACTGACCGTTCAGTCGCGTCAGGCGAGCCGTGCGGTTGCTATGTGAGTTGCCGGTGAGAGGGCGGTTTGGGGCAGACGATGGCCGAATAATTCGGCCACGTTCGCTAAGGTTCCGCGCGCAGCCGTCCCAGCAATTCCTGCGTCGGATGGCCATCGGCGGGCCAGCCCAATAGTTGCTGAAAACCACGGATAGCACTGCGGGTATTGGCGCCAATGATGCCGTCCGGTGTGCCTGGGTCAAAGCCATGCATCGTCAGGCGCTCCTGCAGCTCGACGCGCTCGGAGCGGCTCAGTGGCTGCTCACCTTTTGGCCAGCTTGCACGCACCCGGCCGGCACCGTTGAAGCGCTCGGACAGCAGCCCGATCGCCAGCGCATAGGATGACGAGTTGTTGTAGCGCAGAATGGCCCGGAAATTATCCAGCACCAGGAACGCCGGTCCGCGATAGCCCGCGGGGAGCAACAGCGTAGCTGTTGCCTCATCCATATCAGTGCCGCTCGGTAGTCCGGTCAATCCGAGCTGGCGCCAGGCGGCTACCGTTTTGCGGATAGCGTTGTCAGCCTGCGCATACTCGAACCCGTCCGGCAGCTTGACCTCAAAGCCCCAAGGTTGCCCGGCGTTCCAGCCAGAGGCCTGCAGGTAGTGCGCGGCCGAAGCCAGCGCATCGGCAGAGCTGCTCCAGATGTTACGGCTGCCGTCGCCATCGAAATCCACGGCATGAGTGTTGTAGGTGGTTGGAATGAACTGGGTCTGTCCCATCGCGCCGGCCCAGGAACCCCGTAGCTGATCGGCGCTCACGTCGCCATGCTCGAGGATTTCCAGCGCAGCCAGCAACTGGCTTTTGGCAAATCCCGGACGTCGCCCCTCGTGTGCCAAAGTTGCGAGCGAGCGAATGACGCTCTTGTCGCCCATGATCTGTCCGTAGCTGCTTTCCAGGCCCCAGATGGCCACCAGCGTGTTCCGGTCCACACCATAGCGCGCCTCAATGTCGTCCAGCGTCGCTTGATGTTGGTTTAGCAGGCGCTGGCCGCGCTCGACCCGCTGCTTTGATAGCGCGCCGTCCAGATATTGCCAGACCGGTCGACTGAACTCGGGCTGGCTGCGATCCGCAATGATGATGCTCGGGTCAGGCGTGACACCTGCAAAGGCGCGGTCGAAAACCTGCGCCGAGACACCCGCCTGAAGGGCCTCGCTGCGAAAAGCGTCGCGCCATTCAGCGAAGCTCAGTTGAGCAGGCTCGGCTTCGGGTGGCACCACGTTGGATCCGGCAGTGCTCTGAGCCGGCTGGCTAGTCGCGGCCACCTCGGTTGGTGCGGCCGGCTCTGCGGCACAGGCAACCATTATGCTCAGGGCTGATCCGGCAATCAGAGTTCGCAGCAGCAGGACGGGGACGAAGGTGTAAAGCATGCACCACTCTCGGCAGGTCATCGGCAGGTGACATTATCACGCTTTGAAGGGCTTGGCTTTTCAAGCCGCCAGAAGGACCGAAGCCTCCCAGTTGGTGGACTGGGAGGCTTCGCGGCGGTAGCTGCCTTTGCCTTTTTTCGGCTGTTCCTGGCGACAGCGGAACAGAGGTTGCGCTGCCAGGCTTTTGGCCTTGTTCGGCCGCTTTCGTTGCTTGCTCATCACGTACCCTCTTGCTTGCTCATGATCAGGCGAGGGCATCATAGGGGTTGTACAAAAAATGTCCAGCACCTGCCGAGGGCTGGCAAGCCTGGAGCGCTGATTCAACTCGCGAGAATCAGGCGGGCCGATGCCAGCACTGCTTCGCCTCGTCCTACAACCGGATCTGACGTCCACACAGCTGTAGGCACAGATCAGTCAATCCGACCCAGGGATCGCCTTCGGCCTGGCCCTTGATCTGTTCGTCAATCTGTTGCGCGCCCATCAGCAGGCGTTGCCAACCCGCTGCATCGTGTCGTTGAAGCGCTTTGCTGACCAGAGGTTTGCGCTTATCCCATACCGGTGGTCGAGCCTGGCTGAACGCACGGTCTAGCGGTACGCCCTGAGCGTACTGATGGGCAATATTGGCCAGCTGGCGGACTTCGCGCGCGACGGCCCAGAGGATCACCGGCGCCTCGACCCCTTCGGCGCGCAAGCCAGCGAGCATCTGCAGGATGTGCTCCGGCTGACCAAGCAGCGCGGCATCGATCAGCCCGAAGACGTCGTAGCGGGCGCTGTCAGCCACGGCAGCCTGCACGGTTTCGGTGGTTACCTGGCCGCCCTCGGCTAGCAGTTTTAACTTTTCGATTTCCTGCGCGGCGGCCAACAGATTGCCCTCGACGCGGGCTGCGATCAGTTCTACGGCTTCCTGGTCTGCGGCGAGACCGGCCTGTGCCAGGCGCTGTCGAATCCACTGCGGCAGCTGTTGCGCATCGACCGGCCAGATCTGCAGGAACTGCACCTGTTTGCCATCAATCAGCGCCTTGGCCCATTTGGTCTTTTGGGTGTTGCCGTCGAGCTTGGGCAGGCTGATCAGCAGTACGGTGTCTTCGGCAGGTCGTGCAAGGTAGTCGATCAGCGCAGCGGCGCCCTTGTCGCCGGGTTTGCCGTTGGGGATGCGCAGCTCCAGCAGGCGCCTTTCCGCAAACAGGGAGAGGCTGGCCCCGGCTTCGATGAGCTGGCCCCAGTCGAAACCGGTTTCGACGTTGAGTACCTGGCGCTCGCTGAAGTCTTGTTGGCGGCAGGCCGCACGGATGGCGTCGCTGGCTTCCTGGCAGAGCAGGTGCTCGTCGCCACTGACCACATAGACCGGCGCTAGGGGCCCTTGCAGGTGCTTGGCAAGCTGGGCGGGAGGCAACTTCATCGGAAGGATCGGGAGCCTGCGTCAGCAGGCTCCCCGGTCTTCATTGCAGCGGCAGTTCGATGGGCGACTGCAACGGTTGTGCAGACTGCTCGCGCATCTGTGCCTCGATCGCCTCGGCTTCGGCGCGCTTCTTCGCTTCCGCGGTCTGCTGCAGCTGGTCGAGCTGTGCCGGTGTGATGTTGCGTAGGCGCATGCTCAGCTGCTGCAGGAGTTCGCGGCGCATTTCCCGGCGCAGCTGGCTGGCTTCCTGATCCGAACTGATCAGATTGCTGCTGTCATGAACATACACCTTGGACACTTCGACCTGGTCTGCCAGCAGCACTGTGTTTTGCGGCCCACGGATCTCATAGTCGAGACTCTGAGTCAATTCGTACTCGGCAGTGCGTGCTGCGGTCGTATAGCTGGCGGTACGTTGACGGGTCTGCTCACGCACCAGATCAAGGGTGTAGCGAGCACCGGGATAAACCCTGACGCCACTGTCCTTGAGCAACTCTTCAAGCTGCTGCACGGTTTCGCCGTAGCTGTTGCGGGCTTGCAGATTAACTTCATCGAGCGCGAAGTTGGTATCGCCCGTTCCCCGCAGCTGGAAGCCGCAGGCGCTCAACAGCAGGGCCAGGCCAACCACCACCAGATTGCGTTTGATCATGTTGTTTCCCCTTGCCAGTCTTGGCGCACGCGCCAAGACGAATCAGTTAGCGACGATATTGACCAGCTTGCCCGGTACCACGATGACCTTGCGAATCGTCAGACCTTCAGTGAAGCGCACAACGTTCTCGTTGGCGCGGGCGGTGGCTTCGACCTCTTCACGAGTGGCGCCTGCGGACACTTCAATTTGTCCGCGCAGCTTGCCGTTGACCTGGACCACCAGTGTCAGGCTGTCCTGAACCAGGGCAGTCTCGTCGACCGTCGGCCATTGTGCATCGATGATCGAGCCGCTGTGACCTAGCTGCTGCCAGAGCTCATGACAGATATGCGGCGTAATCGGAGCCAGCAGCAGCGCAACGGTTTCGAGGCCTTCTTGAAGCAGCGCGCGGTCCTGCTCGGTACCCGCGGCTGCCTTCTCCAGGACGTTCATCAGCGTCATCACCTGGGCAATGGCGGTGTTGAATTTGTGGTGCTGGCCGACATCCTGACTGGCCTGCTTGATCGCCAGGTGAATCGCGCGGCGTACGGCCTTTTGCTCATCACCGAGGCTGGAGATGTCCAGTCGGGCAACGGCACCCGCGCTGACGTGGGCGTGTGCCAGGCGCCAGACGCGGCGCAGGAAGCGACTGGCACCTTCGACGCCGGAATCGGACCATTCCAGGCTCATGTCCGGCGGCGACGCGAACATCATGAACAGGCGGCAGGTATCGGCGCCGTAGCTGTTGATCATCGCCTGCGGGTCGACACCATTGTTCTTCGACTTCGACATCTTTTCGGTGCCGCCGATTTCCACCGGCAGGCCATCGCTGGCGAGTTTGGCACCGATGACTTTGGCCTTGGCGTCGCGCTCGACGATGACGTCGGCCGGGTTGAACCAGTCCTTGCCGCCATTTTCCAGGGTGCGGTAGTAGGTGTCCGCGATAACCATGCCCTGCGGGAGCAGGTTCTTGAACGGCTCGTTGGAGCTGACCAGCCCCTCGTCACGCATCAGCTTGTGGAAGAAGCGCGCATAGAGCAGATGCAGGATCGCGTGCTCGATACCGCCGATGTACTGGTCTACCGGCAGCCAGTGGTTGGCTGCGGCAGGATCGACCATGCCCTGGTCATAATGCGGCGAGGCATAGCGAGCAAAGTACCAGGACGATTCGACAAAGGTATCCATGGTGTCGGTTTCGCGCTTGGCTGCGGCGCCGCACTTGGGGCAGCTGCAGTCATAGAACTCTGGCATGCGCGCCAGCGGTGAGCCGGCGCCATCCGGTACGACGTTTTCGGGCAGCACTACTGGGAGCTGGTCTTCCGGTACCGGTACGTCACCGCAGCTCTGGCAGTGGATGATCGGAATCGGGCAGCCCCAGTAGCGCTGGCGGCTGATGCCCCAATCGCGCAGGCGGAACTGGGTGCGGGCCTGGCCGAGGCCTTTGCGCTGCAGGGCCGCTTCCATGGCGTCGAACGCGCCGTCGAAATCCAGCCCGTTGAATTCGTTGGAATTGATCAGCTCGCCATGCTCACCGTAGGCGTCGTTCCAAGGTGCAGGCGTCTCGTCTCCTGCGCTGGTGCGCACAACAGGTTTGATCGGCAGGTTGTACTTGGTCGCAAAGGCAAAATCGCGTTCGTCATGAGCCGGAACGGCCATCACTGCGCCTTCGCCGTAATTCATCAGCACGTAGTTGGCGACCCACACCGGCAGCAGCTCGCCAGTGAGTGGATGCTGCACCTTCAATGCAGTGGCAAGGCCTTTCTTTTCCTGGGTGGCGATATCGGCTTCGGCTACGCCGCCACGCTTGCACTCGTCAATGAATGCCTGCAATTCGGTGTTGTTCTGGGCGGCTAGTGTGGCCAGCGGATGTTCGGCCGCCACGGCAACGTAGGTCGCGCCCATCAGCGTATCGGGACGGGTAGTGAAGACCTTCATCACCCCTTCGCTGCCGATGCTGGCAGCGTCGTAAGGGAAGCTGATTTCCATGCCGCGCGACTTGCCGATCCAGTTGCGCTGCATGGTCTTGACCTGTTCGGGCCAGCCATCCAGCTCGTCCAGGCTCTCCAGGAGCTCATCCGCGTAGGCGGTGATCTTGAAGTAATACATGGGGATTTCGCGCTTTTCGATCAGCGCGCCAGAGCGCCAGCCGCGACCGTCGATGACCTGCTCGTTTGCCAGTACGGTCTGGTCAACCGGGTCCCAGTTGACGGTGCCGTTCTTGCGGTAGATGACGCCCTTTTCGTACAGACGGGTGAACAGCCACTGCTCCCAGCGGTAGTAGTCCGGCTTGCAGGTCGTGACTTCGCGCGTCCAGTCGACCGCCAGTCCCAGGCTCTTGAGCTGGGTGCGCATGTAGTCGATGTTCTCGTAGGTCCACTTGGCCGGCGCGACCTTGTTCTTCATGGCCGCGTTTTCCGCCGGCATGCCGAACGCGTCCCAGCCCATGGGCTGTAGAACGTTCTTGCCCTGCATGCGCTGGTAGCGGGCGATCACATCGCCAATGGTGTAGTTGCGCACATGCCCCATGTGCAGCTTGCCGCTGGGGTAGGGGAACATCGACAGGCAATAGAAAGTGTCCTTGCCTGGCTGTTCGCTTACTTCAAAGGATTTCTGCGAGTCCCAGTGGGACTGCGCGGCGGCTTCGATTTCGCGGGGCTGATACTGTTCGTGCATGGCTACTGGCGTTGGAAAGGGGGCTGGCTGTTCGCATGGCAGCTCGGGCTGCCGCATGGCCGGCTCTAGGCTGACACAACGGCGGCGCAGCGGGTTGGATGCGAACGCATGGAAGCGCCGTAGCATACATGACCCTTCGCAACCGAGGGAAACCAGATTTGCCAGCGTGGAGCGCCCCGTTTGTCGCGCGCGAGGTGGATGTTCGAGTCTGAACTACGCTTGTACAGGGGGCGGGATGAACACGAGGTGAATCATGGGTAAAGAACGCCAGGCGGATGAGGGCAATCTGTACGGACGCGTGCTGCAGCGGCTGACATTGGCCTTGGAAGAAGCCGAACGAAGAACGGGTGATGAGACTGGCGCTACGGCCGAATTGGAGGTCGGTGGGTTGACCCCTGCGGAGTTCGACCTGATCCGTGCCTACCTGCAACAGGATTCGCAGTGGTTGTCCGGTTGGCACGCCGCTGCCGAAGAGCAGGCGCAGCTGGACCGTCAGGCGACCCGGCCAGCGTTGCGCAATGTGTTGCGGCAGCACTCGAGCAAGCACTGCAAGCAGAGCCCGCCTGCGCTGCGGCAATCAATGGTCTGCGCGCTCTGTGGCACTAGCGTGCATTGGCCAGAGGGCGCCGGCGCGGTCGCTTGCTCGGCTTGCGGTTCGCAGTTGCTTCGTGCTCGGCAACGGTTGCATACCTACCCAAAGCACTGACGGCGTCCGTGCTGCCGACAAGCGGGCGCCTCGGCAGGTAAAGTGGCAGCGGCCGATCGACCGGAGCTGCACATGCCAATACGCTATTTCTTCAAACAGTTACTGCTGCCGCCCGGTGGGCTGCTGTTGTTATTGCTCGCGGCCTGGTGGCTGCGGCGTCGCTCACCACGGCTGGCAGTATTCTGTTTCATGCTGGGGTTCGGTGGGCTGTGGCTGATGAGCCTGCCGGTGACCGTTGAGTGGGCAGCACGAGCGATCGAAAGCGAAGTGGCGCTGCATCGTTCGGAATGGAGCAGCCTCGGGAAGCGTGCACAGGCGATTGTCGTGCTGGGCGCGGGTCGAGAACAGGCCGATCCCGCGTGGGGTTCCGATCAGCCCAGCCATATTGCCCTCGAGCGGCTGCGTTATGCATCGCGATTGGCGAAGGCGTCGGGTCTGCCAATCCTGGCGAGCGGTGGGCTGCACTATGGAGAGCCACCGAGCGAAGCGCAGTTGGCGGCCGAGGCGCTGGAGCGCGATTTCGATACACCAACGCAGTGGCTCGAAGAGCGCAGCCGAACCACCTGGGAGAATGCGCGCTATAGCGCGGAAATGCTCAAGGCGGCGGGTATCGAGCGTATCGTGCTGGTCACCTCGGCGTCGCACATGCCGCGGTCCCGCTGGTGTTTCGAGGAGGTGGGACTGGAGGTGATTGCCGCCCCGGTAGGCTTCCTGGGGGTTGCCAGCGGGCGACCCTTTGGCGGCTGGCTGCCCGAGGCGAAGGCCGTCTGGCAGAACGGCATGCTGCTCAACGAAGCAGTTGGCATGCTGGTCTACCCGCTGCTTTATGACAGCGCCTCTGAGTAGAGGCACGTTGGACGCCGGCGGGCGCGATGAGTATCAGCCTCGCCGGCGTCGTACCAGGCCCCAGCCGAGCAGCAGCGCACAGATGGCGATCAAGGGCCAGGAGCGCCATTGCAGATAGGGCGTCAGTCCCTGCATGGGCGTGACCTCGCCGTATAGCACCGCTTCCTGAAAAGCCGGGATTTGCTCGACGATGCCGCCGTGCGGGTCTATCAGCACCGTAACGCCGTTATTGGTGGCACGAATCATCCAGCGGCCTGCCTCCAGCGCTCGCATCTGTGCCATCTGCAGATGCTGCAGCGGGCCGATGGAGTGGCCAAACCAGGCGTCGTTGCTGACGGTGAGCAGGATGTCGCTCTGCGCCGCGAGGCCGGCGGCAAACTCGGGATAGACGACTTCGTAGCAAATGAACGGGGCGATCTGAAAGCCCTTCGCCTGCAGCAGTGGTTGCTCGGGTGAACCGCGGGCGAAGTCCGACATGGGTAGATCGAAAAAGGCGATGAGGCCACGCAACAGATCTTGCAGCGGCACGTATTCACCGAACGGCACCAGCTTCTGCTTCAAGTAGGTACCTTGCGCGTCGCCTGCCGTGGTCAGGCCGTTGTAGTAGCGCAGCTCCCCGTCGGCATTGGGCTGGCGCACCGGGACGCCGGTGATCAGGGCTGACTGCCGGTCCTGGGCGAAGCGGCTCATCATCGTCAGGTAGCCTTCAGCGTGCTCCTTGAGAATGGGCACCGCCGTTTCTGGCCAGACGATGAGGTCCGCGGGTTTGCTGCGGAAGGTCATGTCGCGGTAGAGCAGCAGCTGCATCTCGAGCTTCTTCGGGTCCCATTTGATGCTTTGCGCGACGTTGCCCTGCATCGCGGCGACGGTGATTGGTTCGGCTTTTGCGGTTGTCCAGGCGTGTTCGTCAAAGCCCAGTGCGCCGCCCCAGAGGGCCACTACGAGCAGCGATGCTCCGGCCAGCGATGCCTTGTGACGCAAAAGCTGGGGTAGCTCGACAAGCAGTGATGCGGTCAATGCGAGCGCAAAGGTCAGCAACCAGACGCCACCGAGCGGCGCAAGCCCGGCCAGTGGCCCTTCCAGTTGGCTGTAACCGGCATACAGCCACGGAAACCCTGTCAGTACCCAACCGCGCTGGGCATCCAGGGCGAGCCAAAGTGCGGCGAACAGCAGGGCGTTGAGCAGTGGCGCCGCCGTCTGCCGTAGCCAGCGGGCCCAGGCCCAGCCCAGCAGCATGAAGAACAGCGCCAAACCGGCCACGAAGCCCAGTGTCAAAGCCCCGGCCAGCACCGGCGGCGCCGAGCCAAAGTCGTGAATGCTGACGTAAACCCAGCTGACGCCCGAGGCGAACAGGCCGAAGCCGTAGCACCAGCCGCGACCTGCCGCCTGTTTAGGCGTCAGCTCGCGCAGGCTCAGATAAATCACACCCATCGACACCAAGGCCAGCGGCCAGATATCGAACGGGGCGAGCGACAGGGTGGTCAGGGCGCCGGCGACAAGCGCCAGCAGGTTGCCGAGCCAGCTGGGGCGGGTAATCCAGCGCATGGATGTTCCTTGGATAGCCGCCGCAAGCGTGGACGGCATGCGGCGGGTGAATGCTAAAACGAGCTAATAAGTCAGCGCAGCAGCGCTAGCGATTTTCAATTTCGGTACGGGTCAGACGCAGCATGTGCACCCGGCGACTGTCGGCATTCAGCACGCGAAAACGGAAGCCATCGATCTCCGTCACCTCGTTGCGCTTGGGCAGGTGACCAAAAGTGCTCATCACCAGGCCAGCAACGGTGTCGAATTCTTCGTCGGGGAACTCGCTCTGGAAGAATTCGTTGAAGCTGTCGATGGGCGTCAGCGCCTTGACCAGAAAATCCCCGCTCGGCAGCGGTCGGATGTAGCTGTCTTCTTCGATGTCATGCTCGTCTTCGATGTCGCCAACGATCTGTTCGAGCACGTCCTCGATGGTGACCAGCCCGGCTACGCCGCCGTATTCGTCGATGACTATCGCCATATGGCTGTGGTTGGCGCGGAACTCGCGCAGCAGCACGTTGAGGCGTTTGGACTCGGGCACGAAAGTGGCGGGGCGCAGCAGGTCCTTGATGTCGAAATTCTGCTGATCGCCCTGCAGGATCAGCGGTAGCAAGTCCTTGGCCAGCAGCACGCCGATAACTTCGTCGAGGCTGTCGCCTACTACCGGATAGCGGGAGTGCGCTGCGGAAATGATCGCCGGGAGAAACTCCTTCGGCGACTGGTCGGCCCTGATGCTCATCACCTGCGAGCGCGGCACCATGATGTCTCGCACTTGCAGGTCGGCGACCTGAATGGCGCCCTCGACAATCGCCAGGGCTTCGTTGTCGAGCAGTTTGTTCTGGTGGGCGCCGCGCAATACTTCCAGCAGCTCCTCACGGTTTTTCGGCTCATGGGCAAAAGCCTGGCTGATTTTCCCAAACCAGGACTTTTGCCCGTTGCTCGATCGGTCTTCGCTCATGTCTTTGACTCAATGGTCCTTGCAGTTGCCCGTAGCGGGCTATTCGTCGGCGTAAGGATCGGTGTGACCCAGCTCCGCCAACAGTTGACGCTCGATGCTCTCCATTTCCTCGGCTTCGTTGTCATCGATATGATCGTAGCCGAGCAGGTGCAGACAGCCATGGATGACCAGATGCGCCCAGTGCGCCTGCAGTGTCTTGCCTTGTTCTGCTGCCTCCCGCTCAAGCACCGGCACGCAGATCACCAGATCGCCCAGCAACGGAATGTCCAGCATCGGAACGCCGCCCGGTCCGTCGGGCACATCCGCCGGAAACGACAGCACGTTGGTGGCGTAATCCTTCTGCCGCCAGGTGCGATTGAGTTCGCGCCCTTCGTCTTCGTCAACCAGTCGGATGGTCAGTTCGGAGTCGCCCTTGCGTTGGCGTAGCGCCAGCTCGCACCAGCGGTGCAGGTCGGCTTCGTCCGGAACGGCACCGGCAGTTGCAATCTGCAGGTCGAGCTCAATCACGCCCATGTTCCTGAAGCGTGCGATTGCCGTTCTGCGCCTGATTGCCCTCGAAGGCCTCGTATGCCTCGACGATGCGCTGCACCAGCGGGTGACGCACGACGTCCTTTGGTTTGAAGTGCGTGAAGCTGATGCCGTTGACGTCCTTCAGGACTTCGATCACGTGGGCCAGACCGCTCTTGGTGCCACGAGGCAGATCGACCTGAGTAATGTCGCCGGTGATCACCGCGGTCGAGCCAAAGCCGATGCGGGTCAGGAACATCTTCATCTGCTCAAGAGTGGTGTTCTGGCTCTCGTCGAGGATGATGAAGCTGTTGTTCAGCGTGCGTCCGCGCATGTAAGCCAGCGGCGCGATCTCGATGACCTGCTTCTCGATCAGCCTGGCGACCTGCTCGAAGCCGAGCATCTCGTAAAGTGCGTCGTACAAAGGGCGCAGGTAAGGATCGATCTTCTGAGCCAGATCGCCGGGGAGGAAGCCGAGCTTCTCGCCCGCTTCGACTGCCGGGCGTACCAGCAGGATGCGACGAATCTGCTCGCGCTCCAGCGCGTCGACCGCGCAGGCCACCGCCAGATACGTCTTTCCCGTACCGGCTGGGCCGATGCCGAAGTTGATGTCGTTGTCGAGGATCGACTGCACGTAACGTTGCTGATTGACGCCGCGTGGACGGATATTGCCCTTGCGGGTGCGCAACGAAATGTTCGGGGTCGTGGATGAGTTGTTCAGCTCTTCCATTGCCGATTCCTGCAGGAACAGGTGAACCGTGTCCGGCGAGAGCTCAATGCTCTTGGTCTCGCGGTACAGGCGTCGCAGGAGGTGCTCTGCCGCTTGGGCCACATCGGGGGGGGCGACCAACTCGAACTGATTGCCGCGGTTGCGGATTTCCAGATCGAGGCGCTGCTCAATGAGGCGCAGATGCTCGTCGAACTGGCCGCAGAGATTGGCGAAGCGGTTGGCTTCAAAGGGTTCGAGGGTGAAACGATGAGGTTCTATGGGGGCGTTCAAGGGCTTTTAAGTGACCTGCTTTGCAAATAGGTTGGGTGAGAATAGCGCCGCGCGAGAAAAAAAGCAGCGCGCACCGGTCGTCGCGACCCGTGGCGAAAACGCAGCCGATGCCTTCGCTATCAGCTGCGGTTCAGTTATGCCGTGCGGCTCACTGACTCTAGCAGCGTGCCACGCAACGAGTGCGGCAGCGCATCGTCAATGAACACATCAACGAACTGGCCGATCAGTCGGGGGTTGTCGCAACGGAAATTGACGATCCGATTGTGCTCGGTACGGCCCTGTAGCATGCCCGGGTCTTTCTTGGAATAGTCGGTGACGAGAATGCGCTGCTGCGTACCGGCCATCTTTCGGCTGTTCTCGAAGCCTTGCTGGTTGATCCGTTGTTGCAGGATCGCCAGTCGTTGCTTCTTCACCTCTTCCGGTGTTTCGTCCACCAAATCCGCCGCCGGCGTGCCGGGCCGCGAGCTGTAGACGAAGGAGTAGGAAAAGTCGAAGCCAACGTCTTCGATCAGCTTCATGGTCTGTTCGAAGTCCTTCTCGGTTTCGCCGGGGAAGCCGACGATGAAGTCAGAGCTGATCAGGATATCCGGCACGGCGGCCTTGAGCTTGCGGATCCGCGACTTGTATTCGAGCGCTGTGTGGTTGCGCTTCATTCCGGCTAGCACGCGATCTGAACCCGATTGAACCGGTAGGTGCAGATACTTCACCAGTTCTGGCACTTCGGCGTGCGCCTGAATCAGCGCGTCGGAGAACTCCAGCGGATGACTGGTGGTGTAGCGGATCCGGTCGATGCCATCAACTGCGGCGACCACGCGAATCAGTTCAGCCAAGTCGGCGGTGCGGCCGTCATGGGTAGCGCCGCGGTAACCGTTGACGTTCTGCCCGAGCAAGGTGACTTCCCGGACGCCGTTTTCAGCCAGATGGATGACTTCGGCGAGCACATCGTCGAACGGCCGGCTGACTTCTTCGCCGCGAGTGTATGGCACGACGCAGAAAGTGCAGTACTTGCTGCAGCCTTCCATGACCGAAACAAACGCGGTTGGGCCATCGACGCGTGGCTCCGGCAAACGGTCGAATTTCTCGATTTCGGGAAACGAAATGTCTACCTGAGGCTTTTTTGTGGTGCGCGCTGCATCGATCATTTCTGGTAATCGGTGCAGGGTCTGCGGGCCAAACACCACGTCGACATAGGGGGCGCGGTCACGGATTGCCGCGCCTTCCTGGCTGGCGACGCAACCACCGACACCGATCACCAGCTGCGGATTTTCAAGCTTGAGCTCCCGCCAGCGACCCAGCTGGGAGAACACTTTCTCCTGCGCCTTTTCGCGAATCGAGCAGGTGTTGAGCAGGATCACGTCGGCTTCCGCCGGGTTCGCGGTGATCTCCAAGGGCTGCTGCTCACCCAGTAGGTCCACCATGCGCGAGCTGTCGTACTCGTTCATCTGGCAGCCGTGGGTTTCGATATAGAGCTTGCGGGTCATGTCTCGGGCCGGCGTTGTGCAAAAAATGACCGGCGATTATACGGCGAGGGCGTGGGCGATAAAAGTGAAAGCACTGCGGCAGGCGACGAGCTCAAGCGAAAGCAGCAGATACGACGGCGCGAGGCGGCAGGACGCAAGGGTATTGCTTGCCGAGTGTTACTCGCCTGCCGTTTGCAATTCCATCAGATAGTCCCGAAATATCTGCCCAAGGACCTGGGTCGCGATTTCGTGCTCTTCGCGGCCCATCTGCGCCGAGACGCGGTCAGCGGTATCCAGCGCCTCTTCTTCGCCGTTGACCGCCGACATCTTCAACACCACGTAAGCCTGGACGTTGTTGGCTGGCACTCCTTCACCGCGAAAGAACATTACGCCGAGTCGGTGCTGGGCCAGCGCGTGCCCCTCCAGCGACGCCTGCTCGAACCAGTGAAGCGCCTTGGCCAGATCACGTGGCGCGCGCCGTCCGTTGTAGTAATAGTCGCCGAGCTCATAGGCTGCCTGCAGGTCACCCTGGTTGGCGGCGTGCTCGCAAGCACGCAGCGCTTCGTTCATCGCTTCCGGGACGGTGTTCAGCGCGCAGCGGGAAGTGGCGGGGATCAGCAGCGAGTTGCCGCCCGCCATGCCCAGCAGGGGTGTGAGTAGCAGCAGGCAGCCAAGAGCGAGGCTGCGGCCGGTGCAAGTCATGAATCAAGGCGCCTCGAAGATCAGGGCGGTGACTGAAAAGTCCGGCGTGAAACGAGCCGACTGTCACATTATGGATAACCAGTGCCCTGCTTACAAAGGCTTTAACGGCAGGCATTCGGCTTTTTTATGTTGTGGCAGGGCTTTCTCCGCGCAAGTTGCCGGGCAGATGAAGCAATAGCCAGGCGATGATCGGAACGGCCAGTGCCAGCCACAGCTGCTGATAGGCCTGCAGCGGATTGGAACTGACCAGCAGCCCACCCCAAGGTAGCAGTGCCATGAGCAAAGCGCCTCCAGTCAACCCTGCTGCGGTCTGCAGGCGCGCTGGCCACTGCAGCAACCCCGCATAAACGACCAGCAGAGCACTCAGCAGGCCCAGCGACAGTGCGTATGGCGCGCTCCAGCCCAACTGCCTGGCCAGCTCGAAAAACGCACACAATCCGATGACCACTCGGCCCCAGATGGGGCGGCTCCAGATCCATCTGCGCGACAGCGTGAGCGCGACTACGCCGACGAGCGGCAGGCCGAGCAGCAGCGTTGCCTGCAGCAGCCAGCGTTCTGCCTCGAGCGTATCGGCACCGAGCGCCAAACGTGCCGTCGCGCATGCGCCCGTTCCGGCAGCCAGGCTGAACGCAAGCAACGCGGAGAACAGAGCCGGTTGATCCGGCTCGCCGTAGCCTCGCCGGGCGCTGCCGATCCAGATGGCGCTCGCCAGCCCCGTCAGCATCAAAAGCACGGCTTGTAGCAGGTCAGGCACCAGGCTCATTTCAGCTGAGCGAAGGCGCGTTCGGCCGCATCGAAGGTGATCTGCAATTCCTTGTCGCCATGGGCGATGGAGGTGAAGCCGGCTTCGAAGGCGCTGGGCGCCAGGTACACGCCACCCTCGAGCATCAGGTGGAAGAAGCGCTTGAAACGTTCGGCGTCGCTGGCCATCACGTCGTCGAAGGTAACGATGGCGTCCGCTTGGCTGAAATACAGGCCAAACATGCCGCCAACCTGGGTGGTGACGAAAGGAATGCCGACAGCTTCGGCCCGCTCTTTCAGCCCCTGCAGCATGCGTGTGGTGTAGGCGGTGAGTTCTTCATGAAACCCAGGGCGGTTGATCAGCTTCAGTGTCGTCAGTCCTGCCGCCATCGCCAGTGGATTACCCGACAGGGTGCCGGCCTGGTAGACGGGGCCGAGCGGAGCAATGCGTTCCATGATGGCGCGCTTGCCGCCGAAGCAGCCGACCGGCATGCCGCCGCCGATGATCTTGCCGAAGGTGGTCAGGTCGGGGGTGACGCCGTAGTGAGCCTGAGCTCCGCCGAGGGCGACGCGGAAGCCGGTCATCACTTCATCGAAGATAAGCACTACGCCGTGCTTGTCGCACTGCTCGCGCAGCCCCTGTAGGTAGCCGGGCGCTGGCGGTACGCAATTCATGTTGCCGGCAACCGGCTCAACGATGATGCACGCCACTTCGTTGCCCACCTCGGCGAGCATTTGCTCGACGGCTGCCAGGTCGTTGAAGGGCAGTGTCAGGGTGTGCTTGGCGAATGCTGCCGGTACGCCTGCAGAGCTGGGAACGCCCTGGGTCAGGGCGCCGGAACCGGCCTTGACCAGCAGGCTATCGGAGTGGCCGTGATAGCAGCCTTCGAACTTGATAATGCTGTCACGTCCGGTATAGCCGCGGGCCAGGCGGATCGCGCTCATGGTTGCCTCGGTGCCCGAGCTGACCATGCGCATCATTTCCATGGACGGCACCAGGCTGCAGACCAGCTCAGCCATTTCGGTTTCCATCGCCGTCGGTGCGCCGTAGGACAGACCGTGTTGCAGCTGATTGCGGACCGCGTCGAGTACCTCAGGATGGCCGTGGCCGAGGATCATCGGGCCCCAGGAACCGACGTAATCGACGTAGCGCTTGTCGTCTTCATCGGTCACATAGGCGCCTTCGGCATGCTTGAAGAACAACGGTGTACCGCCAACGCTGCGGAAGGCGCGTACCGGCGAGTTCACGCCGCCTGGAATTCGGTTCTGAGCACTTGCGAAGAGGGTTTCGGAACGGGACATGGGACCTCTCTCGATACAGGAAAAGGGTTGATAAGCACGGCGATGGGAGCCGTGCAGTGTTCAATTAGTGGCGAATAGCTCGCTGAAAGCCTGCGCGCGGCGCTCGACTTCGCTCGCCGACTCGGCAGCGAACAAGGTGTGGACGACGGCGATCAGACTGGCGCCTTGGGCGATCAGGCCGGGTGCGTTTTCGAGCGTCACTCCGCCAATCGCGGTGATCGGCACGCTGAACCGCTGTCGGGCCTCTACCAGCAGTTCAGCTGTTGCTGCGGGCGCGCCGGGCTTGGTGTTGGAGTCGAAGAACCGGCCGAACGCAATATAGCTGGCGCCCTCACGGATGGCCTGCTCAGCCAGATCCAGGCGCGCATGACAGGTTGCGCCAATGATGGCCTTGCGTCCTAGGAGCGCACGGGCCGCAGAGAGCGAGCCGTCTTCCTGGCCCAGATGCAGGCCGACGCCCAGGCGAGCGGCAAGCTCGGCATCATCGTTGATGATCAACTGCGCGCCGTGACGATCGCACAGCTCGCGCAAGGCCTCGGCCTCGCGCAGACGCCGTCTGTCGTCCTCGGACTTGTCGCGGTATTGGAGCAGCCGAGCACCGCCTTTCAGCGCCGCCTCGGCGTAGGGCAGCAGTCGCCCGTCGGCCAAGAGCTTGCTGTCGGTGATGGCGTAGAGGCCGCGCAGTTTGGTGTCTTTCATGGCAGCGCTCCGGTCAGGCCAGATCCAGCGGCAGGCGCCGTGGAATGTATTGGCCACGGCCTGGTGCCTCAGCGTCACGCAGGGTACGCCAAGTGTAATCGAGGGCGGATTTCACCGCGCTGGCCAGGTCCTCGCCCAGCGCCAGCCGTCCGGACAATGCACTGGCCAGGGTGCAGCCGGACCCGTGATAGCTGCCGGGCAGTCGCTGGCAGCTGAAATCGTAGCGGCTGCCATCGCGTGAGTAGAGTCGGTTGTGGACTTCGGTCTCGTCGCCATGGCCTCCGGTGATCAGCAGGTGACGAATAAAGGGCAACAGCTTTTCCGCACATTCATCGGCGCTGCCTTCCGGAAGCTCCGCAAGAATCCGTGCTTCCGGCAGGTTCGGAGTGGCAATGGTAGACACAGGAAACAGCCGTTCGCGCATGGCGTAGCCGACTTCGTCCTTGCCCAACGCGCCGCCGCCACCGGCACGTAGCACTGGATCACAGACCAGTGGCACGCCAGGAAGCTTCTGCATGATTTCCAATACGGTCTCGACCATCTCAACCGAGCCAAGCATGCCCAGTTTGACTGCGGCCACTGGCAAGTCGGCTATGACGGCGTGAGCCTGAGCCAGCACCCATTCACGGTCGAGCACGCGGAAGTCGGTAACGTTGACGGTGTCCTGAACGGTCAGTGCAGTGACCGCCGGGGCGGCATGACAGCCCTGGGCGATCAGCGCTTCGATGTCGGCTTGTAGTCCAGCACCGCCACTCGGGTCGTGGCCGGAAAGGCAAAGAACGACAGGGCGGGAGCAGTGGCCGGACATCGATGGGTTCCCCGAGTCATGGTGTGGGTCCGGCCGAGGCTAGGCGCTGCCGGATTTTCATGGCGTGCGAGCTTATCACCAATCCTCCTGGGCAGCTCGCGCCGGCACGGCTGGGTATTACCGCATACGTCCGTCCGATGATATGCAAGGCGTCGATTCTGTGGCGTCAGACCATGTTAAAGTGCCAGCACTTAGCTTCGGCTGTGTGCATTCGGGGGAACGGGGGTTCTTCTGGCGCAGCTCGACGGATTGTCTTCTTCATGCACCATATCCTCATTCTTCTGCTCGCCTTGCTTCCAGCCATGGCGGGTGCCGTCGAGTTCAGCAGCGACACTCAGCGTCTTCCGTTGGGCCACGTCATGGCAGTCCTGGAGGACCCAAGCGGTGACGCCACGATTGAGGAGGTGGTCGCACTCGATGCGGCTGGTCGCTTCGTCGAGAACCGTGAGGATGTCCTCAATGCCGGCTATTCACGCTCGGCGTTCTGGTTGCGCGTCGATCTGGACTACCGTGCCGAGCCGCCGGCCGCGCGCAGCCGCTGGTGGTTGGAGCTGGCGTATCCGCCGCTCGACCATCTCGATCTCTATCTGCCAGATGGCCGCGGTGGCTATCGCCTTGCCCAGCAGAGCGGCGACGCGCTGCCTTTCCACGAGCGGCAGATCAAGCAGCGCAACCATCTTTTCGAACTTCAGTTGACGCCTGACCAGCCACGGCGGATCTACCTGCGTCTGGAGAGTCAGGGCTCGATTCAGGTTCCGCTGGCGCTGTGGGCACCGGTGGCTTACCTGGAAGAGCAGTCCGGGCATGTCTACGTGCTGGCGATCATCTATGGCGTGCTGCTGGTGATGCTGTTCTACAACCTGTTTATCTACCTCAGCGTGCGTGATCGCAGCTATCTCTATTACATCCTCTACATCGCCTCGTTCGGCCTGTATCAGGTTTCGGTGAATGGCCTGGGCGTGCAGTACCTGTGGCCGAACTGGCCGTGGTGGGCCAATGCCTCGACACCATTTCTCATCGGTGCGGCGGGTCTGTTCGGCTGCCAATTCGCGCGCAGCTTTCTGCATACCAACGAGCACAGTCCCTGGATCGACCGCACGCTAATGCTGCTGATGGGGTTGGGTGCGGCGACCATGGTCGTATCGCTGACCTCCAGTTATGCGCTGGCGCTGCGCATGGCGACTTTCCTCGCGCTCTGGTTCATTCTGGTGATTTTCGTCGCCGCCATCGTGGCCTGGCGGCGGGGCATGCGGGTGGCGCGCTATTTCCTCATCGCCTGGTCGGCCTTTCTCATTGGCGGACAGATCAACACGCTGATGGTGCTGGGCTACCTGCCGCACATGTTCATTACCATGTACGCCGGACAGATCGGTTCGGCGCTCGAGGTAGCGCTGCTGTCGCTGGCCCTGGCCGACCGGATCAACATGATGAAGGAAGAGCGGGCTCAGGTGCTGGAAGTGACTGGGCGTAAACTCGAAGCCATGAACCGCGAACTGGCCGAGAGCAACCGTCTCAAGGATCAGTTCCTCGCCAACGTCACCCACGAACTGCGCACCCCCATGCACGGTGTGATTGGCAGCCTGGACCTGATGCGCACCCTGGAGCTGAGCGGCGAGCTGGAGCAGTACCAGCGTATCGCCAGCGGATCGGCGCGCGACATGATGCAGCTGGTCAATGACATCCTCGCCTTGACTGAATTGCAGGCGGGCAAGTTGCGGTTGCGCAACGAGCCGTTCAGCGTACGGATGTTGGCCGATGAGCTTTATGCCGAGTATGGCGCGCGTGCCGCAATGCGCGGTCTGAACTTCGACCTCGAGCTTGATGGCGAGCTACCGGAAATGCTGGTTGGTGACGCCGGCAAGCTGAAACAGAGCCTAGGCTACCTGCTCGACAACGCCATCAAGTTCACCTTGCGCGGGGGTGTCACGCTGGCGGTCAAGGGTTATGAGAGCACCCCCGGTTACATGCTCGATGTGACGGTGATCGATACAGGCGTCGGGTTCGACGCGCCTGTGGATGACTCGCTGTTCCAGTACTTCCGCCAACTCGATGGCAGCATGACTCGCCAGTACGGTGGGCTGGGTATCGGCCTGTCCCTGTGCAAGCAGCTGGTGGCATTGCAGGGCGGAACGGTTTCCTGCCAATCCGAGCCGGGTCGTGGCAGTCGTTTTCAGGTGCTCCTGCCCGTCGAAGTGAGCTAAGCGCGCAAGACCGGGCGTCTGACCTCAGGCGTTCGGTCAGTTCTGGCCGTTGCATCGCGCAGACTTTGGCCGAAACCTCACTTTTGCCCTGCATAGCTGCGTGCTTCACTTCTCTGGCGGGTGCCACCAGACGATGCCCGCATCGGCCCGGTGATCTATTCCCATGACAGCGGTGAGTATCGCTAATCCATGGTTGCATGCCGTCGGGCCCCTTGCCGCTTCTGCCGAGGAGACCCGAGATGAGCCTGCAGCAATACGCCGAAACCCATGAGGTGCTGAATCAGGTGCCGCCGCTGGATGGGGCCAACCTGTACCGCCTCGACCTGCCGCTGCAGGATTGGGTGCGGCGATACCGCGGCGGCTGGGCCGAATCGCGCCTGGATGCCTACGGTGCATTGGCCGGTGGTCCGTTGATGGCCGCCGGATTTCTGGCCAACGAAAACAAGCCTGTTTTCAAGAGCCACGACCGCTACGGCCACCGCATCGACCTGGTGGAGTTTCATTTGGCTTACCATGAGTTGATGGGCGCCGCGATTGCTCATGGCATCCCGTCGTTGCCCTGGACCGATCCGCAGGCCGGCGCTCAGGTGGCGCGTGCCGGGTTGATGTATCTGCACAATCAGGCCGAGTCCGGCAGCAGCTGCCCGTTGACCATGACCTACGCCAGCGTCCCGGCGCTACGACAGCAGCCGGGCATCGCCGACGTCTGGCTGCCGAAGATTCTCAGCCGGGACTATGACCCGCGCAACCTGCCGATGGAGCAGAAAAGCGGCGTCACCATCGGCATGGCCATGACTGAAAAACAGGGTGGTACCGACGTGCGCGCCAATACCACCCGAGCGTATGCGGTCGGCGCTGGCGGCCCCGGTCAGCCCTACGAGTTGGTCGGGCATAAATGGTTCTGCTCTGCGCCGATGTGCGATGCATTTCTTACCCTGGCGCAAACCGACAAGGGACTGAGCTGCTTTCTCCTGCCACGACACCAACCGGATGGTAGCCGCAACGGGTTCTATATCCAGCGGCTGAAGAACAAGCTGGGCAATTGGTCCAACGCTTCCAGCGAAGTGGAGTACCGCGGGGCCCTGGCCTGGATGATCGGAGAGGAAGGCCGCGGCGTGCCGACCATCATCGAAATGGTGTCCTCGACCCGCTTCGATTGCATGATCGGTTCCAGTTCCCTGATGCGCCAGGCGCTGACGCAGGCCATGCATCACTGCGCACATCGTCAGGTTGGTGGCCGTGCACTGATTGAGCAGCCACTGATGCAGAACGTGCTGGCCGACCTCGCGCTGGAGAGTGAGGCGGCGTTGGCGCTCACCATGCGTATGGGGCGCGCGCTCGACCACCCGTTCGATGAGCAGGAAGAAAAGTTCGCTCGGTTGGTGACGGCGATCGGCAAATACTGGATCTGCAAACGCGCCCCGGAAATGATCGCCGAGGCCAGCGAATGCCTGGGGGGTGCCGGTTACGTCGAGGACACCATCATGCCGCGGCTGTACCGCGAGGCGCCGGTGAACTCCATCTGGGAAGGCTCGGGCAATGTGCAATGCCTCGACGTGCTGCGTGCGCTGTCAAAGGAAGCCGGTGTGCTCGATGTGTTGTTCGCCGAGCTGGGAGACGGTCACGGCGATGCGCGCTTGAAGCATCAGATCAACAGGCTGCAAAGCGCTTTTGCCGATAAAGACGACATCCAGTACCGCGCGCGCCAACTGACCGAAGACGTTGCCGTCGCGCTGCAGGCCAAGCTGCTGCTTGAGGCCGGTAACGATGCCGTGTCGGATGCCTTTATCGCCAGCCGCCTGGAGAGCTGCGGCCGGGCCTTCGGCACGCTGCCGCGTGGTCTCGACATCAGTGCGCTGTTGGCGCGCAGCGCACCCTTTCTCGACTAGTTGGCGGTTGGGGCCGCCCCGTTGAGTTCGGCGAGAATGCCGGCCAACAGCGGCCGATCAATATTGCCGCCACTGAGCACCACGGCAATCCGTTCGCCTTGGTTGTGCTCGCGCTATTGGATCGCCGCAGCCAGCGCAGCGGCGCAAGCACCTTCGGCTAGATTATGGGTGTCCTCGTGCAATGCGCAGATGGCCTGGCGGATCTCGGCATCGTTCACACGCACGATGCGCGCGGCACCTCCACGGATGATCTCGAGCGCTTCGGGCGCAGGCATGCGGCAGGCCATGCCGTCAGCAAAGGTGTTCGCCGTGTCGGTGGTGACAATGCGTCCTTGCTCAACACTCTGCGCATAGGCGTCGGCCGCGCTGGACACCACCCCGATGATCTCAGTATCCAGACCCAGCAGATCGCGGGTGCGGATCATCCCGCAAATGCCTGAGCCAAGCCCGATGGGCACATAGACGCGGCGCAGGTTCGGCACTGCTTCGAGCAGTTCCAGCGCATAGGTCGCGACGCCCCTGATCAGGTCCGGATGCAGGGACGGGACAAAGTGCCAGCCGTTGGCCTCGGCTAATTCGGCTGCCCGCAAACGAGCGGTATCGAAGTCGCGGCCGTATTCGACGACCTCGGCTCCGCAGGCGCGCATGGCGGCGTTCTTTTCCATGGAGTTGCCTTCGGGCACCAGAATCTGCAGTGGCAAGCCGGCCTTGCGCGCGGCCATCGCAAGGCTGATGCCATGATTGCCACGAGTCGCGGTGATGAGGCCCGATAGGTGCGGCTCCTGCTTGATCAACTCGTTCACGTAGAGCAGGCCGCCGCGCACCTTGAAGGCGCCGGCTGGTGTGTGGTTTTCGTGTTTGACCCAAACCTCGCAGCCAAGCCGCTTGGCCAACAGCGGCCATGCGTATTGCGGAGTTGGCGGTACGCTCTGGTGGATCAATTCGGCTGCTTGGCGCAGTTGGTGAAGATCGAACATCGAAAGCTCCTCAGCGGGTTTGACGTCGATCCTAGGCGGCGGGCATTGTATGGGTAAATCGTTATATTGCATGGCAAACAATGTGGTTACCCAAACTCGAATCTGATAGTCAGCCACGTTACTTGGCACTGGTTGACGCCATCGCAGCCGCCATTGCAACTGGCGAGCTCAAGGCTGGGGATCGCCTGCCACCGCAGCGACGCCTCGCCTGGGCGCTCGACCTCAATCCGAGTACGACGATGCAGGCTTATCGAGAAGCCGCGCGTCGGCACCTGGTCGGTGGCGAAGTTGGGCGTGGCACCTATGTGCTGGCCAGCAGCCGCGAGGCCAGTCTATTCCGGCTGAAAACGCCAGACGCTCACCCTGAAATGGTCGATCTGTCGACCAACCTGCCGGTCCTCGACCCGGCCGATGAAGACATGCAGCGCAGCATGGCGGCGCTGTGCGCGACCGGAGAACTGGCGAGCCTGCAGGGATACCCTTCGGCGCGCAGCCTGCAACGTGGTCAGTTGGCGGTGAGTGGCTGGTTGCGTGCCCGAGCGCTTGAGATCCCGCCGCAACAGGTGTTGCTCTGTGCCGGGGCGCAGCAAGGTGTGTTCGCTGCGCTGATCGGTTTGTGCGAGCCGGGCGAGCCGGTGCTGGTCGAGGCGTTGACCTCGCCAGGTATCAAGGCCGCCGGGCGCCAATTGCGCCTCCCGTTGCACGGCGTGGCGATGGACGAATTCGGCATCCTGCCGGAGGACCTGGACCGTATGGCCCGAGCCACCTCGGCGCGCGTGGCTGTCCTGACACCCTGTATGCAGAACCCGACCGCCGTCAGCATGGATGCGTGGCGCCGCGAAGCCATTGCTGCCGTGGCGCGGCGGCGCGGCTTGCTGATCATCGAGGACGACATCTACGGCGCACTGGGCGACGAGCCACCGCTCGCCGCGGCACTGCCCGATCGCACGCTGCTGATCAGCAGCTTGTCGAAGACGGTCGCGCCCGGTTTGCGCTTGGGCTTCATCGCCGGACCGGACGAGTGGCTGTCGCGTATCGACCCGGAAAGACAGGCGACCAGCTGGGCCTTGTCGACGTTATGCCTGCAGATCGGTTGCGAGTGGCTCGAAGACGGCACTGCGGCTCGCCGGCTGGCCTGGCAACGTGAGCAGGTAACCCGTCGCTGGCGGCTGGCGCAGAAACTGCTTGGGTCTGCTTCGTCAAATGCATCGCCGCATCTGTGGCTTGAACTGGCAAAGGATAGAGATCTGCCAATGCTTTGCCGCGAACTGGGGATCGAGGCGGCCACCGCGGACGTGTTCGCCGTTGGCCATGGCGCGCCCAACGCGCTGCGTCTGAGTTTGACCGCAGCGCCCAGCCTTGCGGTACTGAAGGCGCGGCTGGAGGCGCTGGCGCTGCGGCTGGCGGCGGCTGATCCATGATCGCAGCGCTCCGGTGCTACCGCTGTCATCGAACAGCAGGCAAGATGTTTTCAACGAATAGACAAGGAAACCCACCATGAACCCAGCAGGCGAGACTTTTCGCATTGCCACCAGCGCTGAAGCGGCCGTGGACCAGCTTGCCGAGCTGCATCAGCAGGCAACCCGCGCACTGAACCAGGCGCTTAAACGCTATGTCACCACGCGCGAAGAGCCCGATGCGGCCGAGCGTGCGCTGTTCCGCTATCCCGAACTACGCCTGACCTACGAATGCCACGGCGAAGTGCCAGCTTCCACCCGCGCTTATGCCAAGGTGCAGGCGCCGGGTGTCTACAGCGTGACCGTGACCCATCCAGCGGCATTTCGCAGCTATCTGCTCGATCAGTTGCGGCCCTTGATCAAGGATTTCGGTGTAACGGTCGAGGTGGGCATCAGCGAGCGGTACATTCCGTACCCCTATGTGATCGAGCAGGGCGACGAACTGGCGGGAACCGGCGTGACCGCAGCCGAGCTGGCTCGCGTGTTCCCCAGCACCGATCTGTCCGCCGCCACCGATGACATTGCCGACGGCCTCTACGACTGGGAGCATGCTGACCCTTATCCGCTGGCGCTCTTCGATGGTGCGCGGGTGGATTTCTCGCTGCGCCGGCTGGTGCATTACACCGGTAGCGACTGGCGTCATGTGCAGCCCTGGATCCTGCTGACCAACTACCACCGCTACGTCGACCAGTTCATTCGTCACGGCCTCGACATGTTGCGCGACGACACCCGTTTCGTGCGCATGGTGCTGCCGGGCAACATCATCATCGAGCGCGGCATGGACGAGGGCGAGGCGCAGTCCATCATCGGAGGCGTGCTCTGGCACCGCTACCAGATGCCGGCTTATCACCTGCAGGCCAAAGATGGCGACGGCGTTACCCTGGTCAACATTGGTGTTGGTCCGTCGAACGCCAAGAACATCACCGATCACCTGGCCGTACTGCGCCCGCATTGCTGGCTGATGATCGGCCACTGCGGGGGGCTGCGGCAGTCGCAGTCCATCGGCGATTACGTGCTGGCTCACGCCTACATGCGCCGCGACGGCATTCTCGACCGGGTGCTGCCGCCGCACATTCCGCTGCCGGCCCTCGCTGAAGTGCAGCAGGCGCTGCAGGAAGCGGCGGCGCAAGTCACCGGGGAGAAAGGCGAAGCGCTCAAGCGGCGTCTGCGCACCGGCACCGTGCTGACCTATGACGACCGCAACTGGGAGTTGCGCTGGGCGCAGGAGCGGCCGCTGATCAATCTCTCACGAGCCGTGGCGGTGGACATGGAGAGCGGCACCATTGCTGCCCAGGGCTATCGCCTGCGGGTGCCCTACGGGACGCTGCTTTGCGTATCGGACAAGCCGCTGCACAGCGAGATCAAGCTGCCGGGTTCGGCCAACGCCTTCTATGAGCGCGCCGTGACCCAGCACCTGAAAATCGGCATCGCTGCGCTGGACCTGCTGCGCAACCAGCTCAACTCGTTGCACTCGCGCAAGCTGCGCAGCTTCGACGAGCCACCGTTCCGCTAACGGATGGCGGCTCGCCGGACGCTTAGTCCTTCAGGAACTCCGGCAATATGGGGTCGCCTTTAGCCGGCAGGCTGTAGGCAACCACATAGTCGCCCGGCGGCGTCTCCATGAAGTGATGGCCGCCCGCGACGATCACCAGGTACTGGCGACCGTTGGCCTCGTAGGTCATCGGCGTCGCCTGGCCACCGGCGGGCAGTACGTCCTGCCACAGCACCTCGCCGGTATCAATGTCGATCGCGCGGATGAGGTTGTCGGTTGCTGCGGCGATGAAGATCAAACCGCCTGCGGTGATGACAGGGCCGCCGTTGTTCGGCGTGCCGACTTTCACCGGAAGGTGTGACGAGATACCGAATGGCCCGTTGTGGCGAGCGGTGCCCAATGGCTCGTTCCACAGCACTTTGCGAGTGTTGAGGTCGATAGCCATGATGCCGCCGAAGGGTGGGCGACTGCAGGGCACGCCTGTGAAGCCGTTGCGCCAGGCCTCGATGGACACGGCATAGGGCGAGCCCGCTTGCGGCACTGAGCCGCCAGACGAGGTGCTGCCGCCTGGTACCCCGAGTGGAACCATGCCGCGCTCGTTGGCCTCTTCGCGCGGGATGAGCTGGTCATACATGGCGATGTGGTTGTAGTTCAACACCAGGATGTTGCGGTCGGTGTTCACCGCCGCGCTGCCCCAGTCGTTACCGCCGTTGTAGCTCGGCCACTGCAGGAATGGCCTGTCCACGCTCGGCGGTGTGTACATGCCTTCATAACTGGCACGCTTGAACTGGATGCGGCACCACAGCTGGTCCAGCGGTGTCACTCCCCATGCGTCGGTCTCAGTCAGCTGCTCGCGTGGCGTGGACGGCATACCGACAGAGAAGGGTTGCGTCGGCGACAGCGTTTCGTCAGGCAAAGGGCTTGCGGGCACCGGGCGCTCCTCGACGGGCGTCAATGGCTCGCCAGTGCGACGGTCGAGCACGTAGATGTCGCCCATCTTGGTGGGTAGCACGACCGCTGGAACAGTGCGGCCGTCGGCTACCGGAAAGTCGATCAGGCTGCCCTGGGAACCGAGGTCATAGTCCCAGACATCGTTATGCACGGTCTGAAAGACCCAGCGCACTGTCCCATTGGTCACGTCCAAGGCCACCAGCGCGGTCGAGTAGGGTTTCTCGAACTCGCGGCGGTTGCCGCTCCAGTAGTCGACCGACGAATTGCCCATCGGTACGTAGACCAGGCCGAGGGCCTCGTCGCCGGAGAAGATCGTCCAGGCGTTGGGCGTGCCTCGGGTGTAGACATCATCCCCTTCTGGCAGCCCGGTCTCGCCAGGCCGACCCATGTCCCAGGCCCAGGCCAGCTTGCCGGTGGCCGCATCGTATCCGCGGATCACGCCGGACGGCGCGTCTTCCTTCTGGCCGTCGAGCACTTGGTGCCCGACCACCGCGACACCGCGAACGATGGTCGGCGGCGACGTCACCGCGACGTAACCCGGTACAGAGTCGCCCATGCCTTCCATCAGGTCGACGTGCCCGGCGTGGCCGAAATCGGCGCAGGGCACGCCCGTATCGGCATCGACCGCGACCAGTTCGGCGTCAAGCGTGCCCTCGATGATGCGGCGCTTGCAGGCGGTGTCATCGGGTACATCCGGCACCTCGTAGTAGCTCACGCCGCGGCAGGTGGCCGAGTAGGGAATATGGTCGGTGGAGACCTTCGGGTCATAGCGCCAGCGTTCACGACCGCTGCTAGCATCGAGCGAAATCAGCACGTTCAGCGCATCGCACAGGTAGAGATTATCGCCGACCTTGAGCGGTGTGGTTTCCGGCGCCCACTTCTTGTCCACCACTGATTGAGCGGGCAGGTTGCCGGTGCGATAGCCCCAGACTGGCTTGAGCTCGGAGACATTGTCGCGATCGATCTGATCGAGCGGCGAATAACGGGTGGCTGCATTGTTGCGGCCATAGGCGGTCCAGTCGGCTGGCTCGGGGGCGCCGGCAACCGTACTGGCTACGGTCGTGGCCGGCTCCAGCGTAGGGTCATAGGCGGTTGTTTGGGCATGGCTGAGTGGCAGCCAGATGAGTGTCATCAAGCCAAACAATCTAATCAGGTGCGTCATGCGTGCGCCTCTTTGCGAGTGTGGCGCCGCAGCACCGGAATAAAAGCCAGGGTAAGAAGGGCGATCACAGCCAGCGCCACCAGGCGTGGTGTCAGCGCCCAGGGGTCAAGGCCGACCTCCCAGATAGCCCAGACAACAGTCGCTAGGAATACCGCCCAGTAAAGCCAGACGCCGCTGATGCGTTGCATGAACAGCAGCACGCCGGCAATCAGCATGCCGGCGCCAGCGATGAGGTAGTACCAGGAGCCGCCAAGCGTGATCAGCCAGACGCCGCCAGCGGCGAGGGCGAGACCAAACAGGGCGACGATGACGGCGAAGACTTTGAGCGCCCAGTAGGCGAAACCGTGGGCGTGAGGGGGGTTGGACACGTTGCGCTTCCTCTGTATGACCGATGGCTGAGGCGTCGCCGGTAGCGAACCGGCGAATGTGCTCAGCATTTGGGTCTCAGGGAGCGCTCAGGTTCCGTAATTGTTTCGATTTGTGTCCGATCAGGCTGCGAGCAACCAGGCACCGGTCAGCGCCGACGCGGCACCGGCGATGCGCACCAGTGGGGCAGCCACCTGTGGCAGGTTGCGTGCTATCGCGTAGCCGATACCGTGCAGTGCAGCGGTCGCGACGGCGAAGCCGGCTGCGTAACCCCAAGGGCTCGACAGCATGGGCAGCTCCAGGCCATGAGCCACGCCATGGCTAAGCGCAAACAGGGCGGTTAGCCCCGCCGCGAGGGCTAGCGGCGGGCGCACCGCCAATGCCACCAACAGTCCAAGGGCCAGCACCGATCCGGCGATGCCGGTTTCCATCGACGGTATTTCGAGGCCGGCAAAACCGAGCAGGCCGCCCAGCAACATCGTGGCGACGAACGTCAGGGGTAAAGCCCAGCGTGCCTTGCCGGTTTGCTGCGCCGCCCAGAGGCCAACGGCGACCATTGCCAGCAGGTGATCAAGGCCAAAGATTGGATGGGCGATGCCGGACATGACGCCCGCATGATCATGGCCGGGGTGTGCGACAGCCAATGCCGGGCTGAGTATCAGGGCTGCGGTGAACATCGATTTGCGCAGGTTCATCAGTGACTCCTTTGAATGGCGAATGAGGTTGTCAGGCGGCGCTGAGCATTCCTTGTTGTTCGATGAAGGCGATGATTTCGTCGAGGCCCTGGCCCACCTTCTGGTTGCTGAACACGAACGGCTTGTCGCCACGCATCTTGCGAGTGTCGCGGTCCATGACCTCCAGCGACGCGCCGACCATGGGCGCCAGGTCGACCTTGTTGATCACCAGCAAATCCGACTTGCAGATGCCCGGTCCGCCCTTGCGCGGCAGCTTGTCGCCAGCCGATACGTCGATCACGTAAATGGTCAGGTCTGAAAGCTCCGGGCTGAAGGTGGCAGACAGGTTGTCGCCACCGGACTCGACAATGATCAGGTCGAGCCCAGGGAAACGGCGGTTGAGTTGTTCGACCGCCTCGAGGTTGATCGAAGCATCCTCGCGGATTGCCGTGTGCGGACAGCCGCCGGTCTCGACACCGATGATGCGCTCGGGCGCCAAGGCCTCGTTCCGCACGAGGAATTGCGCGTCTTCCTGGGTGTAGATGTCGTTGGTCACCACCGCCAGGTTGTAGCGCTCGCGAAGGGCCAGGCAGAGCGCGAGAGTCAATGCGGTCTTGCCGGAGCCGACCGGGCCACCGATGCCAATGCGCAGGGGTTGGGTGTTCATGGTCTGTTTCCTCTTGTGAAATCTGGGCTCATGAGCGGAACAGGCGGCTGTACTGGCGCTCGTGCGCCATGCTCGCCAGAGATAGGCCAAAGGCGGCGCTGCCCCAATGTTCAGGCTCGATAAGGGTGGCGTCGTGCTGGGCCTGCTGCAGGGTTGGCAGCAGTTGCGAAGTCAGCCGCTGTGCGGCCTGCTGCCCGAGTGGCAGCGTTTTCATCAGTACCGCCAGCTGATTTTCCAGCCAGCCCCAGAGCCAGGCGGTCAGCGCATCTTCAGGGCTGATACCCCATGCGCGTGCAGCCAGGGCCCAGCCGAGGGCAAGGCCGGGTTCGTCGACGCGTTGAAACAGGGTGCGGGCCGGGGCGTCGAGCTCGGGCAGATTGTCCAGCAGTTGCTTCAGTGAATAGCCCATCTGCCGGCTTTCCAGCCGTAGCTCACGGGTTTCGCGACTGGCGCGATGGCAGTCGGCAAGTCGCTCGAGTGCTGTCCAGTTCTCAGCAGCGGCGGCCTGACAATGTGCGAGCAGTAAAGGCGCTTCGAAGCGCGCCAGATTGAGCAGCAGCTGGTCGCCCAGCCAGCGGCTGGCGCTGCTTTCGTCATGCACGCGTTGCTGTTCGATCGCCATTTCCAGGCCCTGCGAATAGCTGTAGCCACCAATCGGCAACTGCGGGCTGGCAAGCCGCAGCAGCGCGAAGGCAGCCGGGTTCACTTGCGGGCGCCAAATTGATGCAGGCGTGGCGCGTAGCTGAACTCGGCTTCGCCTGCGTGGGAGTGGTGATGGCCGCCACCGTAGGCGCCGTGCTCGGGCTGGAAGGGCGCCTCGATGGCTTCGACGCTGGCGCCCAGCTGCAGCAGCATGTCTTTCAAAACGTAATCATCCAGCAGGCGCAGCCAGCCGTCGCCTACCTGCAACGCCACATGACGGTTGCCGAGGTGATAGGCGGCACGTGTCAGCTCGAATGCACTGCTGCAGGTCACATGAAGAAGCTGCTCGGCGCGGGCCCGCACGCGGACAATACGGCCATCCTCGGCACGCAGGCATTCGCCGTCATGCAGGGGTTGCTGACCGCGCTCGAGGAACAGGCCGACGTCTTCGCCGGTAGTGGTGAAGCAACGCAGACGCGACTTGCTGCGGGCCTCGAAGGTCAGCGCCAGCTCGGCGTCGGCGTTGGCCTGCGGGGAGATGCGGTGGTGGATGACCAGCATGGCGAACAGTTCCGGTTGTGCAATGACGCACACCAGAGCAAGGCTCTTGCCAACGCGGCGCAACAGACGCGGTCCGCTGGCTGTGGCGGGTTCGTGCTTGAAAATGGGGCTTGAGGTTGTTCCGTTTCGGTGCGTGCGCACCGGAATCGCACCAAATTCGCGCGCTAATGCAGTGCGCGGACCATGTAGACGGCTGGTATTTGGTAGCTGGCCAGGTTGCTGGCTTGCGGTGGCTCCAACTCGGTCTGCTCGGCATAGCCAAGACGAGACCAGAAGGCTTCGGACTCCTGCACCGATACCAGCGCCGAATAGCGCAACTGGTGCGCGCGCGCCTGTTCCAGGTTCTTGCGCACCAAAGCCGGGCCTATGCCGCGACCGCTAGCGCGTCGGGAAACGGCTAGGTCGTGCAGATACAGGCAGTCAGCTTCGGCGTGCGGCTGGAACTCGCCGTCCAGCGGGGTCACTTTGCCGACGCGCGAGCGGTAGGCAAACAGATAGGCGCAGACGCCTTCGTCATCCTCGGCCACCCAGGCAAGCTGTGGGCTGGCGGCGAGACGGTTGCAGATCACCGCTTCGCTCTCGAGCAGTTCGGCGGAATAGGATTCTTCCTGAATCGACATCACCGCAGGTATATCGCGCACCTGCATCGCTCGTAACTGAAACATCAAAACAACACTCGGACGGAGGCGGGCCGCAGGGCGGCCCGGAAGGGGCGGCGATAATACGTGATCGGATGTCGGCGGGTCAGCTTCCCGACGGCTGGCCACTCATCGCGCCGTGCGGAACCGGCAGGTCAGGTAGCGGTTACTGAAGCCGTAACGCAGCATGGAGGCGAGCCGCTTGAGCAGGTACTGCGGATGCTGAACGTAGTACGCCAGCACCGCATTGCCGACACCTTCCGAGCGGTGCTGGCGGGTGGGATTGCTGCGGAACAAGCCTTTGAACTGCCACCACTGGACTTGCTCGAAGCGATCGTCTGGCCGCAATGCATGTGGGTGGAACAAGGCGAAAAAGCTGCGCACGCTGAAATCATGCAGATGGTGCGGGTTGCCATCCAGGGTGGGCGTGATGGGCACCGAGGCGATGATCTGTCCGCCTTCGGCAAGCAGCTCGGCGCAGTTTGCGATCAGCTGCTGCGGACGTGGCAGATGCTCGATGGTTTCCAGGCTGACGATGTTGTGAAAGCGCTCTTCGCTGCTGAAGCTTTCTGCATCGGCGCAGTGATAGCGCAGATTGGGGCGCTGGTAGTGCGCCTGGGCAAAAGCAATGGCCGCGGGGTCGATATCCACGCCAATGATGGTCTTGTCCGGATTGAGCTCTGCCAGCCGGTCGCTGCCGTAACCGCAGCCGCACGCGATGTCCAGCACGCGTGTGCCGATCAGCCTTGTAGCAGCGAAGTCGTAGCGCTCTAGGTGAAGGCGTAGCGTCTCGCGGTCGTCCTGGTTATCTGCGTCCAGGTGCTGGGGATAATGCGTTCGAGTGTAAGTGCAGGGGCTTGCATGAAAAGGGACGTCCTTGAACCGAGCGGGCGACTATAGAGCAGCGGCTTGTGCTTGCCCATTCGTCGGCTTGTCGGGCAGTCGAACGTGGCGACTGACGTCATACCAATTTGCAGGCATAATGCTTAGGTTGCTACCTATTGTCGCGGTTTCTCCCATTGAATAACTCTCACCGGCCCCTGCTTGGCGTGTCGCTGATTCTGGTGTCTTGCCTGACGCTCGCCAGCCACGACGGGCTGTCCAAGTACCTGACACAGCTCTACCCCGTGTTCCTGGTCATCTGGGCACGCTATATGGCGCAGACGACTCTGATGCTTGCCCTGTTCACGCCGCGCATGGGGCGGCGCGTGTTTCGTACCCTGCGGCCGAAGCTGCAGATCTGCCGTGGCCTGAGTCTGGTCAGCGTCAGCATGCTGTTCATCAGCGGCCTGAGTTACATTCCGCTGGCCGAAGCGACCGCGGTGATCTTCCTGACCCCGTTGCTCGTTACCATCGCCTCCGCCTTGCTCGGTGAGCAGGTCAGCCGCGCCCAGTGGCTGGCGGTCGGCTGCGGGCTGATCGGGGTGATGATCATCGTGCGGCCGGGTGGTGCCTTGTTCACGCCGGCCATCCTGCTGCCGCTCGGCGCTGCCCTGAGCTTTACCCTCTATCAGTTAATCACCCGCCGACTCAGCGCGACGGATCATCCCGTGACCAGCAACTTCATCACCAGCCTGGTCGGCAGTCTGGTGATGAGCGTGCTGGTTGTCTTCAATTGGCAGACGCCGACGCTGCATGACGCGCTGATGATGGCGGGGCTCGGCGCCATGGCCATGAGCGGTCACCTGCTGCTCACCAATGCGTTTCGCTTTGCCAGCGCCGCCGCGCTGGCACCGTTCACCTATTCGCAGATCATCTTTGCCGGGGTGGTGGGCCTGATTGCCTTTGGACATACGCCGGATTTCGGCGCCATTGTCGGCATGGCCATCATCATCGCCAGCGGGCTGGTCATGGCGTATGTGCAAGGGCGGCGACCGCGCCCGACACTCTGAAACACCACGACGCGCCGTTGGCCGTCCGTACCGTTACCAACACTGAACAGACAAGGGCGACTCGACCCTTGCGTGCGATTCATCAGGAAACCACATGCAACGTATCTCTCATCACACCCTGCGCAGCGAATTCCGTCGGCTGCTGGCCTCCGACCGCTGCTACCACACCGCTTCGGTGTTCGACCCGATGTCGGCGCGTATCGCCGCGGATCTGGAATTCGAAGTCGGCATTCTCGGTGGCTCGGTCGCCTCGCTTCAGGTTCTGGCTGCCCCTGACTTTGCGCTGATCACCCTGAGCGAGTTCGTCGAGCAGGCGACCCGCATCGGCCGCGTATCGCGCCTGCCGATCATCGCAGATGCCGACCATGGCTACGGCAACGCGCTCAACGTGATGCGCACCGTGGTTGAGCTGGAACGCGCCGGGATCGCCGCGCTGACCATCGAAGACACGCTGTTGCCTGCCAAATTCGGGCGCAAGTCCACCGACCTGATCGGCATGTTCGAAGCGGTCGGCAAGATCCGCGCAGCGCTTGAGGCGCGCATCGATCCCGAGCTCGCGATCATCGCGCGGACCAACGCGGGTGTGATCGGCCTGGAAGAGGTCATCGCGCGCGTGCAGGCCTACGAGGCAGCAGGCGCCGATGCGATCTGCCTGGTTGGCATCGAGGATTTCGAACAGCTGGAGCAGGTCGCCGAGAAACTCAGCGTGCCGCTGATGCTGGTGACCTATGGCAATCCGAAGCTGCGCGATAACAGCCGCCTGGCCGCGCTCGGCGTACGCATCGTGGTCAATGGCCACGCGGCCTATTTCGCGGCGATCAAGGCGACCTATGACTGCCTGCGCGAGCAGCGCCAGATCGATGCCTCCGACCTCAACGCCTCGCAGCTGTCGGTGAAGTACTCGACTGCCGAGGAGTACATGGTCTGTGCCGAGGAATACATGCAGGTCAAGGAGTGACCGGTTACGCCCGGCGGCATGCGCCGCCGTGCATCTGCCTATGAGCTAGCGGAGAACCGATGAGCCCACGCCTGCTGACCTTCATGGTGGCATTCGCCGCCTTTCTCGGCCCGTTCACCCAGACGGTCTACGCGCCAATCCTGCCGGAGCTGGGCGAGGCGCTGCAGACCACGCCGCTGCTGATCAACCTCAGCATCTCGATCTTCACCTTTGTCCTGGCGTTCATGCAGATCGTCTACGGTCCGCTGGTGGATCGAAGTGGCCGCAGGCGCACCCTGTTGCTCGGTCTGGCGTGCTACATCGGCGCGTCCATCGGTTGTTTTCTCTCGCCCAACATCGAGACGCTGCTGCTGTTCCGTGCCCTGCAGGCGGTAGGTATCGCAGCCGGTGCGGTGGTGGCGGTGACCGTGATCGGGGATCGGTTCGAAGGTGTCGAGCGTGGTCGGGCGATGGGCTCGTTCCAGATGATGGTGGCGCTGGGGCCGGTGGTCGGCCCGGTGGTGGGTGGCTTCATCGGCGAGCACCTCGATTTCCATTACGTGTTCCTGCTGCTCGCCGTGGTCGGTGCTGTTGCGTTGCTGAGTAATGCGATCTGGCTGCAGGAAACCCGTCCGGCTGGGAGCGCGCCGCGCGCCTTCCACCCCAGGGAGTACCTGGAGGTGGTGCGCAATCGTCAGGGGCTGGCGATCATGCTGCTGAGCTTTGTGCAGTACTACGCTTTCTACAATTACTTGGTGTTCATGCCGCGCGTGCTCGGCGCCACTTACGGCCTGAGTGCCAGTGAAAAGGGCTTGGTGTTTCTGCCGCTGTCGATTGCCGTGGTGGTCGGCAGTTTTGCGGGTGGACGGCTATTGGCGCGTTGGCGGCCCCGCCCGGTGCTGGTGACGACGGCAGCGCTCAATGCCCTCAGCCTGCTGCTGTTTCTCGCGGTTGCGCAGTGGTCGCTGGCGGCGCTGGTGGTGGCGGTCAGCGCGTTTGGGCTGTTTCTCGGCCTTTCGCTGCCGGTACAGACCAGCCTGCTGATGGACCTGTACCCGCACAACCGCGCCACCGCGGTGGGCAGCTACAACTTCTTCCGTTTCATGGGCATGGCCACCGGGCCAGTGCTCGGCTCCTGGCTGTATCAGGACGGCAACCTCGGCCTGCTCTATGGCTTTGCGGCCGCGGCCTTTCTTATCGCCGTATGGCACGCGAGGATGCGCTTCGAGCAAGGTTAATGACCGTCGACTAAAACAGCGAGCGCTCGGCCTTGAACATGAAGTAGCTCTCGCAATAGGTGTTCTGACCTGAGTACACGCCGCACTCGCGGCCGCGAAGGCTCGAGTCGGTGTAGGAGAGATCCAGGCGTACGCCGAGCCAGGGGCGAGACAGGTTCAGCGACCAGTCATTGAAGACTTCAACACTGCCGCCCGGGTGATACATCGGGCTGTCCATCGAGTGGCTGGCGTATTTCAGGCGCAGGTCCAGCTCCAATGGACTGAGCCCACCAAGCTCCAGGAGCAGGGTACTGTCGGTGCGCCCCGGGCGGCTGCTGAGTGCGCCACCAAGGCGACTGCCGGCTAGGTTGAAGCCTGCGTAGACTTCGTGACGATCCGCTCCGTCCAGCTCCGGGAAACTGTAGCGGATCACGCCCAGCTCGTAGCCTGGCGCCTGGTCGAAACGGGGCTGGACGTAGCCGATGTAGCTGTCCAGCTCCAACTGGTTGCCCTCGAGGATGCCCATGCTGGGCGCCCACTGGCCGACATACAGGCCACTGTCGTGAGTCAGGTCCAGTCCACCGCGGAAGGTGCTGGCTGCCGTCGGGTTCACCAGCCCTTGGGCCATGCTACGGGTGGGGGCCGTGCCGAGTCGCAGGTCGAATTGGCCGACTTCGCGCTCAAGCACTTCCGGCTGGCTGGCGCATCCGCTCAGGCCAATCAACAGCGCAGGCAGGATCTTCGTGTGCATCACCGCTTCCCTGGGGTTACAGACAGCCGGCGGGCGGCCGCGATCAGGCAAAGCCTCGACGTAGAACGTCTGGATTGGGCTTGCCACTCAATCGGCTGGAAGGATAGACAATGCAATAGGCTGCCGAGGTCCGTTCGTCGATCTGGCGCCAGCGAATCGACGGGTGGCGCTGTGGTGCTGACGACGCCATAGGTGAAGCCGCGCCCTTTGCGCGACTGAACGGTGTTCGTGGCAGGTGTTCAAAACAGAAACAACGGTCAAGTCCTGATGCTGGGAGGTCGCGATGGCTACGGGTTGGGCAAATGAGGGTGCGGTTCAGGAACAGATCGACAGCACCATTGAAGACGCGGTGCAGCGGGCCCGCAGCCGCCTCGGGCGAGGGGAAAGCCTGGAGCGCTGCGAGGAATGCGACGCCAAGATTCCCGAGGCAAGGCGCCAGGCTGTGCCGGGCGTGCGCCTGTGCGTGAAGTGCCAGACTGAGTTCGACAAGCAAGAAGCCAAGTTCAGCGGCTACAACCGTCGGGGCAGCAAGGACAGCCAGCTGCGCTGAGACAATAAATCACGTCGCCGGATCGCACTCGCCGCGCGGGCATGGGTCACACAGCGGGACACCCACCCTTTCATGGAAGAGGAACACCCCATGACGATTTTCGAAGCCCTGCGGCTGAGTCACGACATCCAGCGCGACCTGTCCGAACGCCTGACGCAGACAAGCGGCGACTCCGCAGAACGCCAGGAGCTGTTCGCCCAACTCAAACATGAGCTCTGGGTGCACTCGGTCGCTGAAGAGCGCCACTTCTACATCCCGCTGATGCGCGATGACAGCGGTGTCGACCTGTCCCGTCATGCCATCGCCGAGCACCATGAAATGGACGAGATGGTTGAGGCGCTGGAAGAGACGGATCCCAGCAGCCCGAGCTGGCTGGTGCAGGCCCGCAAGCTGTCGGACAAGGTTCACCACCATCTGCAGGAAGAGGAGCACAAATTCTTCCAGATGGCCGGCAAGCTGCTCAGTGATCAGCAGAAGAGCCAGCTGGCCGGGGCGTACCTTGGCGCCTACGACGTGATGAAAGCCGAGCACGCTTAAACGAGCGCGGCACCTGTCGGCATGCTGAAGGTAAAGGTGGTGCCCGCCTCGGCGGTAGACGTCACCTGCATGCTGCCCCCATGCGACGCGGCAATCTCGTTGGCGATGTAGAGGCCGAGTCCAAGTCCAGACTGCGTGCTCGATGCCTCTCGCCAGTAGGGCTTGAACAACTGCGCCAGGCGATCGGGTGCTATCGGTTCACCCTGATTGTTTACCGACAGCGACAGCCGCCCATTTTCGATGACCGCGCGGACGAACACGCGTCCGGCCGCCGACCCGTGGACCAGCGCATTGGCAAGCAAGTTGGAAAGCAACTGTGCGAGGCGGTCCGCATCGCAACGGATCCCTCCCAGCGGGGCGATATCAGCTTCAATTGCTCGCTGCGGATGGGCGCTCTGCATCTCCGAGACGATATGCGTCAGGGTGATGTGAAGGTCCTTGCAGTCGCGGTTCTGCAACGGAATTCCATTGCCCAGGCGACCGCGGGCGAAGTCCAGCACATCATCGACCAGACGTGACGCGCGACGGGTCGCCGTGAGCATGTGTTCGGCAACGCCGGCGATCGACGCATCCTTCGAACGCCTGATCAGCAGCTGCGCGCCGGACAGAATCGACGAAAGCGGGTTGCGCAGGTCGTGCCCAAGCAGGGCGATGAATTGCTCGCGCAGTTCGGCTGTTTGCTGAGCGTCCAGTAACGCCGCCTCGGTTGCCTCGAATTGCTCTTCGGCCTCCAGCTGAACGGCTAGCAGCTTGGCGAAGGATTCCATCATCGCCACGGTCGGCATCTCCGAGAGGTCCGCCGGTCGCGGATCGAGCGCACAGACGGTGCCGAAAAAACTGCCATCGGTGCGAAACACCGGCGTCGAGATATAGCTTTCGAAACCATACATCTTTGGCGTGTGATGGTCGCAGTAGCGCAGGTCCTCACTTGCCTTGCTGATGATGATGGTTTCGTGAGACGTGTGAATTTCGTGGCACAGCGTGGTGGTGACATCCAGCTCGCCGCCCACCTGCAAACCGAAGTTGATCCGGTCGAGCACGGCGCAGGCTGTCCAGGAATCTTCGGTCACTCGCGCAACGGCTGCAAACCGTAAACCCGTGGTCTCGGATATCACCTGGAGAATCGCCGGCACGGCGTTGATGCGGCTGATCGCCGAAATGTCGTCGGTTATCGATCGGTTCATGCGGTGTCATGGCGGCGCGTGATGATGGCCGTGCACTTTATCACGTGCCGTTCGGCGCGCTGAGTCGAGCCGACAGCTAGCCGGCTCGACTCGGTTCGCGGTCTAGGCGCGAGTCGTCAGGGGAGGTGTCTCGCCCGCTGGTACGATGTGCTTGCGCATCAGCAGGTAATGCACCACGGCGCCGAACAGAGCGCCCAGCAGCCAGGCGAAGCCGGACAGGCTTTCCAGCCCCGGCATCCAGATCGAAGCCACCGAGAACACAGAGCTGATGCCGAAGGCGATGATCGCCTTGCGATTCCAACCGGCGTTGAAGTAGTAGGTCGAATTGGGTGCTGCCGAGAACAGCTGTTGCACATCCAGCCGCTGGCGGCGCACCAGGTAGTAGTCGGCCACGATGATGCCGTACAGAGGCGCCAGTACCGCGCCCAAGGTGTCTACGAAGGCGGCGATGCCCACCGCACTGATGAACGACACCCAAAGCGCACCGATGAAGAAGGCGATCGCAGCGGTGATGTAGCCGCCGGTGCGCGCACTGATGCGTGCAGGTGCCAGGTTGGCGATGTCATAGGCCGGTGGGATGAAGTTGGCGACCAGGTTGATGCCCACTGTGGCGGCGAAGAAAGTGACTGCGGCGATCAGCGTCAGGCCGACATTGTCGATGCGCGCCACGATATCGGTGGGGTTGGTCAAGGTTTCGCCAAACACCACCACGGTTCCGGCGGTGATCACCAGGGCGATCAGCGAGAAGATCGCCAGGCTCACCGGTAGGCCGAGAAAGTTGCCGATACGCATCTGCCGCTCGTTCTTCACGAAGCGGGCAAAGTCACCGTAGTTGATTACCACCGCCGCGAAGTAGGCGACCATGGTGCCAACCACCGCAGCGAAGGCAGCAATCGGCCCGCCGGCATAGCTGCCAGTGCCACTGAAAATTGTACCCAGCGCGCCCGCGAGGCTGGGGCCGGCCTTGTAGCAGATGGCGATCATCATCGCGATCATCACCACATAGACCAGCGGCCCGGCCCAGTTCAGAAAGCGCGTCACCCAGTCCACGCCTCTCACGAACAATGCAACCTGGAATACGCAGACGATCACGTAGGCGATCCAGTCGATGGCGGTTAGCCCCAGCAACGTCGCTTCAGCGCCTTGACCGAACAAGGTGCGGATCAGCAGCGCCACCGCGGTCGAAGCGAAGTAGGTCTGCACGCCGTACCAGAAGATCGCCACGATGCCTCGCACCACGGCCGGGAAGTTCGCCCCGCGTACGCCCATGCTGGCTCGCGCCATGACAGGGAAGGGGATGCCGTACTTCACACTCGGTTTGCCGGTCAGCTGCACCAGCCCCATGACGATGAAACCCGCCAGCACGATCCCGGCCAGTACTGCCCAGCCATTCAGGCCATAACTGATGAACAGCGTCGCGGCCAGGGTATAGCCGAACAGGCTCTGGATATCGTTGGACCAGACGTTGAAGATCTCGAACCAGCCCCACTTGCGCTTGGCTGGGGCGAGCGGGGCGAGGTCCTCGTTATACAGAGTGGGGTCGATCTGCTTGATCCGGAAATCGTCGTGATTCATAGGTGGGCGCTCTGTGCATGACTATTGTTGGTTTTTGTATGCAGTTCTTGTTCCGCGTAAGGCAGCAGTCGCGAAATCAGGAGGTTGATTATTGGCCGCAGCGCAGCCTAGCTGCCGGAAGCGTAGACGTCCCGGCTTGGTTCTGTGGGTGATCTGTATACAAGCGCGGGTGCGGGTTTGCCTGAAAAGACATTCACTTCTGGTTCGAAAGTGCATCGATGGCTCACACAACCCTCTTCGATGCACCAATTCCGTGCTTTGCAGGCGATGCCAGGCGGTGGCAAGGAAAAGCGTGCAGTGATGAGCGGCCAGGAAGCCGTGGCAGTGTGTGTTTGGAGACTTTCAAGCAATGCGAGACAGATACGCTCATTTGCTCTAGAGCGGCAGTGGTGCAGTCCTGCCAGAGCATTGGTGCTGGCCCTGCACCCTGCGAGGTGCCGCGGCTCAGGAACTGCAAACAAAAACCCCAGGCCCATCGTGGAGGCCCGGGGGTTTAGTAGTTAGCCGAAGCGTGCCGACGCGGCCTGATTAGCGCTGCGTGACGGTTGCCCTGTTGCCGTTGCCCATTTGGCTGACGTTAGCGGTATTGGCAAATCCTGCCTGATCCACGGTGGCGATATTAAGTGCGCCGTCCTGCAATACGCTGACCCTGCTCGATTCGCTGGTCTGGTCGATCAGGGCGAAGTTTTCGCTGCCCAGCTGCATCAGGTCAACAGTGCTACCAAGGCCTGATTGATCTATGTCAGCGACGTTTTTGTAGCCGGTCTGGCTTACCAGGATAGAGCTCTCTTGGCCGATTTGGTCGATGACCGAATCGTTGCTTTCGCCGGCTTGATCAACGGTGGTGTCGTTGAATGCGCCTTCCTGGTTGAGCTCGACATCATTATTCCAACCGGTCTGGATTACGTCAGCGATGTTCAGGAAGCCTGCCTGAGTGACGGTGGTGTCGTTGTTTCAGTTGCCCTGAGTAATGGTGACCTGGCCTTCCGTGCCGGTTTGGGTAACGGTCGCGTCGTGCCATGCGCCGTCCTGGGTCACCTGGGAAAAATTGTCCTGACCTGATTGCTGGGTGGTCGCGGTGTTCCGGTAGGAAAAGCCGGTCTGGTACACCTCGGACGTCTGGCCGACCCCTTCCTGATAGACGTTGGCGAGCTGATTCTTACCGGTTTGTTCGATAGTCGCTTCACTGCTGGCGGCGAACGCCTGGCTGGCGGATACGGCTAGGACGGCAGCGAATAGCGCGTTGAATTTGAACATGGTTTGTTTCTCCCTGGTTTTTATCGATCGCGCAGCCTGTTGTTGTTTTTGGCCGACGCGGTTACCCGCAGCGCACAGCGTTCCCCTGAAGCGCTGCCAGCGATGCCTACCTTGAGCCTTGGTAGCCGGCGGCGCCTCGCATCCTTGCGTCCTTGGGGCGGGTGTTGCGCTTGGGTAGTCGAGAAGGTAGTTCACTGCCTTGTTTGCCTAATCAACCGTACGGTTGAATTTCGTGCATCAATCAACAGGCAGAGCAAGCCAGCAAGCAGCTGGCCTGGAGATTTCTCACGTTTGAGGGGGCGTTTGAATCGACTCGGGGAGGTTCAGGCTCCGATCAGCGGAGCTCGAATCGCGCAGCTTTTTTTTCAAGGATGGCGGGGTGGCGCTCCGCTTCAATCCGGTACAGCGGAGGATGTCGACCCCGCACATGCGGCGGGGTGAAAGATGGCTAAGTCGCGCTGGGTTACCCACGCGGTCAGAACAGAAAATACCGCTGCGCCATTGGCAGTACATCGGCCGGTTCGCACCAGAGCAGCTGGCCGTCGGCGCGAACCTGGTAGTTCTGCGGGTCGACCTGGATGTCCGGCGTGTAGTCGTTGTGGATCAGGTCTTTCTTCTGCACCGAGCGGCAGCCTTTCACCACGCCGATTTTCTTCTTCAACCCCAATTGTTCGGGCACGCCGGCCTCGAAGGCAGCCTGACTGATAAAGGTGAAACTCGACGCATGCAGCGAGCCGCCGTAGCTGGCGAACATGGGACGGTAGTGCACCGGTTGTGGCGTCGGGATCGAGGCGTTGGCGTCGCCCATCAGGCTCGCGGCGATGGCGCCGCCCTTGAGGATCAGCGTCGGCTTGACGCCAAAGAAGGCCGGGCGCCAGAGCACCAGATCCGCCCACTTGCCTACCTCGATAGAACCCACTTCATGGCTGACGCCATGGGTGATGGCCGGGTTGATGGTGTACTTGGCGATGTAGCGCTTGGCGCGGAAATTGTCGTTGCCCGCGCCGTCGCCGGGCAGGGCGCCGCGCTGCTTTCTCATCTTGTCGGCGGTCTGCCAGGTGCGGGTGATCACCTCGCCAACGCGGCCCATGGCCTGGCTGTCGGAGCTGATCATCGAGAACGCGCCGAGATCATGCAGGATGTCTTCGGCGGCGATGGTCTCGCGGCGAATGCGGGATTCGGCAAAGGCCACGTCTTCGGCGATGCTCGGGTCCAGGTGGTGGCAGACCATGAGCATGTCCAGGTGCTCATCGATGGTGTTCTTGGTGAACGGCCGGGTCGGGTTGGTCGAGCTCGGCAGCACGTTGGGCAAGCCGCAAGCCTTGATGATGTCAGGCGCATGACCGCGACCGGCGCCCTCGGTGTGGTAGGTGTGGATGGTGCGGCCCTTGAACGCGCCCAGCGTCGTCTCGACAAAGCCGGATTCGTTCAACGTATCGGTGTGGATCGCCACCTGTACGTCGTATTGATCGGCGACGTTCAGGCAATTGTCGATGGCAGCCGGGGTGGTGCCCCAATCCTCGTGCAGCTTGAGACCGATGGCGCCGGCCTTGACTTGTTCGATCAAGGGTTCGGGCAGCGACGCATTGCCCTTGCCGGTGAAGCCGATGTTCATCGGGAAGGCGTCAGCGGCCTTCAGCATCATCGCCATGTGCCAGGGGCCTGGCGTGACCGTGGTGGCATTGGTGCCGGTCGCCGGGCCGGTGCCGCCGCCGATCATGGTGGTGACGCCGCTCATCAATGCTTCTTCGATCTGCTGCGGGCAGATGAAGTGGATGTGCGAGTCGATGCCGCCCGCGGTGAGGATCATGCCTTCGCCGGCGATGACTTCCGTCGCCGCGCCGATGGCGATGGTCACGTCGGGCTGAATGTCCGGGTTACCCGCCTTGCCGATGGCGGCGATACGGCCGTCCTTCAAGCCCACATCCGCCTTGACGATGCCCCAGTGGTCGAGGATCAGCGCGTTGGTGATCAGGGTGTCGACCACGTCGGCGGCACAGAGCTGACCCTGGCCCATGCCGTCACGGATCACCTTGCCGCCGCCGAACTTCACCTCTTCGCCGTAGGTGGTGAAATCCTTCTCGACCTCGATCCACAGGTTGGTGTCGGCCAGGCGCACCTTGTCGCCGACGGTGGGGCCGAACATGTCGGCGTAGGCTTGGCGGGAAATCTTCATTGAATCTCATCCTGTCCGTAGGGTGGACAACGCGAAGCTTGTCCACCAGCAATCTGGGTGGTGGAAAAGCCTTCGGCGTTTTCCACGGGGTGGCCATCCACCCTGCTAATCCGTAATCAGAGCGCGCCCATCACCCGCCCGGCAAAGCCGAACACCCGCCGATCACCGGCCAGCTCGACCAGCTCCACCTCGCGGCTCTGGCCCGGCTCGAAGCGCACCGCGGTGCCGGCCGGAATGTTCAGACGCATGCCGCGGGCTGCGGCGCGGTCGAAAGCCAGCGCATCGTTGGTTTCGAAGAAGTGGTAGTGCGAGCCGACCTGAATCGGCCGGTCACCGCTGTTGGCAACGGTAAGCGTCAGGGTTCGGCGGCCGGCGTTGAGCTCGATCTCGCCGTCCTGAATCTGGTATTCGCCAGGAATCATGGCTGGGACGTCCTGTTCAGGGTCAGTTGCATCATGGTCAGGTCCAGCCAGCGGCCGAACTTGCAGCCCACCTGGCGCATCTGTGCCGCGTGGATGAAGCCAAGCTGCTGATGCATGTGGATGGACGCGCGGTTCTCGCTCTCGATGGCCGCGATCATCACGTGCTTGTTCATCTCGCGGGCGCGCTCGATCAGCGCCTGCATCAGGCTACGGCCTACGCCGCCACCGCGTTGGCCGGGGCGAACGTAGACGGAATTTTCCACGGTGTGGCGGAAGCCGTCGTACGGGCGCCAGGGGCCGAAGGAGGCATAGCCGGCCACCTGTCTTTGATCGACGAGTGCGACCAGCACCGGGTAGCCCTGTTCGTGGCGCTCGGCCAGCCAGGCGCGACGGTTGTCGAGGTCGACGACCTTGTCGTTCCAGATCGCCGTGCTGTTCTGCACCGCGTCGTTGTAGATTTCTAGGATGCCTGCGAGGTCGGTATCCAGGGCGTCACGTATCTGCACGTTGAGTTCCTTCAGTAACGGTTCAATTCGGCTGCAGTAGACATTGACCCGCGTTTCAGGGAATAGGTTGGTGCACCGTGACCAGCTTGGTGCCGTCCGGAAATGTCGCTTCGACCTGGATCTCCGGAATCATTTCCGGCACGCCTTCCATCACCTGCTCGCGGCTTAGCAGGGTGGTGCCGAAGTGCATCAGCTCGGCGACCGTCTGGCCGTCGCGGGCGCCTTCTAGCAGGGCGGCGGAGATGTAGGCCATGGCTTCCGGGTAGTTGAGCTTCAACCCGCGGGCGAGACGGCGCTCAGCCACCAGCCCGGCGGTGAAGATCAGCATCTTGTCTTTTTCTCTTGGCGACAAATCCATAACAGCTCCAGTCGTGGGGTGGATGTCACTGTTCACATCCACCGGCTCGTGGCGGCGGACCACGCAGCGTTATTCAGGGCAGCGCGCACGCAGGCGCGCCAGGGTTGGGTGGGCAACGGCGCAGCCTTGCCCACCGATCATTCACGTACTCCAGATTCGTGGCGCTACCGCCTCGCGGCCCAGCAGTTCGGGGCGCAATAGTCGCCATAAATCGATCAACCAGGCGCGCGCATGCAGCGCTTCGTCGCAGAGGCAGCGCGCTACCACCAGGCCGGGCAATTGCGTGAGGTCGCCGCGCACGCGGCCGGGCAATTCACGGCAGCGCTCCATCAGATCAGCGTCGATCTCGCCGCTGACAATCATGGTCGCAAACACCGGCTGACCATCGAGGCCGATTGGCGAATACAGCAGGCCATCGTTGCCCGCCACACGCTGGCGTTCGTGCCAGAGCAGGTCACCGTCGCGGTGAATATTCAGCTGTGCCTGAAAGTGGCCCGCATCGAAGCGCTCGCCACTGGCCGGTCGGCCCAGCGCAATGATGTCCCAATAGAACAACCGAGCGTTGCCCTCCAGTTCGATGGTCGTGGTGAGCTCGGCCTGTGCTGCCGAATAGACGATGGTTTCCTGCGGCAGCCATTCCAGCGTCGCGCCGGCCTCGACGCGCAATTGCACGTTCTGGAACGCCGGGCCGCCAGCGCGGTACCACTTCGCCGCGCCAGGGCTGGTCAGCTGTGCCCAGGCGCCGCTGCCGACCGAGGCGCTGATATCCAGTCGGTCGCCACCAGCTATACCGCCCGGCGGGTGCACGATGATGTGCTGACAGACTTCCGGCCCTTCGGGATAGAGATGCTTCTGCACTCTCAGCGGCCCGCTGTGGCGGCGCAACACCGGACGTGTCGAGCCGTCGAAGCGGGCGTAGGCCAGTTCGAGTTCGGCATTCCAATGAGGCGTGAACAACGGGGTAAGGGCAGTCATGAGCCGGAAGTCAGCATATTGATGACTGACGTCGAGCAATTGTCATGCCTCCCGCGCCATGGCGGTGCGCTGAACGGGCTCGCGGGGTGGTAATGCGATAAATGAACCGGTCCATGCGGCTCGGCTATCGGCCGCTGACGCCCCCGATTGGTGCATCGTAAAGCCACAACATCCATAGCGACCCAATTTGGTGCGGATGATCCAGCGTCTTGGCGGCGCGTTCCGCTTGATCAAATTCGTTATGTCTTAACGCTCACTCAGCACAGGCCGAGAGTCGCTGAAACAGATTGTTGCCAGCATCACGCTGCTTTATGGGCCTTTATCTCTTCCAAGCGGCTCGTTTGACGAGGGTGCAAGCGAGTGCCAATGTCAGTCAGGCGCAGTTCCGATGCCCAGCGGCGGTCGAGCGTTCGACCCGCTTGTCTCGCGGCACACGGTAATCGCTCGGTGGCACCCATAAAAACAAGATCCACGGAGACGCCGCATTGAATCTATTGTTTCAGCAAGTGCTCAACGGCTTGACCCTGGGCAGCATCTACGGGCTGGTCGCCCTTGGTCTGACGCTCGTCTACGGCATCCTGCACATTCCCAACTTCGCCCATGGCGCGCTCTACATGGTGGGGGCCTTCGCGTCGTTCTTCTTCATGACCGATCTGGGCCTGCACTATTGGATCGCCATGCTGCTGTCCGGTCTGGTGGTGGCCGCGCTGGCGGTGCTCTGCGAGCGGTTGGTGTTTCACCCGCTGCGCAATGCCCCGCCAATCCACGACAAGATCGCCGCCATCGGCATCCTGCTGTTTCTCGAGGCGGTGGTGCAGATGTTCTGGGGTTCGGACTTCCGCCGCATGGCCTCGCCCTATGCTGGCATCCTCAATTTCGACGGGCTGATCATTCCCGAGCAGCGCCTGTTGATCATCGTCGGCGCCTTTACCCTGATGCTGGCGCTGCACCTGTTCCTGCGCAAGACGATGCTGGGCTCGACCATCATCGCCACGGCGCAGAGCCGTGAAGGTGCCTTCCTCGTCGGTATCGACTCCAACCGCGTGGCGATGCTGACCTTCGCCATCTCCGGCATGCTCGCTGCTTTTGCCGCCACACTCTATGCGCCGATCAACCTGGTGTACCCGGCGATGGGGCATCTGGTGATCATGAAGGCCTTCGTCATCATCGTGCTCGGCGGCATGGGCAGCATTCCCGGCGCCATCATCGGGGCGATGATCCTCGGCTTTGCCGAGAGCTTCGGCGGCTTCTACCTGTCTTCGGATTACAAGGACATCATCGCCTTCTCGTTGCTGGTGGTGATCCTGTCCTTCCGCCCGACCGGGCTGTTCGCCAAGGGGGCTCACTGATGCATCGGTTCGCCTCGTTACTGACTGGTCGCGGCTGCAAGCTGGTCCTGCTGGCTTTGGCCCTTGCGTTCCCTCTGTTCGCCAAAAGCGAGTACCAGGTCTACGTGATGGCCAGCGCTTTTATCTGGGCCATTGCGGTGTACGGCCTGAACATCATCACCGGCTACTGCGGCCAACTGAATCTGGCCCACGGCGGCTTCTTCGCCATCGGCGCCTACACCCTGGCGATTCTTACCGCTGATCATGGCTGGAATTTCTGGCCGGCCTTCGTGGCGGCGGCGCTGGTTTCGGCTGCCGTCGGTGCGCTGGTGGGGATCGTCTCGCTGCGCTTGAAGGAACACTTCTTCGCCATCTTCACGCTGTGCGTCGGCTTCATCATCTATCTGCTGATCGACAAGTGGGAGGAGCTGACCCACGGCGCCATCGGCATTCGCGGCATCGCGGCGCCGGACGGCTTCGGGCTGGTGGACTTCAGCCAGACAGTGCCGTTCTACTACCTGGCGCTGCTGTTTCTGCTGTTGGCGATCTGGTTCGCCGGTCGTCTGGCGCGCTCCCTGTTGGGACGTACCTTTATGGCGATCCGCAACGGCGATGCGCTGGCCCAATCGCTGGGCATCGACCTGATGCGCAACAAGCTGCTGGCCTTCGTTCTGTCGACCACCTATGCCGGTGTTGCCGGGGCACTTTACGCCTCGATGATTCGCTTCATCGGTCCGGAGGAGGCCAACCCGAACCATACCTTCGACATGATCACCTACCTGCTGGTCGGCGGCTTCGGCACCCTGTTCGGGCCACTGGTCGGCACTGTCGGAGTGGTCTGGATCACCCAGTCGCTGCAGTTCCTCGAGGACTACCGGATGATCATCTTCGGCCCGCTGATCGTGGTGCTGGTGATCTTCATGCCGCGCGGCGTCACCGGCACGTTCCTCAGCTGGAAGCTGCGCAAGGACACTGAAGCGGCGAGGGCTCAAGACCCAAAAGCCAGTAGCAAAGTCTCCCCAGGCAGCGAGGTGAACAACAATGCTTAAGGTCGAAAACCTAACCAAGATGTTCGGCGGCCTCGCGGCGGTGCACGATGTTAGCGTCGAGTTCGAAGCGCGCAAGATCAACGCCATAATCGGCCCCAACGGCGCCGGCAAGAGCACCTTCTTCAACCTGATTTCCGGCGTACACAAGCCCAGCTCGGGACGCATCCTCATTGACGGGCACGACGTGTCGCGGATGCGCTGCGACCATGTCGCCCGGCTCGGTGTCGGCCGTACCTTCCAGACCACGCATCTGTTCGAGCAGGCTACTGTGCTCGACAACCTCATTGTCGGCCATCGTTTGCGCACCCATTCGGGCCTGTGGGACGTGCTGATCAACTCCAAACGCCTGCAGCGCGAGGAGCGTGAATGCCGCGAGAAGGCCCGCGCCGCGCTGGACTTCGTTGGTCTGACGCATCTGGAAAATCGGGTGGTGCTGGATATCTCTCAGGAAGAACGCAAGCGCGTCGCCTTTGCCCTGGCGCTGGCCACCGAACCGAAGCTGGTGCTGCTCGATGAGCCGGCGGCGGGCGTCAACCCGGAGGAAACCGAAGGCCTTACGCTGCTGATCCGCAAGATGGCCGAGCACGGCCTGACCGTGTGCCTGATCGAACACAAGATGGACATGATCATGGGCCTGGCGGACAAGATCATGGTGCTCAACTACGGTGAGAAGATCGCCGAGGGCACGCCTGCCGAGATCAAGGCGAACCCGGCCGTCATCGAAGCCTACCTGGGGAGTGACTACGATGCTGCAGCTTGATCGGGTCGATGTCTGCTACGGCAGCTTCAAGGCGCTTACTCAGGTCTCCATGACGGTTGGTGCCGGCGAACTGGTGGTGCTACTTGGGGCCAACGGCGCGGGCAAAACCACCTTGTTCAACACCATCAGCGGGTTGCTCAAACCGGCCACCGGAGCCATCACGCTGGAAGGCAAGCGCATCGACGGTCTCAAGCCTTCCGCGTTGGTCGCCGCCGGCGTGGTGCATTGCCCGGAGGGGCGCAAGCTGTTCCCGCAGATGTCGGTGGCGCAGAACCTTGCGCTCGGCGCCTACCTGCACCGCCGTGACAGCGCGGGCAACAAGCGCAACCTCCAGGAGGTGCTCGACCTGTTCCCGATTCTTCACGACAAGCGCAACCAGCCCGCCGGCTCGCTCAGCGGTGGCCAGCAGCAAATGGTGGCGATCGGGCGCGCGCTGATGAGCCGACCAAGGCTGCTGATGCTCGACGAGCCCTCGCTCGGGCTGGCGCCGCTGGTGGTCAACCAGATGTTCGAGGTGATTTCCCGCATCAACAAGTCCGGCACCAGCGTGCTGCTGGCCGAACAGAATGCCTTCGCAGCCTTGAAGATCGCCCACCGCGCCTACGTCATCGAGGGCGGCAGTTTGGTGATGGAAGGTGACCAGCAGGCCATGCTGGGTAACGAAGCCGTGCGCAAAGCCTACATCGGCGCCTGATCAGTCATGACCAAGGAGACACCAATGAGAACGCTCAAAGCGCTTGGATTGGCGATTGCCACCCTGACCGCGGCCCAGGCCAGCGGCGTATACGCCGAGCAGACGCTCAATATCGGCTTTACCGGCCCGCTCAGTGGCGGCGCTGCACTCTATGGCGAGAACACCCTGTCCGGCCTGCGCATGGCCGTGGAAGACACCAACGAGGCGGGCGGCATCAAGATCGGTGACGAAACCTACAAGGTCAATCTCATCAGCCTCGACGACAAATATTCGCCGAGCCAGGCGGCCACCAACGCCAAGCGATTGGTAAAGGAGTCGAAGGCCGCGGCGGTGTTCGTGCCGCATACCGGCGGCGTGTTCGCCTTGCAGGATTTCAATGTCGCCGATGACTTCTTGATCATGGCTTACACCAGCGTGCCGTCAGTGACCGAGCAGGGCAATCCGCTGACCCTGCGCATACCGCCGGAATTCACCGGCTATGTCGATGCCTTTTCTGACTACGCGCTCGAGCATAACGGCAAGAAACTCGGCATCGCCGGCGCGACGCACGAGTACGCGAAGATCTGGACCGACATGATGACCAAAGCCTGGGAGCAGAAGGGCGGCGAGATCGTCGAAAGCAATCCCATGGACTACAACAAGTCGGCCGATTTCTATACCGGTGTGAGCCGGGTGATCGCGGCGAACCCGGACGTGATGTTCGTCGGCGGCGCCTCGGAGCCTACCGGGCTGGTGATGCAGCAGGCGCGTCAGATGGGCTTCCAGGGCGGCTTCATCGTCATGGATCAGGCCAAGCTGGATGAAATCGCGGCGGTGACCGGCGGGCTTGATCTGCTGGAAGGCGCGATCGGGGTGGTGCCGCTGTCCGAATACGAGGGTGAAGCTGCCAAGGCGTTTGTCGAGCGCTACAAGGAGGCCCACGGCAAGGTGCCGGGCTCCGAAGCGGCCTACAACTACCTGGCCTTTCATGCTTTGGCTAAGGCCATGGAGTTAGCCGGCAGCACCGATCCACAACAGGTACGGGCGAAGATGGCCGAGGCGATCAGCGCGCTGGACCCCAAGTACAACCTCTATTCGATCCAGGGCCTCACCGACAAGGGCGGTTTCATTACACCGACCACCATGGCCGTGGTGGAGGGCGGCAAGATCGTTCGCAAGGAGATCAAGTAACCCTCCACAGCCAAACGGTCCCTCCGGGCCGTTTCGGTGCCAGGCTTCTGCAGTCGGTCTCGACCCTCTTCATGCCCTGCAGAGCGGCCGGTCTTGGCCCGCTCCCCTGACAGCTGGCTCGCATCCAAGGTCGAGCTGGCCCATCTGCAAGCACCGCCCGGCACAGCTTTCTGTCGTCGTGATGCCTGATGCAGCCATCGGCGACGGAGGCATCACCGAAAGTGGGACGCATGCGTTCGCCGTTATGAAGCACTTAGCCTAGAGGCGAAGCTCATGCATCCCTCGATGCTGACTTTACTGGTCCCGATCAATGTTGAACGGCGACCACGCCTGCCGGGTGGGCATCACTTCGAGGCGGTTGATGTTGATGTGGTCCGGTAGGGTCGCGACGTAGAAGATCTGCTCGGCGATGTCCTCGGCGGTCAGCGGCGTGGTGCCGCGGTAGAGCTTGTCGGAAGCGTCCTGGTTGCCCTTGGTGCGGACCAGCGTGAATTCGGTTTCGGCCATGCCGGGGGCAATGTCGGTGACCCGCACGCCCGTGCCCAGCAGGTCGCAGCGCAGGTTGTAGCTGAACTGCTCGACGAATGCCTTGGTGGCGCCGTAGACGTGGCCGCCCGGATACGGCCAGTGGCCGGCAACCGAGCCGATGCTGATGATACTCGCGCCCTTGCCTGTCTCGATCAGGCGCGGCAGGAGCGCATGGGTAACGTTGACCAACCCCGTCACGTTGGTGTCGATCATGGTGTGCCAATCGCTCAGGTCGACCTTCTGCGCAGGTTCCGGAGCGAGCGCCAGGCCTGCGTTGTTGATCAATGCCTTGACCTCGCGAAAACCGTCGGGCAGCTCGGCAACCACCTGCTTCACTGCCTCGGCGTCACGCACGTCGAGCGTGGCGATGTGCACCGGGACCTTGGCCGACAGTTCTTGCTTCAGTGCTTCGAGCCGCTCCTGGCGGCGCCCGGTCAGGACCAGCGCCCAGCCGGCCTCGGCAAAGCGGCGGGCAGTGGCTCGGCCGAAGCCGGATGTTGCACCCGTGATGAAAACCACGTTGTTCATGCAGGGACCTCTTGTCTGTTAGGCAGGCCGTATGCGGCCGACTCAGGGAGCTTACTGCGTCAGGCGGCCAAGATCAGCAGCCTGTTGCCCTGGACGGGTGAAGCCGGTCGGCAAAGGGTGTCGATAGGCGAAAATGGGCGGATCGGCTCGACGCTGTTTGAGTACGGCTAGAACCCAGAACTCGCCAGTGGTGGCTGCCGGATCAGGACGGCTTGAGCGCTATATCGCTACCAGTCCACGCACCCCTTCGACCTCCATGGTCTCGCCACGGCCTTGCTGGATGATTTCGCCGCGGCTCATCACCAAGTATTGGTCGGCCAGCTCGGCGGCGAAGTCGTAGAACTGTTCCACCAGCAGAATCGCCATATCGCCGCGCGCGGCGAGTTTCTTGATTACCGCGCCGATTTCCTTGATCACCGAGGGCTGGATGCCTTCGGTGGGTTCGTCGAGGATCAAGAGGCGCGGTTTGCTCGCCAGCGCACGACCGATGGCCAGCTGTTGCTGTTGGCCGCCGGAGAGGTCGCCGCCGCGGCGGTGCTTCATCTCTTTCAGCACCGGGAACAGCTCGTAGATGAATTCGGGCACTTCCTTGGCTTCCTTGGCGCTGAAGCGGGACAGGCCCATCAGCAGGTTTTCCTCTACCGTCAACCTGCCGAAGATCTCGCGCCCCTGCGGCACATAGGCAATCCCTGCGTGCACGCGCTGGTGCGGCTTGAACCCGGTGATCGGCTTGCCTTCCCAATTCACCGCGCCTTCCTTGGCCGGGATCAGCCCCATCAGGCATTTGAGCAGCGTGGTCTTGCCGACGCCGTTGCGCCCGAGCAGGCAGGTGACTTCGCCAATATTTGCGTCGAACGACAAGCCGCGCAGGATGTGGCTGCCGCCGTAGTACTGATGCAATTGCTGGACTTGCAGCATGTGCGACTCCTTCACTTTGGTGGATAAGCCTCTGGCGTTATTCACCCTACAATTAGGTTGCGATGATGCGGACGTCGCCGTCCGGCCTGGCCTGCCGGGTACGCGTGGAAAAGGCTTCGCCGTTTTCCACCTGCGCTCGGCGGGCGTTGGGTGGATGACGCTTCACCCATCCACCTTCATGAGGCCTCGATGGTCGAACGGCGGCGAAGCATTCACCGCCCCAGATAAACCTCGATCACGCGCTCATCGTTTTGCACGGTCTGCAGCGAGCCCTCGGCCAGCACCTGACCTTGATGCAGTACGGTGACGTGGTCGGCGATGGTGTCGACGAAGCCCATGTCGTGCTCGACCACCATCAGCGAGTGCTTGCGCGCCAGGCTTTTGAACAGCTCGGCGGTGAACTCGGTTTCGGCGTCGGTCATGCCGGCGACGGGCTCGTCGAGCAGCAGCAGTTGCGGGTCCTGCATCAAGAGCATGCCGATTTCGAGGAACTGTTTCTGGCCGTGGGACAGCAGCCCGGCCGGGCGATTGCGCGACGTATTCAGGCGAATGGTGGCGAGCACTTCGTCGATGCGGTCGCGCTGTTCGCCGTTGAGCTTGGCTTTCAAGCTGGCCCACACCGATTTGTCTGTCTTCTGCGCCAGTTCGAGATTCTCGAACACGCTGAGTGCCTCGAATACCGTGGGTTTCTGAAATTTTCGACCGATGCCGGACTGGGCAATCTCGACTTCACTCATGCGCGTCAGGTCGAGGGTGTCGCCGAAGAAAGCGGTGCCGCTGTCGGGTCGGGTTTTACCGGTGATGACATCCATCATGGTGGTCTTGCCGGCGCCGTTGGGGCCGATGATGCAGCGCAGTTCGCCGACGCCGATGTAGAGGCTGAGATTGGTCAGCGCCTTGAAACCATCGAAGCTGACGTTGATATCTTCGAGGCTGAGAATGGTGCCGTGACGGGCATCCAGACCTTTGGTCTTCACCCGGCCAAGGCCGATGGCATCGCGGCCGCTGCCGAGTGCATCTGTTGGTTCGATCAGTTCGGGTACGGGTGCGGTTTTCATTGTTCGCCCCTCCGGCGCAGCAATCCGATGACGCCTTTCGGCAGGTACAGGGTGACAACGATGAACAGCGCACCGAGGGCGAACAGCCAATATTCGGGGAAGGCCACGGTGAACCAGCTCTTCATGCCGTTGACGATGCCTGCTCCGAGGATCGGGCCGATCAGCGTGCCGCGCCCGCCGAGGGCAACCCAGACCGCGGCTTCGATGGATTGCGTTGGTGCCATTTCGCTGGGGTTGATGATGCCGACCTGCGGCACGTACAGCGCACCGGCAAGCCCACAAAGCACGGCCGAAAGGGTCCAGATGAACAACTTGTAGCCGCGCGGATCGTAGCCGCAGAACATCAGCCGGTTCTCCGCATCACGCAGGGCCGTGAGCACCCGGCCAAACTTGCTGCGCGCCAGCTGCCAGCCCAGCAGCAGGCTGCCTGCAAGCAGCAGCACCGTCGCCAGAAACAACGCCGCACGGGTGGCTGGTGCGGTGATGTCGAAGCCGAGGATGCGGGTGAAACCGGTGAAACCGTTGTTACCGCCGAAGCCGGTTTCGTTACGGAAGAACAACAGCATGCCGGCGAAGGTCAGCGCCTGGGTCATGATCGAGAAGTACACGCCTTTGATCCGCGAACGGAAGGCAAAGAAGCCGAACACGAAGGCCAGCAGCCCCGGCGCCAGCACCACCAGACACATCGCCCAGAGAAAGCTGGAAGTGCCGTACCAGTACCAGGGCAGCTCGGTCCAGGCGAGAAAGCTCATGAATGCGGGCAAGCCGTCGCCTGCGCTTTCACGCATCAGGTACATGCCCATGGCATAACCGCCTAGGGCAAAGAACAGACCGTGGCCGAGGGATAGCAGGCCGGCGTAGCCCCAGACCAGATCCAGCGCCAGGGCGACGATGGCGTAGCAGAGAATCTTGCCGACCAGCGTGAGGGTGTAGGCCGAGACATGGAAGGCGCTATCCGCGGGCAGCAGGTGCAACAGCGGCATCGCCAGCAGGATGACCAGCACCAAGCCGAGGGCAACGACTGTGAGTGTCGGGCCGGCTTTCTGCGCGGCTGTGACGGTGAGTGGCTGGTTCATGGCCGGTCTTCTCCTAGGCGGGTCAGACCCTCCTGTAGGAGCGAGCTTGCTCGCGAAAGGGGGATTGGCATCGGTGCGTGAGTCGCTGCGCAGGTAAGGGCTCGTGCTTCGCGCCGCGAATGTTGGGCAGCGAAGCCGTATTGGAGGATTTTGTTCGCCCTGATGTGCTGCGTGGGTGCCAATTCGCGAGCAAGCTCGCTCCTACGTAAGGCAGCCAGGTAGTGGGAGGTGGCTTTCAATCGATCACCCTCCCTTTCAGCGCGAACAACCCCTGCGGACGCTTCTGGATGAACAGGATGATCAGCGCGAGGATGAGGATCTTGCCCAGCACGGCGCCAATCTGCGGTTCGAGGATCTTGTTGGCGATGCCGAGCCCGAACGCGGCAAAGATGCTGCCGGCCAGTTGACCAACGCCGCCGAGCACCACAACGAGGAAGGAGTCGATGATATAGCCCTGACCCAGGTCCGGGCCGACGTTGCCGATTTGCGAGAGCGCCACGCCGCCGAGCCCTGCGATACCCGAGCCCAAGCCGAAGGCCATCATGTCGATACGCCCGGTCGGTACGCCGCAGCAGGCAGCCATGTTGCGGTTCTGGGTCACGGCTCGCACGTTCAGGCCGAGGCGAGTCTTGTTTAGCAACAGCCAGGTCAAAAGCACCACGAACAGCGCAAAGCCGATGATCACCATGCGGTTGTAGGGCAGCACCAGATTCGGCAGTACTTGCAGGCCGCCGGATAGCCAGCCGGGGTTGGCGACCTCGACGTTCTGCGCGCCGAACATTACGCGCACCAGCTGGATCAGGATCAGGCTGATACCCCAGGTCGCCAGCAGGGTTTCCAGCGGGCGACCGTAGAGGTGACGGATCACGGTACGTTCCAGCGCCATGCCGATGGCGGCGGTCACAAAGAAGGCCACCGGCAGCGCCACCAGCGGGTAGAAGGCCAACGCATCCGGCATGAGCCGCGCCATCAGCACTTGCACCATGTATGTGGTGTAGGCGCCGAGCATGAGCATCTCGCCGTGGGCCATGTTGATCACGCCAAGCAGGCCGAACGTGATGGCCAGACCCAGCGCCGCGAGCAGCAGGATCGAGCCCAGCGACAGCCCGCTGAAAGCCTGGCCGAGCAGCTCGCCAATCAGCAGTTTGCGTTTGACCTGGGCGAGGCTGGTTTCAGCGGCCTTGCGTACGGTGGCGTCGGTTTCCGTCTCATCGGCCAGCAGGTTCTCCAGCCGCACTCGCGCCAGCGGCGCGCCTGTTTCGCCGAGTAGGCGTACCGCGGCCAGACGCACGGCGGGGTCTTCTGCGCTCAGTTGCAGGTTGGCCAGCGTCAGGGTGAGGGCTTCGCGTACGGCCGGATCGTCTTCCGCTTCGAGACGTTGCTGCAGGAGTGGTAGCTGCTCCGGTTGGCCGCTGCGCTGCAAACGCTTGGCGGCGCTGAGACGGTCTGCCGGGTCGTCTGAGAACAACCGATGGCTGGCCAACGCCGTGTTGAGCAGGCCGCGCAAACGGTTGTTCAATCGCAGCTTCTTCGGCGTGCCGACGGGTTCGGCGTCGCCTTCGAGGGCACGATATGTGTCACCGTCGTTAAGAAAGGGGGCTTTGTTCTTATCGACAACGACGCGATTAGCGCGCAGCGCTTCGATCAGTGCGAGACGCTCGGGCACCGGCGCGATGGCCCATTCTTCAAGCAGCTTGGCCTGTTTGGACGAGCTCGCCTTGGCGTAGTCGGCTGCGTCTCCGGCGTGGGCTGCCCAAGGCAGGGCCAGCAAGAGCAACAGAAATATTCGGTACAGGGCAGTGTTCATCTGTGCATTCCCCAGGGGGCGCCGCGGGCTCTCTTGGTGGAGGTGGCGGCGGGGGCGGTGGATGAAACGGCGTCGACTCTCCGTCCCGATCCACCCTATAAAAATCGAGCTGACGTAGGTTGGATCGGGACGCGTAGTCGGCGCTTCATCCATCCACCACGAAGGCCATCCTCAGTTCGACTTCACCGGGTGATCCGGCTTCTTGTCGTTGCCCGGAATGTAAGGGCTCCACGGCTGGGCACGGACTGGGCTTTCGGTTTCCCAAACCACCGAGAACTGACCGTCGTCCTGGACTTCGCCGATCATCACCGGCTTGTGCAGGTGGTGGTTTTTCTCGTCCATGGTCAGGGTGTAGCCGCTCGGTGCTTCGAAGGTCTGGCCGGCCAGCGCCTTGACCACGGGCTTGACGTCGGTAGTCCCTGCCTTCTCGACCGCCTGCGCCCACATGTGGATGCCGACGTAGGTGGCTTCCATCGGATCGTTGGTCACCGCCTTGTCAGCGCCCGGCAGGCCTTTTTCCTTGGCGTAGGCCTTCCATTGGCTCACGAACTTGTCGTTGACCGGGTTTTCAACCGACTGGAAGTAGTTCCAGGCGGCGAGGTGGCCGACCAGCGGCTTGGTGTCGATGCCGCGCAGTTCTTCTTCACCGACCGAGAAGGCCACGACCGGCACGTCGGTCGCTTCCAGGCCCTGGTTGGCCAATTCCTTGTAGAACGGCACGTTGGAGTCGCCGTTGATGGTCGAGACGACGGCGGTTTTGCCGCCCGCGGAGAACTTCTTGATGTCGGCGACGATGGTCTGGTAATCGCTGTGGCCGAACGGGGTGTAGACCTCTTCGATGTTCGATTCCGGTACGCCCTTGCTGATCAGGAAGGCGCGCAGGATCTTGTTGGTGGTGCGCGGGTAGACGTAGTCGGTGCCGAGCAGGAAGAAGCGCTCGGCGCTGCCGCCGTCTTCGCTCATCAGGTACTCGACGGCCGGAATGGCCTGCTGGTTTGGCGCCGCGCCGGTGTAGAAGACGTTCGGCGACATCTCTTCGCCCTCGTACTGCACCGGGTAGAAGAGCAGGCCGTCGAGCTCTTCAAAGACCGGCAGCACGGATTTACGCGAAACCGACGTCCAGCAACCAAAGGTCACCGCGACCTTGTCCTGGGTCAGCAGCTGCCGGGCTTTTTCAGCGAACAGCGGCCAGTTGGACGCAGGGTCGACTACCACCGGCTCGAGCTGCTTGCCCAATACGCCGCCGTTGGCGTTGATTTCGTCGATGGTCATCAGCGCCATGTCTTTCAGGGATGTTTCTGAAATGGCCATGGTGCCGGACAGCGAATGCAGGATGCCGACCTTGATGGTCTCGGCGGCCTGCAGCGTGAACGGGAACAGACCGCTGAGCATCAGGGCACTGGCGGCGAGGGTGGACTTCAGTAGGGGACGGCGTTTCATTGTGGGCGGCTCCTTGGCTGTCCATGCGCAACTGTGGGGTTGGTCCTTTGGGACAGGGAGCGCTATCGCAGCATCCGTGCCAATTCACTCTAAGCCCTCTGATTCGGTGCTTCTGGCGCGTTTGGGAAATGCGCTCTAATGGAGCACTAGGGCCCGGTCGTCCGATTTCGGGGCGTCCCATGAGGCGGCGGGGCACGCCATGCACCGCACTGGTGCGCTTCGCCTGTTGCCGTTCGACGTATTGGCGGGTGTCGCATCGCTCCATGCCATCGTGGGGCGCGGTCGTGCGGCGAGATGAATCTGTGGGGGCTTGGGTAGGATGGATGTCGCTTTCTACATCCACGGCTGGCCATTGGGTGTTTCGTAGATGGATTGAGCCAGCGATACCGGCTGCCGTACGCGCCGCGTTCAGCGGTTCAGCCAGAATGGCACTGTCGCTTGCCGGCTGGCAGGGCTCGCCCTAGCATGGCCGGCCTGTTCTTGAAGGCCTCGTCATGTCGCGTACTTCACCCCCACGCCCACCGCGCTCTGTTCAAGGTCGCACTCAACCCCGGCGGGTCGCCAAGGCGCCGCCTGCCGAGCCGCGGCTGCTGTTGTTGAACAAGCCGTTCGATGTGCTCACCCAGTTCAACGATGCCGATGGTCGCGCCACCCTGAAGGACTTCGTGCCAGTGCCGGGTGTGTACCCGGCCGGGCGGCTGGACCGCGACAGCGAAGGCCTGCTGCTGCTCACCAATGACGGACAGCTGCAGGCGCGCATAGCTGATCCCAAGCACAAGCTGCCGAAGACCTATTGGGTGCAGGTGGAAGGAGAAGTCAGCGCCGAGCAGCTGCAGCGGCTGCGCGAGGGTGTCGAGCTCAACGACGGCAAGACGCTGCCCGCGGAAGCCCGGGCGCTCGACGAGCCGCAGCTGTGGCCGCGCACTCCGCCGGTGCGCTTTCGTAAGAGCGTGCCGACCAGCTGGCTGGAGCTGGTGATTCGTGAGGGGCGTAATCGTCAGGTGCGTAGGATGACCGCAGCGGTCGGTCTGCCAACGCTGCGGCTGGTGCGGGTCAGGATCGGGCCCTGGTCGCTGGACGGTCTGCAGCCAGGCGAGTGGCGGGAAGTGGCGGCGCAGTTGTGAGGCGTCGGCAGGGCCAAGCGATCAGTGCGGAATGCCCTGGGTCACTTCGATGACATAGCCGATGATCGGCTTGGCCAGAAAGGCAAACAGGCACAGGCCAAGACCCAAAAACAGGATGGCGGTGCCAAGGCGCCCGGCTTTTGACTTCTTCGCCAGGTCCCAGATGATGAACGCCATGAAGGCCATCAGGCCGCCGACCAGGACGATCATCATCCACTTCTCAAATACTTCAGGCTCCACGCGTAACTCCTGACTGACATCGACGAGTGCGCCCGAGGCTGGCCGGGCGCGGCAGCGGTGCAGTATACGCCCGCGGCGGGCGCTCAGCTGCCTCGGGAGATTGGACGACGCAGCGCTTGATGGGTTCGAGCGGAGGGGCTGTTTCGAGCGTGGCTGTGTGATCAGTAGTGAGATTTGATCACGTCGATGCCCTTGTTGAGCACTGTGCGCCAAGCCTGAAGGTCTTCTTTTTCCAGCTGCCGATCATGCTGGCCGATGGTTTTCAGCAGGGCGGCGATCCAGAGGTCATAGAGCTCGGGACGGATGTCCAGATGGCCGTGAGAGTGGCTATTGCCCAAGGCCTGGAGCTTGGTGTCGGGCATGCCGCGGGCGAACAGGACCAGATTGAGGATGCCAGCCCGCAGCAGCTGTTTCTGGGCCGTCATGTCGGTTTTGACGAACTTCTCCCGCACTGCCGGCGAGCTGGCCAGAAAGGAGGCATAGAAGTCGTCAAAGAAGTCGGCGCTGGCGCAGCAGCGGCCGTAGCTCTGCATGACGCGGTTGGTGTCTTTCATGAGGCATTTCCCTTGCACGAAGGCTGATCGCTGCGCCTGCCAGAAACCATTCGGAGGTGAGCAGAATAGAAAGGCGCGAATTATAGGTAATAGCCCTTCGAGCTGTGTGGGTTGCAAATGTGAGCGGTGTCTCAGCCTCGCAAATGCTCCAGTGGCAGTTCGGTACTCGATGACACCTGCCGCAGAACAAAGCTTGACCGCACGCTGGTGACACCTTCGATTCGGGTGAGTGTGCCGAGCAGAAAGGCCTGATAGTGGTCCATGTCCGGTACCACGACCTTGAGTTGATAGTCGGCGTCCATCCCGGTGACCAGGCTGCATTCGAGCACTTCGGGACATTTCCCGATCATTCCTTCGAAGTGTTCGAAGCGCTCCGGCGTGTGCCGGTCCATGCCGATCAGCACGTAGGCGGTCAACGTCAGGCCGAGCTTCTTGCGGTCGAGCAGGGCGACCTGGCGCGCAATGTAGCCGTCGTCTTCGAGCTGTTTGACCCGCCGTGAACAGGGCGACGGTGAAAGGCCGATGCGCTCGGCCAGATCCTGATTGGAAATGCGCGCGTCGTGCTGCAGTTCGGCAAGAATACGCAAGTCGTAGCGATCCAGTTTGCTCATGATTGGCTGCTCGCGGGGTTTGGTTGCGCATAACTATGCATCCTGCAGCAATGATTGCGCAACGGGCCTTGATATGAGCAATTTTCGCAAACATCTGTCGGGGCGTGGGGCGTAAGCTTTATTCAACTTCAGCCCCCGGCAGAACTGACGCGGTACTTACCCCACCGCGCCAACCGTATACCTTACCGAGGTCATCGGTCCGGGCCAGCACCGCCCACAAGGCGCTGTCGAAGAATCCGCCACAAGCGGCCAGAGAATTCAGAGCAGTATTGAAAAAAGACCACGTCTCGCCACGTGGTCTTTTTTTATGGGCTGGTGGTCGGCTCCAGGCTGGGTTGGGGCCTCACCATTTCCAACGGATCGGCATGCACCAGCACCTCGGCGCGTGGGTACTTGGCGTGGATGGCGCCTTCGACCTGGTCACAAAGTGCGTGAGCCTCGATCAGCGGCAGATTTCCAGGCAACTCCAGGTGCATCTGCACGAACCAGCGGGTGCCCGAAACGCGGGTGCGAAGGTCGTGGCAGCCCACCACGCCGGGTACATCGCAGGCCAACCGATGCATGTCCTCGCTGATCTCGGGCGGGAGCTCGGTATCCATCAGTACCGCACCGGCCTCGCGGACGATGCTCAGCGCGCTCCAGAAGATGTAGACGGCGATGGCGATACCGAATACGGCGTCAAGCCGTTCCCAGCCATAACTGGCGAGTACCAGCGCGACAAGGATGCTGCTGTTGAGCAGCAGGTCGGAGCGGTAATGCAGCGAGTCGGCACGGATCGCCGTGGAGCCTGTTTCGCGCACCACGCGGCGCTGATACATCAGCAGCGCCACTGTTAGTGCCAGTGACAGCAGCATCACCGCGATGCCCAGCGTCGGCGCGCCCAGCGGCTCAGGATGCAGCATGCGATCGACGCCCTGGACGCAGACCAGAATCGCACTCACCGAAATGAAGGCACCCTGACCAAGCCCGGCCAGTGCTTCGGCCTTGCCGTGGCCATAGCGATGATCCTCGTCCGCGGGGCGCAGCGAGTAGTGCACCGCCAGCAGGTTGAGCAGCGAGGCGGCGCCGTCCAGCAAGGAATCGGTGAGCCCCGCCAGCAAGCTGACTGAGCCACTCAACCACCAGGCCAGCGCCTTGCTCGCAGCCAGCGTCAGCGCGACGGCCAGCGCCAGTCGCGTGGCGCGTCGCATCAATCTGGCGTGTTCGACACTGACGCCTTTGCGCTCTCGGGTGTGCTGCATCAGGCGGCCGGACGCAGTCCGAAGGCGGCGAGTTGCTCGACGCTGCCGTTGTGCTGGATCAGGCGAGGATCATCCAGTGGCAGGCTGCGGCCGGTTTCGGTTTCGATGATCGCCTTGAGCTTGGCCTGGTCGATCACGCCGTCAGCGCCGATGGCTTCCTGCAGTTTTTCCGGGGCCAGCGAGTAGTTGTCGTCAGGCAGGTAGATCGCGCCGGTGGCGAAGTCGATGCCAAAAGCGATCAGGCCGGGAATGAGGTAGAAAAGCAGGCCGACGGCGTTGGCTGCTGCGATGGCGGGATCGATCCGGCCATCGATCTGCCCGCGGCGGTCGGGGTAGAACAGCGTGCCGCAGGCGGTCAGTTGGGTGAACAGGGAGACGGCCAGCACGCCGCCGATGACACGGGAACGAGTACGCATAAGGACCTCCGGGGAAAGTGGCGCAACTATACAAGGGCTGCGTGATGTTTTCCCGATATCAGACACTCCCGCTGCACGCTCTGTTCGGCATTGCTGCAATGCGTATGGTCACAGCGCTCCGTGCGGCTGCGTCGAGGGCTGCGCCCGCTATAATCGCGGCCCTCAAAGCGGAGTTCCCATGATTGCCCTGCCCATTGATGAAGCCCTGCCGACGCTGCGCCAGGCCCTGCTAGCGCGTGATGAAGCGGTGCTCGAAGCACCGCCCGGTGCCGGCAAGACCACCAGAGTGCCGCTAGCCTTGTTGAACGAGCCATGGCTCGGCGGGCAATCGATCATCATGCTCGAACCGCGCCGGCTGGCGGCCCGCGCTGCGGCTGAGCGCCTGGCCAGCGAGCTGGGCGAGAAGGTTGGCGAAACCGTCGGCTATCGCATCCGGCTGGACAGCAAGGTCGGGCCGAACACCCGCATCGAGGTTGTCACCGAAGGCATCCTTGCGCGTCGCTTGCAGGACGATCCGGCCCTTGAAGGCGTGGGTCTGGTGATCTTCGACGAATTTCACGAGCGCAGCCTGGACGCCGATCTGGCCTTGGCGCTGACCCTCAATGCGCGCGTTCTGCTGCGTGACGAGCCGCTCAAATTGCTGCTCATGTCTGCCACGCTGGAAGGCGCGCGGTTGTCGAGCTTGTTGGATGACGCACCGGTGGTGCGCAGCGAGGGCCGCATGTTTCCGGTCGTGCGGCGCTGGGGACGACCGTTCCAGGCGGGTGAACGCGTTGAACCGCGGGTCGTGCAGACGGTGATGCAGGCGCTGGATGAGGAATCCGGCAGCGTGCTGGTCTTCCTGCCGGGTCAGGCTGAGATACGTCGTGTGAACGACCTGCTGGCCGAACAGCTGGCAGGTCGAGACGAGGTCATGCTTTGCCCGCTGCATGGCGAGCTGGAGCTGACCGCCCAGCGCGCCGCCATCGAGCCTGCGCCAGCGGGCAAGCGCAAGGTGGTGCTGGCGACCAACATTGCCGAGACCAGCCTGACCATCGAGGGCGTGCGGGTGGTGGTCGATGCCGGGCTGGCGCGGGTGCCGCGGTTCGATCCCGGCAGTGGCATGACCCGTCTGGAAACCCGGCGTATTTCGCGTGCTTCGGCGACCCAGCGGGCCGGGCGCGCGGGGCGGCTGGAGCCTGGCGCCTGCTATCGGCTGTGGTCGGAGGATCAGCACGCGCAACTGGCAGCTTATGGCGACGCGGAAATCCTTCAGGCCGATCTGGCCGGCGTCGCACTGCAGCTGGCGCGCTGGGGTGTCGAACCGGATGAACTGGCCTGGCTCGACGTGCCGCCTGCTGCGGCCTACCGGCAGGCGCAGGACCTGCTCCATCGCCTCGGTGCACTCAGTCTCAATGTCCGTGGCGGTTGGCAATTGACTGCACACGGCCAGGCCATGGCTGAGTTGCCGGCGCATCCGCGTATTGCGCATCTGTTGTTGCGCGGCCAGGCACTTGGCTTGGCATCGCTGGCTGGCGACATTGCCGCCTTGTTGGTCGAGCGCGATATCCAGCGCGGCGGAGGCGTGGACATCTCAACGCGTCTCGGCCTGCTCGATGGCAGCGCAGGACGGCATTCGGGCGCGCAGCGGGTTCGCCAGCTGGCCCGGCAGTTTCGCGGTCTGTTGCGAGGCTCCCCGGCTGCTGCGCCTGCCGATGCGTCCGATCATCGCTGGCATGGGGCGCTGCTGGCGTTCGCCTATCCCGACCGCATCGCTCGCCAGCGTCGGGACGGTGGTGGTGAATACCGCCTGGCCAACGGCCGCGCGGCGGTCTTCGGTGAGCCGGATGCGCTGATGAAAGAATCCTGGCTGGTGATCGCCGAACTGGGCAGCCGCCAGGGTCAGCGCGAAGAGCGTATCTACCGCGCGGCGGCATTGGACCCAGGTTTGTTCGAGGAGGAGCTGGCCGAGATGGTTAGCTTGCGCGACGAGCTGGAATGGGACGAGCGCGAAGGCGTGCTGCGGGCCGAGCGGCAGCGGCGGGTTGGTGAGCTGGTGCTCAGTCACGAGCCTCTTCCTGGGCTGGATGACGAAGCGCGTGGGCGAGCGCTGCTCGGGCTGGTCCGGCGCAAGGGGCTGGAGCTGTTGCCGTGGACGCCGGAACTGCGGCAGTGGCAGGCGCGTATCAGCCTGCTCCGGCAGATCGACCTGGCAGCTGGCGCTAACAGCGACTGGCCTGACGTCAGCGACGAAGCGCTGCTGGCTCGGCTGGAGGACTGGTTATTGCCGTATCTGGGCAAGGTTTCGCGTCTGGCGCATTTCGCCCAGCTGGATCTGAAAGCCATGCTCGCCACCTTGTTGCCCTGGCCGCTGCCGCAGCGCCTTGACGAACTGGCACCGGTCGCCATCGGCGTGCCGTCCGGGTCGCGGGTGCGGCTCGATTACAGTGAATCGCCGCCAGTGCTGGCGGTGCGCTTGCAGGAGTTGTTCGGCCTGGGCGATACGCCACGTGTCGCCGGTGGGCGACTGCCGGTAAAGCTGCACCTGCTGTCACCTGCGCGCCGCCCGGTGCAGGTGACGCAAGACCTGGCGAGCTTCTGGGCGAACACCTACCTGGAAGTGAAGAAAGACCTGAAAGGCCGATACCCGAAACATTATTGGCCCGATGACCCGCTGGTAGCAGAGCCCACGGCGCGCGCCAAGCCGCGCGGCACCTGAACCTTCACAAGAAGCGCGCACCTGGGCTGATCATCTCTGAGGCCTGTCAGCACCCATATGCGCGTGCGACTACTCAGGCAAACTCAGGTCTTCTCCGGCCGCTGCCATCTCGGCATAGGCGCGATCCAGCGAGTCGACCACCGTCTGGCTGTCTTTGGCGTGGCGCGACACGATGAAACGGATGGCGACCTTATGCAGCTCGACATGGGGAAGCGCCTCCATGCTGAGCTGTTTCATCGCCTGGTTCACCGGGGCCTGGTAGTCGAGAAGATAGTCGGCGCGGCGATGCTTCAGCATCTCCAGCGCCGACCTGTGGGTGGCCGTCCGGTGTAGGCGAATCTGCAGCTGCGGGTCGTGCAGCATGCGGTTTACCTGGGGCAAGTAGTTATAACCACCGATGGTGATGACGCCGCGTTTGCGCAGGCTGTCGGGGATGGTCGGGGGCGGAGTGTCGGGCCGGTGATACAGATTGAGGCTGATGTGGGTGAGCGTTTCTCGGCCTTCCAGCGTGTCGGCTTGCAGCTCAGGTTTGCCCGGCGCGCCGGGCCAGAGGTCAACCGTGCCGCTCTGCAAGGCGCCATACAAGCGGGCACTCGGCATACCGCGGAACTGCGCCTCAAAGCCTGCATGGGCGAGTACACGCCGAGTGAGGTCTACCAGGGGTCCGCTTGGGCGGCCTTTGGCATCGCTGTAGATCGCCGGAAGGAAATCGTAGTAACCGACGGTCAGGGTTCTCGGCGTTTCGGACGAGGCAACGCAAGGCGCTGCCAGAGCCGCTGCCAATGGTATCCAGAATAATGGCTTCAAGGTAATTCACTGCCCCTTGTGATTCGCGCACGACCAAGCATGGCGCGCGACGCCTCCGGCTGTCCAGAAGGGGTGCGCGGGCTAGTCCCGGCTACTGCGCCGCGGCGATGCCCCCAGCGGACAAGGATAAGGCTGGCTATGCTGAATGCAGTGCTGCCGGGCTGATTGGGTTCGGTGACCTGGATGATTCGATGGAGAGGTTTATGTATCGCAAGGTATTCACCAGCAAAGTGTTCGATCGCAAGGTGGTGGTGATCACCGGCGGCTGTGCCGGGATCGGCCGTGCGCTGGCCGAGCGGATGGCTCAGGCCGGCGCTAGGGTCGTCATCTTCGACCTCGAGCAGAACGCCATCGACGGACTGGTGCAGCATCTGGCGGACCATCACAACGCCGATGTGCTAGGGCTGTGCTGCGACGTGTCGGATGCCGTGGCGGTGCAGCGGGCCGTTGCGCTGGTGGTGGAACGCTTCGGCGGTATCGACGTGCTGATCAACAACGCAGGTATCACCCATCGCAGCCGGGTCGCCGACACCCGCCTGGCGGTGTTCGAACGGATCATGGCGGTGAACTTCTACGGCGCGTTGCATTGCACCCAGGCGGCGCTGCCGAGCCTTGTGTCGCGAGGCGGGCAGATCATCGTGCTCAGCTCGCTGTCGCAGTACGCGCCGGTGCCCGATCGAGGCGCCTACAACGCCAGCAAGCATGCGCTGCACGGGCTGTTCGAGACCCTGCGCAGCGAGCTGGCCGATACCGCCGTCAACGTGATGCTGGTGTGTCCGGGGTATACCGCGACGGATCTGCGCAAGAACGTGTTGATTGGCGACGGGTCCACCGCGCCCCAGCCGGTTCTGACGGTAGGTCGCGTGGCGTCGCCGCAGGATGTAGCGGAGTCCATCTACCAAGGCGCCCTGAAAAGACGGCGGTTGCTGGTGCTGTCGAACCTGGACTGGCGTGCGCGGCTGGTGGCGCGTTGCTTTCCGCGCACCTTCGAGCACCTGCTGTTACCGCGGCTGGCAGGTGCGCGGACCTCATCCGGCGCAGGCTAGGCGGTCGGCGCGTCGCCGTAGAGCTCATGAGCCAGCTTCATGTCCCAATAGGCGGCCTCGACCTTGTGGCCGTCCAGGTCGCGCACGAAGCAGCCGTAGTAGGGCTCGCCATATTCTTCCCGCGAGCCGGGTGCGCCTTCATCCGTGGCGCCGGCAGCCAGCGCCGCACGGTGAAAGGCATCGACAGAAGCCTTGTCAGGTGCGAAGAAACCGATATGGGTGCCGTTCCCAATGCTGGCTGGTTGGCCGTCGATCGGCGTTTGCAGCCAGAACTCAGGATATTCACGCCCCCAGGCGATCGCACCCGGATGAGCCATGATGCGCTTACACCCGAGCGTGCTGAGGATCTGATCGTAGAAGGCAGCGGCTTCATCGAAGCGATTGCTGCCGAGGGATACGTGGGACAGGATGCTGGGGTTTTGGTCGGTCATCAGTGCGGCCTCCTAGACGGGTGGAGACCAAGCCTAGACCCGCACGCCGTCTCTTGCATCCGGCTACGTCACCTGGGTTCGTCGCGCGCGATGGCCGGCGCGCTGCAGAGCATGAAGCAGCGAAACAAAACGACCGTGGCCAACAGCTGCACCAGTCCGACCACAGAGTCGACCACCACGGCGAGCGCACCTGGCGCTGTATCGCCAGCCCAGAACTGTGCGGCCATCCAGGCCTCCAGAAGCCACAACGGTGCCAGCACAACGAGGATGCAGCCGAGTATCAGCAGGAAGTGACCACGGGTTTCCAGGAAACTCTGCTTCAGTGCCGCCAGCGGGCTCAAACCGCGTATCACCAGCAGGTATTCGGCGAAGGCGATCTTGACCATTACCCACAGCCCGGGCAGCACGAACAGCGAGGCGCCGAGCATGATCAGCAGCGTGCCCAGACCGGCCAGCACCGCCATCGATGGCCATAGCGGTAACGCGCGCATCATCACCTCACGCAGCGGCGGTGCGTGACCGCGGCTACGTGCATCGAGAAACAGGATCAGCGCGGCGATATACAGCGGATAGAAGATCAGGCCGACCAGCAGCTCCTGAGCCGGCATGGCGCCCTTGCCGAACAGCTGGTCGATGGCCAGGCGAACGATGCTCTCCAGCAGGATCAGTGGCAGGCACAGCCGCGCGATGGACAGCAGGTTGCGGGAATAGAAAAACCAGGCGTCACGGAGGATGGACAGGACATTCATCGCAGGGGCGGCAGCTCATGGGAAATCAGGCGCGCACTTTAACAGGCCGGTGGAAAAGTAGACGAGGCAGGCAAGGCGAGGGGCAACGATCATCGGCAGTAACAGCCCAAGAAGCGCAGTTTGGTGGCCAAGTGAGTATTTCGACCGGGCAGGCGATCCTGGCTGTGTTCAACGACCTATCGGCAACGCACATGCTTTGCATCAGTCTGCTTATTCCAAGCGACCGGCCGGCGACAGCCGCTCCATCGCAGGCCATACTGGCTGGCCATTCCTCCGCTCGGGTCGCCGCGTGAAGAAGATCGCCCTGTTTGCTGATGTGCAGAACCTCTACTACACGGTGCGCCAGGCCCACGGCTGCCATTTCAACTACTCGGCGTTGTGGGCCGAGGTCAGCGAGCGCGGTGAAATCGTTGAGGCGTACGCCTATGCCATCGACCGGGGCGATGCCAAGCAGCAGCAGTTTCAGCAAATCCTGCGCAACCTCGGCTTCACGGTGAAGCTCAAGCCCTATATCCAGCGCAGCGACGGCTCGGCCAAGGGCGACTGGGATGTGGGCATCACCATCGATGTGCTGGACGTGATCGGGCGTGTCGATGAGGTGGTGCTGGCTTCGGGCGATGGCGACTTTGATCGGCTGCTCGACCGGGTGCGTGCCGGCGGTGCCGAAGCAACGGCGTATGGCGCGCCCGGTCTGACGGCGAACTCGCTGATTCGCGCCGCCACGCGCTACGTGCCCATCGAAGGCAAGCTGTTGCTGCGTTAAACATTGGAACGCACGAGCTGAAGCTTGAAGCGAGTTTGCCGGTTGGTGCGACCTGTCCACGCTGTTTTCGCTTGATAGGTTGCGTCTTATGCCTCCGAGCGGAGTTGCGGTGGATGTAAACAGCGACATCCACCCTACGCTTGGCTTCCAGCTTCCAGCTTCCAGCTTGCTTTCGAGTAAACTGCGCAGCCTGTTTTCGTCTTCCCGGTTACCGTCATGACCTTCGCCTCCTTGGGCCTGATCGATCAGCTGCTACGCACTCTCGAATCGCTTGATTACACCCAGCCGACGCCCGTCCAGGCCAAGGCGATTCCGGCCGTGCTCAAGGGCCGCGACCTGATGGCCGCCGCCCAGACCGGCACCGGCAAGACTGCGGGTTTCGCCTTGCCGCTTCTGCAGCGGCTGCTCCATGAAGGCCCGCAGGTGACCAGCAATTCGGTCCGAGCGTTGGTGCTGGTGCCGACCCGGGAGCTTGCGGAGCAGGTGCACGAGTCCTTCAAGACTTACGGGCAGGACCTTCCGCTGCGCACCTATGCAGTCTACGGCGGCGTCAGCATCAACCCGCAGATGATGGCCTTGCGCAAGGGCATCGACGTGCTGGTGGCAACGCCTGGGCGGCTGCTCGATCTGTACCGGCAGAATGCCGTGAAGTTCAGCCAGGTGCAGGCGCTGGTGCTGGACGAGGCTGATCGCATGCTCGACCTCGGCTTCTCCGAAGAGCTCGAAGCGCTGTTCAGTGCGCTGCCGAAAAAGCGCCAGACGCTGCTGTTTTCCGCGACCTTTTCCGATGCGATCCGGCAGATGGCGCAGAAGCTGTTGCGCGACCCGCTGTCCATCGAGGTCAGCCCACGGAATGCCGCCGCCAAGACGGTCAAACAATGGCTGGTACCCGTCGACAAGAAGCGCAAGTCCGAGTTGTTTCTGCACTTGCTGGCGGAAAAGCGCTGGGGCCAGGTGCTGGTGTTCGTCAAGACACGCAAGGGCGTCGACCAGCTGGTGGAGGAGCTGCAGGCCGAAGGCATCGCCAGTGATGCGATCCACGGGGACAAGCCGCAGGCGTCGCGGCTGCGCGCATTGGAGCGCTTCAAAGCCGGTGAGGTACAGGTGTTGGTGGCGACCGATGTGGCTGCACGCGGCCTGGACATTCATGACCTGCCGCAGGTGGTCAATTTCGACCTGCCCATCGTCGCCGAGGATTACGTGCACCGTATCGGCCGGACAGGCCGGGCGGGCGCAACGGGCGAGGCCGTGTCGCTGGTCGCCGCCGATGAGGTCGATCAGCTCGCAGCCATCGAGACGCTGATTCAGCAAGTTCTGCCGCGCCACGACGAGCCTGGCTTTGTCCCGGATCATCGGGTGCCAACGACCCAGCCGGGCGGGCAGATTATCAAGAAACCGAAAAAACCAAAGAAACCCAAAGAGGGTGCCGGCAAGGGCCGCATCCACCTGGGGAACTGGTTCGATGAAAGCGAGAAGCCCAACGCCAAGCCGATCCGCAAGGTGCCGAGCCTGGGCGGCTCGAAACCGGCGAAAAAACGCTAGTCGGCATATGCCCTGACGCGCTGTGGTTGCCTCGCCACCATTGAGTAGCAGAAGCATCCGAATGAAACGCTGGTCAACGCGGCTGTCATATCGACAACGCCGAGCATCGCTGGAACCCGCAGCGGCTCGGGGCTTTCCGTGAATCATCCTGACAGATAGTTGAGAGGTCTCTTGTGGCAAACGCGGAAGCGGAGCTGTACTCGCTTGGCCGAGCTGACGTATGGGCCGGCTTCAGGCAGCTGACGCCGATTTCGCTGTTCGTTGTGGTGTTTGGGCTGGCCTTTGGTCTGGCCGCGACACAGGCCGGGCTAAGCGACTATTCGATCCTGACGATGAGCGCGCTGGTATTCGCCGGGGCTTCACAGTTCGCCTCGTTGGAGCTCTGGGGCACCCATGTTCCGGTCGTTCCCCTGGTGGTCACGGTGTTTGCCGTCAATGCACGACATCTGTTGATGGGCGCGACGCTGTATCCCTATCTGCGCCAGTTGCCGCCGGCGAAGCGCTATGCCGTGATGTTGGTCGTCTCGGATGCCAACTGGGCGATGTCCATGCAAGCCTTCAATCTTGGCAAGCCGGGGCTTGGCATCCTCTTCGGCGGTGGCCTGGCGCTCTGGACGTTCTGGGTGCTGGGCACCTGGTTGGGGCTTTATTTCGGCAGTGCCATCCATGATCCGGTCAGTTGGGGACTGGACATGGTCATGGGCTGTTTTCTGCTGGCGATGGTCGTCGGCGGCAAGAAGGATCTGCGGATGACCGTGATCTGGGTCGTCGCTGGCGGGACGTCGATGTTGGCGTACTGGTACCTGCCCGCCAACAGCCATGTGGTGGTCGGAGCGCTGGCCGGTGGTCTGTTGGGCGCGCTGTGGATGGAGAGGTCGAAGTGACGCTGCAGACGGCGGGATCCGGAGCGCTGGTCATCATTCTGATCATGGCCGTGGTCACCCTGGTGACCCGTTGGGGCGGTGTGTTTGCCATGTCGTTCGTGCCCATCAGCCGGCGAACGGAACAGTTCATCAGCGCCATGTCCGGCTCGGTGCTGGTGGCCCTGCTGACGCCGATGGCAGTCAACGGGGATAACGGCGCGCGACTGGCTTTTCTGGCCACCGCGGTGACGATGCTCCTGGTCAAGAAGCCGCTCCCGGCAATCACGGCCGGGATCGTCGCCGTGGCGCTGTTCAGGCATCTGGCCTAAGCGAACGCCATCCGCTCAGGGCTTGGTCGAGCCATCAATCCCCAGCCAGCGCAGCATACCCACCGCAGCTGCTCGACCACTGGCAAAACAGGCGGTCAGCAGATAGCCACCGGTGGGCGCTTCCCAGTCGAGCATCTCGCCGGCGCAGAACACGCCGGGCGCCTGGCGCAGCATCAGGCCCTCGTCCAGTGCTTCGAACGGCACGCCGCCGGCACTGCTGATGGCTTCGTCCAACGGACGCGTGCGCAGCAACCTGATCGGCAGCGCTTTGATTGCAGCTGCTAACTGCTGCGGATCATCGAAGGCCTCGGCAGCTGCGAGTTCTCGCAACAGCCCCGCCTTGGCGCCCTCAAGGCCGAGCTGGCGCTTGAGGTGCTTGGCCATCGATTGCGCACCGCGCGGCTTGGCCAGCGAGCGAAGGACACGCTCCGGTGCATGGTCGGGCAGCAGGTCCAGCGTGACGGTAGCGCTGCCGTTGTGCTCGACTGCCCGGCGGATCTCGGCGGACAGCGCATAGACCAAGCTGCCTTCGATGCCGGTGTCCGTAATAACGAACTCACCCTTGCGCGGGGCGCCACCGTTAAGTGCGAGGCTTACCGTTTTAAGCGGCGCGCCGGCGAATCTATCCCGCAGGTGTTGGCTCCAGGCTTCCACTTCGAAGCCACAGTTTGCGGGGCGCAGTGAAGCAATCGAGATACCGCGCTGTTCCAGCAGTGCAACCCAGGCGCCGTCGGAACCCAGGCGAGCCCAGCTGCCGCCACCCAAAGCAAGCAGCACGGCGTCCGCGCGGACGCTGATGTCGCCATCCGGGCCGTGCAGCTTGAGCTTGCCGTCAGCGTGCCAGCCCAGCCAGCGGTGACGCGTATGAATCTGTACGCCGGCGTCACGCAGGCGGCGCAGCCAGGCACGCAGCAGCGGTGCAGCCTTCATGTCCGTGGGAAACACGCGCCCTGAGGTGCCGACGAAGGTGTCGATGCCAAGCCCGTGAATCCACTCGCGCAGCTGCTCGGGTGTGAACGCTTCCAGTTGAGAACGAAGCGCTGCGGCGCGTTCGCGATAGCGCGCGACGAAAGGCTCGAAAGGCTCGGAATGGGTGATGTTCATTCCGCCGACGCCGGCCAGCAGAAACTTGCGGCCGACCGAGGGCATGGCGTCATACAGGTCGACGGCAATGCCTGCCTGGCTCAGCACTTCGGCCGCCATCAACCCGGCAGGGCCGCCGCCGAAAATGGCGACGCGAGATTCTAGGGTGCGCATTGAATAACGTGGCCGTGGTTCGGAGGCGGCCATTCTAGCGGTTCGCGATGGGAAGTCTGCAGCGAGGGTGGAGAGAGCGGGGCGGGTTACGGAGTAGAAGAGGCCCCGGCGCTGGGAGCGCCGGGGTGCAGAGGGTTAAACCGCGTCGGACTGTTTTGGCTGACGGCGGAAGCCGAACATGCCGGCGAAACCAGCCACAACGGCGTTGATCAACAGGGTGATCAACAGCGCCCAGCTCGCTTGGGAAACACGCTTGGCAGCCTGCTCGGCAGCTTCACGGGCTTTCATCTCGGCCTGAGCGCGCAGTTCCTGGAACTTGATGTAGGCCTGCTGATACTGCTGCTCGATCTGGCTGACCATTTGCTCGGCTTGCTGCTCGCTCATGTTGCCGCGCTCCTGCATCAGATTGACCAGCGCTTCGCGGTCGGCGGCGTTCAGCGTCTCCTCAGCCTTCTGCTGGATCTGCTCGATCAGCTGGGTCAGTTGCTCATCGGCCTGCTGCGGTTGCTGTTGAGCCTGTTCAACGCGGGTTTGCGCCTGCTGCTGAACGGCTTCGGCGTCCTGTTCGAGGTTCTGTGGCGCCAACTGCGGCTCGCCGGTCTGACGCAACGCCTGCTTGATTTCGGCCTGGATGTCGCTGAGGTCAAGGTTGATATCCGCCTCTTTGACCTGCTGCTTGATCTCACCGCCAATCGCTGGCGCTACCGAGGCAATGCCGGAGCCGACTGCCTGCAGGCCCGAACCGACCATGCTGGCCGTGCCCGATACGGCGGAACCGACCAGGCTGGCGATCAGATAGACCGTGACCAGCGTCGTCACTGCCCAGACCAGCAAACCGTGCAGCATGCCGTGACGAGGCGCCATGCGACCCGCGACATAACCCCCTATGGCCAGCGACACGATGCCGGCGAGCACCATCCAGATAACGGCACCTTTTCCAAGGCCTGCAACAGGGTTGGCTTCGGTGGCCGGGTCGATGGTGGCTGTGCCAATGGCTGTACCCAGGAGGTGCAGCAGCAACGAAATGGCCAGAGCCAATGCGATGCCGGCGAACACGGCACTCCAGGATGCGTGGGGCCGGTAGCGAGTGCGAACGTTGCGATAGGCCGTGGTGTCGCGGTCAGTTTCGAGCATTGGAGCGTCCTCATTGTTATGTTTGCCAGTGCTTGAACAGCGGTCCAGACGTGCCGGGGCAGTTCATTCACACATAGAAGTGAGGGTTTCGCTGTCGATCGAAGTTCCGCACTGCGGCCTTCGGTGTGACCAGTGGTGTCAGCCTAAGCCGTGGCGCTGCCAGGCGTCGGCGGCGCTGATGTGCAGCTGTGCATGGCGCCGGGCAAGCAGCGCGCGGTCCTTGTCGTAGCCGCCGCCAATCACGCCGACCACCGGAATGTCTCGCCCCAGACAGTGTTCGATCACGCCGCTGTCGCGCCTGGCGAGGCCTTCGTCGCTGAGTGCGAGCAGGCCCAGCGCGTCGTCGCGGTGCACATCGACGCCGGCGTCATAGATGACCAGATCCGGCTGATACAGCGGCAGCAGGTAGCTGAGTGTATCGTCGACGACTTTCAGGTAGTCCGCATCGCCAAGGCCTGGCGCCAAGCCGATGTCCCAGTCGCTGCGGGCCTTGCGCGTCGGGAAATTCTTTTCGCAATGCAGTGACACGGTGACCGCGTCCGGCACCTGCTCGAGAATTCGTGCGGTGCCATCGCCCTGATGCACATCACAGTCGAAGATCAGTATGCGGCCGACGCGACCGCTCTCCAGCAGCGAAAGGGCGATAATGGCCAGGTCGTTGAATATGCAGAACCCAGAGGCATGGTCGTAATGGGCATGGTGGGTGCCGCCCGCCAGGTGACAGGCCAGCCCGTGCTGCAAGGCAAGGTCGGCGGCCAGCAGCGAGCCGCCGACCGCGCGTACGGTGCGCTGCGCCAGTTGCGGGCTCCAGGGCAGGCCCAGGCGGCGCAGCTCCTCGCGGCTCATGTCGCCGCTGCAGTAGCGCTCGACATAACCATGGTCATGTGCGAGCGCCAGCCTATCGGGCGGGCAGACTTCGGGACGTAACAGCGCGGCATCCGTGGTCAGACCGCATTCGACGAGATGGTCGCGCAGCAGCCGGAACTTCTCCATGGGAAAGCGGTGCCCCGGCGGCAAGGCTGGGCTGTAATCGTCGTGAAAAACCAGCGGCAGAGACATCGAATCGGGCCCATTGAGGTCAACAGCGAGTATGCAGAGCCGCCACCGAAATCTTCAAGGAAACAGCACGGACGAACCGATGGAACGTATTGAACTGGAAACACCGCGTTTGCGCCTGCGCGCCTGGCATGATGCCGATCTCGATTATCTGCATGAGTTGTGCAGCGATCCGCTGGTGATGCGCTATTTCCCCAAGCTGCTCTCGCGTGATGAATGCGCTGCGGTGATGGCGCGCAGCCGGATGCACTTCGCGCGATTCGGCTTCGGTTTCTGGGCGCTGGAGCTCAAGAGTGACGGCCGTTTCATCGGTATAGCCGGGCTGTCCTGGAGCCGTTTGCCGCTGCCGTTCTGCCCGGTTGTGGAAATCGGCTGGCGGCTCGCCCATGAGCATTGGGGGCAAGGCTTCGCCCGCGAAGCGGCGGAGGCGTCGCTGGCATGCGGTTTCGATCAGTTGCAGCTGCCGGAGGTGGTGGCTTACACGGCAGCAATCAATGAGCCTTCACTGGCGTTGATGCAGGCGCTTGGCATGCGGCACGAACCTGAGGATGACTTCGACCATCCGATGATTTCCGAGGGTGATCCGTTGCGCCCTCACGTGCTGTATCGAATGACGCAGGATCGCTGGGCTGAACGGCGTCGGTAAGCGCAAGCAGTGGAGCCGCTTCGGCGGAATCCGTAACATTGCGCGCCTGCCTCGTGCCTCGCATACATAAAGGAACTACACCATGAGCGACACTCTAGACACGCTGGTCAACCTGCTGTCGCTGGAGCGTATCGAAGAAAACCTCTTCCGCGGCGACAGCCAGGACCTGGGCTTTCCGCAGCTGTTCGGCGGCCAGGTGGTCGGTCAGGCGCTGTCCGCCGCCAGCCAGACGGTGGCGCCGGAGCGTCACGTGCATTCGATGCACGGTTACTTCCTGCGCCCTGGGGATTCGCATCATCCGGTGGTCTACGACGTCGACCGGGTGCGTGACGGTGGCAGTTTCACCACGCGCCGCGTGAGCGCGATCCAGAAAGGGCAGACCATCTTTACCTGCAGCGCCTCGTTTCAGGCCGACGAGACCGGGTTCGAGCATCAGTTGCCGATGCCTGACGTGGTCGGCCCCGAAGACCTGCTCAGCGAATGGGAGCTGCTACACAAACTGACACCACTGGTCCCGGCGCGCGTGGCGGAAAAGCTGCGCCGTCCAAAACCCATCGAGATCCGTCCGGTCACGCTGCAGGATCCCATCAATCCGCAGCCGATCGAGCCTGTTCGGCACATCTGGTTCCGCGCCGATGGCTCGCTGCCGGACAACCCGGCCCTGCACAAGTACCTGGTCGCCTACGCCTCGGACTTCAGCTTTATCGGCACCGCCCTGCAGCCACACGGCGTCAGCTCCTGGAGCAAGTTCATCCAGCTGGCGAGCCTGGACCATGCCATCTGGTTCCACCGCGAAGTGCGCGCCGATGAATGGCTGCTGTACTCCATGGACAGCCCATGGGCCGGCAACGCGCGTGGTTTCGCCCGCGGCAGTATCTTCAACCGCGCGGGTGAGCTGGTCGCTTCGGTGGCGCAGGAAGGCCTGATCCGCGTGCGTGAGGACTGGAAGTGAGCCTGGCCGATGCGCGGCACTGGGTGTTCGACATGGACGGCACCCTGACCCTTGCCGTGCATGATTTCCCGGCGATCAAGCGGGCGCTCGACATTCCCCAGGACGACGACATCCTGCATCACCTGGCTGCGCTGCCGGCTGACGAAGCCGCCAGCAAGCGCGCCTGGCTGCTCGATCACGAGCGGGAGCTGGCTCATGCCGCGACACCCGCGCCAGGTGCCAGTGAGCTCCTGCACATGCTGCGTGACCGGGGTTGCCGGCTTGGCGTGCTGACGCGCAATGCGCATGAGTTGGCGCTGGTAACCCTGCAGGCGGTAGGCATGGGTGACTGCTTCGCCAGTGATGACATCCTCGGCCGTGACGAAGCACCACCGAAGCCCGATCCGGGCGGCTTGCTGCATCTGGCGGACAAATGGAGCATCGAACCCAGCGAGCTGGTGATGGTGGGTGATTTCCGTTTCGACCTGGAATGCGCCAAGGCGGCAGGCGCGCGCGGCGTGCTGGTCAACCTGCCAGAAAACCCCTGGCCTGAGCTGACCGATCTGCACGCCCGTGATTGCCTAACGTTGCGCCAGCTACTCAGTGGCTAGCCGAACCATCGCCCAAAGATCGACATGCAGTCAGCGGTAGGGTGGATCATGCTCTACCGATCCGCCGCGCTGTCAGGCTGGACCAGCACGCGGGTATGAGAAAAGGGACATCCCCGGAACGGATAGCCGACCTATCCGAGCCGGGAGGATGCTATTGCTGAAGACGCTTCCGTCGATGGCTCAGTAAAGCGCCTGATACAGCTTGCGGCGGTAGGTTGTGACCAGCGGATGGTCGCTTCCCAATAGGTCGAATACCTGCAGCAACGTCTTGTGCGGCAGGCCGTCCGCGTATCCGCGATTGCGCACGAACAACTTCAACAAACCGTCCAGCGCCGCTTCGTGCTGCTGGCGTGCCAGCTGCTGAATGGCCAGCTGGTAAGCCGCCTCGTCATCTTCGGCGTCCTGCGCCAGGCGGCTTTTCAGATCGGCCACTTCCGGCAGATCAGCGGCTTGGCGCAGAAAGGTCAGCTGCGCGCGGGCGCCGGCAAGTGCCTGCTGGTGCTCGTCGCCCTTGACCGCGTCGAGCACCAGTTCGGCTTCGCCAAGCTCGCCACGCTCGGCCAGGCAGCGCGCATAGAGAATCAGTGCTGCCGCGTTTTCGTTGTCTTCGGCCAGCAATTGCTTGAGCAGGTTTTCCGCGTCGCTGATGCGCCCTTCGGCGAACAGCGCTTGGGCGGTTTCGAGCAGATCAGCTTCCGGCGCGGCTGGCGCCTGCACGTGTGGTTCAAGCATGGCGCGAATGGCCGATTCCGGCTGAGCACCGGCAAAACCGTCGACCGGCTGACCGTCCTTGAACAGCACCACGGTAGGCAGGCTGCGTACGCCGAAACGCGCCACCACGTCCTGCTCGATATCGCAGTTGACCTTGGCCAGTATCAGTTCGCCCTGATACTCCTCGGTAATCTTCGCCAGCAGCGGCATCAGCGCTTTGCACGGCGCACACCACTCGGCCCAGAAGTCCACCAGCACCGGCTTGTGAAAGGAGTTTTCCAGCACCAGCTGCTCGAAATTGGCGCTGGTGACGTCAAAGATGTAGGGAGTCTGGCTCATTGAAATTCTCGGAATGGGCACATGCGAAGTAGGCGTGCATGTTAAGTGGGGGCGAGGCGATTCGGAAGCAAGGGCGGCGCTGATAGCCGATCAGTGCCCGGGGGCTGCCAACGGCCAGCTCGCAAGTTCGCTGTAATGAACACCCGACGACGTGTTTTCAGAGCGATAGAGGCCGAAGCGGTGCAACGGCCAATGAAATGCTGGTGGCTGGATATCAGGCAAGGCGTGAACCTGGCGTGAAAGCGTGACGTGCGGCAGAAACGGCCGTGCGTCGAGCATGACGCCGTGGGTGGACAATCCCGCGTGCAGCTGCTCTACCAGTTGATTCAACGGCGACGGGCTTTGGCTGGGCACCAGGCAGGCGAAATTCTTGCCGATCATCTGCAGCTGGTCGAGCTGCAGCAAGAAAGCGTCAACACGCAGGCTGTTTGCAAGCTGCTTCAAGCCATCCACCGCTGTTGCTGGTTGGTTACCGAGAAAAGCCAGAGTCATATGCAGGTTGGTCTGGGCGACAGGGCGCCCGCCCAGCGCGTGACTGTCGCGCCAGTTGCAGATGGCACTCGCAAGGTCGGAAGGGCAGGACAGGGCGAAGAACAGGCGTAATGGTTTGTCGGTCTGCATGTGTCCTCCAGAGCAAAGCCTGCGCTGCGCTTCAGCACATTGCGACGGGCACAGCTTGGCGATGGGCGTGGTAGAGGCTGACCCGGCGAAACTCCGCCGGTTCGGCCAGATCCGGCCAGGTGCAGGCGTCGAGAATATCCAGGCGCTCATACAGGGGGTGCTGAAAGTCCCGCACGCGGGAATCGGCGACCAGTGCCACCTGGCCGCGGCTGAGAAACTCATCGAGCAGGGGCAGGTTGGCCCGGTCATAGAGCACATCGGCGACGATGATCAGGTCGTAACGGTCAGCCTCGGTAAAAAAATCGTCCGAATAGTTGAGCTGCACACCGTTGAGCTCCGCGTTGGCGCGACACGCGGCCAGGGCCAGCGGGTCCAGATCACAGGCCACAACCTCTGCGGCCCCGGCCTTTGCTGCGGCAATGGCCGCGACACCTGACCCCGCACCGAAGTCCAGGACGCGCTTGCCTCGCACCCATTCCGGACGCTCGGCCAGCCAGCGCGCCAGGACCAGGCCGCTGGCCCAACAGAAGCACCAATAGGGCGGCTCTTCGAGAATCCTTCGGGTTTCCTCGGGGCTGAAGGCTCGGTCCATGTTCAGCGCATCGATCAACCACAGTTGGATATCCGTGCCGGGCAATGACTCGATACTCAGCGAAGCATCGCCGAGCAGTTCTGCCAGTGCCTGTTGCAGCGCAGCGGGCGGCTTCATGGGGCTGGCACCAGATGCAACGGGCCGAGGGACTGGTTGGCCGAACTGCTGACCTGCACGGCGGGCAGGCGCATGATCAGTTGCCCAGAACGGGTCACGCGTCCGCGCAATTCCACATCCCGGCCCTTGGGAAATTTCTCGGCATTGAACTTGAGAATGAACGGCAGCTCGGTTCCCCGGCCTTGCAGCCTCACATTGCTCAGCAGTCGGTCTGGCTGGTCACGGCGGTTGACCTCCAGCAGCGCCAGCTCGACTTCGCTGTCAGCGGGTACGCCGATCAGACTGCCGTGCAATTCGTGCATCAAGGTGCTGGCCTCGGGCGGCTCTTCGAAGGTGACGGCCGCGGTAGGGCGCTGGGAACGCTCATTCGCACAACCAACCAGAACCAGCAGCAGCGCAGGTAGAACAAAGTGGCGTAACAGCACGAACGGCTCCATAACATGACGTAGATGCGCGCCTGTATAGCAACAATCCGCTCGATTTGTCTTGCTGGCGGGATGCGCTACCATGGCTCTCCCAACGTCTGACAGCTCTAGCCCATGCATTGTCCCTTCTGTGGTGCACATGACACCAAAGTCATCGACTCGCGCCTCGTGGCCGAAGGCGATCAGGTGCGCCGTCGCCGTGAGTGCCTCGCTTGCGGTGAGCGTTTCACCACCTTCGAGACCGCTGAGCTGGTCATGCCTCGGCTGATCAAACAGGACGGCAGCCGTCAGCCGTTCGACGAGGAAAAGCTCCGTGCGGGCATGCAGCGCGCGCTGGAAAAACGCCCGGTCAGTGTCGAGCGCCTCGAAGAAGCCATCGCTCATATCAAGCATCGCCTGCGTGCCACCGGCGAACGCGAAATCAAGTCGCGCGTGCTCGGCGAGCTGGTGATGGTCGAGCTGCAGAAACTCGATGAGGTCGCCTATATCCGCTTCGCGTCCGTCTACCGCCGCTTTCAGGACCTCAACGAGTTCCGTGAGGAAATCGAGCGCCTGTCCCGCGAACCCGCCAAAACCGAATGAGCGCCAACGATCACCTCTGGATGGCCCGTGCGCTGCAGCTGGCGCGCAAGGGGCTCTATTCGACGCACCCTAATCCGCGGGTCGGCTGCGTCATCGTCAAGAGCGGTGAGCTGGTGGGTGAAGGCTGGCACGTGCGTGCCGGCGAGCCGCATGCCGAAGTCCACGCCCTGCGTCAGGCTGGCGAGCGCGCCGCTGGCGCAACCGCTTATGTCACCCTTGAACCCTGCAGTCACCACGGCCGCACACCGCCCTGCGCCGAGGCGCTGGTCAAAGCGGGGGTTGGCCGGGTAGTCGCAGCCATGCAGGACCCCAATCCACAGGTGGCCGGTCGTGGCCTGGAGCTGTTGCGCAGCTCGGGCATCGAGGTCGCCAGCGGCGTGCTGGAAAGCGAAGCGCGCGCGTTGAATCCCGGTTTCATCAAGCGCATGGAAACGGGGCTGCCTTACCTGCGGGCCAAGTTGGCGATGAGCCTGGATGGCCGCACCGCGATGGCCAGCGGCGAAAGCCAATGGATCACCGGGCCGGATGCACGCGCCGAGGTACAGCGGCTGCGCGCTCAATCGAGCGTGGTGCTCACCGGCGCCGACACGGTGCTGATGGACAACGCTCGGCTGACTGTGCGCGCCGCCGAGCTGCGGTTGGATGACGAATTGTCCGCGCTGGCGATGCAACGGCAACCGCTGCGGGTTCTGGTCGACGGGCGACTACGTGTGCCGTTGGACGCGCCGTTCTTTTCGGCTGGACCCGCACTTGTCGTCAGCAATAGTGAGGATCAGGCCGCTCGTTATCAGTCGGCGGGCCAGGAGTTGCTGGCGCTTCCCGGTGAGGCGGGGCGTGTCGATCTGCGTCGTCTGTTGCATGAACTGGCCAAGCGCGATGTCAACGAGGTGCTGCTCGAAGCCGGGCCGCGCTTGGCCGGTGCTTTTGCCGCGCTGGGTCTGATCGACGAATACCAACTATTCGTCGCCGCCAAGTTCCTTGGCTCCTCGGCGCGGCCGCTCCTCGATCTGCCGCTGGATCGCATGAGCGAGGCGCGCGAACTGCAGATCAAGGACATCCGGGCAGTTGGCGACGATTGGAAAATCACCGCCACCCCGAGCGTCTGATCAGGCGCTGTATAGCCGCCCGACTGACAGCACCGTTGCGCAGAAAACGCTCAATTCACCGGCCTCAGCCCATTATGGTCCAGCTTGGCCCGGCGTTTATTGGCGCCCAGGAGTGATCGCGCCAGCGCGCTTTCGTGATGCGGATTGCCGAAATGAAAAAGCGCCGTGGCGCGCAGCATGGAAGGATCGCATACATCATTGGCATGCAGGCTGCGGTAGCCCGAGAACAGATACAGGTTGCCGGGCACCAGCTTCAGGCGGATCGGTTTCAGCCAGCCGCGCCGCACCGCAAAGGCGACCAGCTTCTGACTGACAGTGTTATGCAGCACGGCCTTTTCAATGACGTTGCGCAACGCGTTGAATCGGATATGCCGCGTATTGGGAAAGATGATCAGGTCGCCGCAGTGTTCGCCTTCAGTCGGAATGTACAACGGTAGCAATGCGGTAACGGCCGTGGCGTCGAAGTGGTAGAAGTGCGATTGCTTGAGCCCACTGCGCCCTTGCAGACAGCGAATAACCGGAAAGACCTGCTCCTCAGTGGCCGGCTCTTGGCCCGACTGAAGGCGGTAAAGCTGCGCCATTCGGTCCTTGAATGGCGGTGAGAGCGCCAATCCCGCAAACATGGTGCCGCTCAGCTCTTCAATACCATGAATGCAGAAATACTCACCGTCGCGGGTGGCCGCTTGTTGCTTGATGAAGGCGCGGCCCAGTTCGAGTTGTTCGGGTGAGATGTAGTGCTCTATGACCGTGTAGCCCTTGCGGTCGATCTGGGCAGCATGTGCCTCAGCCGACGGTTCCATAGCCGTAACCTCTGACATACCCATCCCTCATGGCACATGTGAAGGTTCGGAGCGTTCGTCCTGATCGTGTCCTGGTCGGCGCGGAGGATCTGCAACTACGAGCGGATCCTGGCTCGGCGTGTCGGTACGAAGATTGCGGGCGTGACGTTCCTTCCTGATCGTCTTGTGTTGCACGGGTGCAGCTGGCGGCGTCGGCGCGCGAATAGACCGCTGCGACGCGTATGGACAAACAAACGCAACGGTAGTTGCGTAGATGTTTAAAAATGTTTCGCTGCCGCAGCGCCGGTCTGGCGGTCGTTTGTCGGCTGCAGAATCAGCGCAACTGTGGTAAAAACTGCGCCGGGCCTGAAAGGGCCCACGTTCTCAGGGCGGGGTGAGATTCCCCACCGGCGGTAATGGCACAGTTCTGTGCCTAGCCCGCGAGCGCTTGCCCAGGCAAGGTCAGCAGACCCGGTGTGATTCCGGGGCCGACGGTATAGTCCGGATGAGAGAGAGCGGGATGCCTCGACGGGCGCCTTTCGTGCGCGCGTCCACTCCCTATCGATCTGCAGCGCCCTGTTTTATCCAAAACAGGAGTTCGTCATATGCATCGTTTCAACAGCCTTCCACGGGAGGCCGCATGTTCACAGGAATAATCGAATCCATCGGGACCATTGGTGCCATGACGCCGAAGGGCGGCGACGTTCGCGTGCTGGTCGAGACCGGCAAACTGGATCTGGGCGACGTCGAGCTCGGGGACAGTATTGCTGTCAATGGCGTCTGTCTGACCGCCGTTGAGCTGCCGGGCAACGGCTTCTGGGCTGATGTCAGCCGTGAGACGCTCGCGCGCACCGCCTTCGTTGATCTCAAGACCGGTAGCCGGGTGAATCTGGAGAAGGCCCTGACGCCGACCAGTCGCCTCGGCGGGCACCTGGTCAGTGGTCACGTCGATGGCGTGGGTGAGGTGGTTTCGCGTGAGGAGAATGCCCGCGCTGTGCAATTCCGCATTCGCGCGCCGCGTGAGCTGGCCAAGTACATCGCGCTCAAGGGCTCGATCACCGTCGATGGCACCAGCCTGACGGTCAATTCGGTCAATGGCGCGGAGTTCGAACTCACCATTGTTCCGCACACCCTGGCCGAAACCATCATGGTCGACTACCGCCCCGGGCGGAAGGTGAATCTGGAAGTGGATCTGCTGGCGCGTTACCTGGAGCGCCTGCTGATGGGTGACAAGGCCGCCGAACCCAATGCCTCGGGCCTGACCGAAAGCTTCCTCGCCGAACATGGCTACCTGAACCCGGCTCGGTAAACGAATATAAGGAATGGCCACCATGGCTCTGAACACCGCTGAAGAACTGATCGAAGATATTCGCGCCGGCAAGATGGTCATCCTCATGGATGACGAGGACCGGGAAAACGAGGGCGACATCATCGTCGCCTCCGAATGCGTGACTGCCGAGCACATCAATTTCATGGCTCGTTTCGCCCGCGGCCTGATCTGCATGCCGATGACCCGCGAGCGCTGCGAAACCCTGCAGCTGCCCCTGATGGCGCCGCGCAATGGCTCCGGCTTCGGCACCAAATTCACCGTCTCCATCGAGGCGGCCGAAGGTGTCACCACCGGTATCTCTGCCGCCGACCGCGCGCGCACCGTGCAGGCCGCCGTGGCAAGGAATGCCGTGGCCGAAGACATCGTCAGCCCCGGTCATATCTTCCCCCTGATGGCGCAGCCGGGCGGCGTCCTGGCGCGTGCCGGGCATACGGAAGCGGCCTGTGACCTCGCGCGCATGGCCGGCTTCGAGCCGTCTGGTGTGATCTGCGAAATCATGAATGACGACGGCACCATGGCGCGTCGCCCAGAGCTCGAGCTTTTCGCTGAGCAGCACGGCCTGAAGATCGGCACCATCGCCGACCTGATCCACTACCGCATGATTCACGAACGCACCGTCGAGCGGGTTTCCGAACAGCCATTGGAAACCGAGCTGGGTCAGTTCACGCTGGTCACCTATCGCGACGACGTGGAAGACACGGTGCACATGGCGTTGACGCGCGGTGAGATTTCCCCCGAAGAGCCAACCCTTGTGCGCGTGCACAACATGGAGCCCCTGCGCGACCTGTTGCTGGTGACCGTGCCGGGGCGCTGGAGTCTGCGCGCGGCGATGAGCGAAGTGGCAAAAGCCGGCAGTGGCGTGGTACTGCTGCTGGGCAATCCGCTGACCGGACCGCATCTGCTGGCCCAGCTCAACCGTCAGCAATCTCCGAGCCCGGCAACTTACAGCACCGTGGGTGCCGGATCTCAGATCCTCCGCGACCTCGGTGTTCGAAAGATGCGCTTGCTGAGCTCGCCGATGAAGTTCAATGCGATATCCGGCTTTGATCTGGAAGTTGTAGAATACCTGCCCGCTGAGTAAACGATGTCAGGGCGCCGCGTTGCAACGCGGCGCCTTCGTTCTTTAAAGAGATGAGAAACCACCTATGACACTGAAGACCATCGAAGGTACCTTCATCGCCCCGCAGGGCAAGTTCGCCCTGGTCGTCGGCCGCTTCAACAGCTTCGTTGTCGAGAGCCTGGTGAGTGGCGCAGTCGATGCGCTGGTGCGCCACGGCATCGCTGAAGACGCCATCACCATCATCCGCGCGCCGGGTGCCTTCGAGATTCCGCTGGTCGCACAGAAAGTTGCCCAGCAGGGCGAGTACGACGCGATCATCGCCTTGGGCGCGGTCATCCGTGGTGGCACCCCGCACTTCGAATACGTGGCTGGCGAATGCACCAAGGGCCTGTCGCAGGTTTCCATGGAGTTTGGTGTGCCGGTCGCCTTCGGCGTGTTGACGGTCGATTCCATCGAACAGGCTATCGAGCGCTCGGGCACCAAAGCTGGCAACAAAGGCGCCGAAGCTGCCCTGTCTGCGCTTGAAATGGTGAGTCTGCTGGCGCAGCTGGAGGCCAAGTGAGCCTTAATCACGACGACAGTCAGGGTGCTCCGCAGCCAAAGGCCAAGGGCAAGATCGCAACGCGCCGCGTCGCGCGTAGCCTGGCAATGCAGGCGCTGTACCAGTGGCACATGGCCGGCCAAAGCCTCAACGAAATCGAGGCGCAGTTTCGCGTCGACAACGATTTCTCCGGCGTTGATGGCAACTACTTCCATGAGCTGCTGACTGGCGTTGCGCGTGCGAAGACTGAAGTCGACGGCGCCATCGTGCCGCATCTCGATCGTCCGCTCGAAGAGCTCGATCCGGTTGAACTGGCCGTTCTGCGCCTGTCCACCTATGAGCTGATGCATCGCGTCGACGTCCCGTACCGCGTGGTGATCAACGAGGGCATCGAGCTTGCCAAGGTGTTCGGCGCCACTGACGGGCACAAGTTCGTCAATGGTGTGCTGGACAAGCTGGCGCCCAGCCTGCGCAGTGCCGAGGTCAGCGCGCACAAGCGCTGAGCCATCCGCCTGATGGGTGAGTTCGAGCTGATCCGCCACTACTTCGCCGCCGCCGCTTGTGCCAGGGCAGGCGGCGATGTCGCGCTGGGCATCGGCGATGACTGCGCGTTGCTGACCGTCCCGGTCGGCGAGCAGCTGACAGTTTCCACAGACACGCTGGTCGCTGGCGTGCATTTCTCCGATCCGTGCGATCCCTATCTGCTTGGTCAGCGTGCGCTGGCCGTATCGACCAGCGATCTCGCCGGGATGGGCGCGACGCCCATTGGTTTCACGCTGGCACTGACAATTCCTTCCGTTGATCCCGACTGGTTGAGTGAGTTCGCCCGTGGTCTCGACACCATGGCGGCTGGCTGCGACATGCGTCTGATCGGCGGCGACACTACGCGCGGCCCGCTGAGCATGACGCTGACGGTCTTTGGGCGCGTACCGGTAGATCAGGCGTTGTTGCGCAGCGGCGCGCAACCAGGCGATCTGCTGTGTGTTGGTGGAGCGCTTGGCGATGCGGCCGGCGCGTTGCCGGTGGTGCTCGGCGAGCGAGAAGCGAGCTCAGTCGAGGCTGCAGCGCTGCTAAGACGCTACTGGTCGCCGCAACCCCAGCTCGCGCTCGGCCAGGCGCTGCGTGGCAAGGCAACCGCGGCGTTGGATATCTCCGATGGCTTGTTGGCCGACTGCAACCATATAGCCACCGCATCCTCTGTTTCGCTGGTAATCGAGCAAGCCCGGGTGCCGCTGTCGGACTCGCTGCTGCGTTTCGCCGGCGCCGAGCGGGCGCTGCAGTGCGGCTTGGCAGGAGGCGATGACTACGTTCTTGCGTTTACCTTGCCAGCTGATGCGTTTCCCATCATGCAGGCCGAAGGCTGGCCCATTCATGCGATCGGCCACGTGGCCGCGGGTGAGGGCGTTCGGTTGGTCGATGCAGAAGGGCATTTCGTGGACGTCAGCCATCGGGGCTACAACCACTTCACGAGCTGAGCCGTTGCTGCTCGATTAGAACAAGAGGACCACCGTTTGACCGATTCCCTGCAGCCTGTCGCCGAACCGATCCCTCATTCGGTGTGGAGCAATCCGTGGCATAACCTGGCCTTTGGTTTCGGCTCCGGCACGCTGCCCAAGGCACCCGGCACCTGGGGATCCCTTGTGGCGCTGGCGTTCGTGCCCCTGTGGCAGATGCTGCCGGCGTGGGGCTACGGCGCGCTGATCGTCGCCAGCACGCTGTTCGGCATCTGGTTATGTGGCAAGGTCGCCCAGGATCTGGGCGTGCATGACCACGAGGGCATTGTCTGGGACGAGTTCTCCGGTATCTGGATTACCTTCTGGCTGGTGCCGGCGGGCTGGTACTGGCTGCTGCTCGGTTTTGTCGTGTTCCGCCTGCTGGATATCCTCAAGCCCTGGCCGATCAGTTGGGTCGATCGTCAGGTACATGGTGGGCTGGGCATCATGCTTGACGACATCCTCGCCGGCTTCGCCGCTTGCGGTGTGATGCATATTGCAGTGCGGTTGCTGGCCTGACCCGGCTTGGGCTCTGGCTGTGCATCGGATCGCTGCAAGGCCTGGATGCTCTATGAAAGAATGCGACCTGCCCAGATTCTAGGAGCCGCCGCTGATGCGCCCTGTTGCCCTGCTGTTCGCCGTTAGCCTTTCGCTCGTCTCGCTCGCTGTCACGGCCGCGCCCCGGGTGCAGGTTGTCGGCCTGTTTCCCGGCGCTGCGGTATTGAATGTCGATGGTCAGCGCAAGCTCGTACGGGTTGGCCAGGTGGGGCCGGGCGGTGTAGAGGTGGTCAGCGCAGATTCGAAAGGCGCCGTTCTGCGGGTAGATGGCGTCAAGCGCAATTACGGGCTTTCCCGTGAACTGAGTTCCGGATTTGCCGAGCCTGATCGTCGCCAACTGAGCATCGCTCAGGGGCAGGGCGGTCACTACCGGATAGCCGGTTCGATCAATGGACAGCCTGTGCAGTTTCTCGTCGATACCGGCGCCACCTCGGTGGCGATCAACGAAATCCAGGCGCGGCGCCTCGGTATCGACTATCGGGTCGATGGTCGGCAAATCGTTGTTGGCACGGCAAGCGGCACGGCGAAAGCCTGGCGGGTCAACCTCAACAGCGTGAAAGTCGGTGCGATCGACGTGCTCGGGGTCGAAGCTGTCGTGGTGGAAGGTGGCTCGCCCACTGATGCCCTGCTGGGCATGAGCTTTCTCAGTCGCGTCAGCTGGCGCGAGGATCAAGGCGTTCTGAAGCTCGAATCCAAGATATAGGCGAGGCCCCTGGTGATAGAGCCTTGCCTATATCGACCGAGGTCTGCGGTATCTTCCGATACAGCTTGCCGCAGCACTGCTGTTACAATATCCGCTTTTCCGCCTTCTGGAGTCTCTCCGGTGTCAGTCGTGTTCGTCGCCGCTTCCCAACTGCCGACGCCGTTCGGTGTGTTCACCATGCATGGTTTTCTCGATCAGGACACTGGCAAGGAACATGTCGTACTGACCCTGGGCAATGTGGCCGACGGCAAGCCCGTTTTGGGTCGCCTGCATTCCGAATGCCTCACCGGTGATGCCCTGTTCAGCCTGCGTTGCGATTGCGGGTTTCAACTCGAAGCTGCGCTGCGTGCGATCTCCGACGAGGGCCGTGGGGCGTTGTTGTATCTGCGTCAGGAAGGCCGCGGCATCGGCTTGCTGAACAAGATCCGCGCCTACGAGCTGCAGGATGCCGGCGCCGATACTGTCGAGGCCAACGAGCGCCTGGGCTTTGCCCCGGACATGCGTGACTACGCCATCTGCCTGCCAATGCTCGAGCATCTGGGTATCGCCGAAATCAAGCTGATGACCAACAACCCACGCAAGGTAAAGGCTTTGCAAGGGTTCGGCATTCGTGTTGCCCAGCGCATGCCGCTGGAAATCGCACACAACCCGCATAACGAAAAATACCTCGCTACCAAGGCCGGCAAGCTCGGTCACATGCTCGGCGAAATCCATCAGGGCGAAGCCGAGCAGTCGTGAATCGTGCTGCTGCCCGTCGCCAGCTGTCACGTGACGGCTGGCTGCAACTGCTGATGGTAGTAGTGCCGGTGCTTGCTGCCAACCAGCTTCCCGAGCTGACTGGTAGCCACCAAGATTTCCTTGCGTTCCCGTTGTTCTTTATCGGCCTGGGCCTTTTGTTTCTCAGCTTGCCGCGCTTCACCACGTACAAGCATGCCCTGATCAAAACCGAGCGAGCGTTCGACAGCGAGGCAGAGCCCTCAGCGTGGTCCGCGTTGCGAAATGTTCGTCTACGCGCCCTACGGATTGCCGGGCTGCCGGCCTGGGTCGCTGCGGTTGGCGCACCGCTCGGCGTCGAGCCGGTGGCACAGCTGCTGCTGGTGTGCGGCAGCCTGATGCTGCTTGTTCTCTATCGCGTCCCACGTCAGCTTCAGTGATTCGTACCTTTCTGCTGTGCCTTGCGCTGCTGGCGTCGCCGCAATTGTCGGCCGTCGAGCGCGTAATCAGCCTGGCGCCCTCGCTCAGCGAGATCATGTTGGAGCTGGACGCCAGCGATCTTCTGGTCGGCGTTCTCGATGGTGGCGAGCGGCCGGCGGCGCTGGCGGGGGTGCCCTCGGTCGGGCGTGTGGGACAGCTCGAAATGGAGAGCCTGCTCGAGCTGCAGCCAACCCTGGTGCTGCTCTGGCCAGACAGTATCAGCCGTGCGCAGCGCGACCAGCTCACTCAATTTGGCATTCCGGTACTTGTCGCTCAGCCGACCTCCCTAGCGCAACTCGCCAACCAGTTTGCCGTGATCGGTCAACGCGTGGGGCGAGGCGAACAGGGACAAGCACTCCAGCGCCAGTTCAATCAGGGTTTGGATCAGCTGCGTCAGCGCTATCGCCGTGAGCCCCCGCTGGATGTGTTCTACCAGATCTGGAATCGCCCGCTTTACACGCTCGGCGGACCTCAGATCATTGGTGAAGCCATCGAAATCTGCGGTGGTCGCAATGTCTTCGCCGATCTACAACTCCCCGCGCCGCAGGTCAGCGTGGAGTCCGTACTGTCTCGGAACCCTGACGTAATCCTGGCCGGCAGCGGTGCTCAGCTGTCCGAATGGAGCGTGTGGCCCCAGCTGAAAGCGGTGCGTAAAGGGCAGCTCTGGGAAGTGCCCGATAAGGGGCTGGAGCGACCGAGCTTCCAGATGCTTGGGGCAATCCGGAAGCTCTGCGAGGTGATGGGGCAGGCGCCTGACTGACCGGTCGCAGATAGCCCGCTCTGTAGGGCGAACTGGACAGCCGGCCTTATCTCCCTGGGTTCAAAAGCGATAGCCCACACTTAGCTGAATATCTTCTTCTGGCGCTGGGTACAAAGCCTTGTTGCCTGCTTGCCAGCTGTTGTAAACGGCGTAGCTGTCGTAGCGCTTTCCAGTCAGGTTGTTGATGCGCAGTTTGGCGTTGAGGTTTCGGTATTCGTACCGGATAGCGGCATTGAACAACGTATAACCACCCTCCTTTGGTAGCGCCAGGCCATCATCGCTGGCTAAGTAACGCGGGCCTGTATAGATGGCCTCGAGATATCCGTGAAGGTTAGTAATTATCTGATAGTCCAGATGGATTGCCGCGCTATTTCGGGATACCCATGGAATCTCGTTGCCCTTGTTTGCCCCAGCACGTAGTTCGGTATCGGTAAAACTGTATTGGCCGCCAACCCGGAGCTGGTCGGTCAATTCGCGCTCAGCTTCGAGCAGCAGGCCTTCGCGCCGGGTCTGGTCAAGGTTCACGTTGGCGCCCCAGCCACCATATGCATACGGTGCGTAAAGCAACTCGTCTTCTAAGTCGAGGCGGTAAAGGCTGGCCTGGTAGAACTGGGCGGTGTCTTGCCAGGCAATTCCCGCTTCCCATGATTCGCCTGTTTGCGGTTTGAGAAACGCGACGCCAGGCTCGACGAGCGCGTTTTCGTTGACATTGGCCCAGCGCAAAACGTCTTCGCGTTTGACGAATACGTGAGTCTGGTCAGTGATCTGCCAACTGAGCGCTACGCTCGAGCTGTCTTCGCTGTCGCTGCGCATTCGACCGTTGTGTCGGTCATCCGCTTCGCTGATGCGATAGCCAAGGCTCAGTGTCACGCGGTCGGTCAGTGGTTGGCTGACTTGCGTATACCAGTCTCGCTGCGTTTGCTCGGCGTCACTGCTGAAAGACGGGTATAGCGCGTACGCTGACTGGTAATCGGACTTCAGGTAATCAAAGCCCAACAGCCACTCGCCGCGGCCGGAAGTGCTGTCCCAGTTGGCGGTAAGGCGAGGGCTGATCGTTTCGACTCGGGTTCCTTCCGTGAATGGGCTACCGGAAATCAGACCCACCCCGTTGCTGTCTCTAATGCTGTAGTCCAGATTAGCGGTCCAGTGGCGACCTAATACCCGTTCACCAGCAATTCGATGCACGTCAGTCTTGCTGTTGTTCCATTCGTTTGAGGTGCTGGCTTTGCGATCTGCGCGACGTTGCGCGATGGTAAGGTCGCGCGGATAGAGCAGCTCGTCATCGATGTTCTGGTACTCATAAAGAAGCCAGCCGTTCTCATGCTCGTAGCGGAGGCGTCCGAAAGCGTCGCGGTAGCTTGCGTTGTTGTGGTCGCGATAGTTGTCGGTATTCCGGGTTTCGCCGCTGACATATGCGGAAAGACCGCCCCAGAGCGCTTGAGACACATGGCCACGGTACGCCTCCAAGTCGTGACTGCCTTGAGTGGTTTCGATATAGGCTTCGTTGCCCGATGGGCGACGGGTAATGATGTTGACTACCCCACCTACAGCCTGGTCGCCGTATAGGACTGTTCCGGCGCCGCGCAAGATCTCGATTCGCTCGATGTTTGCAAGCGGTACGCTATTCAGGTCCGGGCCGCTGAGACTTGGATTGTTCAACCTCCGGCCATCGACCAGAACCAGCACGTTGTTCACCGCGTTGTCCCCGAAACCACGCAGGCTGATGGAGGCATGGTTGCCGTCGCCGAGCGTGTCACGGATCTGGATACCAGCTTTCCCGTTCAGCACCTCTATCAGGCTACTGGCTGCACTCCGCTCGATTTCGTTCCTGTCGATCACTCGAGTGCTGGCCGGAGCAGGCTTTTCCAGGGCAGTCGCTCGGGTGATGACCATTGGAGGAGCCTGGTAAGGCTCCAGGGCGGCAGCAATGCTCGGCAGCAGCGCCACGGCCAAGGCAAGGCGGGTCAGTTTCATCAGGTTCGATCCTCAAAAGTTCAACGCTTTTGAGAAGGGCAGGAACAAGGGCGGAATGACGGGCAGCCGCGCTTGACGGTGCTGCCCTCCGCAACACCAGTCGAATCCGTCAGGCCGGTCTCCGGGCTTTCGACACGCACCGTGCTCGCCTTCCCGTGACGTGCACAGTGGCGGTTGAGCGGGCGGTGATCCTCTGATCACGGTCGATTACCGTTGCGGGGGCAGCGCCGGCCTTGCTCTTCGAGCGCACCGGCTTCCCGTTTAATGCGGACCTGACGGTCGCGCACACCTGGGCGGATTGGAAATGGCGCGAACCTTACGGCCTGGGCTGGGGAAAGACAAGCGAATGAATGACGCGCCTCAGGCCAAGGCTTCGACCGTCAGAATAGGTCGGTTCGATCTTGATGCGGCACGTGCTGCGGTAGATCGACCTGGTAAAACGGCTGCATAAGCCCAGGGCGGATCATGCTGTCCTCGATCCGCCGAGCATGGGGCGGATCGAGGTGACGCTACTTTCGCGGTGTGGCGAGCCGTCTCGCTGCTACCTGCGGTGGCGCTGGGCCTTACGATCGGCTGTGCAAGTTCGCCAGGCGCGCCCGAACTGCGGCTTCGATACCGGCGGCGTCCAGTCCGCACTCCTTGATCATCTCGCTGGGTTTGGCATGTTCGACATAATAGTCGGGCAGGCCCAGATGAAGGATCGGTGTGCTGAGGTTTTGCGAAGCGAGGAACTCGCCGACCGCGCTGCCGGCACCACCCATGATGCTGTTCTCCTCGATGGTCACCAATAGGTCGTGGCTGTCGGCCATCTGGCGAACCATTGCCTCATCCAGGGGTTTGACGAAACGCATGTCGACGACCGTTGCGTCCAGGGTTTCGGCAACCTGCATGGCTTCCGGCAGCTGCACACCGAACACCAGCAAAGCGACCTGCTTACCTTCGCGCCGCATCACAGCCTTGCCGATTTCCAGCGGTTCGAGGCCCGGTTCCAACCTTGCGTTCGGGCCGGTACCGCGCGGATATCGCACGGCGGCGGGACCTTCAAAGTGATAGCCGGTGGTGAGCATCCGGCGCATCTCGTTCTCATCGCTTGGGGTCATCACGAGCATGCCGGGGATGCAACGCAGATAGGTCAGGTCGAAGCTGCCCGCGTGGGTCGGACCGTCCTCGCCAACCAAACCGGCGCGGTCGATGGCGAAGAGTACGTCCAGGTTTTGCACCGCGACGTCATGAATCAGCTGGTCGTAGGCACGCTGCAGGAAGGTCGAATAGATCGCCACCACTGGCTTGGCGCCTTCGCAGGCCATGCCGGCAGCGAGGGTCACCGCATGCTGTTCGGCAATGGCGACATCGAAGTAGCGGTCAGGGTAGCGCTCGCTGAAATCGACCAGATCCGAGCCTTCTTTCATCGCCGGGGTGATACCCAACAGGCGCGGGTCTGCCGCAGCCATATCGCACAGCCACTGGCCGAACACATTGGAATATTTGGGGCCGCTGGGTTTCTTCGGCTTGACCGGCGCGCCGATGGGTTCGAGCTTGCTGATCGCGTGCCAGGTGATCGGGTCGACTTCGGCTGGGGCGAAGCCTTTGCCTTTTTTGGTGACCACGTGCAGAAACTGAGGGCCGGAGAGGTCGCGCATGTTACGCAGGGTGCCGATCAGGGTCGGCAGGTCATGGCCGTCGATGGGGCCGATGTAGTTCCAGCCGAGCTCTTCGAACAGCGTGCCGGGGACCAGCATGCCCTTGGCGTACTCCTCGGTGCGACGCGCAATTTCCCAGGCGCCGGGCAGGCGCGAGAGGACCTTCTTGCTGCCTTCGCGCATGCTCGAATAGGTGCGACTGGAAAGAATCTTCGCCAAATAGTTGGACAGTCCGCCGACGTTGCGCGAGATCGACATGTCGTTGTCGTTGAGCACCACGAGCATGTCCGCACCGACTTCCGGCGCATGGTTCAGCGCCTCGAAGGCCATCCCGGCAGTGAGCGCACCGTCGCCGATGACCGCGATGGACTTGCGCTTCTTGCCCTGCATGCGGGCGGCGATAGCCATGCCCAGTGCGGCGCTGATCGAGGTACTGGAGTGGCCGACGCCAAAGGTGTCGTACTCGCTCTCGCTACGGCGTGGGAAGGCGGCGAGGCCGTCCTTCTGGCGCAGGCTTTCCATGCGCTCGCGGCGCCCGGTGAGGATTTTGTGAGGATAGGCCTGATGACCGACGTCCCAGACCAGGCGGTCTTTCGGCGTGTCGTAGACATAATGCAGGGCAATGGTCAGCTCGATCACGCCAAGGCCAGCACCGAAGTGCCCGCCGGTCCGGCCCACGCTGTAGAGGAGGTCCTGACGCAGTTCGTTGGCGAGTTCTTCGAGTTCCGCTTCGCCTAGGCGGCGCAGCTGCTCGGGCGTAGCCGCGCGATCTAGAACGGGCGTCGCAGGGCGGACCCGAGGAATCTCATGAAACGTCTTGGGCATCGGGCGAGTCGTTTTAATTGAAAAAAGAGCGGCAGTTTAACCGAAAAAGCCTTCCGGCTTTAAGCGAGCAGACGATACCGGACAGTCTGCAGCGAACCCGTGCCTCAGAGGTGGCCCCGCCATCTGTCGTCTTAAGTTCCTCCAAGCTTGGCCGATAAGCGGCGATATGCGCATGCCACTATTGCGCCACCACGTCTAAGGCTTTTGGCCAGAAATCGTCAGTCGTCGCTGAATATGGAATGTTTTGATGGATAAGAGACTTGTGTCAACAGGCGCCGGTGAGGTGCCGTTTGTCTTTCGGTCGCGACGGTTCGCGGTAAAGGCGGGGCTGCTCAGCGCCGCGCTGCTCTGTGCAGGTTGCCGGGCGCCTTTTACACCGGTTCCGGTTGCGGTCAACTTTCCCTATGCCAAGCAGGAAAAGCTTCAAGCTGCGTCTCACTGGCAATTGATCGCCGAGGACACGGCCAGCCAATTGATACGTTCGCTGCCCGATGACCGTCCGCTGTTTGTGAATCAGCCTGATACGCAAAGTCCGTTCGCGCGGGTGTTCAGCCAGCAACTCATCAGCTCGCTGCTGAGCGCCGGCTATCCGGTTCATAAGCGTGACAGTGGCAACGTTCTGGTGGTGGATGTGAACGCAGAGCCGGTGCGCTTTTCGCCCAACCGGCTGCAGTATCGCTATGTCGGCACGGCAACGACCCTGACCAGCGGGCTTTGGGTGCTGCGCAACATTTACCGCAACGTATCGCCCGGCGCTGCCATGGTCACGGCTGCCGTAGGGCTGGATGCCGCACAGTGGTATCACACGGAGTTTGCCAAAGGGCCGACACCTGAAATCGAGCTGGTGGTCAACACGAGCGTATCGGATCGGGACCGTTACTACGCTCAGGTTTCCAATGCTTACTACACGGTGGATCCGGAATGGCAGCTTTATGCACCGGGTTGGGCCGGAGTCAATATTCCGGTCATCGGGGGTGAGAGCAAATGACTTTCCGTGCATTATGGGTCGCGGCTTTACTGCTGGGCTGCCTGGTATTGCAGGGCTGCGGCGTCTCGCCGACCCAATCCCTTGAGGCAGGGGCGTCGCCCAGCAATCCGCTGGTGCGAGAGAACTACCGTGCTGCCGAATCGTTGTTGGCGCAGTTGCGCTACCGTCTGCCGCTCAAGCAGGGGGCGATACTGATTGGGACGCTGGTGAATACTGACGCCTTGGACCGCTCCTCCACCTTTGGCCGAATAACGACCGATCAGATATCCGCACGCTTCACAATGGCTGGCTATCCGATGGTTGAAATGAAGCTGCGTAACCGGGCCTACATGCTCAAGGATCAGGCCGAGCTGATGCTGAGTCGTGAGGTCGGTGAACTGGTGACGAGCCACAACGCACAGGCTGTGGTTGTGGGAACCTACGCGGTCAGTCGCGACCAGGTGTACATCAATCTGAAGGTCATCCAGCCGCAACGGGGCATCGTTCTGGCCGCGCATGATTACACCCTGCCACTGAACGATGAAAACCGGCTGCTTCTGCTGCGCGGGTGGCGCAATACCGCATGGCCCGCGACTTATCCTGCTAGATAGGTTGGTTTTTGATCGGGGCATGCATGCCGGCCGCTCACCCTGGGCGATGCGGACCGGTTATGCGGCGAGCATGACCTTCAACTACGGCGTTCGACGATAAAGCAGGCCAGCTGGCGCAGCGGCTCGGCGCTAGGCCCGAACGGGGCGACGGCGTCGAGCGCCAGGTCGCGCAGCTCCAGCGCGTAAGCCTTGGCGCTGTCCATGCCCAGCAGCGCCGGGTAGGTGGGTTTGTCGCGCGCGATGTCGGCACCCTGGTGCTTGCCCAGCGTCGCGGTGTCGCTTTCCACGTCGAGGATGTCGTCCTGTACCTGGAAGGCCAGGCCCACGGCTTGCGCGTATTGCTGCAGCGCTGACAACGTTGACGCGTCGGCACGGCCGCTGGCAAGGGCGCCGAGGCGCACGCTGACCTCGATCAGTGCACCGGTCTTGTGCCGGTGCATCAGCTCCAGCGCGGTTCGATCAAGCTTCAGACCCACCGAACCAAGATCGATGGCCTGGCCTCCGACCATGCCGGCCGGCCCGGCTGCGCGCGCGAGGCTGGCGACCATCTCCAGGCGCAGTGACGGATCCGCAGGATTATGGGCATCCAGTGCCAGGGCCTCGAACGCCAGGCTCTGCAGGCCGTCTCCGGCGAGAATGGCGCAGGCTTCATCGAAGGCTTTGTGCGTGGTGGGCTGGCCACGACGCAGGTCATCGTCATCCATCGCTGGCAGATCGTCATGGACCAGCGAATAGGCATGAATCAGTTCGACAGCACAGGCTGCACCATCTGCCAGCGCAACCTCGCCCTGGAGCGCTTCGCACGCGGCGTAGACCAGCAGCGGGCGGACGCGCTTGCCCCCATTCATCACGCTGTAGCGCATGGCCTGATAGAGACGGTCGAGTTGCGGCCGAGGCGGGGAGAAGAGCGTGTCGAGGCAGCTGTCTACGCGTTGCTGGCAGCGTTTCTGGTAGGCGCCGATCATGCTTCCGGGTCCACCTCGAATGGCGCTTCCTGCAGTTTGCCGTCGCGCTCGAGGAGGATCTGCACCTTCTGCTCAGCCTGGCTCAAAGCAGCCTGGCAATCGCGAGTCAGGCCGATGCCCTGCTCGAAGCAGGTCAGCGAATCCTCCAGCGACAGCTCGCCACTTTCCAGACGCTCGACCAGCTGCTGTAACTCGGCGAGGGATTGTTCGAAATCGAGGGCGACTTTCTTGCGGGCCATGCGGGAACCTGTTCTCTGCGGCTGCTCTGAATCGGGCGCGACACTAGCAGAGCTCTGCGGCAGAAGCCATAAGCCGAGCGGGCTAGATGCCTGTCGGTCAAGGCAGGTACATGGCCTTGAAGTAATAAACGGTCATGACGCTGCCGACCAGAATGACGAACAAACGCAGCCAGGTGGCGGGTAGTTTCTTGCTCAACGCGCCGCCCGCGTAGCCGCCGAGCGTGGTGCCCACCAGCAGGATCGCCAGCTCGTAGCCGCTCACTCGTCCTGCAATCACGAAGGTCGCCGTTGCCACGCTGTAGATCACTGCAGAGATCAGATTTTTCAGCGCGTTGGCGCGGACCAGCTGATGGCCTTCGATGGAAAATGCGGCCAATTGCAGGATGCCCATGCCGGCGCCGAAGTAGCCGCCGTAGATCGAGACCAGTCCGTGAGCGGCCAGCGATGTTGGTGCGTGAGGCGGCACAGCATTGGTGTCCTTGCGGCGCGCCGCGAGCCAGCGGCTCAGCCAGGGACTGGCGGCGAACAGTGCGGTGGCGAGCAGTAGCAGCCAGGGAATGAGCAGACTGAAGACGTCATCGCCGCTGGCCAGCAGCAACAGGCCGCCCAGCAGACCCCCGACCAGGCCCGCCAGCAACAGGGGGATCAGGTAGCGACCAAGAGGGCGCAACGCCGAGCGCGCGGCCCATGCGGCGGCGAGGCTGGCGGGCCAGAGTGCTACGGCATTGGTCGCGTTGGCGGTCACGGGCGGCAAGCCGGTTGCCAGCAGTGCGGGAAACGAAAAGAAGGTGCCGCCGCCTGCGAGTGCGTTCATGCCTCCCGCAGCAAAGCCGGCGGCGATCAACAGCAGCATATCGAACAGGGGCATTGGAAAGGCTCGCGGCAAAAGAGCCGAAGAGTATCGCTGCCGCTTTGTTGCGCCAAGCATGCCGGCGCCCAGCAACGACCAATGCCAGTGAGGCACCTGCAGTCCGTGTTTTGTTCTCGGATGGCGCTGTGCACATGCCAGGTCTCGCTGACACCGGAATGCCTCGGGCGAGAAACTACTGCCTACGGCTGCGTATCGTCGCCAGCCAGCGGCGCACTACTCAGCTCGTTGAGAATGCCGCAGCCGTGCATGGCGCTGTTGCCAGTGCAGCAGCTGCGCAATTCCTGCAACTGACGTTCAAGGGCATGGAGGTTTTCCAGTCGCGTGCGGACGCGTTCGAGCTGCTCGTCGATCAGCAGGTTGATGTCTCCGCAGCTGGCATCCGGGTGGTTGGAGAACTCCAGAAGCCGGCGGATATCAGCCAGGCCAATGTCCAGTGCGCGGCAATGGCGAATGAACGTCAGCTGCGCCAGCTGCTTGGATGAATAGGACCTATAGCCGTTGGCGCCGCGCTCCGGGGCGGGCATCAAGCCAATCTTTTCGTAATAGCGAATGGTCTCGACGTCGACCTCGGCCGCTGTGCTCAGCTCGCCTATGCGCATATGGCCTCCTGCTTGTCGGCTTGATTCGGTAAATGGGGCTTGACCCTGGAGTTGCTCCAGGGTGTGCAATGGCTCCGAATATAGTTCAGGAGGACATCCAATGTCGTCGAGATGCTGTGATTCCGGTTGCTCAACCCCAGCGGTCAATCCGGGCTTCCGCAAGGCGCTGTGGGTCGCGCTGGCGATCAATCTGCTCATGTTTGGTGTAGAAATCGTCAGTGGGCTGCGTTCAGGCTCAGTCTCGCTACTGGCCGACGCCATCGATTTCGCAGGCGATGCCGCCAATTACGGCATCACTCTGGTGGTGCTGTCGATGGGGTTGGTCTGGCGCTCACGGGCGGCCATGGTCAAAGGTATATCGATGCTCGCGTTCGGCGTCTTCGTGCTGGCTCGCGCAGGCTGGTCGATTTATGCCGATGTGGTGCCCGAGCCGCTGACCATGGGCATCGTCGGCACGCTGGCATTGGTTGCCAACGTCATCGTTGCGGTGATGCTCTACACATTCCGCGAAGGCGATTCCAACATGCGTTCGGTCTGGCTGTGCAGCCGCAATGACGCAATCGGCAACATCGCCGTGATGATTGCCGCCGCCGGGGTGTTCGGCACTGGCGCCGGCTGGCCTGATCTGGTCGTGGCGCTGGTCATGGCCGGGCTTGCGTTGTCAGCCGGTTTCTCGGTCGTTCGACAGGCGCGGCAGGAGTTGAAGTCCCACTCAGCGACACAGGGTTCGTCTGTCTCGACAGACACCAAGGCAGGTTGACGGAGCCACTGATCGAAAGCTGGTCGCCGGCCGTGGCTGGCCGCCCATGCGTGACGCTAGCTGGCGATGGCGGCGACCAGCGCGATGACGAGTACGGCGATCACTGCCAGCCCTCCGGCCGCCAGCTTGCCGACTGTTTCGGCGCTCAAAGCGAGGGCTTTGTCTTTTACCTGACTGCCGAACCGGCCGTCGATTCGGTGCAGTCCGTCGACCGGCTGGAACAGGTTGTCAGGCTGTTCGTCACTGGCCGGTTCATCAGTCATCTGACCGCTCCAGGCCTGCTTGGCCATCATCCGGTCGAGCAGGCCGGGCATGAACATGTTGCCGATGATCGCCTGAAATGACGCACGCCCTAGCCATAGCTCGCGCGGGGCATCGGTGGCAGCGCGCAGGATGGCGCGCGCGGCCACGTCAGGCGTGTGAATGGGGGGAACCGGCTGGGGGCGCTTGTTCATCTTGTTGCGCGACCAGTCGAACTGCGGCGTGTTGTGCGCCGGAAGCTGGACCATCGTCAGCCGGATTCGGCTGTTGGTATGAATCAGTTCGCAGCGTAGCGAATCGGTGAAGCCCCGGATCGCGAACTTGGCTGCGCAGTACGCCGATTGAAGCGGAATCGCGCGGTACGACAACGCCGATCCGACCTGCACGATGGTGCCGCGGTTGCGCGTCTCCATGTGGCGCAGCGCAGCCAGCGTGCCATGCACGAACCCCAGGTAGGTGACATCGGTGACGCGTTTGAACTCCGCAGCACTGATCTTGTTGACCGGCCCGAACACTGTCGCCATGGCGGCGTTGACCCAGACCTCGATCGGGCCCAGCTCCGCTTCGATTCGCTCGGCGGCGTGGTCGTCGGCTTCGGCATCGG
>JAKUTK010000150.1 GCA_022448005.1 Pseudomonas sp.
CGTACCGCGCATCCGCACCGACCAGATTCTGCTGCTGGGATGGAAGCGGTTACTGCCGCTCTCGCTGGTCAACCTCGCCATCGCCATCCTGTACGTGGAGGTCTTCTGATGCCCGGCCCGACTGAAACTCCCGGCCTGATCAAGTCAATTATCAAGCCCTTTACCGTCACCGTCAGGCAGATGCTTAAGTCCACGTTCGGGCGACCGCAGACTACCCTCTATCCGATGGAACGGCGCGAGCTGCCACCCACCTACCGCGGCATGAACGCGGTCATCTGGGACCTCTGCATCGGTTGCGGCATCTGCGCCGAGGTCTGTCCGAACCGCTGTCTCAAGATGAAGCCTGAAACACTTGACGATGATGAGCAGGCGCGCGCCTGGTACGGCTCGCACCTTGCCAAACGCAAATCCAAGCCGGAGCGGCCAGCCATCAACTTCGGCCACTGCATGTTCTGCGGCTTCTGCGAGGACTACTGCCCCACGGGGGCGATGACCATGACCGATTTCTACGAGATGGCAGACACAACGCGCGAGGGGCTCATCTACCCGGCGCGGTCGCTCAAGGTCGACATGGAGACGCTGCCGCAGCTGCCGCTTATCAACTACATGATGGAGTCTCCAGTGCTTTACACCGACACCTGTATCGGATGCCGCAAGTGCGTCGACAACTGCCCCACCAACTGCATCATCATGGATACTGGGCCCCAAGAGCGTGAGAAACGGGACGGCTCGAAGCACAACATCCCGGTTCCCTACTTTGACTATACTATATGCATCGGTTGCTCGACCTGCGTCAAGGTCTGTCCCGTTGACTGCCTGCACATGGAACCAATCTCTGATTCCACTTCGAGCGGACTGCAGCCGGCGGAGGCAGCCTGAATGGACCTGGTACTCATCGTCTTCTGGCTGCTGGCACTGAGTATACTCACGGCGGCCTGGGCTGTTGTGAGCGGCAGCGACATAGTCCATTCGGTGGTCTGGCTGGCGACCGTCTTCCTGCTTACGGCAGGCATCTTCATCCTCGCCGGCGCGGAGTTCCTGGCAATTATCCAGGTGCTGGTCTACGTCGGCGCCGTCTCGGTGGTTATCCTGTTCGGCATCATGCTCACGCGGCGCACGCTGCCGGGAGGCGATTATGACTGAGACACGCACGGCCCGGCTGCTGCGCGGGACGCTGGTGCTCTACGTGCTGGCGACGCTGGTGCTCGCGCCGTGGGACGAGCTCGCGCCGGCCGAGGGCGGCAGCGACCCGCGCCCGTTATGGCCAGCCGACGGCTACCAGCACCACAACAGCACACTGCGTTTTGAATGGAGCGCGCTGCCAGTCGAGTACTTGGTCATGGTATTCAACTCGACCGGCGCCGAGGTCGTCAACATCACGTTGATAGACGAGACCAATTACCAGACCAAGCGCCTAGTGCCCGATTTCTACACCTGGGTGGCTTGGTACACGCCAATTGACGAAGCACTGGCTGAGATACTCGCGAGCGGGATATTCAGCCTCAACGCTTCCGCAAAGCAGGCCCTGGAGTGGGACACCGTGAGCGTCAGCTACCAGTTCCGGCTGCGGGCTGTTGACAGCAGCACGGTAAGCACCCACGAAGGTGTGGGACTGCACGTCGAAGTCGGCGACTTGGAGCCAGGCAACATCTACCGCTGGCAGGTCCGGGCCCTGGACTCGAATGGCCACACCACTGACTGGAGCTTGCCACGCTCTGTCGAGGTCGGCACGACTCAGTTCCTCGCCTTCGAAGTCTTCAGCGAGTGGGAGCTGGCACTGCTGCTCACTGGCATGATACTGGTCGTCGCTTTGCAAGCCGGAGTGTTTCTGGCGCGGGAGGAGCCGGAATGATTCCGTTGTTGCACTACGTCCTGTTCAGTTCAGCTCTGCTGCTAATTGGCGGCTACGGGGTGGTACGCAACCGCAATGCCATTGTCGTATTGATGTCGATTGAAATCATGCTCACTGCCGCCAACGTCAACTTCGTTGCCTTCGCTGAATTCTGGCATGACATGGCAGGGCAAGTGTTCGCGCTGTTCGTGATTGCGATTGCAGCGGCCGAGGTTGCGATCGGCCTTGCCATTCTCCTGAGCCTCTACAAGCAGCGCGACACTATCGAGTTGGATATGCTTGATCTGCTGAGGTGGTGAGATGCTCGGGCAGGCGTGGCTGATTCCGGCCTTCCCGATAGCAGCTTTCCTGCTCATCATGGTCTGCGGACGGTTCGAACCGCTCCGCTCCCGCTTCGTCTCTTCCGGCGGCTGGCTGGCATTGCTGGGCGTTGGCGCGTCGAGCGCTGTCTCGCTGCTGGTAGCGTGGGAAGTATTCACAGGTGGTCACACCCCCTACGAGCAGACCTGGACCTGGTTCGAGGGCGCAACGTTTGCCTTCGAGGGCGGCATCTATCTCGACGGCTTGGCGGCGCTGCTGCTCATCGTCGTCGGCGTTGTCTCGTTCCTGGTGGTGATGTTCTCAGTCGGCTACATGGCCGATGAGGGCGAGCGGCGCATCCGATATTACGCGGAGATCTGCCTCTTCGTGGGGGTGATGCAGGGGCTGGTGATAGCGAACAGCTTCCTGCTGCTCTTCATCTTCTGGGAGCTGGTCGGCCTCTGCTCCTACCTG
>JAKUTK010000151.1 GCA_022448005.1 Pseudomonas sp.
TCAAGGAATATGTCACGGCGCTTGAGACCGAGAACTCGCCGCTCAATCCCGATAAGTTGCCGAAGGTGCGGCTCTCCTTGATGTAGTGGCGACCGGCATAGGCCGGTCCGAGTGCAACCAAAGAGTAGGAGAGCAGCTATGGAACTTTATGTTGGAATGGACGTGTCGCTCAAGGAGACCTCGATCTGCTTGGTCGATGGCAGTGGCGAAATTCTGTCTGAAGGCACGGTTATCTCGGAGCCGTCGGCGATTGCCGAGTTCATCAAGGCCAAGGCAACGGGCGCGGTGCGTATCGGTCTCGAGACCGGTCCGACGACGACCTGGCTCTGGCACGAGCTCAGAGGGCTCGGCTTGCCGATGATCTGCATCGATGCCCGTCATGCCAAGGCGGCGTTATCGTTGCAGATCAACAAGAGCGACCGCAACGATGCCGTGGGCCTGGCCCGGATCATGCAGTGCGGTTGGTACAAGGAGGTCCAGGTCAAGAGTCTACCGTGTCATGAGGTCCGCTCGGTCCTGAACAGTCGGGCCTTGCTGGTGAGAATCAAGCGCGATCTGGGAAACCAGATCCGCGGTTTGCTCAAGAACCTCGGCTTGGTTATCGGCAAGGCGCAAGGCAACGTCTTCACCCGCCGGGTCGAAGAACTCGTCGCCGAGAATCCTTACCTTCAGCAAGCCGTTCGAGCGCTTTTGGCGGTGCGCGAGAAAGTTAGCCGAGAGATCGCCGACCTCGATCGCAAGCTGTTGAGCCTGACGCGAGCGCACCAGGACAGCCGCCGTCTCATGACCGTGCCGGGGATCGGGCCGATCACCGCCTTGGCTTTCTGCGCCGCTATCGATGACCCAGCCCGCTTCCGGCGCTCCAGGTCTGTCGGCGCCTATTTCGGGCTGACGCCGCGCCGCCACGCCTCGGGCGAAGTCGATTGCTGCGCCCGGATCTCCAAATGCGGCGATACCATGGTGCGCAACTACCTCTTCGAGGCCGCCGGCGTGCTGCTCACCCGGGTGCCCCAGTGGTGTGCGCTGAAGGCCTGGGGCCTGAGGCTGGTCAAACGCATCGGCTTCAAGAAAGCCAAGGTCGCCGTCGCCAGGAAACTGGCGGTCATCCTCCACCGCATGTGGCGCGATGGAACCGACTTCATCTGGTCAACCAAGGAGGCTGCAGCTTAGAAGAAACAAAGTTCGAGAATTCCGCGAGAGCGGAAAAGCTGTCCCTGCCGGGACGGCGGCGTCGGCGAGATCGACCGAGGCTTTGCGATGCTTCCAATGAGGCAAGCGCGTCTTCAACATTGATCCGCCAACGTCCCCTAACGCCATCATGCGGAGGGCAAAGCCCCTACCGCGGAGAGAACAGTGGACCCGGCAAGTGCAGCACGGAGAGCTTGACATCCAATCCCAGAGTTAGAGAACACCCTCGGCTATGAACGGACTCTTTCAGCGTGCCTCAATGATGTCCTGTGTGGATGGCTCCCGCGTTGCAAGGACTTTTCGACGGCATAGCGGCCAAGTCAGGTACAGTCTTGTGTCCGGCCTGTTGACGCGGTGTTCTTATACCGCTGGCCCTGATGGAATACGCGGATCGGGTCCCTATCTGCTTTGCGGGCTCGAACGCCCTAGACATAAGTCGGGTTGTTCCGATCCCCGGCCTGACCGGTTCGCCATCACGTCTCATCGTCCTCGCAATCGTTGAAGGGTTGTGCGCCTTCGAGCGATCAATCTGTCATGCGGTTGCCTCGGTTGCGGGATAACGCGCGCGGTAGACCTCGCCACGGGTCATGACCACCCAAGCGATGCGCGCGGCTTTGTTGGCCATGGCGACGGCAACCAGCTTGTTGGGCTTGCTTGCCAACAGACGGGTGACCCAAGGATGCGCTTGCGGCTTGCGCCGCGCCGCTTGAAGCTGCGATGTCATGCCGCTCACCAGCAGACGGCGAAGATAGCGATCCCCCATTTTGGAGATGCGGCCCATGCGCTGCTTGGCGCCACTGCAATCGGCTTTCGGCGTCAGCCCGAGCGAGGCGGCAAACTGGCGGCCCGACGTGAACTGGTGCGGATCCGTGACCGAAGCCGCCAGCGCCGACGCGGTGATGATCCCGATCCCCGGAATGGTCTCGAGCCGCTGGGCCAGCTCGTTGCCACGGAACCAGGACTTCATATCCTCCTCGAGCGTGCCGATGCGGGCCTGCAACGCGCGGATCTGCTCGGCCAAGGATGTAACGATCTTGCAGGCCAGAGCGGGAATGTCCGGCGCCACGCCTTCGACAAGCTGATCGACCAGTTTCAGCGCGTGCTGAATGCCTGTGGCCAGCACCAACCCGAACTCGGCCAGCTGGGCTCGGATCATGTTAATCAGCTGGGTGCGCTGGCGCACCAGCAAGGCCCGCGTCCGGTGCAGCGCCAGGACCGCTTGCTGCTCGGCCGACTTGATCGCGACGAAGCGCATCGTCGGTCGCGTCACCGCCTC
>JAKUTK010000152.1 GCA_022448005.1 Pseudomonas sp.
CAAGCAGCCATAGCTATGCGGCATGATGCTCCAGCCTCAATCCAATAACCGTGTTGCACTCAGATCCTGCAACCGCCCTTGTTAATTGCTACGGAGCGTCTGATGCTTCAACTTCTGCGATGATCAATAGCTGTAGGGTCTCAGGCATGTCAAATGATGATGAATATTCAATATCAAAGATCCGCTTGGATGCCATCGACAAAATCAGTCGACTACAGCGATCACCGCGCTACCGCAGCTTTTTCAACGCAAAGGCAATCGAAGCCTTTAATAAGGTAGCGAGCTCTGCCTTAGCAGGTAAATCAATTCCGCACACCGAGCACATAGGCTCGAAGGGCGATGACAGCACGTAACCTTCGGCCACCTCGTCAGCTCAAGGCGCTCATTCGTCCTTGCCGTTTAAATCTGCTTCAATTTTACCGAACGAATCCCAGTGACCAACCAGCTCATCGACTCGATCTGGAATGTGCTTAGTCTTGCTAAGCACCAGGCAGCGTTTCGTGCCCACATACTCCTCAAGCAGGTACAGCGTGTCCCCGACGTCAACACCCATTATTTGCAGAACTTCGTCGGGCAACCTTATAGCGGCGTCGCCGTCCCAGTCCTCGATAATCACGCGCTGTGTCATCGCAATCCCCCGAGACGGTTGGAAAGGTGTCCGCAAGGGGGAGGCAACGGCGAGCCGCTGCCAGCAAAGTCCTGCGGCCCAGGCCCACAGCTTAGCAAAAATCGGTCACATTCACGGGGCAGTAATGAACGAAACGCTTGCCGCGGACGTTGGGATTGAAACCTTTTCAAAAGAGTGATTGTGACCCGCCTATACTGGAGGCTCTGCTTAGTTACTCCGGTGGTTGTGACCCACTGCGCCGACGATCCTGACCCACAGGTAGGCAAATGCCCGCCGCATAAATGTCATCAAACCTTGAAAAACGGAATGACCGCCCCAGCGTATTTTTTAGCTGCCCATATTCTTTTCTTACCCACTATCAACAAGACCATTTGTTCGTCGGCGACCAGGTATCGTTGCCATGTACCTAAATCTGTTGAAGAGGGAGAAGGAGCATCTTCTGGATGGGTATGCCATTCTCCAAGATATTGAAGACGGCCGGACGAACTGGCGAAGGCTTCATCTATAGCGACTTGATGATGAGGCCCACGACGATCCACAAAGCATCGGCGCCTGATGTCGCCTTTTCCCGGTTCCGAGATTTGATGTACCACGAGGTGCAAGCCGCGACGCTCGCCAATGAGTACACCGGCGGCTTCGGTGCTGTAAAAATCTAGCTGGCGATAGGTCAGCAATCTGTTTAAGACAGAAGGCATGATCACCAGCAACCCGCCCTGACTATCTGTATATGTCAACTCAGCCTCAGTCATGGCAGATTGGGCAACTGGGGTGACGTGGTAAGAGACGAGCCTTTCTGGATCGACTTCCATCGAGCATGTGTTCGCTGTACGTCCAGCTCAGGCTGGGCTCCAAGACCGAAAGCACAGCTTCCTGCACCATAGCAGCAGTGATCACACTGACCGCCGCGTCATAAGGTGTGAAGGCATTCCCGCAACTAACGAAACGTTCCTCGTCCCTCTTTACTCTGCTAAACCGCAGATCCAAGCCATTTTTGTAGAAGGCGGGGTCTGTAAGCATGCATCCATAGCAGCAACTACCGTCGTCAATCACGACCTTTGATGAGCGGCCGTTGCCGTCATTAAAACCGTGGACGATCTTAGGTCTCTTTTTTACAGGCATAGTGCGAACCATGTGAGCCAGGCGCTTTGCCACTGGAGGACGGCCAGTCGTATCGATGATTATGTCGTACTGGTTTAACAGCTCAGATGTAATTGAAAATTGAAACGGTTTTCCCTCTACCTTGCAGTTCAAATGTGTAGAGGATTTAAGCGTAGCTGCTAGTGCAGTTGCTTTGTTCTGCCCAAAATCCACAGTTGAGAGTGGGTGGCGACCAAAGTTTTGAGGCCCAAAGGCATCGTCGTCGTAGAGATCAAATCTCTCTTTTCCGCACCCTGCGCCAGAGCGAAGCAGCAATCCGCAGAGAAATCCCCCTATGGTTCCACAGCCTATAAGCGCAATGCGTTCAGTGCTCAAGTCTGAATCGCCCCAGGTTTTCTAGACACTCTCCAGCCTCTGGATATAGCGCTTTTCAAACTCTACCGGCGACAGCTGGTTGTTGAAACCGTGTCGGCGTTTTGGGTTGTAGAACATCTCGATGTAATCGAACAGGCGCACCCGGGCCATGGCCCGGGTGCGGAACCGCTCGCGGTGGACGAGTTCCTTTTTCAGCGTCGCGAAGAAGCTCTCCGCGAC
>JAKUTK010000153.1 GCA_022448005.1 Pseudomonas sp.
CCGCACCGTGCCAGCCCGAAGCTCGTGCAGAATCCCGAAGGCGGTTTCAACCACGCTGCAGTGTGGGCAGATAAAGTCGTCAGGCCAGCGGGCTCGCTTAAGATAGGCAGCAGACAGCCACCAGATTTAGTATTTGCTCATCATGACTGCTATGGACATCCACCAGCGCAACGATCTGATTTTCCATTCGTCAAGTAGGACGGCGAGGCACTAATGGATGGTTTTGTCTGCCATTTTTACCCCTTGAATGCGGCTTGTTGACGGTCAAATCAAAAAAAGCAGCGCTAAAAGTGGTCGCTCAGGCGAAATCTGCGAGAGTCCGCTCTGGGTCAAAGGACTAAACCGCTCACGCGGTATTGTGAGTTGACCGTTGGGGCCGGAACAATTACGTGCGTGGCTGCCTGTCTATAGGGTTTTGAGGTTTTGAACCTCAACCCTAGAGACAGGAGATTATCATGACGAACACAGCCACCAGCCAATTGCGCCAGCGTATGATCGAGGACATGACGTTGCTGGGTTTCTCGCCGGGCACCCAGCGCGGATACATCGCGGCGGTCAGGAATTTCACGGATTTCCTGGGCCGTCGTCCAGACCAGGCGGATGGGGAGGACTTGCGGCGCTATCAGCTTCACATGCGATCAAGCGGCGCGTCGGCGCGGTCGATGAACGCGGCGGTATCGGCGTTGCGTTTTTTCTTTGGCGTGACCCTGGGCCGGAGCGATGCGAACGCGGATATGACGACCGTCCGTGAACCCGCCAAGCTGCCGGTCGTGCTCAGCCCCGACGAGGTCGCGCGTCTTCTGGAGGCCGCGCCCGGGCTCAAGTATCGCGCCGCGTTGAGCCTGGCTTATGGCGCGGGCCTGCGCGCCTCCGAGGTGGTCTCGCTCAAGGTCTCGGACATCGACAGCAAACGCATTGTCATCCGGGTCGAGCAGGGAAAGGGACAAAAGGACCGTTACGCCATGTTGTCAGCACCTTTGCTCGATCTGCTGCGGACCTGGTGGGTGGCGGCCCGCCAGCGGGGCGTGATGCTGCCGGGCGGTTGGTTGTTTCCAGGCCAGAACCCGGTCAATCCGTTGTCCACCCGGCAACTGAGGCGCGCCTTCGATGGGGCCAGGGCGGCTGCCGGGATCGACAAACGGGTGAGCCTGCACACGCTGAGGCATTGCTTCGCCACCCATCTTCTGGAGCAGAAGGTCGATATCCGGGTCATCCAGGTATTGCTGGGACACAAGACCCAAGTTGCCAGCACCACCCTGCAGGCGGTCAAGAGCCCGCTCGAACATCTGAAGCTGCCGTCCACCTGACCCGGTGGCGGCATGCCCCGGAACCATTTGGAGGTCGCGGACATCTTCCGCGTCCATGGACCTGCCTGGCGGCGCGCCAATGCCGGTCATGTGAGCCTCGGCCAATTGAAGGTCATGTCGGCCATCGAGAGTTGCCGGACGGCGGCGCTCGGCGGTCATGTGGCGGCGTGCGAGAAGTGTGATCATATCCACATCGCCTACAATTCCTGTCGCAACCGTCATTGTCCGAAGTGCCAGGGAGCGGCAGCAAAGGACTGGCTGGCGGCGCGCCAAGCCGAGCTGTTGCCGGTGGCATACTATCATGTGGTCTTCACCCTGCCGGCTGAGATCAGCGCCATCGCCTACCACAACAAGGCGACGATCTATGCCATCCTATTCAAGGCCGCCGCCGAGACGCTGATCACCATCGCTGCCGATGCCAAGCATCTCGGCGCCCGCATCGGCCTGACCGCCGTGTTGCATAGCTGGGGCTCGGCGCTGACCCACCACCCTCACCTCCACTGTGTCGTGCCCGGCGGTGGCATCGCGCTTGATGGCAAACAATGGGTGTCCTGCCGAGTTGGGTTCTTCCTGCCGGTGCGCGTATTGTCGCGGTTATTCCGCCGATTGTTTCTGGAGAAGCTCATCGCCGCCCATGAGGCCGGACACCTGCAGTTCTTCGGCGCTCATCGCCATCTTGCCGATACCAGAGACTTCGCCGATTATCTCCGCCCTTTGCGCAACATCGACTGGGTGGTCTACGCCAAGCGCCCCTTCGCCGGACCCGAGGCGGTGCTTGCCTATCTCAGCCGCTACACCCACCGCGTCGCCATCGCCAACAGCCGCCTGATCGCACTCGACGGCAACGGCGTTACCTTCAAATGGAAGGACTACCGCGCCAAAGGCCGGTCCCGGCACAAGACCATGACC
>JAKUTK010000154.1 GCA_022448005.1 Pseudomonas sp.
CGTGCACCACGTACCGATGAAGATCGGCTGGGCGATGATGAAGAAGATGCTCACGACGCCCAGGGGCACTACCACCACGCCGAACGCGGCGACCATCCACGGCATGGTCCGCCAGCGCCGGGCATCGCCCATCACCGCCATGAGGAGCTCGATCATATAGGCCATCACACCGATCCCGGCATCGGACACCGGCCAGGCGCGCGACATGTCGGACGTGATGATGGTTTCAGTGCCGTTGGGCTGGGTGCCGAAGAAAGGGTCCCAGGCATTCGAGGTATGGCCAAGCTGATAAGCGGTTAGATAACGTGCGAGCAGAATGCCAATCACGGCGAGAATGGCTATTGGCAGGCGTTGCAGCCAGGTTGAAGGGTTGTAATCCCAGCCCGGTGGAACCGCGGCCTTCTGCATCATCCCGGACATGCTCATGCCTGGCATCATTGGTACTAGTGTGGAAAAGGCAATTACCAGCCCGCCGACCAGCAAGGCATTGCCGTAGCTCGCCGGGGAAGGAGTCCAGAACAGCAGCGGCGCGAACATCAACCACAATCCCATGATCGTGTTGGCCCATTGCGCCCAGCTGATCCGTTTGAGCGAGAGGATGGCGAACAACACGATCAACGCGCCGCTGATGACGTCGTTCCAGGTCATCAGCAGCGCGCGAGTGGCGACCTCGGGTAGATCACGCTCGGCTGCGAGGCGTGGCAGGTCGAGGTCGCCCGGCGCTACGTTCATGTAGCCGAAGATAAAGGGCGCACTCAGCACCCAAAAGCCGAGCAATACATTGACGAAGTGGCACCAAAGCGTCGCGATGTGGCGCCGCTCCATCATCTGCATATGCGCATCCATACCCATATCGGACGACATGGCGCCTTGGCGTAGATATTCCCCTTGATGCTCCATAGATCTAGTCCCCAGCACTGAAGTATTGGTTACGTTGCGGCAAGAGAAAAAGCGTTACGGTGTTGCGACCGCGTGCAGGTTTGGGTGAGCTCGGCCAGCGGATATCTAGGCCTTTTCTGCTAGCAAGTCAGCTGGCTTAGCTTCAACTGCACATGCTGGGATATAAGGTCATTCCGGCGAAGCTGCTCTGGCAACGAGATGACGAGCTTTGCCAGAGCAGCAAGTCGCGAATGTTACGCAGCCATGCGCTCGCATTCTTCAGCGCACTTCATGCACGCTTTGGCACACTCTTGGCAGTGATCCACTTGATGTTTCGCGCATTCCTCTCCGCATGCACGGCAGATCTTGGCGCAAAGGGCACAAAATTCTTTAGCGTAATCACTTTCGCGACTCATCAGTATGGCGGCCAACCTACAAATGTCCGCGCAGTCGCGGTCAAGCTCGATGCAGCGTGCCATCATTTTTACGTCATCCTCACGCAGGCAAGCAGAGGCGCACGTTTCGCACACAAGGGCACAGTTCGAACAAGCTTGGATACAGGAAGCGAACATTGAGTTTGTCATTGCGTTCTCCAGGGTTCGATAGTTGTATGTCGTCGGTGCCTACTGACCGATACGGCTCATCAGCCTGTTAGCAGACACTGAATTACGACACGCTCCTACCGAGCCCGTTTCGAAAAACTTCATTACAATGTTGTAAGGTAAGTCCAACCGCACCGGGGATCTGCGGGCGCAGTTGGTGGCGATGTGGCCGTCAGATTGCCTGTACGGCTTCGCTAGTCTGTGCGAGATGATTGAGTGGGAAATGGGGGGCTCCCTGTCGCCAGGACTGGGAGCATCCATTAGAGAACGGCCGGAGCGAAAGCCGCTGAACCATATGGGCAACTAGCCTTGCGGCCTAACTTTTAGAAAGCAATTGCAGAGGCCTCCGGTACCGTTGCGTCGACCAGGATGGCCTAGAGCCGACCCTTATGCTTTTGCTGAGGCGCCTTTCAAAGAGCCTAGTCAGAACCGACTAGGCACACACATATCGGATGTTAGTGCTCGTGTTGCTTCCCGTCTGCGTGCACATGGTTATTTGCAGAGGATTTGCCTTCCGCATCGGCACGGTCATTGTCAGTGCTTTCCTCCGCCGTCTGTGGCTGGTCTGACGCATGATGGTCATCGCTTTCTTTACCACCATGATGCCCGGAGCCTGGTTGGCCGGGTGCTCCACCCGAGCTGCTAGAGCCGTGGTGATCCGAGCCGCCACTGTCGCCCTGATGGTGGTCGCCCGAGGCCATCTCGCCGTGTTGCTCACTATGCCCAGC
>JAKUTK010000155.1 GCA_022448005.1 Pseudomonas sp.
CCACGAATTATGCGCAGGCGACAGCGAGCTCTCAATCCTGATGGTAACGCATGACGCTGCGCTGGCGGCGCGCGCCGACCGCATGCTGCTGCTGCGCGACGGCTGCGTCGCCGCGTCGGATGTCGAGAGTGCGTGGGGGGATGCGGCGTGAACTGGCGTGCATGGCCATCGCGGATGCAGGCTGCCGCGCGAGAGTTCCCGGACCGCACGCGGCTGGCGCTGCTCTCGGCATGGCGCGGCCGCTCGCGCGGTCTGGCGGTCTTTGCGGGAGTATTCCTCGCCAGTCTGGTGATTACGACCGTGCTAGTCTACGGCTCGGGGTTGATGCAGATTTTCTTCCTGAACTATCTCGACGACGAATACTACGATTTCCGGATGGATTTCCACACCGATATCGGCGGGAAGGGGCGCACTGTTGACGTTGCGCTCTGGGAGTCCTATTGCGCAGAATATGAGGCGTTGCCGGAAATCACTGACTGTGCAGTGGCGGCAGGCAGGCAGGGGGGCCACGGTGCAGGCTGGTTCACCGAAGCATACCTGAAGCCGCAGCCTCTGGAGCTGCAGGCCTGGGAGGGCCGCGATTCAGACTGGTCCAACGTCTCTGTCTTTTTGTTTGAGGGAAACGAAGAGGGCCCACCAACCAGGGGGTATCGGCCGCTGCGGTTGCTCGGGCCCGGTGCCTACGATGGCGAGCTGGCAGAGCGGCATGCATCGCGGTTGCTGCGTGGTGAGTGGCCAGACGGGGGAGCAGCCGCTGTCGAACAGCGCAGTGTCTCGCTTCCCTCGCAAGTGGCCTCGATGGCCGATGCAACAGTCGGAGACCAGTTGGCGTCGCTGACCTTTACCTACGACACCGACGCCAGCAAGGGGTGCCAGGGTGAGGAGGTATTCTGGCAACAGTTCAGCTACTGCCGCGTCAGCGTCACTCTCGAGAACCTTACCATCAGCTCCATCTTCGATGATACCATCGTGACCTCGCCCATCACCTCGCAGCAGCCGGTCTTTATCCCCTGGGAACTGGTGCCAGTCGAGAACCGCTCGGCAATCATTGCTGGTGACCACGCCTACCTGGCGCTGACGATTGACCGCACTGCGCTGCCGACTGAGTCGACTGACAGTGCCGAGAAGGAACTGGACCGCATCCAGCGCAGCCTTGATTCAGTCGCGCTGGAGGGCGAGACCGACTTGGACGGCACGCATGTCATTAAGGACCTGCTCAGCTGGCTCAGGATTCAGAATTACTTCATCCAGATTTTCAACTATATCGTTATGATTCCGATTATCGTGCTCTCGGTTTCAGTGCTGCTCTACGGTTTGCTGCTCTCGCTCGAGCAGCGCCGGCGCGAAATCGCGATTCACCGCGTCATCGGCGGCGGCCCCGACGCGCTGCTGCGGATGGTGCTGGGCGAGCTGAGTATCGTGGCATTCTTCGCCTGGCTGGCGGGCTACCTGCTGGCACTGCTGGCGGTGCCGTTAATCCTGAATGCCGTCGGCTTCATGCAGTTCCGCCCCGGCGAATACGATGTTTCGCCGTCGCTTGGATTGCTTGCGACGCTGGCGACGCTGGTTGTGACTGTAGGTCTGGCACTGCTTTTCGGACGCAGCCGCACGCGCGACTTCCTGGAGCAGGAGATTTCCGAAGGCGTCCAGCGCGTGGTTGCCAAGCCGCAGCCGCGCTACTGGCTCCACTGGCTGCTGTTCGGGGTTGGACTCATCGCGCTGGCTGATTCATACATCGAGAGCCTGGCCAATGACGGCCGGCTCGCAGATGACTGGGAAAAGGGCATCATCAGCAACCCGGTGCTGAACGGCATCTTCGCCGTCCTAGGTCCCTTCCTGCTCTGGATTGGCGGCGCGCTGGTGCTGGCACGGCTCGGTGCGATGGCACCGGGGATGATGCAGCGGCTGCTCGGAAGAACGGCCGCGCTACGCGACATTGGCCGCGGGCTGCGCGGCTCCGGCTCGGCTGAGGGCGTCGGGAAGCTGGCGCTGATTATGTTACTAACGCTTTCCATCGTCACGATGGCTGCTGTGCAAGGCTATACGGGAATGGCGGTCGACGAACGCACCGCGTCGCTCGCGGCTGGCGGCGACCTGAAAGTAGAGTTCCAGCAGCCGCTTGACCACGCCGCGGCGCTGGCGACAGTCAGCGTCGCATTGGAGGGGACCGACGTCGCAGCGAGCGATATCCGACTGG
>JAKUTK010000156.1 GCA_022448005.1 Pseudomonas sp.
ACCGAGTATCGGCCAACATCCGCCGCACCTGGCGACGCAGCACCTCCGGTTCACTCAGCGTTCCCCCCTCGGCCAGTGCCAGCAATTCGTCGTCTGGAATACTGCTCCACAGGAAGAAAGACAGGCGCGACGCCAGCTCCACATCGGTCACCCGATAAGCCGTTGCCAGTGTGACAGCAGTGGGCTGTGACTCGATCCTAAAGAGAAATTCCGGGTCCACCAGGATGGCGCGCAGCGCGCGCTGGATACCGCGGTCGAAGCCTCCATCGGCTCGACCGCTGGCGTAGAACCCCAGCAAAGAGGCGAGATCGTCGTCGTTCACCGGCCGGCGAAACGCGCGTCGTGCCAGCGACAAGAGTATCTCGGTGGCGCAGGCCTGGTCACCCGCTATGGTGCCCACCGGCTCGCAACTGAACAGTCTGGTCCGGCTCGGCGTGTCGGCTGGTCTGGTGGCGTTAAACGGCCCGCTGATCTCGATGCTCCCCAACGCCATCGGTGTGTCGCGGTCTCCAGCAAATTCATAGGATGCCGACGACAGTCTCGGCTCGAGCAGCCCCTCGGGCAAGCCGCGTTTCTCCGGAAAGGCGACCGCGATGGCGTGGATACCGGCCTTCACCTCGATTGTCAGCTCCAGGCCATCATCCGCTGTCTGTTCATAGGCCGAGGCGTACATGACCGCCGCCCACGGGTTGATGATGCCCTCGCCGCCCACCGTAAACTCGGCAATGCGTACCCGGTCAAACCGCACCTCGATGTCCTGTGGCTCCGCCAGCCCGCGGATCTGATTGGCGTGGGTCCGTTGTAGCCGAATCTTCACCCGGTACTCGCCGTCCAGCGGAAAGTAGTGACGTGCCGACAGGCCACCCCGGGTCCCAAACGGCTGGTCCTCGCTCATGCGGCCGTGCTGGATCAGGGTCGGGCGCATGCTATAGGTCTGGAGCGTGGGCCGAATGCCCGGGTCGCCGACGGCGAGCTGACTGATCTTCGCCGCCGCGATCATGTAGCGCTCAAGCAGGCTCGGTGAGAGGGACAACACGTCGCCAATGTTGTCGAAGCCGTAGCCGGAATCGTCGGCTGGCAGGTGCTCGCGTCCATCGATCTCCAGCGCCAACAAGTCCCGGATGGCGTTGGTGTATTCGGCGCGGTTCAGCCGGTGGATGACCGGTCGACCGGGGTTGGGCGTCGCCGCCGCGGCGTCGTCTAGTGACGTTTCGAGCCAAGACGCCAGCTGGTCATAGGCGGTTGGCTGTGGACGAGGCAGTCCCACCGGTGGCATTTCTCTCGCCCGCAGCCTCAGCACCACGCGCTCCCAGACGCCGACCTCGTCGGCGCGCTGGCCTACCTGATCCAGCGCTACGGTCTGCAGCGTGAGATTCGCCATGGGGGCCTGATCGTTGTGACAGGCGATGCAGTACTGATCGAGGAGGGCGCGCTGCCATTCGACCGACGCCGGAGCGGCGACAGCCTGCAGCGACACGCTTGTGGCAAGCCCGATCAACACGCCTGACAGCGTTACCCGTGGCAACATCTTGAGTCCCTCACTCGCTCTCAATTCGATATAAAAAACAGACTAGCACCCACTGTAGAACAACTCAATGCTGCCGCAGGGCAGTGGCCAGCTTTCTGGAGAGACGAGGCCAGTAAAGATGGTCAAGTCTTGAATGTTGCGTCAATTACCTTCAAAAACCGAGGCGTGCCAAGTCGCAAGATCTGACCCCCGATATCATTCTTACTTTATTTGGAATTCGGCCACGCAGATAGACAATGGCTGGGTTGTCCGGTAAAACGAGCATTCAGATTTCCTTGGGAGAGATTAGCCGTGCTTAAATATTCGTATTCCGTATTGGGTGTATTCACAATTGCCTTGATCCCTTTTTTCAGCATGGCCGCATCTGAAGAATTCGATCTGGTCATCAACAATGGCCGTGTTATGGACCCGGAATCAGGACTGGATGCGGTACGGCATATAGGAATTCTTGCAGGTCGTATCGATTCGATTTCGGAGCAAGTGCTCGAAGGAAGGCGGACAATTAATGCGGCTGGACTGGTGGTCGCGCCTGGATTCGTAGATCTACATGAACATGGCCAGACTGAAGAAGCCTATCGCTTAATGGTTCAGGATGGGGTGACTTCAGGATTTGAGCTCGAAGTTGGCACGGCTACCGTGGCAGATTGGTACAGCGAAAGGGCCGGTG
>JAKUTK010000157.1 GCA_022448005.1 Pseudomonas sp.
GCGCTCTCGCCCTCTAACACCTCTCCATCAACGGGTACCTTTTCACCAGGACGAACGCGCAGATGGTCGCCCTCGTGAACATGTGTGAGCGGGATGTCCTCCTCGGAACCATCCTTGGCGATACGGCGAGCTGTTTTGGGTGATAAGCCAAGCAGGGACTTGATTGCGGAAGATGTCTGAGAGCGGGCCTTCAGTTCGAGCAGCTGACCTAAAAGCGTCAGTGAAATGATGACCGCTGCGGCTTCGTAGTAAACGCCTATCCGGCCGCCCACAGTGAATGACTCTGGAAATATGCTCGGTAAGACGGTTGCTACGATGCTGTAAATATACGCAGCCCCTGTGCCAAGCCCGATCAACGTCCACATGTTTGGGCTGCGATGCTTAACTGATGCGAAACCGCGCACGAAAAATGGCCAACCTGCCCACAAGACAACCGGGGTCGTAAGGGCTAGTTCAACCCAGTTCTGGCTAGCGCCGTGAAACAGCGGTATCGCATGTCCCGCCATTGCCAACAGGGTTACTGCTACGGTCAGGGGCAGAGACCACCAGAATCGCTTCGAGAAGTCCTTGAGTTCGGGATTCTCCTCCTCGTCGAGTTCAGGGATCAGAGGTTCCAATGACATCCCGCAGATAGGGCAATCACCTGAACCCATTTGGCGGATCTCAGGGTGCATCGGGCAGGTGTACTCGGTCGTTGCATCACCGGCGGACGCCTTCTGTGCGGGCGGCGTGGATGCCTGAGGCGATGACCCATGAGCCTGCTGTGCAGCAAGATATCTAGCAGGGTCAGAACGGAACTTGGTCCGGCACCCCTGGCTGCAGAAGCGGTAAGTGGTTCCTTGGTAATCCTGCTCATGCTCGCTGTTCTCTTTCACCTTCATCCCGCAGACCGGGTCTGTGAGCGGTGCTGATCCTTTCGTTTGGTCAGGCTGATGGTGGCAATGCGAGGAGGACATGCGAGCTCCTTGGATGAGTTAGTTAGCAGCGAACGTGGCAAGTACACCGACGGTTACGGAGTATTCTTCCAGTCTTGCTGAGTCTGACAGCCACCATATGAAAAGCGTCCTGACCTAAAGCTGATGCGCTGATTACATTTTTGTAAGCTTGCCGGGCACTTAAGGGCGACTTGCTGTTAGGAAGGCGGCATTTCCGCGTATGCGTTATAAGGCAGTGCGTCGACATGGATTCGCATAAAGGGACTGGATTGATCAGCTACGCCTCGTAGCGCTGATTGTGATGCTTCTCATGTTGCGGAGATGGAGGAACAAAGCCGCGAAAAAGCAGCCTCCGTTCACTTCCTAGATGGCATTAACGCCCGCGTCGCGGCCTTGGTGCATTACCTGGATGTTGGTGGTGTTCAACCCTCCGAGGCTGCCAGCATCGAACGTGTACTGGCCGGGCGGCGCGAAACCATCCTTAACGATGACCACCTGCTAACGGCCGCATGCGGTATCTTCGATGGGTTGCTGGCGGCATTTGTAAAAGACGAGACCGCTGATGAATGAGACCACACTGTCGCCTGCAGAGCAGGATCTGCCGCGTGCTGAACCTGTCAGCCTGCTCCAGGCTTTTCTGTTCTGGCTAAAACTTGGCTTTATCAGCTTCGGCGGCCCGGCTGGGCAGATCTCGATCATGCACCAGGAGCTGGTGGAGCGTCGGCGCTGGATCTCTGAGCGGCGTTTTCTGCATGCACTGAACTACTGCATGTTGCTGCCGGGGCCGGAAGCCCAGCAGTTGGCCACCTATATCGGCTGGCTGATGCACCGTACCTGGGGCGGCGTGATTGCTGGGGTACTGTTTGTACTGCCCTCGCTGTTTATCCTGATCGCTCTGTCATGGGTCTACATCGCTTTTGGGGATGTGCCGGTGGTGGCCGGACTGTTCTACGGGATCAAACCCGCCGTGACCGCCATGCGCAAGGCTTCATTGATCAGAACATGACGCTAGTGATGGATTCGATCTTATGTCTAGCATTGTTATCCCTCAAACCACGCGGAACAGGTATCTCAGTGGGATTGCCGCTCTAAACCTTCCGTCTGCCGCAGGAACTGGGGACTGGCACTTCCTACAAACTTTCTTTGTACAGAGGTCTAGGGAAACTCTGAAAAAGACTTTCTGATTTGGCAAAATACCGCGACCCCACCCACCGAGTTTCCCGATGAAGCAG
>JAKUTK010000158.1 GCA_022448005.1 Pseudomonas sp.
ATAAGGGGCGGAATGTCCGCTTTTGGCTATTAGCGGACATTCGGCCACCCCCTAAATTACGTCCGCTTTACCCCCGAAAGCGGACACTTTGACGGCTATCGAAAAAGGTCTGCTTTTGACCCAAAGCGGAAATTGATCCGCTTCTACCAAATCTTCTACCAAGGCCGGTCCTTGCAAGACTGGCCGTTGGCGAGGAAATCGTTGCAGATTACCCTCTCTGCATAGTCACTTTTATGGGGCTTGGGTTATAGCCATTACATGGATTGTGCATCTGAGGACAATTGGACAAGACTGCAAGCACATCTGTTTCTGCGCGAAGCGAGACATGACTGTTCGGCTTTAGTTCAGCATTTGCAACACCGGCTGAGCCATCATCTAAAATAGGTACGCTCATAAACCAGTTTATATTCGGCACGATTGCGTCTTTGCCTAGGCCATGCGCGGCCAAGGCACCCTCAAAGTTGGAATAACAAGACTCGGTGGTTTCAACCCCATAGCGCAAAAGGTTGTTGGGATTGCTGCAACAGCCATAAACCGTATCGTGTTTACCGACTGTGTCCTCAATGACCGTCATCAAGGCTGTTCCGCCATCGGAAAACAGCACAGTATTGAGCCCGACATACACGTTGCCTTGTACTTTCACAGTGTTGGTCGCTGAATAGCGGTCGGCCGGATCGTTCGCATCATAGCAAAGAAAGTCGACAGCTTGCTGGCCCTCTAAATCAGTGATTACTAAAATGTCGCCGGCTTTTATGACGCCAGACCAAGATTTTTTGGCTGGCACGATCTCATCATGAACTGTCTGCATGAACATCACCCACCATGTTGCTTTAACTAAGCGTCCAGCATGCCTCCGGATGATTGGTTTGAAAAGATACCCGGCTGAAGCATCAGGATTTCCGCATTATTTAAGGACGAGACACCTTCGGTTATTGACCCGGAGCAGACGTCTGATCCCGGCCCACTCATTCGTAGCGAGTGAGGAAGCGCTTCGCTCGGTCGGTTTGCGGATTGGAGAAGAACTTATCCGGCGTTGACTGCTCGACCACTTGGCCGTCGTCCATGAACACCACTTCCTGGCACACGTCGCGCGCGAAGCTCATCTCGTGGGTGACGACGACCATCGTCATGCCCTCGGCCGCGAGGTCGCGCATGACCGAGAGCACTTCACCGACAAGCTCCGGGTCGAGGGCGCTGGTCGGTTCGTCGAACAGCATCACGGTAGGCGACATTGCCAACGCCCGTGCAATGGCAACGCGCTGCTTTTGACCCCCGGACAGGGAATAAGGGTAGGCGTCCCGCTTTGCCTCCAGTCCGACCTTCACCAGCAGGTGCTCGCCGCGGACGACCGCATCGTCTTTCGACACGCCCAGCACGTGCACTGGGGCTTCGATGACGTTCTGCAAAACGGTGAAATGCGGCCACAAGTTAAAGCTCTGGAAGACCATACCCATCTGCGTCCTTACGCTCGCCAACTCATGATCGGACATGAGTTGGTCGTCCTCCTTCCGTCCCACCCGTTTGCCGGCAAGGTAGACGTCACCACGATCCGGCTTCTCCAACCAGTTGATGCAGCGCAGCAAGGTCGATTTTCCGGATCCCGACGGCCCCAGAATGCTGATCGTCTCGCCGGAGTGGATTTTGAGTGACACGTTGCTAACGACCTCGACGCCGTCAAAGCTTTTCGAGATGCCGTCGACTTGAAGGACGGGAACTTCTTCAGGCATGGCCAAGGCCTCTCTCTTTCGCAGTACCGTGGACGACGCGGACGAAGCCTTCGATCAGCAGACTGATCGCCCAGTAAAGGGCAATGGCTATTAGGAATGGCTCAAGCGGAACGAAGTACATGGACTGTATGGAGCTCGCCGCATATGTGAGATCCTGTACCGTGATGATCATCAGAAAAGAGGTATCCTTGAGTATGTAGATCAGCTGGTTCCCGAGCACCGGCGCCGTGTTGAGAATCAACTGCGGCAGGACAATCCTGCGTATCAGCCTGAGTCCATGGTAGCCGTGCGCCTGGGCACTCTCGGTCTGGCCGACGGGAAGCTGGTCCCAGGCGCCACGGAGAATTTCCGCGACATAGGCACAGTGATAGACCGTCAATCCCAGCAGTCCTGCCGTCCAGGCATCGAGCTTCACCCCGAACGTCGGAAGCCC
>JAKUTK010000159.1 GCA_022448005.1 Pseudomonas sp.
CGACATAGTAAAAAGAACTCTTTGGCACCAAGATGGGCCGCAACAGGATGTCGTCCCGCATGTCGTCCAGCGGTTTCGTCATGGTGGCCCCGAGTTCATTCTCCCCGGGAGAGATACTTCACTTTCGGCTCGGTTCCCAATTCTTCGAGCAGGTGGTACGCGCGGGGGCTCCGTGCCAACTCGGACACCGTACTCGCCGGATCATCGAGGCCCCCGAAATACCCAGGATTTCCATTTTGGCCCTGGTGCGGTCACAGTATGCACCCGCGCTGGCTCAAATACCACGTCTTTCCGGGTTGCACCCTGCACATCACCTCCGCCGGCAGGCCCCAAGGCCCGTCCGTCGGCTCACAGACGTGGATGGAGCGGGCGGAACGGCGTTCCGGCCGACAACACTCCCCGGGAAACCTGTTTTGGAGCCAAAGCTGTTGATCCTCGCTGTGCAACGCTACCCGCCAGGCACAGGCAGCGCCCAGATCCTGCTCAGCATCTTGCCGAATAAGCGCCGGTTCAGATGCCCTTCGGCTAAGAGCAACCAGTAATAGCGGGCGTGCTTAACCAGCCGTCCGCCGGTCTTCATCAGCCGGTGCTGCAAGCTCGTCAGTGACCAGCTTTTGATGCGCCGCGGCAGCCCCAGCCGCCGCCATAGGTTGCCCAGGTTGTAGGCCAGCACGCTCAGTTGCAGTCGCACTTCGTTGGCCCGGAAGCGATGACACGACAGCCGCGTCCAGTGCGTGGCCTGTTTGCCTTCTTTGATCCACTGCTCGGCCGTGCCGCGCTTGTTGTAGAAGCGCACCACCGAGCGGCTTGGCAAGCTCATGCTCGTCACGATGCATCCGACCCGCGGGAACAGTTCGCCCTGGTGATGCTCGACCTGGGCCACGATCCGCCTCGCCTGTGACCAACTCTGCGCCTGATAGCGAAAACTCTTATAGCGCACCAGGGGCTTCAAGCTCGGCCTTGCCGGCGGGCGAAACAAGATCTCTTCGATCGCCAGCTCCAGGCTCTTGTTGGCCGGAATGCGGATCACGTAGTCCACTCCGCGCTCTTCCATCGCCTCATAGATCTCCGGCTTGGCGAAGGCGGCATCGGCGCGGAAGGTCACCCGTTTGCCCGCAGCCTGTTGGCGCTCGATCTCGGGTAACAGCAACTCCTCCCAATCCTCGGCGCTGTGCACGTTGCCTGGACGCAGCTTCGCCGCCAGACAATCACCATGCTGGTTGAACAACAACAACGGGTGATAGCAGACCGACTCGAAGTGCCCGTTGTAGGCACTGCCCTCTTGCTGGCCGTGGACTGGGCTTGCGGTCGAATCCATGTCGAGCACCACGCGGTCGGAACGGTCGGGAGCTTTGGCTTGCGCGACCAGTGCGCGGTGCACCGCCATCAACCCAATGAGGTTCTCGTCGCTGGCCAGCAGCTCAGCCTCGAAGCTCTGTAGACGCGAGGTGAGCGCCCCGCCGCGATCCCAGTTCTTCTGCGAGCCGATCAAGCGAAAGGTCGGATCGGCGGATACTCGCACGGCATCGTTGAGATCCTCGTAGCCTGCGAGGCGGCTGTAGACCGACTGCCGCAGCAGATCGGCCAACGGGAACTTCTTGTTCAAGCCTCGACGCGAATCCGTCAGATGTTCGTCGATCAGCTTCCCGAGCCCGAGCCGCTCGTCCAACTCCCGAACCAGGATCAGCCCGCCGTCGGAAGTGACACGTGATCCTCGGAAATCGACTTTCAATAAACCGTTGAAGCTTAGCTGGAACGGCTTGTTTTCTTTTTCACCCATGGGGTGTTGATCTCCTCAGCGCCTTGAGTGCTTTCCAACCCTCATCAATAAAGGCGTCGAAGGTGCTCGAAAGGTTAGCGAAAGAAACGTGAAAATGGAAATCCGGGAATAAACCACGGAACGGTAAGGAGGTTCAATTGTCTCGAAGACGATTTACGAAGGAGTTCAAGCTGGCGGCCGTCCGGCGGCTCGCGGCCGGCGAGTCGGGCTCGGCTCTAGCGCCTGAGCTCGAAGTCAAACGCGAAAAGCTCTACCACTGGCTGGCCCAAGTCGAGCGCTATGGCGCCGAGGG
>JAKUTK010000016.1:0-42561 GCA_022448005.1 Pseudomonas sp.
GGCGCGCGGTGCGCTTGGCGACGATGTCGTCCTCGCTGATGCCACTGTGCCCGTGGATGTTGCGCTCTCGTTCGTCTGCAATGCTCGTCTCATAGCGAAACTCCTCGCGGCCCGGTGCCTTGTAGTCGTGGCACATGAACACGCGGGTCTCGGCTGGTAGCGTGAACAGTTTCTGAATTGACTGGTACAGCGTCCGTGCATTTCCGCCGGGGAAGTCGCAGCGTGCGGTGCCATAGTCGGGCATGAACAGGGTATCGCCGACGAATGCGGCGTCGCCGATCACATAGGTCATGCAGGCCGGCGTGTGGCCTGGCGTATGAATCGCCTGCGCCTGGATGTGGCCAACCTGAAAGACATCACCGTCGTGAAACAGACGATCAAACTGACGGCCATCAGTGGCGAATTCGCTGCCCGCATTGAACAGGCTGCCAAAGGTGTTTTGTACGACGGTGATCTGGTCGCCGATCGCCAGCGTCCCGCCCAGCCGCTGTTTCAGGTACGGCGCGGCGCTCAGGTGGTCGGCGTGCACATGGGTTTCGAGCAGCCATTGCACCTTGAGGTCGTGCTCGCGGACATAGTCGACCAGGCGCTCAGCCCCGGCATGTGACGTACGGCCCGACGCCGGATCGTAATCCAGCACCGAGTCGATCAACGCGCACTGACGCGTTTCCGGGTCGCTGACAACATAACTGTAAGTAAAGGTCGCGGGATCGAAGAACGCTTCAACGCGGGCATTCATGGCTTGCTCCTTTGCTTGGCTAGATACGGGTGGGGGTATGCCTGCAAGGATCTTAGCGCTAGATACGGTTATATGCTTAGACTTAATAGTTATTAACGCGTGTGAACCAATTCTGCTGGTGTTTCAAAGCGAAGCTGGGGGGGCAGGGGAGAGCGTCGGGTGGTTTGCCGGTGAAGGGTCAGCGTGTCTTGGTGCCGGATTGGTCACTGACAATACGGCCGTCAACCAGTTGTATGGTTCGTGCGCAGTCGGCAGCCAGCCGCGGATCATGGGTCACCACCAGTACCGCGCAGCCGAACTGCGCATTGATACGGTGGAATAGCTCGAAGACACTTTGCGCGGTGCGAGTGTCGAGATTGCCGGTTGGCTCGTCGGCCAGCAGCAGTGGAGGGCGGGTGACCAGTGCGCGGGCAATGGCGACCCGTTGTTGCTGACCGCCGGATATTTGCGTGGGTTTCTTGTCGGCAAACGCGCCCAGCCCGACTTCGTCTAACAAACTGCGAGCCAGCTCGATATCCGCACTCGACGGCTTGCCGTGGCGGATCATCAATGGCATCAGCACATTCTCCAGTACGCTGAACGCCGAAATCAGATGGTGAAACTGAAACACGAAACCGATGGCCTGGTTGCGCAGCCGGGTGCGGGTTTCATCATCGCTGTTGCGGGTGGGCTGGCCGAGTAGGTACAGCTCGCCCGAACTGGGCGCATCGAGCAGACCGATCAGGTTGAGCAGGGTGCTTTTGCCGGAACCGGATGGCCCGATAAGCGCCGTCAATTCACCGCGGCACAACTGCAAGTCGATGCCATGCAGCACTTCCGTTTCCAGCGGGGTGCCGAGGTTGAACGCTTTACGTACCTGCTCGAGACGCAGAACCTCTTCGACGCTCGGGCTGGCAGCGGACTCAGACATAGCGGATCGCCACGGCAGGGTCGTAGCGCGCTGCGCGGCGTGCCGGCATGGCGGCGGCCAACACGCCGGTAACCGTTGCGACCAGCATCGCCAGTGGTACCAGCGTCGGGTCGACCGGTATGAAGAACAGGCGTGGCCCGGCCAAATTGAAGACCTGCACCAAGCCCCAGCCGACAGCGCCGCCGCAGGCCGAGCCAAGCAAACCGAGCAACCCACCTTGCAGCAGGAACACTCGGAGTATCTGTCCGCGCGGGCTGCCCATGGCCCGCAGGATGCCGATCTCGCGGGTGCGTGCGTTGGACGACGCTTACCGCCAGCACGCTGGCGATGCCGAAGGCCACCGAGACCCCGACAAACACACGGATCATCTCAGTGGTCATGCTTTGCGAACTGAGGGCGTTGAGCAGTTGACCGTTGGTTTCCATCCAGCTCTCCGCGCGCAGTCCGGTCAGGCGGGCCAGCCGTTCGGCGATGCGATCGGCTTCGAATATTTCGCCGACCGTGGTATCGATCACGGTGACGCCTCCGGCCAGGTCGAGAAGGGTCTGAGCCTGCTTCAGGTCGAGGTAGACATAGCGCGCATCCAACTCACGCACCCCTAGCTCGAAGATTCCGGCGATGTCGACCACGGCCTCGCGGCCTTCGCCGGCGTCCAGTCTTAGCTTGTCGCCGATGCCAAGGCCCAGGTCGCGTGCGAGTTCCTTACCGATCACAGCATTACCGGCGCCGACGGTGAACTGGCCGGCTATCAGATCCTTGGCCAGTGGGATGATCTGCTGATAACGCACCGGATCGATGCCGAGCAGCGCGACGGATGATCGCGCCACACCGCGCCGGGCGATAGCCGGACCGCTGATGACCGGTGAAACAGCAAGTACCTGCCGGTCTTCATCAAGCACATCGCGGATGTCCTGCCAGTTGATGATCGAGCGCAGGCGCTGCGCTCGTGGACTCTCCAGCACCAGCGACCAGCTGCCATCATCGGCGGGCAGAACACGGTTGAGCTCATCGGGCGGAAGGATACGAATATGCGCCTGTGTGCCCAAGGTCCGTTCGATGACGTTGGCCTGTAGGCCGGTGATCAGCGCTGTGATGAACACGATGACCGCGGAACCGACAGCGATGCCAAAGATGATCAGCAGCGATTGCATGCGGTTGTCCAGCAGGAAGCGCAGGGCAATCAGCCATTCGGTCCATAGAGAGTCGGCCAGGCGCACCGGGGTCAATCCCGGATGCCGTGGGGCATCGGTAGTTCGCGAACCCGCACGCGCTGGCCAGCTTCCGCTTCGGCGGCCAGCACCAGGTCGCCAGCCGCCAGGCCTTCTATCACTTCGCTCAGTGCAGTGCCCAGCAGACCCAGGCGAACCTCGACGCGCTCGACGACGCCCTCATTTATCCGTAGCACCTGAGCGCGAGTGCCGTTGCGGGCGAGCAGGGCATCGTTGGGTAGCACCAGCGCCTGTTCACGGCGGCCGGTCTCGATGTTCACCGATACCGTCATGCCCTGACGCAAGAAATCGGCTGGCTCCAGCAGGTCGAGGTGGACATCGATGGTGCCGCGCGCGGTATCGACACTCGGCGCGATGAAGCTGACCCGAGCTTGCAGCACCCGCTCGGGATAGGCGTCGGCGATCACTTTGGCGGCCTGGCCGAGCTCGACCGGTGCCAGGTTCTTTTCGTCCAGGGGAAGGAGAATTTCGCTGCTGCCGGAGCGCGCGACAGTCAGCAGTGTGCGGCCCGGCTGCACCAGATCGCCGGGTTCGACGTCCCGTGTCTGGACGATGCCATCCACCTGCGCGTGAACACGGGTTTTGGCCAGTGCCGCGCGTGCCGCTTCCAGGCGCTGTTGCTGCACCCGCTCTTCACTGCCGCCCTCGGCCAACGCTGCAGCGGCGAAGCGTGCGCGATCACGCACAGCGCGTGCCGTCAGTTCCGCGCGGCGCGCCTGTTCGAGCGGCTCGGAAGCCAGCAACTTGCGGTCGAACAGTGCTTTCCGGCGCTTCAGCTCGCGGCTTGCCTGCTCGAGATTGTGCTGGGCCTCGCGCGCCGTCGCCTCTGCCTGTGGGCGAGCGGAATCGATCAGTTGCTGTAGGGCCGCTTCGGCTTCGCGCAAGCGGGCGCGCTGTTCGTCATCGCGCAGCTCCAGCAGCAGATCACCGGCTTTTACCGCGTCGCCTTCACGCACATGCCGCGCGGCAATCACGCCAGTGATCTCGCTGCCGACCTGGGCCAGCGACTGGGTGTCCACTTCGCCACTGGCGACCACGCGTTGCACCAATGGTCGTGTTTTCAACCGGTAACCTGGCAACTCCGGCCCTTGCAGTTGACGCCAGCCCAGCCAGCCTGCAATCAACAGCAGCACAATGAGGAACAGCAACGCGCGGCGGATTGATTTAGCGGCAGGCAAAACGGACCACTCCCTGTGCGGCACATGACGACCATCGGACGCACAAGCTTACGGATAATCACCCGCTATGGGTACAGCGCGGGTATCACTCGGCAGAGACACCATAACCGCGTTGAATCATCGGCAGGCTCTTGGGCTCAAATAGTGAGCCCCTTCGTGGTACGGGACTATCGCAGCGATAGCCTCGCCCTTAGAAGGGGCTGAGTACACTCAACGTTCCCGCTTTCAGGATTTGCTGATCATGGCGTCAACCGCTCAAAGCCCCGCTGCCACTTTGCGCGCCGTCTGGCTCGCTCAGGCCCAGGCCAGTCCGTGGATTACCTTCAGTCTTGCCGCTGCGACAGTGGTTGTCCTGCTACTGCTCGTGGCCGGTGGCGTCAATGCGTTCAATAACGAGTCCAGTAATGTTCGCTACGCCATGTTGGGGGGAAGCGCCGGTTTCGTAGCCACTGCTGTTGGTGCGTTTCTGGCCATCGGCTTGCGCGATATCTCCACTCGCACGCAGGACAGCATGCTGGGGTTCGCAGCGGGGATGATGCTGGCAGCTAGCGCATTCTCATTGATCCTGCCGGGACTGGAAGCCGGCCGTGAGCTGTTTGGCAACGGGCCCGCTGCGGCATTGACCGTAGTAGTCGGGCTCGGCCTCGGCGTTTTGCTAATGCTCGGGTTGGACCACTTCACACCGCATGAGCACCAGAGCACCGGACCCCGTGGCCCCGAATTCGCGCGGCTCAATCGCGTGTGGCTGTTTGTCCTGGCTATCGCGCTGCACAACATTCCCGAAGGGATGGCCATCGGCGTGAGTTTCGCCACTGGCGACTTGAGTGTCGGGTTGCCGCTGACCACCGCGATATCGATACAGGACATCCCGGAAGGGCTGGCGGTCGCGCTCGCACTGCGCACCACCGGTTTGTCTGCGCGGACGTCCGTGCTGATTGCGGCAGCTTCCGGGCTGATGGAACCCATCGGGGCGCTGGTCGGCATAGGCATGTCCAGCGGCTTTGCCATTGCTTACCCGGTCAGCCTCGGGTTCGCGGCAGGTGCCATGATCTTCGTGGTGTCGCATGAAGTCATTCCAGAAACGCATCGCAACGGCCATCAGACGCCGGCCACGCTCGGGCTGATGCTGGGCTTCGCTGTAATGATGTTTCTAGACACGGCGCTGGGTTGAACGCATCTGTGTGGCGCTGAGCGGCCCCGCGTTCCGCAGTCATGCAGCACTGCGCGAAGGGGGCCGTGACTGTGCTTAGAGGTTTTCCAGTAGTCGGCGGGCGGCTTCCTGTCCGCTGAGCCAGGCGCCTTCGACTCGGCCGGACAGGCACCAGTCGCCACATGCGTACAGGCCCAGTCTGGCATCGGCCAGTGCCGTCCATTCATGGGCCTGGGCCGGTCGGGCATACAACCAGCGATGCGCCAACGTGAACTCCGGCGCCGGCACTACACAATCGATCAGCTCCGCGAACGCGCCATGCAGGCGCTCGATCACCGCTTCCTTTGATAGATCGAGATGCTGGCGGCTCCAGTTGCTGGTGCCGTGCAGCACCCAGGTATCTAGCCCGCCGTCTCGCCCCGGTTTGCTGCGATTGCGAGCCACCCAGTCAAGGGCATCGTCCTGAACGAAACAGCCTTCCACCTGGGTGCTCAGCGGTGTTGCAAAGCCCAGCGCAACTGCCCATGTCGGTTCCATCGCGACGCTTGCTGCAACGGCGGCAAGCTTGGGGGCACTGGGTAGCAACGCTGCGGCCTGAGGCGCCGGAACCGCAACCACTACCTGGCTGAAGGGACCATGGCTGGCGCCTGAGGCGTCTACCAATGTCCAGAACTGCTCGCCGCGAAACACCTCGGTGATGCGGCAACTGAAAGTGACCGGAATGTCGCCCAGCAGGCCGCGGGTGATCGCGCTCATGGTCGGCGTGCCAACCCAGCGCACTTGCTCGTCGGCAGAGGGGGTCAGCTGTCCGTCGCGAGCTTGATATAGGTTCGGCGCCCACTGATCGACCCAGCCCTCGGCGTGCCACTGGCGGAGAGCGTCGGTGAAGCGGCGATCCCGTGCGGTAAAATATTGCGCGCCCAGATCGAGCGAACCCGCATCGCTGCGTTTACTGGCCATCCGACCACCACTGCCGCGGCTTTTGTCGAACAGGTGTACGGGCTGCCCGGCATCGTGAAGTGTACGGGCTGCGGACAAGCCCGCGATTCCGGTACCGATGATGGCGATTGGAGCCTTGCTCATGATTACCTCGTGTGCTGATGCCATCTGCCGCACAAACCATTGGTTGCGGCATGATTTCATGACAAACGTTCGATAGCGCTTAGCCTCCCCATCCTCGGACAGACGCTCGTGTTTGGCTAGAGGGTTTTGACGCAATGGACTAAACGGTCTCGCCGTTTTCGGGGTTGCTGACCGGCGGTCATACTGGTCGGTGGAGTAGGCTATGCGGCCAGTGAAACTGGCGTTCGCAGGCAGTGGTTGTAAGTTGCCCATAAGCCGGTACAATGGCGCCGCTCGCCGCCAGGCGGGTTTGTCATGGTGGGCCCTGCCGGTCCCCCCGCAACGATCAGCCGTGAACCCGGTCAGGCCCGGAAGGGAGCAGCCGCAGCGGTGACATTGTGTGCCGGGGTGTGGCTGGTAGGGTTCACCTCCATGACGATATTATCTCCCCCCTTTTATTGCCAAGCATCGGCTCCCTGCGAGTCCGAGCATGTTGTCACGCCCGCTTATCGGGATGACGCGCGACATCTTCAGGCTGCAGTGCTCGAAAGTACTCAAGCTCGCCTACAGCTAGCCAGTCGAGCGCGCTTGGCATTGTTGACCATGCGTCCGGCTGGAAATGTGGTTGGAGCGCCGTAGTCGGGATTCTTCTGCTGACATCCTGCAGGTCAACTGGCCTGAAACGGCACATTCGAGGGGTTTCGTTTGTCAGTTAAAACAAGCTGGGACATCTTTTGCGTTGTCGTCGACAACTACGGTGACATTGGCGTGACCTGGCGACTGGCGCGGCAGTTGGTGGCCGAGTACGGCCAGTGCGTGCGGTTATGGGTCGATGACCTCGATACCTTCGCTCGGCTCTGTCCGGGCGCCAGCACCACCTCCGCTCAGCAATCGCACGAAGGTGTCGAGGTGCGTCATTGGACACCTGAGTGGTCAGGGGCAGAGCCGGCTGAGGTGGTGATCGAGGCTTTTGCCTGCCAGCTTCCAGACGCCTATATAAAGGCAATGGCTTGCAGTGGGCGCCGCATCCTCTGGCTCAACCTCGAGTACCTCAGTGCAGAAGACTGGGTGGTGGGCTGCCATGCGCTCCCTTCTATGCAGCCCGATCGCTTGCAGAAGTATTTTTTCTTTCCGGGATTCGAACAGGGCACCGGCGGACTGATTCGCGAGGGCGATCTGCTGGAACGCCGGGAGGCGTTTCAAGCCAACCCAGTGCTACGTGAAGCCTTTCTGCAGAGCTTCAGTCTGACCGTGCCGGCCAACGCGCGCTTGCTCTCGCTGTTCGCCTATGAAAATCGCGCCGTTGCCGGATGGCTCGATGCGCTGGCTGTTGATGAACGTCCATCACAGTTACTAGTGCCTGAGGGTCGGGTCTTGGGCGACGTGGCGGCGTGGCTGGGGCTCGAGCAGCTGCGAGCTGGTGATCGTCACGCCCGTGGTGCGCTGCAGGTTGCAGTGCTGCCGTTCATGACGCAGAACCAGTACGACATGCTGCTGTGGTGTTGCGACTTCAATGCCGTGCGCGGCGAGGAATCCTTCATTCGGGCGCAGTGGGCAGGGCGGCCATTGGTCTGGCACATCTATCCTCAAGATGAAGATGCGCACTGGGACAAGCTCAACGCATATCTGGATCTGTATGTCCGCGACCTCTCACCACCGGCTGCGGGAGCGCTACGTGAGTTCTGGCGTGCCTGGAACGAGGGCATAGGCAGCGGCATCGCCTGGACCGCGATGCTCGAGCACGAGGCGGAGCTGCAGGCGCATGCGGACCGCTGGACACACAAACAGGTCGCCAACGGAGATCTGGCCGGGAAACTGATGCTGTTTTACGCGGACTGGTTAGGGCCTGCTCCGGCGCGACACCCGGCTGCTCCGGCTTGACCGTTCGGTAAGCCTGCCAGTATGGGACAGCAAAGGGGGCGATGCGTCGCAGTAACGCGGCTTGCGACGAAACAGGAACAGACCCTATGATACGCGGCCTGATTTTATGTCTCTAATTCCATTCGGATATTCGTATGAAAACCGCACAAGAGTTCCGTGCCGGCCAAGTGGCCGTTATCAACGGCGCGCCCTGGATCATCCAGAAAGCCGAGTTCAACAAGTCCGGTCGTAACAGTGCCGTGGTCAAAATGAAGCTGAAGAACCTGCTCAATGGTTCGGCGACCGAGACCGTTTATAAGGCTGATGACAAGCTGGAACCGGTCATTCTCGAGCGCAAGGAAGTGACCTATTCCTACTTCGCTGACCCGCTCTACGTATTCATGGACGAAGAGTTCAACCAGTACGAAATCGAAAAAGACGACCTTGAAGGCGTGATGACCTTCATCGAAGACGGCATGACTGACGTCTGCGAAGCCACTTTCTACAACGACAAGGTGATTTCAGTCGATCTGCCGAACACTATCGTTCGTGAAATCGTCTACACCGAGCCGTCCGTTCGTGGCGACACTTCCGGCAAGGTAATGAAGACTGCGCGCCTGAAGAATGGCGCTGAGCTGCAGGTTTCCGCTTTTTGCGAAATCGGCGACTCGATCGAAATCGACACGCGCACCGGCGAGTACAAGTCCCGCATCAAGGCCTGATTACAGCCCTGCGCGGACGAGCCTGGCCTGGCGCCGGGTTAGTTGATACCGAACCCCGCTTATTGCGGGGTTTCGTTTTTCTCGGGCTGGTGATATGTGGTGGCCGCCCGCGCGGTGTCTGCATTCTTCGTGGAAAGCAGCAAACGGAGCGTCAGGCACTACGGTTCATCTGAACGGTAGGACCTGACACGAGAGAGGTGCTTACCCTGCGAGGTTGCCTCCACTAGAGCTGCATCGGGACGGCGGCTCTGATGCTCAGCCGAACAGACGCGTCTTCAGCTCACAGCCTCAGACAATCTCGTGACAGCGCGAGCCCCCGCTGCCCACAGAGCAGCGGGGGCTGATTCTTACTGCACTGCCGGTTGAAACCAGGCGGCGCGCTGGAGTATGGTTCGGGCATCCTTTGGAGAACAGCATGCTGCTCAATCTGATTCCCTCGATCCTTGCGACCATCGGCGCCATGCGCACGGCGTTGCTGCGTGGGCAGGCGATTGCGGCTGACGGTTACTATTTTGGGTATTGGTTTAGCCATCGGCGCGCCTGATACCCCACCGGCGCCCTAGCAACCCGGGTCGCCACCAGACAGTTTTCGAACCCCCGGTCGGCCACCCGACCGGGGGTTTTGTTTTTTTTGGCCTGAGAAGGCCTCACACACCGAGGACAGCACCATGTATCACAACACCAACGCTTACCGCACCTACCGCTATGACTGGCGATTTAGCCGCTTCACGGCCGCAGCACTTACACACCCAGACCGAACACTTCGCTAGCGCCGACGCGGCACAGATGCCGCGTCGGCCAAAGGACCGCCAGTCATGAATGCACCAATCAACGCCTCAGCCCTTAGCTGCAATACGTCCTCCACCCCAGCCAGACGTAGCGCTCTTCCGTTACCGAGTCCCGCTTTACTGCGGCAACGGCTGCCCCTCAGCGCATCGCTTGAGGAGCGCGTCCGAGATGATCGAAAGGCCATTCGCGCCGTGCTTAACGGCGATGACCCGCGCCTGCTGGTGGTGGTCGGCCCTTGCTCATTGCATGATCCGGCGTCCGCACTGGAATACGCCGAGCGGCTGGCTGAACTGGTTCCGAAGGTCAGCGATCAGCTGCTGCTAGTAATGCGCGCATATGTCGAGAAACCACGAACTACCGTCGGGTGGAAGGGGCTGGTTTACGATCCGCAGCTCGATGGCAGCGGTGACATGGCTGAAGGGTTGCACCTGTCGCGGCGGTTGATGCTGGATATCCTGGCGTGCGGGCTGCCGATCGCCTCCGAATTGTTGCAGCCCCTGGCGGCGGGCTATTTTGATGACCTGCTTGGCTGGGCAGCGATCGGTGCACGTACCAGCGAGTCGCAGATTCACCGTGAGATGGTCAGCGGGCTCGACCTGCCGGTGGGGTTCAAGAACGGGACCGATGGCAGCCTCGGGATTGCTTGTGATGCCATGCGCTCGGCTGAGCACCCGCATCAGCACTTCGGAATCGACGAGCTGGGGCATCCAGCGCTACTAAGCACGAGCGGCAATGGGGATACCCATCTGGTGTTGCGTGGTGGACACTCAGGGCCGAATTTTGACGAGGACAGCGTCGCAAAGGCCCGTGACACGTTGGCGCGCCAGGGCATTGCCCAGCGCATCATGGTCGACTGCAGTCATGCCAACAGCGGTAAAAACCCACTGAGTCAGCCAGCAGTACTGTCATCCGTTGTCGATCAACGCATGGCTGGCGATTCAAGTCTGCGCGGCGTGATGCTCGAGAGCCACCTGTTCGACGGCTGCCAGCCCCTGTCCGGCGAGCTGAGGTATGGCGTTTCCATTACCGACGGCTGCCTTGGTTGGAGTGCGACCGAGCGGATGCTGCTTGGCGAAGCGGATCGCCTGCGCCGCTAGAGCGAACCAGCCCGGCTGCGACGGCCGGGCTTGCGGCGTCGGGTTGCCAAGGGCAACCTTTGCGGCTCGTTTCGATCGATGAATCAGGACCTGCATGCGCGACTACAAATGGTTGCACGAATACTGCCTCAATCGTTTCGGCTCGGCCGCAGCACTGGAGAGCCGCCTGCCGCAACCCCATAGTCCCGATGAGCTTCGCGCCGTTGCGGATGACCGATACCTTTCGCTGATCAGCCTGCGTATCTTCCGCGCCGGGCTCAAGCACAGCCTGGTCGACGCCAAATGGCCGGCGTTCGAAGAGGTCTTCTTTCGTTTCGACCCTGAGAAGCTGGTGTTGATGGGCGGCGAACACATTGAACGGCTGATGCAGGACGCCCGCATCATCCGTCACCTGGGCAAGCTCAAGAGCGTGCCGCGCAACGCCCAGTTCGTGCTGGACGTGGCGAAGGAGAAGGGGAGTTTCGGCAACCTGATCGCGGATTGGCCGGTCACCGATATCGTCGGCCTGTGGCGCTATCTGGCCAAACACGGCACCCAGCTGGGAGGCCTTTCGGCGCCGCGTCTGCTGCGCATGGCGGGCAAGGACACCTTTGTTCCCAGCGATGACGTGGTCGCTGCGCTCAAAGCGCAGAAGGTGGTAGACAAGGTGCCCAGCAGCCAGCGGGACCAGGCAGCCGTGCAATCGGTGTTCAACCAATGGCACAGCGACAGTGGCCGCCCCATGTCTCAGCTTTCGGCGATGCTGGCGTTTACGGTAAACCACTGACGGGTTCGACCTACGAGTGGAGTGTCGAAGCCTCGTTGTCGGTGATGTCGCGCGTGGCAGCAACAGCGCTTAGCCCGATGTTCTGCGGCGGTTTGGCGCAGCGCCGCCCAAGCACGGGCGGTGTACAGTCAAAACATGACCATCGTCAAAGACAAGCGTATTCAGATCATATGGGTGCTGTTCACCTGCATCCTGCTCAACGCTTTTGTCTGCAGCTTGAACCATGGCTCCCACATGGGATTCGAGCTTGCCATGGGGCAGGAGTCGTTCTGCGCCAGCAATGCATCGTCAGTTGGCGGCGATGTGTTCCCCGCCGATGTTCATGAGCTGGCTGAGCACATGCTGGATTGCCCGCTATGCGGCTCGGTCTTTCTCGCCATTGCGGTGCTGTTTGCGCTGGGTTGGCTGGGAATTCCGGCAACCGCGTCGCTGCCTCGACCTGGCCCGCAACGGCGTGGTCCGCGTTACCACTGGCCATCGCTGAACCCCCGCGCACCCTGATAGCCCGACCGGACTCCCTCGCCGTCCGAACGCAGCCTGGCTGCGGAGCGGACGAAAAAGATCGTCGGTGACCCGACGGTACGGTCAACTCAGGGGCTTTCACCATGGCCATGATGGAAAAATTCGCTCGCACCGAGGGCCGCATCGGCTATCGGCTTCCCTTCCCGGATTACCCCAGCAATGCCCGCAGTTTTGTGCATCTGGACGCCCGATTGTTGCCCTATTGGCATGCCTTGTTCGACGTTTGCCCAGGGTTGCTCAAGCTTGATCCGCCAGATGGCCTGGACATCTTCCGCCAGTTCATGACGTGGGCCTACGGCTGCCAGCTGGCGCTGGGCTGGACGTTTCACCTCGGCGTCTGCCGCTGGCTGCTGAGTTCCGGTTACCGAGATCTGGTCGAGCCGGAGCATATCGAGACCATGATGATCGCCGCTGCCGCGCGCTGGGTAGCCAGCGACGACAGCGCGGCAATCGGCGTCGTGCTTGGCTGGCAAGGTGGCAATCAGCACGTGTTCGACTGGAAGCCACAGGTTCGCCTGGGCACGCGGCCGCTTGCAGCTGAGCAGGAAGAGCTTCCTCCGGCGCCTTGGGACTTTGCCTGGAGCCCGCTTGCCACGACGAGTGGCAGCGGTTTTCGGCGCTGGTTGAGGGTGCCCTGACTGCGACAGTGTGCCGCGGACGTGCTGGCCTCGGCCAGCCAGGTTGTCGATGCGGCGCGTGGTGCAGGCGCAAGTTCCCGCGATGCTCTGCGCGGGGCGCCGTATTGCTGATCTAGCGTGCAACGACGTGGATGCAGTGGGCAGTGTCGGCGGGGCGGGGCAGGTTGTCGCAGTTGTTGCTAAGACGGTCACGCCGGACACTTTCCCTGCCTCGGATCAGAGCAGAGTTCCACGGTGGGTTCGAGGTGTAGCGATTGAGCCCGGGCCGCGACAGCCGGGTTTTGGCCCCCTCCCCAAAGGGGGCTGCAATCGCCTCACGCGGTCGGAGTTCGATGCGCTCGAACAGGGGTTCGGCACTGAAGTGCAAGGAGAGCTAGGCATGTTTAGGTCATCGCTCAGACGGGACATCGCGCTGGTTCTGCTGGTCAAGCTTGCGATCCTCATAACCATAAAAACGATCTGGTTCGATGCGCCCAGCACTCCGGAAAACGGTTCGGCGCGGATTGCCGAGTATTTGCTTGATTCACGGGGTTCGTTCCCTGAGGGAGGACCGAGATGATCTCGGAAAACGTTGTCGATCTGTCACGCCTGCAGTTCGCCATGACGGCGATGTACCACTTTCTTTTCGTGCCGCTGACCTTGGGCCTGGCCTTCCTGCTGGCCATCATGGAGTCGGTCTACGTCATGACCGGCAAGCAGGTCTACAAGGACATGACCCAGTTCTGGGGCAAGCTGTTCGGTATCAATTTCGCCCTCGGCGTCACCACCGGGCTGACCATGGAATTCCAGTTCGGCACCAACTGGGCCTACTACAGCCACTACGTGGGTGACATCTTTGGCGCGCCGCTGGCAATCGAAGGCCTGATGGCGTTTTTCCTGGAGTCGACCTTTATCGGGTTGTTCTTCTTCGGCTGGGATCGCCTGAGCCGAGTGCAGCATCTGGCGGTCACCTGGTTGGTGGCGCTGGGGTCGAACCTGTCGGCATTGTGGATCTTGATCGCTAACGGCTGGATGCAGAACCCGGTGGGCTCGGAGTTCAACTTCGAAACCATGCGCATGGAGCTGGTCGATTTCGGCGCGCTGCTGTTCAACCCGGTCGCACAGGTCAAGTTCGTCCACACGGTGTCGGCCGGTTATGTCACTGGGGCGATCTTTGTTTTGGCGATTTCGTCCTTCTATCTACTGAAGAAACGTGACCTTGGCTTCGCCCGGCGCTCGTTTGCCATCGCGGCGGTGTTCGGCCTGGCTTCGACCCTCTCCGTGATCATCCTCGGTGACGAGTCCGGCTATGAGATTGGCGACGTGCAGAAGGTCAAGCTGGCGGCCATCGAGGCCGAGTGGGAAACCCACCCCGCACCGGCCGGCTTCACCTTGTTCGGTCTGCCTAATCAGCAGGAGCAGCGTACCGACTACGCGGTGAAGATTCCCTATGCGCTGGGGCTGATCGCGACGCGCTCGCTGGACGAGGAGGTCAAGGGCATCAAGCAGCTAGTCGCCGAGCACGAGCTGCGCATTCGCAACGGCATGCTGGCCTATCAGCGTTTGCAAACACTCCGTAGCGGGGACAAGTCACCGCAGGCCATCGCCGCGTTCAACGAGGTCAAGCAGGACCTGGGTTACGGCCTGCTGCTCAAACGCTATACCGACAAGGTGGTTGACGCCAGTGACGAGCAGATCCGCCTGGCCGCACTGGATACCATCCCCGATGTGTTCAGCCTGTTCTGGACCTTCCGCGCCATGGTTCTGGCGGGCTTCCTCATGTTGCTGCTGTTTGGTCTGGCCAGCTGGGCTTCGATCAAGCGAAATGCCGAGAACAGGCCTTGGCTGCTCAAGTTCGCCTTGTTCAGCCTGCCGCTGCCATGGATCGCCGCGCAGACCGGCTGGTACGTCGCCGAGCATGGCCGTCAGCCCTGGTCGATCGCCGAACTGCTGCCAACGCATCTGTCCGCCTCGACGTTGGCGGCGGGGGATATCTGGGGTTCGCTGGTGGCGCTGGTGGCTTTCTACACGCTGCTGCTGGTGGTGGAAATGTTCCTGATGATCCGTTTCGCGCGCCTCGGGCCAAGCAGCCTGCACACCGGCCGCTATCACTTCGAGCTCGAAGCAGCCGCCGCCAACCACATGCGCAAGCTGCGCGACGCCGTTGCCGTGCCGGAAGCTGCAAAAGACGCACCCATCGAACCGACCCCTGTGTGAGGTAAACAAGATGTTCGACTACGAAGTGCTCAAACTCATCTGGTGGGTATTGATCGGCGTGCTGCTGATCGGCTTCGCTCTGACCGACGGCTTCGACATGGGCGCCATGGCGTTGATGCCTTTCGTTGGCAAGACCGACAGCGAGCGGCGCGTGGCGATCAACACCATCGCGCCGCATTGGGATGGCAACCAGGTGTGGTTCATCACCGCCGGCGGTGCGCTGTTTGCAGCCTGGCCGATGGTCTATGCAGTGGCGTTTTCCGGGCTTTACTGGGCAATGCTACTGGTGCTCTTCGCGCTGTTCTGCAGGCCGGTGGGCTTCGACTACCGTAGCAAGGTGGAAGACCCGCGCTGGCGCAGTGCCTGGGACTGGGCCCTGTTCGTCGGAGGCGCGGTGCCAGCGCTGGTGTTCGGTGTGGCCTTCGGCAACCTGTTCCTCGGCCTGCCGTTCCAGCTCGACGAGCTGATGCGCTCGACCTACCAGGGCTCGTTCTTTGCGTTGCTCAATCCGTTTGCGCTGCTTTGCGGCATCGTCAGCCTGAGCATGCTCTGCGCCCATGGCGGTGCCTGGCTGATGATGCGCACTGAAGGCGCGCTGGGTGAGCGCTCGCGTCTGGCAACCCGCCTATGCGCGCTGGTATTTCTGATTGGCTTCGTCGGGGCGGGCCTGTGGCTAGCGTTCGGCATTCAGGGTTTCAACCAGCTGTCGGTCACCGATCCGGGGGCGGCGCTCAATCCCCTGCTGAACAAGCAGGTGATGCAGAACAACGCGGGTTGGCTGGGCAACTACAGCCGTTACCCCAGCACCCAAATTGCACCGATCGCCGGAATCATTGGCGCGCTGATAGCGCTGCTGGGCGCCAGTCGTAACAGCGGCGGGGTGAGCTTCCTTGGCACCAGCCTGATGATTGTCGGCAGCATCTGCACTGCGGGGTTCGCCTTGTTTCCCTTCGTCTTCCCGTCAAGCCTCGATCCGGCCTCCAGCCTCACCCTGTGGGATGCTGTATCGAGCTTCAAGACGCTGGGCATCATGTTCGTCGTGGTCTGCATCTTCGTGCCGCTGATTCTCTGCTACACGCTGTGGAGCTATATCCGCATGTGGGGCCGACTCAATGATCAGACCATCGACGCCAACCCGCACGGCTTGTACTGAGCCTCTGGCCAGGCGCCCGCGCGCCTGGCCAGAACGACCCTACGGAGAAAACATCATGTGGTACTTCACCTGGATTCTCGGCGTACTGCTGGCTTGCAGCTTCGGCATCATCAGCGCGCTCTGGTTCGAAGCGACCCAAGACCTCGATGCGGAGCCAGGCCGTGATCGGCTCGGTCAATAGCATCCTCTACCGCAGGCCCGGCTGCGTACTCTCGCTGCTTTTGGCCACGCCGCTGGCCCTGCTGTTGCTGATTCACCCCGCGGTGATGGTCGACGGAGCAGGTAGTTACAACCACGCACAGCTTATGCTGGTGATGTGGGGCATATCAGCGGGCTTCATTCATGGCGTCGGCTTCGTGCCGCAGCATTGGCTATGGCGCCTGCTATTCCATCCAGCGGCCGCCTGGCTGCTGATGGGGCAGGGGTACCTGATGCTATTGCCCGATGGCGCGCTAGGGCTGGTGTCGGGTTGAGCCGACCAGACATTGCCGATCCCCATGTGCAACCTGCGCCGTCGATTAGGGGCGCGGCTACAAGGTGGACTCGCTATTGCGCTACATGAAAGCCACCCAGACGTTTTGCCGCAGCTAGTCGGTCACATTTGCGGCAATAGAATTTGCTCATCGGAGCGACGGCAGGCATAGTTTCGCCACTTTCGACTTCCCGACCTGTCAGTGTCATGCGCCAACGCCTCGCACCCCTGTTGCCCTTTGCGCTCGTTACGCTGTTGACGGCCTGTGCCACGCAGCCGGAGCAGACCGAAAGCCCGCTGCTGTCGCAGGAGTTCCAGTTCGATTTCCCGGTTGAGGTATCAGAGGCTGATGCCGACCCTCAAGCCGTAACGGACGAACCCACCGAGCAGCAACTGCGTGAGCTCGCCGATGACGAGAGCTACGAGTTGCCGGCTCTGGCCGATAGCGTGCTTGAGCGCGGTTTCACGCTGGTAGGCACCCCGTACCGCTACGGTGGTAGCTCCACAAAAACCGGCTTTGATTGCAGTGGTTTCGTCAGTTTTCTGTTTCGCAAAGAGGCCGGCATCGAGCTGCCACGCTCAACCCGCGAAATGATCAATCTGGAAGCACCGAAGATCAAACGCAGCGAGCTGGAGCCGGGTGACGTGGTCTTTTTCAACAACCGTGGGCGTGGTCAGGTCAGCCATGCCGGTATCTACATCGGCGGTGACCGGTTCATTCACTCGTCCAGTAGTCGCAGCGGCGGCGTCCGCGTCGACAGCCTTGATGACAAGTACTGGCGTTCCAGCTTCATGCAAGCCAAGCGCGTCCTGGTCCTTGCCCATAACTCAAGCGCTGTTTCCAGTCATCACTGAATGCTGAGATAGATCTGCATCGGGCTTGCATCCATTTCTACATGCCGGCAGAGTGATGGCTCATTTGCCTGGACTGCTCTGCCATGCCTCTTCTGGCTCGTTCTACAGCTGTTCTGCTGACCGCGATGATGCTTGCTGCCTGTTCCAGCCAAGCGCCGGTCGAGCCGGTAATCGTCGCGCCTCTGCCAACACCGCACGAGTTTCCCGGCACTGCTGAAGAGGTACTTTTCACGGCTCTGGGGCTGGTGGGTACGCCGTATCGCTACGGCGGCAATACCCCTGATGGCGGCTTCGATTGCAGTGGTCTGATTACCTATGTCTACCGAGGCGCAGCCGGCGTTGCATTACCGCGTACGACTCGCGAGATGAACGCCATGCGGGGCGCTACCATCAGGCGTGATGACTTGAAAGCAGGTGATCTGCTGTTCTTTGCCACCAGCGGCGGGCGTCGTGTCAGTCATGCGGCCATCTACGTCGGCGAAGGGCGTTTCGTCCATGCACCCTCAACCGGTGGAACGGTACGCCTGGACAGCCTCTCCAACAGTTACTGGCAGAAAAACTACCTCAGCGCCAAGCGCGTGCTGGACGGTGACCGTCTCGCTCAAAACCCGTAACGCTGGCGGGAGTCGAACATGATAGGCGCTGGCAGTCACTTTCTTTGTTGTCCGCGCCGCCGAGCGGGCGCGGATTGTAGGCGCTGCGATTGAGAGGTCGTTAGATGGCGCCACTCCTGCGTTTGCCCGACCAGCCTGAAGCCTGCGAGCTGTGCCTGCGGCAGGCGCCTTTGACCCGCCATCACCTGATTCCCAAAGCCTTGCACGGCAAAACCTACATCCGAAAGCGCTTTCCTCGTGAGGAGCGTATTACCGCCACGCTGTGGGTTTGCCGGCCCTGTCACAACCAGATCCACCGCCTGTTTACAGAGAAGGAGCTGGCGCTCAGCTTCAACAGCCGCGACGCGTTGCTGGCCGACCCGCGCCTGCGCACCTTCGTCGACTGGTTATCGGCCAAGCCTGCCGGATTCGTCCCACGCCATTAACCGGCTGCAAAGCCGCGCCAGTCCGGTGGAATAATTCGAAATATCTTCGAATTGACATTTGTCAGGTGTCGAATTGTCGCACTTTGGCTATGATCGGCGCCCCAACTTCTCGGGTGCGCATCCGCGCACGAACCGCCCCTCCTTATCCGTTAGGTGCCCCATGCCTGAAATACTTCAGTACGTGCTGATCGGCCTCGCCGTGGCCGCTCTGCTCGGTGTTGTTCTTGAAGAAATTACCCATGTAAACAAAGCCAAGGTCACGCTGTTCTTCGGCACCTTAGCGTGGATGCTGCTGTTCATCTTTTCCCCGCAGGGCGCCGAACGCGACCTGGTACTCACCAGCCTCAACGAAAACATCGCGGAGATCGCCGGGCTGTGGATCTTTCTGGTGGCGGCGATGACCTTTGTCGCTTACCTGAACAAGAAAGGCCTGATTGAGAACCTGATCTACCTGGTTTTGCCAAAGCGGATCAGCGAGCGGCAGCTGCTGTTCCTGACGGCGACGTTCTGCTTTGTGTTCTCCTCGCTGGCGGACAACATTACCGCGACGCTGGTCTCTATCACGCTGATCATGTCGCTCAAGCTCAGCGCCGAAAAGACGATTAAATATGCGGCGCTCGTGGTGTTTGCAGTGAACTCCGGCGGCGTGGCGCTGATCACCGGTGACGTCACGACCCTGATGATCTTCCTAGCCGGAAAAGTAGAGATCCTGCAGCTGTTGCTGCTGGCGCTCCCCGCTTTTCTGGCGGTCATGCTGCTGGCGGCGATGCTCTCGCTGGGCATGAGCGGGCAGGTCGTGGTGGAGAGCCATCGCACCGATGTACGCCGGGTCGACATTGCCATCGCCCTGATCTTTCTCGGCACCATCCTGTGCACCATCGCTGGCAACTTCTTCTTCCAAATTCCGCCCGTGCTGACCTTCCTGAGCGGGTTGTCGATCATGTTTCTGGTGGCGCGCTTCTTCAGCGACGACATCGAAACCGATCCGATTCTGGAATACGTCCGCCAGGTTGAGTTCGAGACCTTACTGTTCTTCCTCGGCATCCTGCTGCTGGTCGGCATGCTCAAGGAAATCCATGTGCTCGACGGCCTAGTGCGTATCTATGACCAGGTGCCTGCCGTGGTCGCCAACTACCTGATGGGCATCCTGTCAGCCGCGATCGACAACGTACCGCTGACCGCTGCACTGCTGAAGTCCGGACTTGAAATGGGCATCGCCGAGTGGATGGTGCTGACCTATGCAGTGGGCGTCGGCGGTTCGCTGCTGGTCATCGGTTCCGCAGCCGGCATCGTGGCCATGAGCAAGGTGCCGGGGCTGACCTTCGGTAGCTACCTCAAATACAGCCTGTACCTGTTCGTTGCATTCAATCTCGGCTTCGCTGGCGTGTATCTGACCGGGCTTGCTGTGGCAGGCGCGGTGGGCTGAACCGCGCTCGGGACGCGGCAGCTCAGAACCGCTGTGAGCTGCTGCGTTTACCAATGCAGGTTGAAGTGCGATCCGAGCACGAACTGATCATCGAGCAAATCCCAGCGCTCGACACAGACCTTCTTGTCAGCGCCCGGGTGCAGCTTCAACCGATTGAACGAGTTTGGAGAGGTGCCGCGTACGCGTGATGAGAGGGTGGTGCCTGCCTGGACCATCCAGATCTCGCGAGACAGCGCGGTGTACTGCTTGGACAAGGGCAATACATAGGGCAGGTGGATGTGCCCGCCCATTACCAGATCCAACCCTTCATCGGCCCAACGGTGCAGCGCATTATCTGCGTTGTGCTGAAGGTTGCTCAGATCGCTCAGCACCATCGCGCCGAAGGGCTGGTGCGCCACCACGATACGGATCTTGTTCGGGTCGCTCTGCTCGAGGCGCCGGGCAACCGCTTGCACCTGCTCGTCGGTCACCAGTCCATCCTTGTGGCGCCTGGGGTGGGTGGTGTTGAGGCCGATGACCAGCATCTCGTCGTTTTCGAAGGTCGGCTCCAGATCGTCACCAAAGTGGCGACGGTAGTTGCGGTAGGGCATGAACAAACGCGCAAAGACGTTATACAGCGGGATGTCTTGGTTCCCCGGGATCACCAGCGCTTTCGTGATGCCATGCCCATGCAGGCGCTGCACGAAGGCCTGAGCATCGGGGAACTGTCCGGCCCTGGCGCGCTGCGTGATGTCGCCGGAAAAGATCAGCAGGTCCGCGCCGTGCTCGCGCACGTGGTCTTCCATGGCTTGCACGACGGCGGGCTGTTCGGTGCCGAAGTGAGTGTCGGAGATCTGCACGATGCTGGTCATGGGTGGCTGTCTTCTCGTCTGATGTTTGTGACGGTGGCATTGTTGCATTCGAAGCCAATCGGCGCCCGGCGTTCCGGTAAATCGCAAGCAGCGCTCCCGAAACCTATTCTGGCTCGGGTCCTGATCGCTTTCGGTTGCGCTGCGCAGGGCCTTGGACTACCCTCCGCGCTGCTTCAGGTGCCCCCTGGCGAAACGCCAGAGGGGTGAAACAGGGAAGCCGGTTCATTCGATGAAGATTCCGGCGCTGCCCCCGCAACGGTAGGCGAGACAGGACACCGCTCACAGCCACTGTGCCACAGGCATGGGAAGGCCGCGGTTCCAGGATGCAAGGCATCCGCTCGCAAGCCCGGAGACCGGCCTGTCGCATTCCACGGCAGTGCGGCGGGCGCTGATCGGGGTGCGGCTGCTTGCACCTGCGCTCCCTTCGCATTCTCCGTCTGCCCTTATCGACTGTTGTCGTGCGGCGGGCACGACGGAGACCTGAACTTGACCTGCAAGACCCTCAACACCTCGGCAGCGTTCGTGCTGCTTGGCTATGCTTCGCTTTCCCATGCTCAGCCGGTACAGCCGCTGAACCTCAACGAACAGGTGGTTACGGCCACGCGGACCGAGCAGGTGCTCAGCCCGATTGCCTCCACCAGCGTCATTACCCGCGAGCAGATTGTGCGCAGTCAGGTGCAGAGCGTTCCTGAATTGCTGCGCGGCCTGGCGGGCGTCAACTTCGCTTCCAACGGCGGACGCGGCAAAACCTCTTCCGTGTATGTGCGTGGCACCAGCAGCCAGCATCTGCTTGTTCTGGTTGATGGGGTGAAAATCGGATCGGCCACATCGGGCGGTGCGTCGCTTGAGAACATTCCGGTCGAGCAGATCGAGCGTATCGAGCTGGTTCGTGGGCCGCGGTCCAGCCTGTACGGTTCGGAAGCGGTGGGCGGGGTCATGCAGATCTTCACGCGGCGTGGGGAAGGCGAAGGGTTCAAGCCCTATTTTTCCGCTGGCGCGGGCAGCCGCTCCAGCTTCGACGGTACCGCGGGCATATCCGGCGGGCAGGGTGCCGGATGGTTCAGTCTCGGCGTGGCGAGCGCATCAACCGACGGCATTAACTCAAGGGCCTATCGGCCTTCAGCACCACGCTCCTACGAACCCGATGCGGACGGTTATCGCGAGCTGTCCGGTGCCTTGCGCGGCGGCTATAGCTTCGACAATGGACTGGTGCTGGACGGCAGTTGGCTGCATGTCGATACCCACAGTGACTACGACTCTCGGTCTACCTCAGGTGCGACAGGTCGCTTTGCCTACAGCGACGGCAGCCAGCAAGTCATCGGCGGCCGGGCACGATTCACGCCTATCGATCCATGGCTGGTCACCTTGCAGGCCGGGCACAGCGAAGACAACACCGATAACTTTCGCGACGGTGGTTTCTATTCGCGTTTCGATACCAAGCGCGATTCTTTCAATTGGCAGAATGACTTCAGCGTGGCTGAAGATCAGCTGCTCACGCTTGGTTTCGACTACCAGCAAGACCGCATCGACGTGACGGACGACTATGCGGTCGACACGCGCGACAACAAGGGCGCCTATCTTCAGTACCAGGGCCGCTTCGGCCGCCACGGCGTTTTGGCTGGCCTGCGTCGCGATGACAACGAGCAGTTCGGCAACCATGACACCGGCAATCTTGGCTGGAGCTATGACCTGCGTGACAACCTGATACTGAGCGCGTCCTACGGCACGGCATTCAAGGCGCCCACCTTCAACGATCTCTACGCGCCGGACACCGGCTTCACTGCCGGCAACCCCGACCTGCAGCCGGAGGAGTCGCAGAGCTATGAGCTGGGCGTGAAGGGAGAGCAGCAATGGGGCGAGTGGAGCCTCAACGCGTTCGAAAACCAGATTGACGACCTGATCATCTGGAGTGGCAGCAGTCCGATGCAGCCGCAGAACCTCGATGTGGCGCGCATTCGCGGGATAGAAGGCGTGGTCGGCACCGAGCTGCTGGGCTGGGATGTCGTCACCTCGGTGACCGTCCTCGACCCGCAGGATCGCAGCAAGGCCAATCACGGGCATCTGCTGCCGCGGCGCGCCAAACGGACGCTGAATGTCGACCTGGACCGTGCCATTGGTCGCTTTGCTGTCGGCACAACGCTGTACGCAGCGAGTGAGCGTTTCGACAAATCCAGCAACGCCGAAGCCGAGCGCTTGCCCGGCTATGCCCTCGTCGACCTGCGTGGTGAGTACCGTCTCGATGAGGCCTGGCGACTGCAGGCAAAACTGAGCAACCTGTTCGACCGCGATTACGAAACCGCCCAGACCTATGAACAGCCCGGCCGCGCGATCCATTTCACGATCCGCTACCAGGCACTCTAATCGCGCCCGCTGGCGCGTTGCCCCAAAGGAGAACACCGATGATCAAACTGTCCCCAAGAGCCCAACTGGCTGTCGGTATTGCACTGGCCGTGCTGATGGCTATGACCCGTGGCCAACACTTCGCCTCGGTAAATTTGCCAAGCGCTTCATGGGCGGTGTTCTTTCTGGCGGGTGTGCTGCTGGCGCCGCGCTGGGTGTTTCCGGCTTTGTTTGTCGAGGCGTCGCTGCTGGATTTCGCCGCCATCCAATGGCAGGGCGTGAGCAGTTATTGCATGTCACCGGCTTACTGGATGCTGGTGCCTGCCTACGGCTCCCTGTGGTTCGGCGGACGGATGTATGCGCGGATGCACCGTGACCAGCTGAGCAGCCTGGCGTTGCTGGCGGGCGTCGTGGTGCTCAGCGCCTTCGTGTGCTACCTGTTTTCCGGCGGTGGTTTCCTGTTTTTCTCCGGCCGCTATCCGGATCCAAGCCTGGCGCAGCTGGCTGAGCGCATCGGCACCTACTACCCCCGTTACCTGGGCAATCTGGCGCTGTATGTCGGCACCGCTGCGGTCGTGTTCGTCGGGCTGCGTGCCTGGACTGCACAGCGCGAAGGCGCTCGCGCATGAGTGAATCCAGCGAGCGCGATGCCCGCCACAAGGCGCGCATGCAGCGTAAAAAGGCCGTGGTAGACGAGAAGATTGCCGAAGCACAGGACGAGTACGGTCTGCTGCTGGTCCACACTGGCAATGGCAAGGGTAAGAGCAGTTCGGCCTTTGGCATGGTCGCGCGTGCACTCGGCCACGGCATCAAGGTGGGCGTGGTGCAGTTCATCAAAGGCGCTGCCAGCACCGGCGAAGAGAGTTTCTTCCGACGCTTTCCCGATGAGGTTCGCTATCACGTGATGGGCGAAGGCTTCACCTGGGAAACCCAGGATCGCCAGCGTGATATCGCCAAAGCAAAGGAGGCGTGGGATGTCGCCGCGCAGCTGTTGGCTGATCCGGACATTGGTCTTGTCGTGCTGGATGAGCTGAACATCGCGCTCAAATATGGCTACTTGGAGCTTGATCCGGTGCTGGCTGATATCGAGTCGCGACCGCTGTTGCAGCATGTGGTGGTCACCGGCCGCGGCGCGCCGCCGGGTTTGATCGAGGCAGCCGACACCGTGACTGAAATGAGCTTGGTCAGACATGCGTTCAAGTCAGGCGTAAAGGCGCAGAAAGGGGTGGAGTTCTGATGTCTGCTTTGACGACGAGCGTAGGGTGGATGACGCTTTTTTCATCCACCGTTGTTGGTAACAGTGGTGGTGGATGGGTGGAGCGTTATCCACCCTACGGTGCCACACCATGTTCACAGGGCTCGATCTCCGTCGCGAGTGCGATTGCACGATGAGCGGGCCACGCCAGTGCCCAGCCCTACTGATAGCCGCACCCGCCTCAGGCCAGGGTAAAACCACCGTAACGGCTGGCCTGGCTCGCTTGCATACGCGCCAAGGCAAACGCGTGCGTGTCTTTAAGTGCGGCCCGGATTTCCTCGACCCGATGGTTCTGGCGCGCGCCAGTGGCCACCCGGTCTATCAACTCGATCTGTGGATGGTGGGGGAGGCGGAAAGCCGTCGCCTGCTTTGGGAAGCGGCGCGCGATGCCGATCTGATTCTTATCGAAGGGGTCATGGGTCTGTTCGATGGCACGCCCTCGGCAGCGGATCTGGCGCGCCAGTTCGGAGTACCGGTTTTGGCGGTAGTCGATGGTTCGGCGATGGCACAGACCTTCGGAGCGCTCGCCCACGGTTTGGCCAGTTATCAGCCGGATTTGCCGTTTGCCGGTGTGTTGGCCAACCGGGTCGGTAGCAGCCGACACGGTGAAATCCTTCGGGACTGCCTGCCTGAGAATCTTGGCTGGTTCGGCGCCCTGCCGCGCGCTGAATCCGTTGGCTTGCCCAGCCGCCATCTGGGTCTCGTACAGGCGCAGGAACTGGCCGATCTGGACGCCCGACTCGACGCGGCTGCCGACGCCTTGGCGGCGAGCGCGGATTGCAGCCTGCCCGCATCGATCAGCTTTCCGCCACCGGCACCCGAGACACTGCCGAAACTGTTGAGCGGGGTGCGTATCGGTGTGGCACGTGACGCCGCTTTCTCGTTCGTCTATCAGGCCAATCTCGATCTGTTGCAAGCGCTGGGCGCGGAGCTGCTGTTCTTCTCACCACTGCGATTTTCCCGTTTGCCTGCCGTGGACAGTCTTTATCTGCCGGGCGGCTACCCGGAGCTGCATCTGCGAGCGTTGAGCCGCAACCATGCGATGGCCGAGGCGATACGCGCTCATCACGATGCAGGCAAGCCAATGCTTGCCGAATGTGGCGGCATGCTTTATCTGCTCGACGGCCTGACCGGCCAGGACGGGATCCGGGAAAGCATGCTCGGCTTGATTCCTGGCGAGGCGCAGATGCAGAAGCGCTTTACCGCACTGGCGCTGCAGGAGGTGCAACTGCCGGAAGGACGCCTGCGTGGCCACACCTTTCACCATTCCTCGCTCGAATCGCCAATGCAGCCACTGGCGAGAGGCGAATGCCCGAACTACAAAAGAACGGCTGAGGCGGTGTACCGGCAGGGTCGGCTGACGGCTTCCTATATTCACTTCTACATGCCGTCCGATCCCGTCGCGGCGGCGGCGATGCTCTGTCCATGAGCGAGTTTGCCTTTACCGAGGAGCAGCGCGCTGGCGTGTACCGGGCGATTGGCGAACGTCGCGACATGCGGCATTTCAGCGGAGGCGAGGTTGCACCCGAGTTGCTGGCGCGCCTGCTCGAGGCCGCGCATCAGGCGCCTAGCGTGGGCTTGATGCAGCCTTGGCGTTTTCTGCGTATCAGCCTTCCTGAATTGCGAAGCGCCATTGCCGATCTGGTCGAGGAGGAGCGACTCCTGACCGCTGCGGCGCTGGGCGAGCGTGGCGAGGCGTTCATGAAGCTCAAGGTTGAGGGCATTCACGATTGCGCTGAGTTGCTGGTCGTCGCGTTGATGGAGGGTCGCGAGGCCCATGTGTTTGGCCGTCGCACAATGCCGGACATGGACCTCGCTTCGGCTGCCTGTGCGATCCAGAATCTCTGGCTCGCTGCGCGGGCCGAGGGTCTGGGCATGGGTTGGGTATCGCTGTTCGATCCTCAAGCGCTAGCCGATCTGCTGCAGATGCCCACGGGGGCCAAGCCGGTTGCGGTGATTTGCCTTGGCCCGGTGGCTGAGTTCTACCCTGCGCCAATGCTCGCGCTTGAAGGTTGGACCCAGCCGCGACAACTCACTGAGTTGCTGTTCGATAATTACTGGGGTCAGCAGTCGTGAGCGTGGCCCTAAGCTGTTTAGCGGGGGTTGCGCTGGATGCGGCACTCGGCGAACCGCGTCGCGGCCATCCCCTGGTCGCGTTCGGCAAGCTGGCCGATCGGCTCGAGCGTCATTTCAACGGACCCGGCGGTCGCGGCTGGCGCAGCCATGGCGTTACCGCCTGGTGCCTCGCCGTGCTGCCGCTGACGGCATTAGCGTGGCTGCTCGGTTCGCTGCCAACTGTTGGCTGGCTGGTCGAGATCTGCTTGCTCTACATGGCGCTGGGACTGCGCAGCCTTGGCGATCATCTAATGCCGGTCGCCCGTGCGCTGCGCCAGGGTGATTTGACCGAGGCGCGCCAGCGCGTCGGTTTCATCGTCAGCCGCGATACACGTGAACTCGACGAGCAGGGCGTCGCCCGAGCCGCAACCGAGTCCGCATTGGAAAATGGCAGCGATGCGGTATTCGCCGCGCTGTTCTGGTTCGTGCTGGCAGGCGCACCCGGTGTGGTGCTGTACCGACTGAGCAATACGCTCGATGCCATGTGGGGCTACCGCAACGAGCGCTTCGAGCGATTCGGCTGGGCCGCAGCGCGTATCGATGATGTGCTCAATTACGTCCCGGCCAGGCTGGTTGCGCTCACATATGCGCTGCTGGGCCAGACGCGGCGAGCCTGGCATTGCTGGCGCACGCAAGCGCCGCTGTGGGACAGCCCCAACGCCGGCCCCGTAATGGCTGCTGGGGCCGGTGCGCTAGGCGTGGCGCTGGGCGGTCCAGCCGTGTACCACGGCGAGGTACATCATCGACCCGTGCTCGGAGAAGGCGAAGCGCCTCAGTCTCGAGATATCGAGCGCGCGCTGGACATGGTCTGGGCCGGCGTCGGTCTGTGGTTGCTGGCATTGCTGCTTGGGGGCTGGCTGGATGCTTGAGCACGGCGGAAAACTGCGCAGGGCGGCCGAGCACTTTGATATACCGCTGCACGATTGGCTGGATCTATCTACCGGCATTGCGCCCTACGGTTTAGATCTGCCGGCTATTCCCAGCGAAACCTGGCTGCGCCTACCGGAAACCGAAGACGAATTGGAAGCAGCTGCGCAGCGCTATTTTGGTGCCGCCTCGCTGTTGCCAGTGGCTGGCTCTCAGGCTGCGATCCAGATGTTGCCGCGCTTGCGCAGGCCATTGCAGGTCGGAATCGTCTCGCCCTGTTATGCGGAACATGCCGAGGCCTGGCGCCGCGAAGGGCATCGTCTCAGCGAATTCAGCGAGGGCAGTGTGCCGCGGGCGCTCGACGGGCTTGATGTGCTGGTCGTGGTCAATCCGAACAACCCCACCGGCCGCCTGTTGCCACCGGAGCAGTTGCTCGACTGGCATGGTTGTCTTGCCGAGCGTGGTGGCTGGCTGATTGTCGACGAAGCTTTCATGGACCCAACCCCGTCTCACAGCTTGGCCCCGCATAGCCACTTACCAGGGCTGATCGTCTTGCGCTCGTTCGGCAAGTTTTTCGGCATGGCCGGTGCGCGGCTGGGTTTCGTGCTGGCGGAGCAAGGCTTGCTGTCCGTGCTCGGCGATGCCCTTGGGCCATGGCCGATTGCCGGCCCGTCACGTTTCATCGGCACCGTCTTGCTTGGTGATCGTGAGGGGCAGCACCGTCAACGCGAGCGCTTGCGAAGCGATAGCGAGCGACTGGCGCAGCTGCTTACAGAGCAGGGGTTGCCGCCCACCGGGGGCTGCTGGCTTTTTCATTGGGTTGTGACGGAGGAAGCCACGATGCTCCATGAGTTTCTGGCCTGCCAGGGCATTCTGGTGCGTCGCTTCCTGTATCCGTCGAGTGTGCGCTTCGGGCTGCCGGTGGACGAAGCCGGATGGGCGCGGCTGACCCGGGCGCTAATCAGCTATCAGGCGGTACGCACATGAGCACCTTGATGGTTCAGGGCACAACCTCCGATGCCGGCAAGAGCACCTTGGTGACCGCGCTGTGTCGCTGGCTCAAGCGTCAAGGTGTCACTGTCGTGCCTTTCAAACCGCAGAACATGGCGCTGAACAGCGCGGTTACCGCCGACGGTGGCGAGATCGGGCGTGCTCAAGCGGTGCAGGCCCAGGCCGCCGGCTTGCCGCCGCACACCGACATGAATCCAATCCTGCTCAAGCCCAACAGCGATGTGGGCGCGCAGGTCATCATTCACGGCCAAGCCGTCGGCAACATGGATGCGGTGGCCTATCACGACTACAAACGCGTGGCGATGGAGGCGGCGCTGGCATCGCACCGGCGCCTGCGCGATGCCTATCAGGTGGTAATGGTCGAAGGCGCGGGTTCGCCGGCCGAGATCAATCTGCGCGCCAACGATATCGCCAACATGGGCTTCGCCGAAGCGGTCGACTGCCCGGTGATCCTGATCGCCGATATCGACAAGGGCGGCGTGTTCGCGCACCTGGTCGGCACGCTGGAATTGCTCAGCCCCAGTGAGCAGGCGCGGGTCAAAGGCTTCGTGATCAACCGCTTTCGCGGCGATATTGCCCTGCTGCAGCCGGGCCTCGACTGGCTCGAACAGCGAACAGGCAAGCCCGTTCTCGGGGTGCTGCCATACCTTATGGATTTCCACCTCGAAGCAGAGGACGCCGTCGACGTGCGTCAGTCCGCGAAGAACGAGCAGACCTTGAAGGTCGTGGTGCCGGTCCTGCCGCGTATCAGCAATCACACCGACTTCGATCCGCTGCGTTTGCATCCTCAGGTTGATCTGCGTTTCGTCGGGCCCGGACAAGCGGTCCCGCCTGCGGACCTGATTGTCCTGCCGGGATCGAAAAGCGTGTGCGCTGACCTCGCATGGCTGCGCGAGCAAGGATGGGAGCCGGCCATCCAACGGCATCTGCGCTACGGCGGCAAGGTGCTAGGGATTTGTGGCGGCCTGCAGATGCTGGGCGACGCAATTGCCGACCCGCTGGGGCTGGAAGGACCGGCTGGACAAAGCGACGGGCTGGGACTGCTGAGGTTTTCCACAACGCTGGCTGCGCACAAGCAGCTGCGCAACGTCCGGGGTCGACTGGCGATTGATGGCGCCGACATCACCGGCTACGAGATTCACGCGGGCATCAGTGACGGACCGGCACTGGAGCGTGCTGCCGTACGACTCGAAGAGGGGCGCGGTGACGGTGCGATCAGCGAGGATGGCCAGGTGCTCGGCACCTACCTCCATGGCCTGTTCGAGTCTCCCGCTGCTTGCGAGTCACTGTTGCGCTGGGCCGGGCTGGAGAAGGCGCAGCGGGTCGATTACCAGGCACTGCGCGAACGCGATATCGAGCGCCTGGCGGATCTGGTGGACAAGCATTTGGACGCCTCGCACCTGTTGGCGCTCTGCGGGCTATCAAGGGAGACGGGGGCATGATTGAGCTCATCCTCGGTGGGGCGCGGTCCGGCAAGAGTCGGTTGGCCGAGCGGCTTGCCGTTGAAAGTGGTCTGGCGGTCACCTACATCGCCACGAGCCAGCCGCTTGACGGCGAGATGAGCGAGCGCATCGCTCATCACCGTGCCCGGCGCCCTGCCAGCTGGGTGCTGATTGAAGAACCGCTGGCGCTGGCTTCAATCCTGCGTGAACACGCCCGAGCGGATCGCTGCCTGTTGGTGGACTGCCTGACACTCTGGCTTACCAATCTGCTGATGCTGGACGACGCGAGTCGCCTGGTTGAGGAGCGCAATGCCTTGCTCGAGTGTCTTCATGAGCTGCCGGGACGGGTACTGATGGTGAGCAATGAAACCGGGCTGGGTGTGGTGCCGCTGGGTGAGCTGACCCGCCGTTATGTCGATGAAACCGGCCTGTTACATCAAGCCCTCGCCGAGCGTTGTCAGCGGGTGATCTTTACCGTGGCGGGCTTGCCAATGACCCTTAAAGGAGTGGCGCTTTGAACACGCAGTGGTGGTTGGAGGCCTGCCGGGTACCGGACGAAGTGGCACGCCGGGCGGCACAGCAGCGCGATGCTCAGCTGACTAAACCGGCGGGTGCGCTTGGGCGTATCGACTCGGTGATCCCCCAGCTGGCGGCTTTGCAGGGGCGTGAACGCCCGTCATTGAAGCATGTGTTTATTGCCATTTTCGCCGGAGACCACGGCGTTGCCGAGGAAGGCGTTTCTGCGTTCCCGCAATCAGTCACTGCTCAGATGCTTGGCAATTTCGTCAACGGCGGCGCCGCGATCAGTGTGCTTGCCAAGCAGCTCGACGCGATGCTGGAGGTGATTGATCTGGGAACGGTGGCTCCGTTGTCGCTGCCTCGGGTGCGCCATCTTTCGCTGGGGCCGGGCACCCGCAATTTCACCGGAGAATCGGCCATGAGTGCCGAAACCTGCCAGCTCGCCATGGAGGCTGGGCGCGACACTGTGCTGCGGGCGCAGCAACAGCGCAGCGAGCTGTTCATCGGCGGCGAAATGGGCATCGGCAATACCACTACTGCGGCGGCGCTGGCCTGCGCCTTGCTGGGTTGCGCGCCGCACGAACTGGCTGGGCCGGGCACCGGCCTGGATGCGGCGGGTATTGCCCATAAGAGTGCAGTCATCGAGCGGGCGCTGGCGCTGCATGTGGGGCCGCACGACACCCTCGGCTGGATGCAGCGGCTCGGTGGTTTCGAACTGGCTGCGCTCACCGGCGCCTATTTAGCGTGCGCGCAGCAAGGCATCGTCGTGCTGGTCGACGGCTTTATCTGCAGTGTGGCGGCGCTGTGTGCGGTGCGTCTGAACCCAGCCTGTCGTGACTGGCTGATCTTCGCGCATCGGTCGGCCGAGCCGGGCCATCTCGCTGTGCTTAAAGCCTTGGATGCGCACCCGCTCTTGGATCTCGGTCTGCGGCTAGGCGAGGGCAGCGGCGCGGCGCTGGCGGTTCCGCTGCTTCGGCTGGCCTGCGCGCTTCACGACGGCATGGCCACGTTCGACGAAGCCGCTGTCGCGGCGAAGCACTCATGAGCGTTCAGCTGGAGTTGCTGCGACATGGCGAAACCGAGTCCGGTGGCGGATTTCGGGGGCGGCTGGATGATGCGCTCACCGTAAAGGGTTGGCAGCAGATGCGTGCCGCCGTCGCCGGTGCCGGGCCTTGGGACCGAATCATCAGTTCGCCCCTGCGCCGCTGCGCGGACTTCGCGGCTGAACTCGCCGAGCAACAATCCCTTGAGCTCGATCTTGAGCCTGACCTGCGCGAGCTGAACTTTGGCGATTGGGAGGGGCGCACCGCCGCCGACCTGATGATCGATCAGAGCGAAGCCCTGGGGCGCTTCTGGAGCGACCCGTACGGCTTCACTCCGCCCGGAGCGGAGCCCGTCGCGGACTTTGAGAAGCGCGTGCTGGCGGCAATCGAGCGCCTGACCGATCGTTGCGCGGGCGAACGTTTATTGCTCGTCACCCACGCAGGCGTGATGCGGCTGTTGCTGGCAGAGGCCCGTGGTCTGCCGCGCGAATGTCTGTTGCAGGTCGAGGTTAGTCATGGCGCTTTGTTCGGCCTGAGAACCGGTTTCAACGACGCCACGCTCTGGCTGGAAGAACGATGCAGCCCTTTCTGATTGCGCTGCAGTTTCTGACCTGCCTCCCGGTGCGGCTGCACAGCATCCCCGAGCCACGGTTGATCGGCAGATCCCTGCTGTATTACCCGTTGGTGGGGTTGCTGCTGGGCGTCATGCTCTGTTTGCTCGGTATGGTTCTCGGCAATGCGGCGCCACCCTTGAAGGCCGCTTTGCTGCTGGCCGTGTGGGTCTGGCTGACCGGTGCGTTGCACCTCGATGGCCTGGCTGATAGCGCAGATGCCTGGCTGGGCGGCTTCGGCGATCGGGAACGTACTCTGGCGATCATGAAAGACCCCTGCAGCGGGCCGGTTGCTGTCGCCGTGCTGGTGTTATTGCTGCTGTTGAAATTCGTCGCGCTATGCACGCTGCTTGAGCAAGGCAACCTGTTGATGCTGTTGACAGTACCGCTGTTGGGGCGAAGCGCAATGTTGGGTTTATTTCTTACGACACCCTATGTGCGGCCGGGTGGTTTGGGCCAAGCATTGGCCGAACATATGCCGCGATCAGAAGCTCGTTTGGTGTTCGGGCTTATCGTGCTCGCTGGCGTGCTGATGGGAGCCAGTGGCTGGATTGCGCTGGGGGTTGCAGCGGCGGTTGGAATGCTAGTGCGTCGTTGTCTGCTCCGGCGTCTGGGCGGAACCACAGGCGACACGGCCGGAGCCTTGCTGGAACTGGTGGAATGCGCGGTGCTGGTTGGCCTGGCGCTGCTGGGCTAGGGCGAGCCCTCAACCCAGCAATGCGACTGTCTTGATCTGCGCCCAGAGCGCCTTGCCCTCGGAAACCCCGAGCTGATCGGCCGAGCGCCGCGTAATGCGCGCCAGCAGCGGTGTGCCTTGGGCGTCCAGGCGAACCAGAACATGGGCTGGCGTATCGGCGGTGACCACTTCAGCAACCCGCACCGGTAGCAGGTTGCTGATGCTGGTGCCTTCCGCACGTTCCAGCGTCAGGCTGACATCCCGCGCATGGACGCGAAAGCGCAGCCGATGCCCGACCGCTTCGCTCCGCTGCGCCACCAGCACATCACCGCCCTGAAACGTCAGGCGAGTGAGGTGATAATCCAGGTCGTGTCCCGTAATTTCCGACTCGATGACAACGCCAGCATCCTCACCGAACGCGGTCGGCAGATCCAGGCGTGCCAGGGTTTCATGAAGTGCTCCCTGCGCCACGACCTTGCCCTCGTCGAGCAGGACCAGGTGGTCAGCCAGTCGCGCCACTTCGTCTGGCGCGTGGCTGACATAGAGCAGGGGGATATCCAGTTCGTCGTGCAAGCGTTCGAGGTACGGCAGGATTTCCTGTTTGCGCTTCACGTCGAGGGCAGCCAGAGGCTCGTCCATCAACAGCAGGCGAGGACTGGTAAGCAGGGCGCGCGCGATGCCGACCCGTTGCCTTTCTCCGCCGGAAAGCCGCTCCGGCATGCGCTCCAAGAGGTGCTCGATACCCAGCAACTCGACAGCCTGATCCCAAGCGACGCGCCGGTCCTGTGATGGGACGCGCTTCATGCCGAATTCGAGATTGCCTTTGACGGACAGGTGCGCGAACAGATTGGCATCCTGAAACACATAACCAATCGGGCGCTGATGCGGTGGCACTAACCACTGGCGGCTCGAGTCTTGCCAGCAGTCGCCATTAACCACCAGTGTTCCGGTGCTGCTGCGCTCGAGCCCGGCGATGCAGCGCAAGCAACTGGTCTTGCCCGAGCCCGAAGGACCGAACAGAGCGGTAACACCTCGCCCCGGTAGTTCGACATCGACGTCCAGCGTGAAGCCTGGATGGGTCAGGCGCAGGCGAGCATGGATCCCGCTCGGGTTGCTGGTCATCCGCGCCACCCCTGCCGAATGGGGCTCGCATAGAGCGTGAGCAGTACAAGAAAGGAAAACAGCAGCATCCCACCGGCGAGCCAGTGTGCCTGGGTGTATTCCAAGGCTTCGACGTGATCGTAGATCTGTACGGACAACACGCGGGTTTTCTCGGGGATGTTCCCGCCGATCATCAGCACGACACCAAACTCGCCCACCGTATGGGCGAAGCCGAGAATGCTGGCCGTTACGAAACCTGGCCGTGCCAGCGGCAATACGACGGTGAAGAAGGTGTCCAGCGGGCCCGCACGCAAGGTTGCTGCGGCTTCTAATGGACGTTCGCCAATCGCTTCGAAGGCGTTCTGCAACGGTTGCACCACGAAGGGCATCGAGTAGAAAACCGAGCCCACGACCAGGCCGGCAAAGGTGAACGGCAGGACGCCCATACCGAGCGTTTGGGTCAGTTGCCCAACGGGTCCATTGGGGCCCATCGCTACCAGCAGATAGAAGCCGAGCACACTGGGTGGAAGTACGAGAGGGAGCGCCACCACGGCGCCAATGGGGCCTTTCAGGCGTGAGCGGGTTCGTGCCAGCCACCATGCGATGGGGGTTCCGAGTAGTAACAGCAGAACGGTGGTGATGCTGGCGAGTTTAAGTGTCAGCCATATGGCAGAGAGGCTGGCGTCATCCAGAGTGGGCAATTCCATCACCTACCGGTCATAACCGTAGGCTTTGATCACCTCGGCTGCCTCTGCGCTTTGCAGGTAATCGAGCAGCGCTCGCGCCGCTGGGTTGTCCTGACCTTTGTTCAGCAAAATGGCGTCCTGGCGAATCGGTGGATGGTAGGCGGCAGGCACCACCCAGCCTGAACCTTGCCGTATCACTCCATCTTCAACTACCTGCGAAAGGGCAACGAAGCCGAGTTCGGCGTTGCCGCTGGCAACGAACTGATGTGTTTGTGCGATGTTTTCGCCCTGCACTAATTTGCCCCGGACCGAATCCGACAGGCCCAGCTTTTTTAGCGTGGCCACAGCCGCGGCTCCGTAGGGCGCGGTCTTTGGATTGGCGATGGCCAGGTGGCGAAACGCTTGGTCACTGAGCACGGCCGCCTGATCATCAACGAAGTCTTCTTGGGCTGACCACAACACCAATGTACCGATGGCGTAGGTGAAGCGGCTTCCAGCAACACCCAACCCTTCGTCTTCCAGCCTGGCTGGAATCTGTTCATCGGCCGCCAGCAGTACCGAGAAGGGTGCACCGTTGCGAATCTGTGCGTAGAGCTTGCCCGTCGAGCCAAAGGCCAGCAGCGCCTTGTGCCCGGTGTCTCGCTCAAACCGTTCGGCGATGACGCGCATGGGCGCGGTGAAATTCGACGCAACCGCAACCTGGACTTCTTCAGCGAGGCTCATCAACGGGGTGACTGCAGCTAACGCCGCGATGAGCGTCATACGGGTTCGATTCATCATATTCGTCAATCTACCGCGATGATTACGTGAGAGGCTTTGATCAGCGCCGTACAGGGCTGACCGACGGCCAATCCGAGCGCTTCGGTGCTTTCATTGGTGATGACTGCCCCCAGCGTTCGGTTGCCGGGAAGTAGCAGCTTGACCTCGCAGCTGACCGCGCCAGGCGTGATGGTGCCGATAATTCCGCTCAGGCGATTGCGGGCGCTTATCTTCACGTCGGGATCAGGTGACAGCAGGACAAAGCTGGCTTTGACCAGCGCCATGGCTATCTTGCCGGTCGTGAGCTGAAGCTCGTCGATGCTGTCGTTGGTCAGCGTCGCGGTCATGGTTTGCCCGTCGCCGATATCCAGGCTGACGCTGCCGTTCACCGCGCCTCTTTCTACCTGGGTGATGCGGCCGCGGAACTGGTTGCGTGCACTGGTTTTCATCGCGATTGCCCGAAGTAGTTTGTCGAAATCTTCGAAACCATCGATACCCTGGGCGACCTGCGCCAGGAAGCGTTCGTACTCGTGCTGCATTCGCTGCCAGATGTGCAGCATCTCTCGACCAAAATCGGTCAGTTGCGTCCCGCCGCCCTTGGCCCCGCCTGCGCTGCGCATTACCAGTGGGCGCTCGGAAAGGTTGTTCATTGCATCCACCGCGTCCCAAGCCGCCTTGTAGCTGAGATTGATGGCCTTGGCAGCCCGGGTAATGGATCCGGTAGCCTCGATCTGTTTGAGCAGCTCAATGCGTTTGCCACCGAGATAGCCTTTTTCGCCACGGTTGAACCAGAGTTGTCCGTCAATGCGCAATGGCTCGAATTGTCTGGGATCGCTCATGATCGGCTCCGGTCGTGGTGACCATTCTGGCAAGCGCTATATAGAGTTGTATATAGCGTTTTTGTGGTGGCCCTTGTCTTGGCCGATAGACACCGTTGCTCCCGGCGTGACACGGGAGTAGCGTGGCTTCGATTCCACCTGGAGCTCTGTTATGAAAATCGAATGGATTGCCGCCTCACTTGCGCTGCTTTTAGTGGCTGGTCCTGCAGCGGCCGAGCAGTGCCCAGCGTTGCTTCAGCATGAGCTTCCGCAGCTGCGATCAAAGGAAACCATCGATCTCTGTGAGCAGTTTCAGGGCAAGGCGTTAGTAGTGGTCAACACCGCCAGCTTTTGCGGCTTCGCCCCTCAGTTCAAAGGGCTGGAGGCGCTGTATCAGCGTTACAAAGATGATGGGCTGATGATTCTTGGCGTGCCGTCCGATGACTTCTTTCAGGAGTCAGACGATGCGGCGGAGACGGCTGAGGTTTGCTACGTCAATTACGGCGTGACCTTTCCGATGACGCAGACACAGCCTGTGCGTGGCGGCGACGCAATTCCGTTGTTTCGCGAGCTGGCCGAGCAGGCCGGCGGGGCCCCGCGCTGGAACTTCTACAAGTATGTAGTCGATCGCAACGGCAAGGTGGTCGATTACTTCTCGAGCAAAGTTGAACCGGATGATCCAGCGCTGATCGCTGCGGTGGAAAAGGCGTTGGCGAAATAGCGGAGGGATGCCCCGACCGTGCGGTCGGGGCGGGTGCATCAGAAGCGGTAGGTCATGGCAGCGCCGAAACCGTGAGCGCTGTTCTCGTACGTTGAGTTGTAAACTCCACGAGTTGCGCTGGTCTGCTGGATCTTGGTGTCCTCTTCCCACAGGTACGAATAGGCCAGATCAACTGTCATGTCGTCGGTAGGATTCCAGGCCAGACCGAAGCTCACTGCAGTGCGGTCGCCAGTCGGGATGCGTGGTGAGCGGTGAGTGTTGTTGGTCGGACTCTGGTCGAACGCCAAGCCGGTACGAAGCGTCCATTGCTTGTTCAGTTTGTATGCTGCACCAAGGGCGTAGGACCAAGTGTCATGCCAGTCCTGCTCTTCGGTGATGGTGCCAACTCGCGGCGCGATCGGACCTGGCATTCCGTCGTTTTCGATGATGATCGCCTCTAGACGGCTCCAGCGCGTCAGCATCGCGCCGCCGTAAAGCGTCCACTGGTCGTTCAGCTCGTGCGTCATGGATACGTCGATCGACTCAGGTGTTTCGAGATCGAGCGATGCGTCGTAAGTGCCTGCGAACGGACCGAAACCTACGCCGGAAACACGTGTTTCGCCTTCCAGTGTGTAGTCGACTTTCGAGTGGTACGTCAGACCCATGCGAGTGTGAGGCGTGAACTCATATAGCATGCCCGCATTAAAACCGATGGCGGTATCGTCGCCGGTTACCTTGATTCGGCCGTCATTGGCGCCTGGGGTAGCGGCATTCAAAACAGCACTCTGCAGCTCGCCGTCAATCCGGTTGATGGTCGGACCGAAGCCGATGGATAGCTTCTCGTTAAAACGGTAGCTGACCGTAGGCTGGACTGTAATGACGCGCACTTCGCTGTAATCGCCGAAATAACGACCCTGGAATCCGCTTTCGTAGTCGGTGATCAGGCCGAACGGTACGTAGATACCAACGCCAACTGCCCACTTGTCGTCCAGAGGCTTAACGTAGTAACCCATCGGGACCGCAGTAAAGGGAACCATGTCACCGTCGTTGGAGCCGTTGCCTGGGAGCCCGCTTGTGTCGTTGATGTCAGTCTTAGCATTGATCGCAGCCATCCCGAAACTCACCTGCTCGCTCTCGAGAAGCGCCATACCCGCAGGGTTTCCGAAAACGGTGGACGCGTCATCGGCAGAAGAAGAGCGACCGGCGAACGAGGTGCCCATGCCGCTGATGCTTTGTTCGTTAAGGGCGAAGCCGGCAGCCATGGCCTGAGTGGAAAGGGCGCCTACGGCTACTGCAATCGCGGTCTTCAACCATGTTTTTTTCATTGTTGTACTCCAGGGGAAAAAGCGGCTCGGACCCTATCAAGCTTCTCTGATTCGTCGCAAACGAAAGAGTGCAATTTTTCGTAAAGCGCGACGATCGGCGCCGATAAGCGGTCGAATAGCAGATAAAAGCCGTTGGGCCTAGATTGACCATGCGGTCATATTTTACTGCTTGGGTCAGGCCACGGGGCGCCCAGGATCGGTGATCCACTCGCTCCATGAGCCTGGGTACAGTTTGGCTAGTGGGTAGCCGGTTAGACACAGGGCAAACAGGTTATGACAGGCCGTTACGCCAGATCCGCAGTAGGCCACGACGGTGTCTGCTGGCTGATCGGTCAATAACCCGTCGAATCGTGAGCGCAGCCGGTCGGGGGAAAGAAACTGCCCCGTGGCATCAAGGTTTTCAGAGAACGGCACGCAGCGAGCGCCAGGAATATGCCCGGCCACGGGGTCGATCGGTTCGTGCTCGCCGAGAAATCGGGGTAGGGCACGAGCATCGATCAAGGTCAGGCCTGGCTGCCCCAGGCGTTCCGTCAGTTGTTGTGCAGAGATCAGCAGATCGTCGTCGGGCGTGCCATCGAACTGGCCGGGCTGACGATCTGACAATTCTTCGGTTACCAGCCCGCCAGCCTCACACCAGGCTTTGAAACCGCCATCCAGTAGGTAAACACCGCTGCGTTTGCCTAGCCATGCCAGCAGCCACCATGCCCGCGCGGCGAATGCGCCAGGACCGTCGTCGTAGAGCACGACTTCGCTGTCATTGTTCAGGCCTGCAGCGCGAAGGCGCGCGATCAGATGCTCCGGCTGCGGCAACGGATGTCGACCAGTCTGGCCGCGAACTACTGGGCCTGAGAGATCCTTTTCCAGATCGAGAAAGCGCGCCCCGGGGATATGCGACTGCTCATAGCTGCGCCTACCTTGATCAGCGTCTTCGAGCGTGAACCGACAATCCAGAATGCACAGGTTTGGCTCCGAGAGTCGTGCGGTCAGTTCAGTGGTGTCGATCAGTTGAGCAAGCGGCATGGCAGGTCTCCGTGCGGATTTCTCGAGAACGTTATCACGCATGTCGCTAGAGCCGATCAATGCGCTGCGAATACCGGGACGCGATATATACTGCGTGCCTTTTCGCCCGCTCGTCGGTCGTAACGCTGAACAACAAGGAGGGCCTAGTGGCCATCGAAACTCAATGGGTGCTGGACGATGCGCAACTGACCCGACTTTGTTCCGAGTGGCGCCAGCTGCCTTATGTAGCTGTGGACACAGAGTTCATGCGGGTCGATACGTTTTACCCGATCGCCGCGCTGCTGCAGGTCGGCGACGGGCGTTGTGCCTATCTGATCGACCCGTTGCTGATTACCGATTGGACTGCGTTTGCGGGTCTGCTGACTGACCCGTCGGTCGTGAAAGTCCTGCATGCCTGCAGCGAGGATCTGGAAGTTCTCTGGAGGCTTACCGGTAGCCTGCCGGTGCCGTTGTTCGATACGCAACTTGCCGCCGGCTATCTGAACATCGGATTCTCAATGGGCTACTCGCGCTTGGTGCAGAGCGTGCTGAACATCGAGCTGCCAAAAGGTGAGACCCGTTCCGATTGGCTTCAGCGGCCATTGAGCGAGATGCAGGTGCGCTACGCAGCTGAAGACGCACAGCACCTGGCGGAGTTGTACGAGGCGCTGCTTCCAAAGCTGTCTGAGGAGAAGCGTGCCTGGGTGATGGAGGACGGTGCGGAGCTGGTCGCCAATCTACAGCGTGAAACCGATCCTGACGAAGCCTACCGTGAGGTCAAACAGGCTTGGCGCCTCAAACCGCGTCAGCTTGCAGTGCTGCGAGTCCTGACGGCCTGGCGTGAGCGGCAGGCCCGAGTACGTAATCAGCCGCGCAATCGGGTGCTACGTGAGCACAGCCTGTGGCCGCTGGCGCGCACCCAGCCGAATGATCTGGTAAGTCTGGCGCGTATCGATGACATGCTCCCGCGCACGGTGCGCCAGGATGGCGAGACTTTGCTCGAGCTGATCCGTACTGCCGCCGCTACGCCCGAGCAGGACTGGCCGCAATCTTTACCGGAGCCGTTGCCACTCGATGCGTCGGGTCTGCTGAAAAAACTACGTGCTGTCGGTCAGCGGGAAGCCCAAGTCATGGACATCGCCCCGGAACTGATGCTGCGCAAGAAGGTGCTGGAAGCCTTGTTGAAAACCGGATATCCCGACGGTCCTTACGAACTGCCTGATTCGCTGCGTGGTTGGCGTCGCGAACGAATGGGGCAGGCCCTTCTCGAAGTGCTGGAAGAGAAATCATGAAACGCATCTGCTCCATTTATAGAAGCCCGCGCAAGAGCGGGATGTACCTGTACGTCGAGCGCAGCGAAGCGCTCGCCAGGGTCCCTGAAGCCCTGCTTGCCGCCTTCGGCCCGCCGCAGCTTGCCTTTGATATCGTCCTTACGCCTGAACGCAAGCTGGCGCAGGAGGACATTGCGACCGTGCTCGATAACCTTGAGAAACAAGGTTATCACCTGCAGATGCCGCCTCCTGAGGAGGACTATATCGAGCACTTGCCGGAAGAATTACTCCGGCGAAATGACCCGATGTAGAGCTCTGGGCGGCCGTCGGTCGGCTTAGCGCTGACTTAACCGCTCCGAACTTCCACGTGCTTGGCCAGCTCCTCGGCAGTGGCTAGACTCGCAACTTTCCTTGAGATGGCTATTTTCATGGCGGCAAAAGTCGAACCCTTCTGGATGCGCAAGACTCTGGCCGAGCTGGATGCGGCCGAGTGGGAGTCGCTGTGCGACGGCTGTGGCCTGTGCTGCCTGCAAAAGCTCGAGGATGAAGAGGATGGCAGCGTCTATTACACCCGGATCGCCTGCAAACTGCTTGATCTGAAAAGTTGTCGATGCACTGACTACCCCAATCGCCGTGCCAGTGTTCCTGACTGTGTCCAACTGACAGCTAAAGACGCGGCGCAATTCAAATGGTTGCCGCCAACCTGTGGCTATCGCCTCGTAGCTGAAGGCAAGGATCTTCCGCTTTGGCATCATCTGGTGTGTGGCGATCCGGATGCCGTACATGCCGAGCGAATTTCCCAGTCGGGCCGTATGATCGCCGAAGGCTCCGTGGCTGACGAAGACTGGGAAGATCATCTGATATTCCGGGCCGGTTGAATCTACATCGACCCGCGTCGTCATAGCACTGAACCCAATCTGGAGCCGCTCGATGCCCCGCCGTCAGTTACCGCTGCTTGCCGTTCTGTTGCTCTCATTCGTGACGCCACTTCAAGCGGCCAAACGGGTCGATCTGGACTACACCGTCAAGTTCGTTCCCGAACAGGATGCGGCAGAAGTGGAGCTCCTCCTTGAGGATGGCAGCGCCGTTAAGTTTCTCGATTTGAATCTCGGCGGGGAAGGTGCCTACAGCGATTTCCAAACCGATGGCGAAAGCAGCTGGGAGCAGCAGGGTGGTCGCGGTGTCTGGCGGCCCGCGCCTGGCAAGGCTCGGCTAAGTTACACGGTTAAGATCAGTCATCAGCGCAAAAGCGGCCGCTTCGATGCGCGTATGACCGACGACTGGGCATTGCTGCGCGGGGACGATCTGGTGCCTGCCGGTCGGCTTGACCAGCAGGATGGCGTCAGGCTGGTTTCTCGACTGCAGTTCGAGCCGCCGGCAGGTTGGAAGAGCGTAGAGACCGGCTGGCCACGTATCGGCAAGAATCGCTTCCGCATCGACAATCCCGAGCGCCTTTTTGATCGTCCGACCGGCTGGGTTCTCGCCGGCAAGCTTGGCAGTCGCCGTGCCCGACTGGGCGAGACTGATGTATCGGTGTCAGGTCCGGTGGGCGAGGGGCTGCGCAGGATGGATATCCTCACCTTGCTAACCTTCGTCTGGCCTGAAATGCAGAATGTATTCCCGCGCGATCCCGGCAAATTATTGGTTGTCGGGGCTGGTGACCCGATGTGGCGGGGCGGCTTGTCTGGCCCTAACTCGCTGTTCATGCACGCCGACCGGCCATTGGTCAGTGAGAATGGCACCAGTTCGCTGGTGCACGAGCTGGTTCATGTGTTCAGCCGGATCTCCGATGCAGACCGCAGTGACTGGATCAGCGAAGGGCTGGCCGAGTACTACGCAATCGAACTGATGCGCCGCGCCGGCGGCATGAGCGAGGATCGCTACCAGGCGGTCAGGGAGCACCTGACCAAATGGAGTCGCAAGGTCGATAGCCTACGTACCGAGCGATCCAGTGGCCCGATCACAGCCAGAGCTGTGCTGCTGTTACAGGAGCTTGACCGGGAGATTCGCCAGCGCAGCAAGGGTCGCCACTCACTGGATGACGTTGCGCGGGGTTTGATGCGCCTGGACCGGGTAACCACCGACGACTTCATCAATATCACCGAAACCATGTTGGGCGGTGGGTCGAAGGTTCTGGATACTCGGTTGTTGCGTTAAGGTCGTCCCGGCTGCACAGGCGGCGTGTGACCTGTGGACGAATCCATTCGGGTAAGGATTTTTGATGAATCTGATCGATCTTCGCAGCGATACGGTCACGCAGCCCACCTCGGCGATGCGCGAGGCCATGCTGGGTGCCGTCACCGGCGATGATGTGTATGGCGAGGATCCTACGGTCCGCCAGCTGGAGGAGAGGCTGGCGGCGCAGCTGG
>JAKUTK010000016.1:42571-93803 GCA_022448005.1 Pseudomonas sp.
GGATTGTTTGTCCCCAGCGGAACCAGGAGCAATCTGTTGGCGCTGATGGCGCATTGCGAGCGGGGCGACGAGTACATCGCCGGTCAGTTGGCCCACGCTTACAAATACGAGGCAGGCGGCGCGGCGGTGCTTGGTTCGATCCAGCCGCAGCCTGTCGAGATGGAACCGGATGGTTCGTTGGATCTGGCGCGCGTCGCGGCTGCAATCAAACCGGATGACTTCCATTTCGCCCGCACGCGTTTGCTAACTCTTGAAAACACGATGCATGGCAAGGTCCTGCCGCTCGCCTACCTGGCTGAGGCAAGAGCGTTCACGCAGGAACGTGGGCTTGCTCTTCATCTGGATGGCGCTCGACTGTTCAATGCGGTGGTCAAGTTGGGTTGCACGGCTGAAGACATCGGCCGCCATTTCGATTCGGTGTCGGTGTGTTTGTCCAAGGGGTTGGGTGCGCCTGTCGGTTCGGTGCTATGCGGTGAAGAAGCCTTTATCGCCAAGGCTAGGCGGCTGCGTAAAATGGTCGGCGGTGGCATGCGCCAGGCCGGCGTGCTGGCAGCGGCAGGACTGTACGCGCTGGATCACCAGGTGCAGCGCCTCGCCGAGGACCACCAGCGGGCGCATGACATTGCCGGGGGCTTGGTAGCGCTGGGCTATCGGGTCGAGCCGGTCCAGACCAACATGGTGTACGTCGATATGGGCGATCGTGCGGCGTCGCTCAAAGCGTTTTGCTTGGGGCGCCGGATCGTCCTCACGGCGGCGCCTCGGTTGCGGCTGGTAACGCACATGGACGTATTGCCCGAGCATGTCGAGCCAATTCTCGAAACCTTCGCTGCCTTCCTCAAGGCATAGGTTCGAATCGCTGTCGAATAGCTTGATTCAATCTTATTTATCCTCTATGCGCGCGGCAAAGGGCCGATATAATGCGGCCCTTTGCCGGCTATCCGTATGGTTAGCTGTGAACCGGCTCCCGGTGCCGCCTCGCCGCGTCGTTTTGCAGCCGTTCGGCCGCAGTCCTCTGGAAGAGATCTATGAAAAGCGCAGAAATCCGTGAAGCCTTCCTCCGCTTCTTCGAAGAGAAGGGCCACACCCGCGTGGCCTCCAGTTCGCTGATTCCCGCGAACGATCCGACCCTGTTGTTCACCAATGCCGGCATGAATCAGTTCAAGGACTGCTTCCTTGGGTTGGAAAAGCGCGCCTATACCCGCGCCGCCACCAGCCAGAAGTGCGTGCGCGCCGGCGGTAAGCACAACGATCTGGAGAACGTCGGCTACACCGCGCGCCATCACACCTTCTTCGAAATGCTCGGCAACTTCAGTTTTGGCGATTATTTCAAGCGCGATGCGATCAACTACGCCTGGGAATTCCTGACCTCTGACAAGTGGCTGAAGCTGCCGAAAGAAAAGCTCTGGGTTACCGTCTACGCCAGCGACGACGAAGCCTATGACATCTGGACGAAGGAAGTGGGGGTCCCGGCCGAGCGCATGGTCCGCATTGGTGACAATAAGGGGGCGCCGTACGCCTCCGACAATTTCTGGGCCATGGGTGACACCGGCCCATGCGGTCCCTGTACCGAGATTTTCTTCGACCACGGCGACCACATCTGGGGCGGCCCTCCGGGTTCGCCAGAAGAAGACGGTGACCGTTACATCGAGATCTGGAACAACGTATTCATGCAGTTCAATCGCACCGCGGATGGTGTGATGCATCCGCTGCCAGCTCCGAGTGTCGATACCGGCATGGGGCTCGAGCGCATCAGTGCTGTGCTGCAGCACGTCAATTCGAACTACGAGATCGACCTTTTCCAGAGTCTCTTGAACGCCGCTGCTCAGGCCATTGGCTGCAGCAACGAGGGTCAGGCTTCGCTCAAGGTTGTGGCCGATCACATTCGTTCCTGCGGCTTCCTGATCGCCGACGGCGTTACGCCTTCAAATGAAGGTCGCGGCTATGTGCTTCGTCGTATCGTTCGTCGTGCCTGTCGCCATGGCAATAAGCTCGGCGCCAAGGGCAGCTTCTTTTACAAGCTCGTCGCCGCATTGGCTGCGGAAATGGGCGATGCCTTTTCCGAGTTGAGAACCCTGCAGGCGCACATCGAGCGCGTGCTGAAGACTGAAGAAGAGCAGTTTGCAAAAACCCTTGAGCAGGGCCTGAAAATTCTCGAACAGGATCTGGCTGACCTTCAGGGCTCCGTGATTCCTGGCGACGTGATCTTCAAGCTGTATGACACCTACGGCTTTCCGGTCGACCTGACCGGCGACATTGCGCGTGAGCGCGAGTTGACGCTCGACGAAGAAGGGTTCGAGCGTGAAATGGAGGCGCAGCGTGAGCGGGCGCGTTCGGCCAGTGCCTTCGGTATGGACTACAACAGTCTGGTCAAGGTCGAGGGTGAAACGCGCTTCACGGGCTATATGGGTACTTCCGGCACCGGCAAGGTGCTGGCGTTGTTCAAGGAAGGCATTGCTGTACAGAGCCTGTCGGCAGGCGAAGAGGGTGTGGTCGTTCTCGACGAGACACCGTTTTACGCCGAATCCGGCGGGCAGGCCGGCGATTGCGGATACCTTTCAACAGACGACCTGCGCTTCGATGTGCGCGACACCAGCAAGGCCGGTGGTGCGTTCCTGCACCACGGCATCCTGGACAGCGGCAACCTGCAGGTGGGTGCGGCCGTAGCTGCAACAGTCGATGCTTCAGTGCGCCAGTCCACCGCGCTGAACCACTCTGCGACGCACCTCTTGCACGCAGCACTGCGCCAGATGCTTGGTGAGCACGTGAGCCAGAAAGGCTCGTTGGTCGATAGTCAGCGGCTACGCTTTGACTTCAGCCATTTTGAGGCAATCAAGCCCGAACAGCTAAAGGCGCTCGAAGACAAGGTCAACGCCGAGATCCGTAACAATTCGGCAGTTGAGACTGAGGAAACCGACATCGAAACGGCGAAGAGCAAGGGCGCCATGGCCCTGTTCGGGGAAAAGTACGGCGATCAGGTGCGCGTATTGACCATGGGCGGCGGTTTCTCTGTCGAGTTGTGCGGCGGAACTCATGTCAAACGTACCGGCGACATAGGTCTGTTCAAGATCGTCAGTGAAGGCGGTGTGGCTGCAGGCGTTCGGCGCATCGAAGCAGTCACTGGCGAGCAGGCTCTGGCCTATCTGAACAAGGCCGAGGAACAGTTGAAAGAGGTTGCCGGCCTGGTAAAAGGCAGTCGTGACAACTTGCTAGACAAGCTGGGTGCGATGCTCGAACGCAACCGCCAGCTGTAAAAGGAGTTGGAGCAGCTTAAGGCTAAAGCGGCCAGTGCTACTGGTAATGATCTGGCCAGCGCCGCCGTGGACGTTAAGGGCATGAAAACCTTGGCTGCGCGCATCGATGGTTTGGATGGCAAGGCGCTCCTGGCCTTGGTCGATCAATTGAAAAACAAGCTCGGCAGTGGCGTCATTCTGCTCGGCGGCGTGCAGGATGAAAAAATTGTGCTCGTGGCTGGCGTTACCCAGGATCTCACCGGCCGTTTGAAGGCTGGCGAACTGATGAAGCAAGCTGCTGCGGTTGTTGGTGGCAAAGGCGGCGGTCGCCCGGACATGGCACAAGGCGGTGGAAGCGATGTGAGTCGGCTCGACGAAGCATTAGCCATCGCCGAGGCGTTCGTTGCTCAGGGCTTATAAACAGGAGAGCGCCAGGTTCGCCTGGCCGCGAGGGGCTGTTGATTCGGTGCCTGCGTCGAATTTGAGCCTGGTCAGGCCGACGTCGTTAGCACTGCGTGATGTTGGCTGGAATGATTAACAAGCGCCCTTGACGGGCTTAGGCGGCGATGAGATGGCTTTGATCGTACAAAAGTTTGGAGGTACCTCGGTGGGCTCCGTCGAGCGCATCGAGCAAGTGGCGGCGAAGGTCAAAAAGTTCCGCGAAAAAGGCGACGATATAGTCGTAGTGGTCTCGGCCATGAGCGGGGAGACCAATCGGCTAATTGATCTGGCTAAGCAGATCAGCGAGCAACCTGTGGCCCGCGAGCTGGACGTGATGGTGTCTACAGGGGAGCAGGTGACTATTGCTCTGCTGGCGATGGCGCTGATCAAGATCGGTGTGCCTGCCGTGTCCTATACAGGCAGCCAGGTTCGCATTCTGACCGACAGCGCCCATACCAAGGCGCGCATCCTCCAGATCGATTCGCAGCAGATCCAGAAAGAGCTCAAGGCCGGGCGTGTCGTCGTCGTGGCCGGTTTCCAGGGCGTGGACGAAAGCGGCAACATCACCACCCTTGGTCGTGGCGGCTCAGATACCACCGGTGTAGCGCTGGCCGCTGCGCTGAAGGCCGACGAGTGCCAGATATATACCGACGTCGATGGGGTTTACACGACTGACCCGCGTGTTGTTGCCAAGGCTCAGCGTCTGGACAAGATCACGTTTGAAGAGATGCTCGAGATGGCGAGTCTCGGTTCCAAGGTCTTGCAGATCCGCGCCGTGGAGTTTGCCGGCAAGTACAGCGTACCGTTGCGTGTGCTGCACAGTTTTCAAGAGGGTCCAGGAACCCTCATTACCCTTGATGAAGAGGAATCCATGGAACAGCCCATCATTTCCGGCATCGCGTTCAATCGTGACGAAGCCAAGCTGACCATTCGTGGCGTGCCGGATACCCCGGGGGTGGCCTTCAAGATTCTCGGGCCGATCAGTGCGGCGAATGTCGAGGTGGACATGATCGTGCAGAACGTCGCGCACGATAACACCACCGACTTCACCTTCACTGTTCACCGCAATGACTATCACAACGCGCTGCAAGTGCTGGAAGGCATTGCTCGCGATATGGGCGCTCGCGAAGTCATAGGCGATACCGAGATTGCCAAGGTTTCGATTGTCGGCGTAGGCATGCGCTCTCATGCTGGCGTTGCCAGTCGCATGTTTGAAGCGCTGGCAAAGGAGAACATCAACATACAGATGATCTCTACCTCTGAGATCAAGGTGTCGGTCGTGATCGAGGAAAAGTACCTTGAGCTGGCGGTGCGGGCGTTGCATACCGCATTCGAGCTGGATGCGCCTGCGGGCAAGGGAGAATGACACGCTAAGTGCGATAGATTCGAGCCTTCCGTCGATTTCGCCGGGGCTGAAGGAACTTTAGAGTCGTGGTTACTGGTCAATAGCTGGTGAAAGGCTCTAGGTCGATGTTTCACGGAACATTATCCGTCTTTATCTTTGCAGACTGTTTACTGAATTGAATCCGTTTTTAAGGAGAAAGGAATGCTGATTCTGACTCGCCGGGTCGGAGAGACCCTGATGGTGGGTGACGATGTGACTGTCACTGTGCTGGGTGTCAAAGGAAATCAAGTGCGAATAGGAGTGAATGCACCCAAAGAGGTAGCGGTGCATCGCGAGGAGATTTATCAACGGATCCAGAAAGAAAAAGATCAAGAACCAAACCATTAATATTTATGTGATTTTTGGCTTTGCAAGCGGGGCGAAGATGGGTATCATGCGCCCCGTGTTGCGGAGAGGTGGCCGAGTGGCCGAAGGCGCTCCCCTGCTAAGGGAGTACATCTCAAAAGGGTGTCGGGGGTTCGAATCCCCCCCTCTCCGCCATTTTGCATAGTTTGGTTGTGGATCGGGTTTTGCGGTGCAGTTTGATGGTAAATCATTGAGCTAAAAGAGCTTGACCAACAAATTCACAAACTTATAATGCGCACCCTCAAGTGCACTCATAGCTCAGCTGGATAGAGTACTCGGCTACGAACCGAGCGGTCGGAGGTTCGAATCCTCCTGAGTGCACCAACTTAAGAAAGGGCCTGCAGTGATGCAGGCCCTTTTTTTCTTTACGGGTTCAGCGCTTGCCTGTTACGCATCCGCTTTCGTCGAAAGTGACGGTCCTCGTCCTGCCCTTATCCTTGCTGTAGCGGTACTGCACCTGGCCATTGCGACTGGCCACCGTGTCAGGCGTACCGAAGGTGCTTTCTATATCAGTGCGGGTCATGCCGGGAAGAATCTGCTGTTTGATCAAGGCATCTCGCCGAGCGCTCCCGGTTATGCGGTTTCCGCATCCATCATCCTGTGCGCCAACAACGGTAATGCCTCGAGTAGGCTCTTCCTTCCGTGTCTTGCGCCGTTTCTTGGCTTTGGCCATGGGTACGGCCTTGCCGGAACTGGGTGTCGGATTGACGGCTTCTTGAATCTGAGAGGCATGATCGATCGGACAACCCTGTCGAGTAAAGGTGAGGTTGCCTGCGGAATCACTGCAGCGATAGATGCTCGTAGCCGAGGTCGGGGCAGAAGAAAGGAGCAGGACACAGCAGCTGCTTGCGATGAGTTTGTTCATTAGGGTCGTCCTCCTTGACGATGGTTCGAACCAGCCTAGCCAAATACCGCTTGGCTCGCATTGGTGCCTTTTCGCAACGTGAATGCGTCCACATTGATAGCGCGCGATCCTGCTGCGGCTACGCACAAGCGATTGTATTGCCTGTATTTCGCGGTCGTGCATCGCGGTTGCGGTGGTATTATTGCGCCGTCCGCCCTTCGGGCTCCTGGATCCCCCTCATGGATTTGCCCAGTAGTCGTATAGAACCTTCGCTTGCCAATCAAGTTTTGAATGATTGATCCCCTGGTGCGCTCCGCTGGGGGTGGAGTGCGCCATGACTGAAGTAGAAGCAAAAAAGCCGCAGGAAAGTCTCCAGGATCGTCTGGCGCAAGTCGTCGAGCTGCTCCATCGCCACAGAATCGTCGAAGATCTGGCGCATCGTCAGGGTCAGGAAGGGCAGCATCAGGATCTTGTCGAAAATCTGGTGCATCGCCAGAACCTCGTTGAGCTGCAGCGCAAGCTTGAGGCGCTACACCCCGCGGATATCGCTCATATCCTCGAAGCCTTACCCCTTGATGACCGCCTGACCGTCTGGCAATTGGTCAAGTCCGATCGCGACGGCGACATTCTGCTCGAGGTCTCCGACGCGGTTCGCGAGACGTTGATCGCCGACATGGATGACCATGAGCTTCTTGCGGCGGCCAAGGAAATGGACGCTGACGAGCTGGCCGACCTGGCGGCCGAATTGCCCCGAGACGTTGTTCACGAGCTGATGGAAACGCTCGATGCGCAACAGCGTGAGCGTGTCCGCTCGGCGCTGTCCTATGAAGAGGATCAGGTCGGCGCGCTGATGGACTTCGAGATGGTCACGATTCGAGAGGATGTGAGCCTAGAAGTCGTGCTGCGGTATCTACGACGGCTCAAAGAGCTGCCCGGTCATACCGACAAGTTGTTCGTTGTCGATTACGACGGCGTGCTCAAGGGTGTTCTGCCGATCAAGCGATTGCTGGTCAATGATCCGGAGCGGCATGTGGCTGAGGTGATGGCCAGTGATCCGGTGACCTTTCATCCGGATGAGGATGCCTATGAGGCGGCCCAGGCATTCGAGCGCTACGACTTGGTTTCGACGCCTGTGGTGGACAAGAGCGGCAAGCTCATCGGGCGTCTGACCATCGATGAGATGGTTGACCTGATCCGCGAAGAAAGCGAAAGCGAAGTGCTCAACATGGCGGGTCTGCGCGAAGAAGAGGATATCTTTGCCTCGGTCTGGAAGTCGCTGCGTAACCGTTGGGCCTGGCTGGCGGTCAATCTCGTTACGGCCTTTGTTGCTTCACGCGTTATCGGCCTATTCGATGGCTCGATTGAGAAGCTCGTTGCATTGGCTGCGCTGATGCCGATAGTCGCAGGCATAGGCGGTAATTCAGGTAATCAGACAATCACCATGATCGTTCGAGCAATGGCCCTAGATCAAATGGGTACCGGTAACAGTGCTCGCTTGTTGCGCAAGGAAGCGGGTGTCGGGATGCTGAATGGCTTGATATGGGGTGGGGTGATCGGCGTCGTAGTCTACTGGCTGTACGGAAGCTGGTCGCTGGGCGTGGTGATGACTGCCGCGATGACGCTCAATCTTCTACTGGCGGCCTTGATGGGCGTGCTGATTCCGGTGACTTTAGCGCGAATGGGACGAGATCCGGCGTTGGGTGCCAGCGTCATGATCACTGCTGTAACCGACAGTGGTGGTTTTTTTATATTTCTCGGTCTTGCAACGATTTTTCTACTCTGACCCGCTCCGCCTGCGTCGACTTGGCGTTTGCCTTGCGCCTGTTGTTCAGGCTACTGTTCTGAGGTTTCGCACTAGCGAAGGCCCTAACTCGAAGCGAATAACAGGCGGCTCGAGCCGCTGATAGAAAGGGAATCCCGATGACCCCCAGCGAACTCCTCCTCGAAGGCGTCGAACTTATGCTGTTCGGCTTAGGTTCCGTTTTTGTCTTCCTCGTTTTGTTGATTGCCTGCATTCGCCTGATGTCTGTTGTGATTGGCCGCTTCGACAGTGCGCCCACCGCTCAGTTGGCTTCCAGCAAGCCCGTTGTGGCTGAAGTGGATGCCGATGTCATCGCGGCAATCCAGACCGCTATCCATCAGCACCGCGCTCGTCGTGGTTGATTCAGAACAGGGAGTTCCCCTCATGACATCTGTCAAACAACCGCTCGGCATTACCGATGTGGTGCTTCGTGATGCGCATCAATCCATACTGGCCACTCGCGTTCGGCTTGAAGACATGCTGCCGATTGCCGGAAAGCTTGATCAGGTTGGCTTCTGGTCCGTCGAATCCTGGGGTGGGGCGACCTTCGATGCCTGTATTCGCTATCTCGGTGAAGACCCTTGGGAGCGCATTCGCGAACTGAAGAAAGCGATGCCTAATACCCGGCAGCAAATGCTGCTGCGTGGCCAGAACCTGCTGGGCTACCGGCATTACGCCGATGACGTGGTCGAAAAATTTGTTGAGCGCGCGGCGATCAACGGCGTTGACGTGTTTCGTGTGTTCGATGCTATGAACGATCCGCGCAACCTGGAAACCGCTCTGCGAGCGGTCAAGCTGCAAGGCAAACACGCACAAGGCACCATTTCCTACACCACCAGTCCGGTGCATACCCTGGAAATGTGGGTCGACCTGGCCAAGCAGATCGAGGACATGGGCGCCGACTCGGTGGCGATCAAGGACATGGCCGGCATTCTTACGCCATATATGGCCTACGAGCTGGTCTCGAGGTTGAAGGCAAGTCTGTCTATACCGATCCATATGCAGTGTCACGCCACGGCCGGCCTGTCTACGGCGGCTATTCTGAAGGCTGTCGAAGCCGGCATTGATAATGTCGATACCGCCATTTCCTCGCTCTCGATGACCTATGGGCATTCGCCAACAGAGTCGGTGGTGGCCATTTTCCAAGGCACCGAGCGTGACACCGGGCTTGATCTGTTGCTGCTGGAGGAGATCGCTGCGTACTTCCGGGAGGTGCGCAAGAAGTACGCAAAATTCGAAGGCACGCTCAAGGGTGTCGACTCGCGCATTCTCGTCGCGCAAGTGCCAGGCGGCATGCTGACCAACATGGAAGGCCAGTTGAAGGAGCAGGGAGCTCTCGACAAGTTTGATGAGGTGCTCGCTGAGATTCCTCGTGTCCGTGAAGATCTCGGGTTCATTCCGTTGGTAACGCCGACTTCTCAGATCGTCGGCACCCAGGCCGTCATCAACGTGCTCACTGGTGAGCGTTTCAAGTCCATCACCAAAGAAACCGCGGGCATCCTTAAAGGTGAATACGGCGCCGCACCGGCCCCGTTCAATGCTGAACTGCAGCAGCGCGTTCTTGACGGTGCTGATGTGATCACCTGCCGCCCTGCCGATCTTCTACAACCGGAAATGGAAAAGCTGACGGCGGAGCTGAAAGGACTGGCCCAGGAAAAAAACATCCAGCTTGCTCCGAACGAGATCGATTACGTCCTCACATATGCGTTGTTCCCTCAGATAGGCCTCAAGTTTCTTGAGAACCGGGGCAATGCCTCCGCTTTCGAACCGGTGCCGACTGGCAAGGAGCAGGCGCCGCGCGCAGCAGGCGTGCCCGAAACCTACACTGTCGAAGTTAACGGTAAGTCGTTCGTCGTCCAAGTCAACGAGGGTGGTGATATCGAAGGGATCAGGCCGGTTGGCGGTGGAGCAGGCGTACCACCAGCAGCTGCTGGCGCACCGGTCGCAGGTACAGGCGAGCCTCAACCGGCTCCGTTGGCTGGCAACATCTTTAAAGTCCTCGTGCAGCCCGGTCAGCTGGTTCAGGAAGGAGATCTGGTGATCATCCTCGAAGCCATGAAAATGGAGACTGAAATCCGTGCGTTCAAAGCCGGCACCGTCTCAGGTGTGAACGTCAAGGTCGGCGACGCGGTGTCGGTAGGCGATAGCCTGCTGACCATCGCTTAAGGAGCACTGCATGGATAAGTTGCTCAAGCTGTGGCACAGCACCGGTCTCTATCACATCGAGCCTGGTCAGCTGCTGATGATCGTGGTGTGCCTGGGACTCATCTATCTGGCCATTCGCAAGGGGTTCGAGCCCTTGCTGCTGATCCCAATCGGATTTGGAGGGGTGCTGGCCAATATTCCCGTCGCCAACATGGCCGAGGGAGCGGGGATCCTCCATCTTTTCTACGAAGTCGGTTTGCCGACCAGTGTGTTCCCGCTGTTGATCTTCATGGGCGTCGGTGCGATGACCGACTTCGGGCCAATGCTGGCAAACCCCAAGACGCTGCTGCTCGGCGCGGCGGCGCAGTTCGGTATTTTCGCCACCCTGCTTGGTGCATTGTCGCTGGCCGCAATGGGGGTCCCAGGCATGGAGTTCACCCTGCGTGAGGCTGCTTCTATTGCAATCATCGGCGGTGCGGACGGCCCGACCTCGATCTTCGTAACGGCAAAGCTCGCGCCGCATCTGCTGGGACCAATTGCTGTCGCAGCCTACTCCTACATGGCGCTGGTTCCTTTGATTCAGCCGCCCATCATGCGCGCCCTGACGACGAAGGAGGAGCGCGCCATTGTCATGACGCAGCTGCGCCATGTCGGTCAGACAGAAAAGATTGTCTTTCCGCTCATGCTTGCTCTTCTGGTTGGCTTGCTATTGCCTGATGCCGCGCCGCTGGTGGGCATGTTCGCCTTTGGTAACCTGTTGCGCGAATGCGGGGTCGTGGATCGTCTAGCCGACACTTCACGGAATGCGCTGATCAACATCGTGACCATCGCGTTGGGGCTGACTGTAGGCTCCAAACTGTCCGCTGAAGCCTTCCTGCAGATGAAAACGCTTGGGATCTTGCTGCTTGGAATGGTTGCGTTCTGTGGTGGTACGGCGGCGGGTGTGCTGATGGCGAAGGTCATGAACATCTTCAGCACAAACAAGATCAATCCGCTGATTGGCTCGGCCGGTGTGTCGGCAGTGCCAATGGCGGCGCGAGTGTCAAATAAAGTGGGGCTAGAGGCGAACCCGCAGAACTTCTTGCTCATGCATGCCATGGGGCCGAACGTAGCGGGGGTCATTGGCTCGGCGGTCGCCGCGGGGATTCTGCTCAGCTTTGTTGGCTAACGCTTCGGCTGATATGTAGCTACGGGGAGGACGAAACTGAAGGATGCCTGCGCTGAAGCGCAGGCATCCTGCGTTTCTTGTTTCGTATAGACCCAGTATCGACAAGGTGGGCAGTGATGAGGTTTTACCCAATGCAATCGCCCCGACTGCTGCCAGGGCGACTTACGCTACTCGCCACTACTGAACAAATTAATCTTCTTCTTTTGCAGCTTCGGCATCTTGCGCTATGAGCGCGATCAAGGCGTTTTGTTGACGGTGTGCCAGCTGGCGAAAACGCTGCAGCAATTCGCGCTCATGTAGCGTCAGCTCTGGGCTGTCCAGGCGCATTGCAGAATCGTCGTCGAGTGCACCTTCCTGCAGAAGGCTTTGCTCCAACCGGGCAATGATCTCCGAATTCATGCTGCGATGATGGTTCCGCGCAACCTCTGCAATACGCTCTCGCATTCCGTCTGGGAGGCGAACCACGAATTTGTCAGCCGTACGGCTGGAGTAAACTGCCTGCTTCATTGGGCGCATATTAAACCGGATAGTCAGGTGGGCGATGGTGGCTTATTGCCGTTCTAGTCACCGGTCTGACATCAAACAGCACATGCTGTTCCACGACCTGCGAAAAAGTTGCTGTCCAACTTAATGGCGCCAATTATACGACGGCCAAAATAGGAGTAAAGGCGTTTGTGGTGGCTAATGGCCTTTATGTGATCCAGCGCTTGTCTCGCCCGCATGATTCACCGCTAGCGCAGCACTGGATCGAACTTGATGCGTCGACCTACCAGTAGCGTAATCGCAAACAGCACTGTGAAGGCCACCGAGCCGCCCGTGACAAGCGTATCCCAGAAGTCCGGAAGGATAGAGCCGATGCTAAGGGCACCGCACAGCGCGCCGAGTACAAAGAATAGATATCCATAAATCGACACTTTCAATCTCCTATATAACCGCGAGCAGCAATGTTCGTTTAAAAGACCCAGCGTTGTGCTTGAGCGGGCTTGCTCGGCGCGCTACTGCTGATGGTCCTTGCAGGCACCGAAAACATTGGGGTGGTGGCCTGGGAGGTTTTCGACAGCGTCTGCATATGGTCCGTCACTGGGAAGGTCTCGAGCAGCGGGATCGCGGCAGCGGCCAAGACGGCAGTGCTGAGTAGGTAGGCTGGGCGTAGCATTGGCGTCTCCTTCGCTTAACGTTCAGCTAACTAAGCACCTCCCGTGCCAACGCCTTGTTGAAATAAAAACGTTGTAAATCAAATACATACGGATACCTCTCGACGATGCTTAATGCGCTTTGCAAGATTGCCAAATTCAAAGTCATGCAAACTGCAAGGTGTCAGATGTGCTGTTTCAATTCGTCGTTGGATGTAGGTATCTGATGCAGCGGGACGAGCATGACAAATGCGCCAAGGCTCGCTAACATGCTGCCGCCACGTGTCCCAGTAGCTCAATTGGATAGAGCATCCCCCTCCTAAGGGGAAGGTTGTGAGTTCGAACCTCGCCTGGGACGCCACATATGAGAGCAAGTTGTCCGCCGAGCCTCGATGGACAATTTCTGCAGCCCTTGCTTTGTCTGCTCCGCTGCCTGTCTCCGTCTCGAATAACGCTATTTCCGCCTCCGTGGATGCGCGTAGCTTGCATTCATTGCCCATCCCATGGGTTCCTCGAAGGAAGGTGACTGCGGCGGGCCTAGGGATTCGTTACGACGGCGAATTAATACATTGCTGACAGATATCGGCGCTTCGAGAGATCGCTCCCATCTCAGGCTCAGCCGGTGGATTCGCTCGCTGTTTCAGCAGCTGCTCTGGTGGCGTTGATGCATGTCCGTTTCGGACCACTCAGCCATTTGGGTGGACTGAAAGTTTAGCAAGCAAGTCCAGACAGCAGCACAAATGCCATGCCTGCTTTTGCGGTCGCGGTGTGGGGTTTCACGGAAAAGTCTGCGCCCGAAGTTTGTTGAGTGGATTTCAGCCGCTACGGAGTTGCGCCGCAGGAGAGCTCATCTACGCGGATCGCGTCTGCTTTTTGTGTGCTCGAAGTGGCTAGCCCTCATATTTAACCGCGAGCTGACGAGTCGGGCACCCTGGCAGGGGCCTGGCTATTCTTGATCCGGGGAGGGCAGCCGGCTGTTGCTTTGAATGGCGCAATAGGCTGTGGCGCAGCTATATCAGCTGAATCGGTCGGTGACCTGGTCGCGTCGGGCTTCGCGCTGTAGTTGATAGACGAATCGTTCAACCTGCCGTTGCGTCAGGCCGCTGATGCGGTAAAAGCGCATTCCGCAGAATGTCAGATCTAGTTTGTCGTCAAAAACCACGTGCCTTAACTCAGCTGCAGTTGTCACAACGCCAAAAGGTAGCTCCAAACGGAGCTGATCATATACCTGCCCTGACTGGAGGTTTGTTTGCAGGTCGCCTGGAAAGCTCAGCTTGCAACCTGTCGCTGACATGTCCAGCACCTTGCCCGCAAGATGTTTCTTGATCATCTTGCCGCTCAGTTCGGCAGCGATGGTCTGCCCGCTCAAAGTGGCGCGGTAGGCGTTGCGCCGCTGGTGGTAGAGGATTTCCTCCGGCAGAGGAACCCAATAGCAGCGGGCATCGTCCAGTTCGCCGAGATGTGCTGGGTGTGGATTGTTCCAGGCAATCCGCACGCCTTCATAAAAACCTTCAATTTGGAAAGCTTCTCCTGACGCCATCAGTCGCTCGCCGTCACTAGGAATCAGCTCGTCTAATGCAAGCCAGCCCTTTTCGCGGTTTATCTCAACCAGGTAGGTTTGATACCGCTGCGTGCGCTCGGCAAAGCGAAGCTGCAGCGGGATATGGTTGTCCAGCAGGGGGCGTAGATTCGCCTGAATTTCGACTGGAGTCTTGAGTATCTGAGGAGGCTGAGGGCCTTCACCCTCAGCGAAAGGACTAGACACTTGGCGTTGCTCTCCGGCATGTAACGACGTCAGCCGCATGATAGCACTATGCTTTTACTGCGCTGCGGCTGGTTCAGGCCTGGCTGAGCGGGCGATGATGAGTACTTTTTGCGGCGGTTCCGCGGCGATCGTATAAATCCGGGGTTTTGGTGGTGCCCTGCAATACCTGCAACATGGTGCCTACGGCGCTCTGGTTGGCGCGGATAAGCTTGCCGTTGCGTTCATTGGCTTTGCGGCAGTTGTCGAGAATGCCCTCCAGCTGTTCCGCCTGGATGAGGATTTCATCGCCTATTGCCGAGCCTGCGGCAAGCTTCGCCAAGCCGTCCCGATCGGAGCTTAGCTGAGCCTTAGCCAATGCCTGACTGCGTAGGGTGCCGTGTTGGCCCAGAAGTGCTAACAGTGCCTGCTTTTGCGTGAGCAACTGCTCCAGTCCCGAGAGATTGCGCTCAGCGAGCGCCAGGTATTCTGCATCGGTGAGCTCGAGCAGGGTTCGGGCGGTGCCGATATCGTCAGTCAACTGCTGGAGCAATTCGGAATCTAGCATAGTGACCTCTGTTGCACGCACGCCTGCTCGCATTGGGGGCCGGCTCAGCGCTGGCTTTCGAACGACAGCAGCTTCGATGCTACTTGCTGGCTGTCGACTTGATAGCTGCCATCGGCGATTGCTTGTTTGATCTGGGCGACACGCTCCTGATCGACAGCAGGCTGCTGGCTCAGTTTTTCGGTGGTCTGCTGAAGACGCTGGGCTTCGGGGCTAAGCTGGACGCTTTCTCCCGATACGGAGCTGTTACCGGCTGTCTTCACGTCGTCAGCAGGAGTCTGCTGCGCCGTTGGTCGCTCTGTGTTATGGACGCTGTTGCTTCGCCCATTGCTTGAAGAACTGACGGCGCTGTTAGGCCGGTTGAAATCGATAACCATGATCGAAACCTCGAATAAGTCAGGACGCTTGCCTGCTTTTCGGCAAATCCTCATGAAACTTTAGTCTTTTTTCTTGCCGAGTCCTGAGGCCGCAGCACCCGTCCTCACATCGCCACTTCCACCTGCCCGGGGCCGGCGACGCGGGCTTTGATAGTGCGCCCGGATCTCTGGTTTTTGACTCGAATCTGACTGCCAAGTGCGCCGTCGGAAAGGGCCTCGCCCGGCATTCTTACATTTATCGTAGAGTTTTTCGCGCTGATTACCACTTGGTCACCCTTTCGGATTATTTCAGCCGCGGATAAATAAGTTGGCGGTAATACCTGATCGGGTAGGGCGCTGCGGGTGATTTTATTGCCCAGCACTTGATCGAAGGATGTCAAATAGCCCTGGGTCAGTAAGCCTACGTCGCGCTCGGCAAGGGTGACATCAGCGAGCTCGACGACGCTTTCACGCGCTAAGGGCCGTCTGGCTACGATCACTTCGCGAAACAAGTGCACCTGCGCAGGAACGAAAACGGACCAGGGTGACGTGCCTTCGCAGCTAACCCGCACGGTGGTGCGACCAACGGGTTGTGCCGGGCTTTCGAGTTTGGTCGTCAATGCTTGATCGCAAGCCGCCAGGCGAAGGCGTGGGTCAAGCCTGTTCAGTTCAATCTCATGGCGTGCCTCGATTTGGCTACGCTGTAAATAGTCAGTGACTTCGTGCTCAAGAAATGCCCGGGTCGCGTCGATAAGCTGTTCAGGGCGCGTGAAGCTCCCTGAAACGGCCAATTGGTTCAGCAGGCACAAAGTTGCTAGCAGGGCCAGCTTGCGGAGCGCCTTGCACGGATGCCGGAAAAAAGTCATCTGTCTGTTCATGGCTTGCTCGAAGCAAGGGGCGTGCCGTTTGCCGGTCATTCAGGAATGGCCTGGGCAGGCAAGACGGCATATAAGTAACTCAATTGTCAAAGCAGGGCATTGCGCGCCAGGTTGTCTTAGCTGCAGCTCTCTGCCTACCCATCTCACACGCAAGAGGAACTGGCATGGCCGGTGTATTGGATTCGGTTAACCAGCGTACCCAGCTGGTGGGGCAGAACCGTTTGGAGCTGTTGTTGTTCAGACTGGACGACAAGCAGCTCTATGGCATCAACGTGTTCAAGGTCAAAGAGGTGCTGCAGTGCCCTCGGCTTACAGTCATGCCCCGGTCGAGCCCTGTTGTAAGAGGGGTGGCGAACATCCGGGGAAGTACGCTTTCGATCCTTGATCTATCTGCTGCCACCGGCAAACCGGTATTACAGGACTTGCCGAACAGCTTTGCCATCATCGTTGAGTACAACACCAAGGTGCTCGGTTTCCTGGTTCGCTCGGTGGAGCGGATAGTCAACATGAATTGGGAAGATATTCTCCCTCCGCCTAAAGGTGTTGGGCACGACCATTATTTGACGGCGGTAACCCATGTTGATCAACAGATGGTGGAAATCATCGACGTTGAAAAAATACTCGCTGAAGTGGCGCCTGTTTCGGAAGTGCTCTCGGTCAGCATTTCCGACGAGGCAACCAGTAACAAAGCGTCAACCAGTCGAGTGCTGATTGTCGACGACTCGTCTGTCGCGCGAAAGCAGATCATGCGTTGTCTACAGAATCTGGGGATCGAAGTCGTTGCGCACAACGACGGAAGGCAGGCGCTGACCTATTTGCGAAAGCTGGTGGCGGAAGGCAAGAAGCCGTCTGACGAGTTCGTGATGATGATTTCCGATATCGAAATGCCAGAAATGGATGGCTATACACTGACGACCGAAGTGCGTCAGGATCCCGCGATGCGCGACATGCACATTCTCCTGCATACTTCGCTTTCCGGGGTCTTCAACCAGAGCATGGTCAAGCGGGTCGGTGCGGACGATTTTCTTGCCAAGTTTCAGGCGGATGATCTGGCCAATCGGGTCATAGAGCGGATCCGGACAACGGATAAGAAATGAGGCCTCGTCCTCTCAATTCGACTGGTGGGCAGTATTAGTGTCTGTTGATCCCGATTTCGATCAGTTTCGCGTCTTTCTCGAGAAGACCTGCGGCATCCTGCTGGGTAGCAACAAGCAGTACCTGGTGTCGAGCCGGTTAAACAAGCTGATGGAGCAGCAGGGCCTCAAGAGTCTCGGTGACTTGGTCAGGAAGATTCAGGCTCAGCCGCGAAGCGGCCTGCGCGAGCAGGTCGTGGATGCGATGACGACCAACGAAACGCTCTGGTTTCGGGATGCCTATCCGTTCGAGGTGCTGCGGAGCCGGGTTTTACCCGAGCTTTTGAAAGGCTCACCGGGTCAGCGCCTGCGTATCTGGTCAGCAGCCTGTTCATCGGGGCAGGAGCCTTATTCGCTGTCGATGACCATCGACGAATACGAACGCAGCAGCCCTAGCCAGCCGAAAACGGCCGTACAGATAGTAGCCACTGAACTGTCAGGGGCCATGCTTGCGGCTTCCAAAGCGGCCGAATATGACAGTCTCGCCATTGCTCGCGGGTTGTCCAGCGAGCGTCTGCAGCGTTATTTCGATGTGAAAAGCCCGGGCCGTTGGGTAGTCAAGCCGGCAGTCCGCAGCCGCGTCGAATTTCGTGTGCAAAACCTGCTCGACAGCTATGCGGTGCTCGGCAAGTTCGACGTGGTGTTCTGCCGCAACGTCCTTATTTATTTCTCCGCCGATGTTAAGAAAGACATCCTCAAGCGGATTCACGCAACGCTGAAGCCTGGCGGATACCTGTTTCTGGGAGCATCCGAAGCGCTGAACGGCCTTCCCGAGCTGTATCAGATGGTCCAGTGCAGCCCGGGCATCATCTATAAGGCCAAGTAGCCTTGACCTTTTGGCGGACTAGCGGCAGGAATCTGTCGCTTCGGGCTTACTAAGCGGCAAAAGCATGGTCACGCTTTGCCGCTTTTGACGCGCAACCCAAGCGTTTCTAAAAAAAATCCTTATAGATCAGATATTTGACAAAATGGCATGGGCTTTGCTGGTGGTTTGCTAAGCAGACTTGTATCCGGCAGAGGGCCAGATCATGAGCATCAGTTTCGACAAGGCACTTGGCATCCACGAGAAGGCGCTCGGCTTTCGCGCTCAGCGCGCCGAAGTGCTGGCCAACAACATTGCCAACGCTGACACCCCCAATTACAAGGCGCGTGATCTGGATTTCAGCTCGGTTCTTGCTGCGCAGAACAGCAAGAATCAGGGCGGATTCGGCGTGGCCGTGACCAGCAGCAAACATATCGCTGCCGAAGGGATGGAAATTGCCGATCCTGGCTTGCGCTTCCGCACCCCTGCGCATGCGTCGCTCGATCAGAACACCGTAGATGCTCAGGTTGAACAGGCGGCTTACGCCGAGAATGCCATCGACTTCCAGGCAAGCTTTACCTTGCTCAACAGTAAGTTCCGGGGGCTGATGAGCGCCCTGCGCGGCGAATAAAAGGAGCGAAAATCATGTCCCTCAGCAGCGTCTTTAACATCGCCGGCAGCGGCATGAGTGCCCAAAGCACTCGCCTGAACACCATTTCCAGCAACATCGCCAACGCCGAAACAGTCTCGTCTAGCGTTGACCAGACCTACCGTGCACGTCACCCGGTGTTTGCCACCATGCTGCAACAGGCGAACGGGTCACCGAACGAGTCGTTGTTCGCCGAACAGGATCAGGCGGGCGCTGGCGTTCAGGTGCTCGGTGTCGTGGAAGATCAGAGCGAACTGCAAGCCCGCTATGAGCCCAACCACCCGGCTGCGAACGCCGAGGGCTACGTGTACTACCCAAACGTCAATGTGGTGGAAGAAATGGCCGACATGATTTCTGCCAGTCGTTCGTTCCAGACCAATGCAGAACTGATGAATACAGCCAAAACCATGCTGCAGAAAGTTCTGACCCTGGGCCAGTAACCCTAACGAGAGATTGCCATGAGCACGACAGGCGGCGTCGGCGGTACCGGCTCGGTACTGGACCAATACCAGATCAAAGATCGCGAAGTTAAAAGCAACGACCTTGGCAAAAATGAGTTTCTGGAGCTGCTGGTGACCCAGCTGAACAACCAGAACCCGCTGGAGCCACAGGAAAACGGCGAGTTCATTGCCCAGCTCGCGCAGTTCAGCACCGTTGAAGGGGTGGAGAAACTGAACTCAAGCATGGAAACCATGCTGTCCGGCTATCAGTCATCCCAAGCGCTGCAAGCCTCTTCGCTGGTCGGCCGCAAAGTCATCGTGCCGACCGACAAAGCAGTCGTAGATACCAGCGAAACCTTCAAGGCCAGCATCGTTCTCCCCACAACCAGCAGCAACGTGGCGGTCAACGTTTACGACAGCGCGGGCACGGTGGTCAATCGGGTCAACATGGGGCAGCAGGAGGCTGGCAACGTTTCATTCATGTGGGATGGCAAGGACTCGAGCGGCAAAACCTTGCCGCCGGGTACTTATCGGTTCGAGGCGCAAGCCACTTATCAAGGCGAGACGAAGGGCTTGTATACCCTGCTTCCTGCCAACGTTGACAGCGTCACGCTTGGACAAAACGGCGGTGAGCTTCAGCTCAATCTGGCCGGTGTCGGCAGTATCGGGCTATCTCAAGTCCAGGTTATCGGTCAGTAACTACCGGCGCACCCGGTAACAGGAGCAATTCATGTCGTTCAATATCGGCCTCAGCGGCATGCGTGCCGCCAGCAAAGACCTCAATGTCACGGGTAACAACATTGCTAACGCTGGCACGGCTGGCTTCAAGCAGTCCCGTGCTGAGTTTGCGGATGTTTACGCGTCTTCAGTGCTGGGCACTGGCAAGAATCCTCAGGGGAGCGGGGTGCTTCTTGCAAACGTGTCGCAGCAGTTCAATCAGGGCAACATTAACTACACCCAGAACGCGCTGGACCTCGCTATCAACGGCAACGGTTTCTTCCAGGTGAGCAATAACGGAGCGCTGAGTTACACCCGCGCCGGCTATTTCGGCACGGACAAGGAAGGCAATCTGGTCGACAATTTCGGTTATAACCTTCAAGGCTATTCGGTTGACGACAACGGCAACATCCAAACCGGGCAAGTGAGCGATCTGAAGATTCAGACTGCTAGCCAGGAGCCTAAGGCCACTACCAAGGTTGTTCAGGGCTTCAACCTGAACTCAACGGATATCGCTCCGACCGATACGTTTGATCGGGATGACCCGCGCACTTACAACTCTTCCACATCTACCAATATCTATGACGAGCAGGGTAACGCGCATGTTATGACCCAGTATTTCGTCAAAGATCCGGTTGTTCCAACCGATCCAGATAGTGCGAACCGCTGGTCGATGCATGTCCTCGTTGATGGGAGGAATCCGCAAACTCCGACCGATTTAAGTAGCGGGACTGATGCCGCCGAAATGAAGCTTCTGTTCAAGCCAGACGGTAGCTTAAGCACTATGAGCGCAGGTCCGGGGCTTTCTTACGATGCAACCACTGGGCTGGTGTCGCTAGATGGTTGGAAGCCTGCAAAGCAGGATAGTGCAGGCAACTGGAGTCTGAACAATGCGGCTACCGGAGGCAGCTTAGATGTCAAATTGGACATGCGAGGGTCTACCCAGTACGCCAGTTCATTCGCAGTGAACAGTGTCGCTCAGGATGGTTACACGACCGGCGAGCTAGCCGGCCTCGAGATCAGTGAAACCGGCGCCATCTTTGCTCGCTACACGAATGGTCAGTCCAAGGTGCAGGGCCAGATCATTCTCGCCAACTTTGCCAACGTTCAAGGCTTGACACCGGTCGGCAAGACTCAATGGGTGCAGTCCTTCGAGTCGGGCGAGCCTGTGCGCAACCCGCCTGGTAGTGGCACCCTCGGTTCCCTGCAAGCCGGCGCCTTGGAGGATTCCAACGTTGAACTTTCAGATCAGCTCGTCAACCTGATCGTGGCGCAGCGCAACTACCAGGCGAACGCCAAGACCATCGAAACAGAGAGCGCGATTACCCAGACGATCATCAATCTTCGGTAATCGTTACCTAGCACTGCGCGGAGCGGCGGGAAACTGCCGCTTCGTTTTCAGAAGGCCCCTCGGGGCCTTTTTTTTATTGGTAATTTCCTTATATTTCAGCGTTTTATATGTGCGTGCGTTGCTTGGCATATCCCTTGCTTTAAACGCTGATAAGAGTTCAGTCAGCGTCAATTAGCGTGGGGAGGTTCAATGGACAAGATGCTCTATGTGGCCATGACGGGTGCAAGCCAGAACGCTAAAGCCCAACAGGCGCATGCCAACAACCTGGCGAACATCTCGACCACGGGCTTCCGGCGGGACTTTGAGCAAGCGCGCTCGATGCAAGTCTTCGGAGACAGCTTTCCGGCACGTGTCTACGCCATGACCGAGCGTCCAGGCACGGACTTCAGTTCCGGCACGTTGCAAGAGACCGGTCGAGACCTGGACGTAGCGGTTGAGGGAGATGGCTGGATAGCCGTGCAAGCGCCGGATGGCAGCGAGGCCTACGCCCGAACTGGTAGCCTGAATATCGACACGCTTGGCATGCTCAGAACCGGCGACGGTTTGCCGGTGCTCGGCAATGCCGGGCCGATCGCCGTGCCGCCAGAAGAGAAAGTGGAGATCGGAGCTGACGGCTCGATCAGTATCCGCGCGCTCGGTGAAGATCCAAATGTGGTGGTTACGGTCGATCGTTTGAAACTGGTCAATCCTGATCCCAAGCAGTTGGAGAAGGGCACCGACGGTCTTATTCGCATGAAGGATGGCCAGCCAGTCGAGGCTGACGCCGCGGTTCGCGTGACCTCAGGCTTCCTTGAAGCGAGCAACGTCAACGCCGTTGCCGAGATGACTTCGATGCTCGCGCTGTCCCGGCAATTCGAGCTGCACGTGAAGATGATGCGTACTGCCGAAGAAGACGGTGCCGCTGCGGCCCGAGTCTTGCAGATCAGCTAAACAAACTAGGCGGCGCCCGAATTCCGGCGCACGAGGAGAAGAACATGCTTCCAGCACTGTGGGTCAGCAAGACCGGTTTGTCCGCGCAGGACATGAACCTGACCACCATTTCCAACAACCTGGCAAACGTCTCGACAACGGGCTTCAAGAAGGATCGGGCCGAATTTCAGGATCTGCTTTATCAGATCCGTCGTCAGCCCGGTGGACAGTCCAGCCAGGACAGCGAACTGCCTTCGGGTTTGCAGCTGGGTACCGGTGTGCGAATCGTAGGCACGCAAAAACAGTTCACCGCCGGCAGCCTGCAGACCACCGAACAGCCGCTTGATATGGCCATCAATGGCCGTGGCTTCTTTCAGGTGCTGCTGCCGGACGGCACCGTGTCCTACTCGCGTGACGGCAGTTTCCATCTGAACGCCGAAGGCCAAATCGTGACCTCCAACGGTTACTCGCTGGAGCCAGCGATTGTCGTGCCGCCGGAAACTCAGACCTTCACCGTGGGCGAGGACGGCACTGTGTCCGTCACAACGCTGGGCAACCCGGCACCACAGATCATTGGCAACATTCAGACCGCTGACTTCGTCAACCCGGCCGGTCTGCAGGCGATGGGCAGCAACCTGTTCCTGGAAACTGCCGCGAGCGGTGCGCCACAAGTCAGCACACCCGGTCTCAACGGCCTGGGCACCGTACTGCAGAACACCCTGGAAAACTCTAACGTCAGCGTGGTCGAGGAGTTGGTGAACATGATCACCACGCAGCGCGCCTATGAGATGAACTCGAAAGTCATCTCCACGGCCGACCAGATGCTGTCCTTTGTCACCCAGCAGCTGTAACAGCCGTCAGCCGCTGGATTGAGGTGAATATGCGCCGCTTGTTGATTGTCCTTCCACTGGTGTCCGCCGTGATTATGTCCGGTTGCATGGCGCCGGCTCCGAAGCCCAACGATCCCTATTACTCGCCAGTTCTGCCGCGCACGCCACTGCCGGCCGCGCAGAACAATGGCGCGATCTATCAGGCGGGCTTCGAGACCAATTTTTACGACGATCGTAAGGCCTATCGGGTCGGCGACATCATCACCGTCACACTCAACGAAAAAACCCAGGCGAGCAAGAATTCCAATTCGAAAATCGCCAAGGACAGCAGTGCCAACATCGGCCTGGGTTCGCTGTTCGGCGGTGCCGTATCGATGGTTAATCCGCTGACTGACAACAAGATGACGTTGGGCGCTGAATACGAAGCGTCACGGGATACCTCTGGTTCCGGTCAGGCGGGGCAGAGCAACAGCCTCTCCGGCTCGATCACCGTGACCGTGTCGGATGTGCTGCCGAACGGCATTCTCGCGATCCGCGGGGAAAAATGGATGACTCTCAATACTGGTGATGAGTTAGTGCGAATTGCCGGGCTGGTACGTTCGGACGATATCGCCACCGACAACACCGTCCCGTCGACCCGTATTGCTGATGCCCGTATCACTTACTCCGGTACCGGCGCCTTCGCCGATGCCAGCCAGCCAGGTTGGTTGGATCGTTTCTTCATCAGCCCGTTGTGGCCGTTCTAAGCAGGTACTGGCAATGAAACTGTTCAGCTCGATTTTGGTTGCCTTGCTCTGTGTAGTGGTGCTTCCGGCCCATGCCGAGCGGTTAAAGGACATCGCCACCATTCAGGGTGTACGTAGCAACCAGCTGATCGGTTACGGTCTTGTGGTTGGCTTGAACGGTAGCGGCGACCAGACGACCCAGACGCCTTTTACAGTGCAGACCTTCAATAACATGATGGCGCAGTTTGGTATCAAGGTGCCTGCGGGCGGCAACGTCCAGCTGAAGAACGTGGCTGCTGTCTCGATACACGCCGAGCTTCCGCCATTCGCCAAGCCGGGTCAGACGATCGACATCACCGTATCGTCGATCGGCAACGCCAAAAGTCTGCGCGGCGGGAGCCTGTTGATGGCGCCGCTTAAAGGGATCGACGGCAACGTCTATGCGATTGCTCAAGGCAATCTCGTCGTGGGCGGTTTCGATGCCGGCGGCGCAGATGGCTCGCGCATCACCGTCAACATTCCCTCTGCAGGCCGAATCCCCGGAGGGGCGACAGTTGAGCGACCGGTGCCCAGCGCTTTCAACCAGGGCACAACCCTGACCATGAACCTCAATCGTCCGGACTTCACCACCGCCAAGAACATCGTGGATCACATAAATGAGCTGCTAGGCCCGGGCGTGGCTCAGGCGCTCGATGGCGGCTCGATCAGCATTACCGCCCCGCTGGATCCTAGCCAGCGTGTGGATTACCTATCGATCCTGGAAAATCTGGAAGTGGACGTGGGGCAGGCGGTGGCCAAGGTCATTATCAACTCGCGAACCGGGACCATCGTCATCGGCCAGAACGTACGCGTTCAGCCAGCTGCAGTGACGCACGGCAGCCTGACCGTGACCATTTCCGAAGATCCGCAGGTGAGTCAGCCAAATCCGCTTTCTGATGGGCAGACCGTGGTTGTTCCCAATTCCAAGGTTAAGGCAGAGCAGGAAGCCAAGCCGATGTTCAAGTTTGGCCCTGGCACGACTCTGGACGAAATCGTTCGCGCGGTGAATCAGGTCGGCGCGGCGCCGAGCGATCTCATGGCGATTCTCGAGGCGTTGAAGCAGGCCGGTGCCCTGCAAGCAGACCTGATTGTCATTTGAGGACAGGGATAATGGAAAATCGTCTGGGACTGGGTCGACGCACACCTGACAGCGGTAGCTACTCTGACCTCAATCGTCTGAACCAACTCAAGGTCGGCAAGGATCGTGACGGTGCCGAGAACGTGCGCAAGGTGGCGCAGGAGTTCGAGTCTCTGTTCATGAACGAGATGCTCAAGTCGATGCGTTCGGCCACCGAAGTCATGTCGAAGGACAACCCGTTCAACAGCCAGGCCAGCAAGCAGTATCAGGACATGCACGACCAGCAGCTTTCAGTCACGTTATCCAAGGAAGGCGGCGGCATCGGCCTTGCTGACGTGCTGATTCGTCAGCTTAGCAAGCAGCAGGAGCCCAGCGAAAAGCCGAATCCTTTCGCCCAGGTGGCACAGACCGAAGGGGCCAAGTGGTCGAGCAATCCCAACTCGAAGATTGCTCCAGTTGACCCGGCGCGCAACGATTCTCAGCTGCTCAATCAGCGTCGTCTGGCATTGCCGGGACGATTGGCCGAGCGCGCTCATGCGGAGGTTACAGCTGCAAATACCCAAGCGGCTCAAGCTAGCCAGGCGGGCACGGCTCAGCCTCTGGTCGATGTTGACTGGAAGGCTGCTACCGCTTTCGCAGCGCCTCAGGACGCGCCGTTGACCATCAACGGCGTCGAGGCGACTGCTCCAAGCGCGCCGAGCAAGACGCGTTTCAGCTCGCCCGCAGAATTCATCGCCACGATGCTGCCGATGGCTGAAAAAGCGGCGAAGCGCCTAGGTGTCGAGCCGCGTTTCCTCGTGGCACAAGCCGCGCTTGAAACCGGTTGGGGCAAATCGATCATCAAGCAGAAGGACGGCACTAACAGCCACAACCTGTTCGGCATCAAAGCCACGGGGTGGGACGGTGCGTCCGCGAAGGTCACCACGACCGAGTACGTCAATGGCAAGGCAACCAAAGAGGTTGCCGGGTTTCGGGCATATGACTCGTTCGAACACAGCTTTAACGATTACGTCCGGCTGTTGGAAAACAACGATCGTTACAAGCCAGCCCTTCAGGTGGCCAGTGCGTCTGGCAACTCCGAGCGTTTCGTCAACGAACTGCAGCGGGCAGGTTATGCAACTGACCCGCAGTACGCACGCAAGATCAACCAGATCGCTCGCAAAGTGCAGACCTATCAGACAATTGCCGACGCCAGCACGTCGCCCGCCGTTCGGACTAGAGGTTAAACATGGCTGATCTACTGAATATTGGCCTGTCCGGCTTGAGTGCCAGCAAGAGCCAGTTGTCCGTTACGGGTCACAACATCAGCAACGTCAACACGCCGGGCTTCAGCCGCCAGGATGCCTCGCAGGCGACGCGCACACCGCAATTCAGCGGCGCGGGCTATGTGGGCTCGGGCACGACGCTGGTGGAAATCCGTCGTAGCTACAGTGAGTTCCTGACCAGTCAGCTGCGCAGCAGCACATCGCTGAGCAGCGATGTTGAAGCTTATAAGAGCCAGATCGACCAGCTCGATTCCTTGCTGGCCGGCAGCACGACCGGTATTACACCGTCGCTGCAGAAGTTTTTCTCGGCACTGCAAACCGCAGCGGAAGACCCCGCCAATATCCCGGCGCGCCAGCTGGTGCTGGCTGAAGCCGAAGGTTTGGCACGGCGCTTCAATACGGTATCGGACCGCCTGACCGAGCAGAACAACTTCACCAATAAGCAGATGGCGGCGGTGACCGACCAAGTCAATCGGCTCGCTGGCAGTATTGGCAGCTTGAACGATGCCATCGCGACCGCTTCGGCCAATGGCAAACAGCCCAATGATTTGCTCGATGCCCGCGACGAGGCCGTGCGGCAATTGTCGACGTATATCGGCATCAGCGTGACGCCGCAGGATGACAATAGCTTCAATATTTCGGTTGGCAGCGGTCAGCCCTTGGTAGTCGGTAAGACAGTGAGTCAGCTCAAGGTTGTTCCGGGGCTGAGCGATCCCAATCGTCATGAGATTCGATTTGTTAGCGGCGGCTCGGAGCAGGGCATCACATCGCAGATCACTGGCGGTGAGTTGGGTGGCTTGATCCGCTATCGTGAGGAAGTCCTGGATTCGACGATGAATTCGTTGGGGCGGCTGGCGCTGGCGGTAAGTGACCAGGTCAATACCCAGTTGGGGCAGGGGTTGGATCTGAATGGGCAGGTCGGCAAAGCACTGTTCGGCGATTTCAACAGCAGCGCACTGATGGCGCTGCGTGCAACGCCGTTCAGCGATAATCCTTCGCTCAAAGTGGTAAGCCCCTCTGTTGCGGCTGATGCGTCTCTAAGAATTACCGAAACTACCCTGCTCACCATCAGCGATTATCGCCTAGAGCGTGCAGGTACCGGTTACACAGCGCGCCGCTTAAGCGACGGTGAACCCATTACCGTCTCGCCGGTGCTCGATGAAGGCGGCAACCCGGTACTAGATGCCGACGATAATCCGCTTCTGCGATTTACCGACTCGACTGGCCGGGATCAGGGTTTTCAAGTGAGTGTGGGCGGGGACGTGGCAGATGGGGATCGTTTTCTGCTGCAGCCCACGCGTCGCGGTGCTTCAGACATCGGCGTGACCTTGGACCAGGCAGACCAGCTGTCCTTTGCCGCCCCAGTGCGTGTCCAGAGCGCGCCACAGAACGGGGGCACCGCCGTCATCGGTCAGCCGGACTTGCTGTCGGCACCCGCACCGATCGATCCGGCTGCTCTATCGGCGGCCTTCGAAGGGTTGACACTCAGATATTACGGGACCGGGCTGACATTGCCAGCCAGCGCACCAGCAGGGTTGACCTTGTCGCCAGCGACAATAACGGCGGGGCAGACCAATACGCTTAACCTGACGTTGACTACCGGAACCGCACCTAAAGTGGAGCAATATAGCTTCGAGTTCACGGTCAGCGGCCGGCCTGCAGTGAATGACAGCTTTACGTTCAACTTCAACCAGAATGGTGTTTCTGATAACCGCAACGCGTTGAAGCTGGTCGATCTCCAGAGCAAACAGACCGTCGGCGTATCAGTTGGAGCTGACGGAAAAACTCTTTCGGGCGCCAGCTTTACCGATGGCTACGGCGAACTGCTCGAGCGCGTCGGCACCCTGACCGCTCAGGCCCGGATGGACAGTGAAGCGACCGGCGCGATTCTCAAGCAGGCCACGGATAATCGCGACTCACTGTCAGCCGTGAATCTCGATGAGGAAGCCGCAAACCTGATCAAGTTCGAGCAGTACTACAACGCATCGGCTCAGATCATTCAAGTAGCCCGCTCCTTGTTCGATACATTGATCAATACCTTCAGGTAACAGGCCCGCCCATGCGCATCTCGACACTGCAAGCATTCAATAACGGCGTAGCCGGTATTCAGCGCAACTACTCCAATGCAACTCGCACGCAGGAGCAGATCAGCACGGGCAATCGCATCCTGACGCCGGCGGACGATCCGGTTGCGTCGGTGCGTTTGTTGCAGCTTGAGCAGCAACAGAATGTGCTGAGCCAGTACAACTCCAATCTGACGGCGGCCAAGAACAGCCTTACCCAAGAAGAGGTGACGCTGAATTCCGTCAACACGGTGCTTCAGCGTGTCCGCGAGCTGGCGGTGCAGGCAGGCAACGGCGCCTTAGATCCGCAGGACCGCAAATCCATCGCGGCGGAGTTAAGTGAGCGAGAGGATGAGTTGCTATCTCTGATGAACACACGAAATGCGCGGGGAGAGTATTTGTTTTCCGGGTTTCAGGGTAAAACGCAGCCGTTCGCCCTCGAAGGTGGCAAGTACGTTTATAGGGGTGACGAGGGGCAGCGTCAGCTGCAAATCGCCAGTTCGCTGAATATCCCAATAAGTGACAATGGCAAAAGCGTTTTTCAGAGTGTTGTTAACGCCGGAAGGCTCACCATAGATGATCCGTCCGCGCTCGGATTTCCAGTTTCAGCACCCTTAGTGAATGATGAGGTCGCGTTCGCGAAATACAGCGGTATTAGAATTGACTTTCACTCCACTGACCCAAGCAAATATGAGGTTTTTGGCCTGCCAAAAGATGGCAGTGCGGAGGTTTCGCTGGGGACTAGCAGTCTTGATGCGGACAGTGAGAAGGAGGACAAACTGGTGTTCGGTGGCGTAACGCTATTCGTCGGTGGGCAGCCAGCGGCAGGCTCCTCCATTTCGGTTCTGGCGAAAAGCCCTGCCGAAGAGAAACAAGGCATCCTCGACACCATCGCCAACCTCCGCTCATCTCTGGAAAACCCTTCCACTGGCAATACCGGCGTACGCGACGCCGTAGCGGTGGCTTTAACCAATCTTGACCACGGAATGGTCAGTGTGGACCAGGCGCGCGGAAATATCGGGGCTCGACTTAACGTAATCGAAACTACACAAACCGATAACGAAGATGTTGCGCTAGTCAACAAGGGCGTGCAGGCCGAGCTGCGGGAGCTCGACTACGCTGAGGCGCTGTCTCGGCTATCGATGCAAACAGTGGTGCTTGAGGCCGCCCAGCAGAGTTATGTGAAGATCGCAGGATTGAGTCTGTTCAACGTGATGCGTTGAGCCGCCTGGCGGGCACGGTTCACAGAACAGGCACCGCGACTTGACTTGATCTTGGTGCGACTTAGAGTGTCATTGCGGCGCATGGAGTACCGCGTCGCTAATCCGACACTCATAAGGACATGAACAATGCTTAAGTCTTTCTTATCCGCTTCATTATTCGCTCTGCTCGCTAGCGTCTCTCTCGGTAGTGTTGCTGGCCCGACGAAATCTGCTGACCCCGTAATGGTTGCAGCGGCCCAGCAAGTAGCGCCGATCAACATCAATTCAGCCGACGCCGAAACCCTAACCCGCGAGCTCAAGGGTATTGGCGCAACAAAGGCCAAGGCGATCGTCGCTTATCGCGAAGCACATGGTCCATTTACTTCCGTCGACGAACTCCTCGAAGTTAAAGGAATCGGCGCGGCCACTTTGGAAAAAAATAGAGCCAAGTTGAGCGCGAACTGACAACCAAAACATGCTTCAACGAAGCCGGTCATTCGACCGGCTTTTTTGTGTCCGTGACTCTAGGTTGCTGGCCGCTCGCTCGTAAGCGTCCAGCCAAGTCACCTACCGGAATCCAGGATTAAGGGCGATGGTGTCCGCGTATTTTTAAGCGGACGCGATAGCCCTTATCGCCGGGATTTACATGCGCCAACGAAGCTCTTACCCCAAACCGTTCAACGCCCAGGTTGTTCAGGAGTGCCTGCAACCCGGTGCGACCGTCTCCAGCGTTGCCATCAGCCACGGCATCAACGCCAACGTCATTCGCAAGTGGCTACCGCTTTACCGAGATCAGCTACCCGCGGCGTTACCGGCTTTCGTTGCAGTGAGGACTACGCCGAAACGGCCGGCTGAAGCATCGGTGATTATCGAGCTACCGCTTGGCGAGCAATCGGTCACGGTGAAATGGCCAGCCTCGGATCCTGAAGGATGTGCCCGCTTTGTCCGTGGGCTTGCCCAGTGATCCGCATCGATACTATCTGGCTCGCCACCGAGCCGATGGACATGCGTGCTGGCACTGAAACCGCGTTGGCCCGCGTGATCGCGGTATTCGGTGCGGCGAAGCCGCACTGCGCCTATCTCTTCGCCAATCGCCGCGCCAACCGCATGAAAGTCCTGGTGCATGATGGTGTGGGTATCTGGCTGGCCGCGCGGCGATTGAACCAGGGCAAGTTTCACTGGCCAGGTATCAGGCACGGCTCGGAAGTCGAACTCGACACCGAGCAACTTCAGGCCTTGGTACTGGGGTTGCCCTGGCAGCGGGTCGGTGCAGCCGGCGCGATCACAGTGCTGTAGCACCTGCCATTAGCCCATCGGTTTATCTCCGCCGACCGCCTGCTCTGGCACAATCAGCGGCATGACTGCCTCGCCCAATTTCGAACAACTGACATATGACCAACTGCGCGCACTGGCCGCGCAGTTGCTGTCGCAAGTCGACACGATGGGCAAGAAGATCCAGCGCATCGAAACGGTCAACGAACAGCTCGCCCACGAAATCGCGTTGCTCAAACGGCACAAGTTCGCCAAGCGCAGCGAGCAACTAAGCCCTGACCAGGGCAGTCTGCTTGATGACCTGCTCGACATCGACATCGCCGCCATCGAGGCGGAGTTGAAAGCCGTCAATCCCTCGGTTACCCCATCCGAACCACGCCAACAGCCCAAGCGCACAGCGCTGCCACCGCAATTTCCGCGCACCGTGATCCGTCACGAGCCGGAGAACACCCAGTGCGCCTGCGGTTGCCAGCTGCAACGCATCGGTGAAGACGTCAGCGAAAAGCTGGATTACACGCCGGGCGTGTTCACCGTCGAACAGCACGTGCGTGGCCAATGGGCCTGTCGCCAGTGCGAAACACTGATCCAGGCACCAGTGTCGGCCCAGGTGATCGACAAGGGCATCCCCACCGCCGGCCTCCTGGCTCACGTGATGGTGGCCAAATTCGCCGACCACCTGCCGCTGTACCGGCAGGAGAAAATCTTTGGCCGTGCCGGCCTGGCCATCGCTCGCTCGACACTGGCGCAGTGGGTCGGGCAAACCGGCGTGCAGCTCCAGCCGCTGGTAGACGCCCTGCGCGAAGCCGTGTTGGCCCAACGGGTGATCCACGCTGACGAAACCCCAGTGCAAATGCTCGCGCCGGGCGAAAAGAAAACCCATCGGGCTTACGTCTGGGCCTACAGCACCACGCCCTTCGCCGATCTGAAGGCCGTGGTGTACGACTTCAGCCCCAGCCGTGCCGGCGAGCATGCACGCACCTTCCTTGGCCAATGGAATGGCAAGCTGGTCTGCGACGACTTCGCCGGCTACAAGGCCAGCTTCGAGCAGGGCATCACCGAAATTAGCTGCATGGCCCACGCCCGCCGCAAGTTCTTCGATCTTCACGCTGCGAACAAAAGCCAGTTGGCCGAACAAGCACTACACGCGATTGGCGGCTTGTACGAAATCGAACGGCAAGCACGGGACATGGACGCTGAAGAACGCTGGCGAATACGGCAGGAAAAGGCTTCACCGATCCTCGGCGCGCTGCATGACTGGATGCTGGCCCAGCGTGATCTGGTACCCAACGGATCAGCAACGGCGAAAGCCTTGGATTACAGCCTCAAACGCTGGCTGGCCCTGACTCGCTATGTCGAGGATGGCGCTGTGCCCATCGACAATAACCAGGTCGAGAACCAGATCCGGCCATGGGCCCTTGGGCGCTCGAACTGGCTGTTTGCCGGGTCGCTACGCAGTGGCAAACGGGCGGCGGCGATCATGAGCTTGATCCAGTCGGCGCGGATGAATGGGCATGATCCGTACGCCTACCTGAAGGATGTGCTTACACGGCTGCCGACGCAGCGGGCGAGCGAGATCGGCCAATTGCTGCCGCATCAATGGGTACCCGCCTGAATCACGCAAGGTGAGGTCGGCGTACGCTTACGCTCGCTCGCCCATGGTGTCGGTTGTTCGGCGTCACGACTGACGGTTGTGCAGGAACGTGGCCTGGCTGGCGTTGTCTTTGTTAGAACGCTTATTCGGCTTTAACAATCTGTTTTCAAGCACAATTGGCCTTAAAAAGGCATTGACATGTTACGGTTATTCACAATCTTCCTGGTAAAGCCTAAGAGTCGTTGCGAATACACCAAACGTACTGTGCTGTTTTTGTAAGTTGCTGATTTAAAAAGCGTTATTCGCTTTGGGCAAAAAGCCGCCGATCTGTTCGTAGCCCGCGTCGCACGGGCGTTTCAGCCCGTCATTAAGCAACCGTACACAGGCTTATCCACAGGTTCTGTGGATATTTCTTCCGACAGTGGCAAAGCAGCTTTAGCGGGAGACATTCGATGAAAGCACCTTGGAATTTCTTCAAGTACCTCCCGGTAGCGCGAGGCGTTCTCGCTCGTGGAAGGTTACCGATAGTGCTACTTGCGGTCGCTAGAAAACGCTCCGCTCGGGGTGGCTTGGTAAAAGGTTTGCGTGAAGATCTCAGTCTGTTGCAAGGGCTGTGTGTGGCGTGGTGGCGAGGTGAGTATCGGCAGGTCAGTAAGCCTGCACTGGTCGCTGCAGTCGCTGGTTTGTTGTATTTCCTGTCACCAATGGACGCCATCCCAGACTGGATTCCGGGGCTCGGATTTGTCGATGACCTAGCGGTACTGGGTTGGATAATCCGAAAATGGTCTGGCGAGTTGCAGGCGTTTCGCACCTGGCGAGACAGCCAGTCAGCAGATGTGCGGGCAAATATCGATCAGCTGCCTTCCATCGACGAAGCAGGCGACGGTGATGTCGGTAGAGGGCGTCATCCAGAGTTTTAGAAGCTCTTCGGATTAATCCTTTCGGGGTGCTTACTCGCCATCGCCCCCTCACTCTTTAGTGGGGCGTTTTCATGATGAATGATTTGTCGCGCGGGCTGATAAGATCTTGTCTTTGAATTTGAGACTACGGTCGAGGTAGCGGATGAGTGTTCAGGTCATCATGCGGGACGGTATGCCGGAGTATGCCGTGCTGCCTTGGGACGAGTATCAGGCACTATTGGGCAGCAGGCGTACCATGAGTGCCGCGGTGCCGGTGGGAGCAGGTATTTCAGGCGCATTGCCGAAGTTCAATACGTTGCCTGTGTTGCGAGAGGCCAAAGGGTTGACTCAGGAAGCCCTGGCGCGCTCTGTCGGCATCAGCCCTGCTTACCTGGATCTAATCGAGCAAGGCGAACGCGAACCCGGCGATGCTATACGCCGCGCACTTGCTCGTGCATTGGAGATTGAAGGATGGCAGCAGGAGGCGTAACAGGCACCGCAGCGTCAATTCGCATCAGTCGACCACACTGGCAGGCGTTGATGGACGAGTTAGCTGAAGTCCGGCGACAACGCCATTTGGTCACTTACCGAGCATTGATCGAACGCCTCCAGCTACCCGCGCCTGCCATGCAAACGTTGACTGCCGCGTTGGAGCATCTGGCGGCTCTGGATGCTCATGCTGATCGACCGCTACGTAGTGCATTGGTCGTCAGTCAAGGTGCCAGTCGGTTACCAAGAACAGGATTTTTCGAGTGTGCGACGCGCCTCGGGCGATTTTCTGGTCCGGCAGATGGTTCTGCCGCCGCATCCTGGCATGCGGGCGAGGTTGCGCGAGTGTTCGAATTTGATTATCCGGGGATTCCTTAGATGCTGAACAACATTCGAGCGCGAGTCGGCTATCTGGTTGCGCGCAGACTGATGAGCTCTCGACGGGTTGTTCGGCAACCGAAAATGTGGCGTTGGATGGAGGGGCAGTTTTCGCGCATGGCTGCGATTGGTGATATCAAAGCGCAGAGTTTTTACGGCCATATCCTGCTGTTCCGTGGTCAAGGTTACGGTGCAAGGCGGGAAGGCATACGTTTGCTGCGCCTGGCGGCTGAGAAAGGCGATGCCAAGGCAGCCTACCAGATGGGTGTCATCTGCCTGGGCGAAGATGCGACTCACGGCCCCGACGGTGCAAAGGCTGCGCACTGGTGGAAGCTTGCCGTCGAGGCAGGGCACCCGTTAGCTGCGGCTCGGTTGGCCCAGCTGTACATGGCTGGCGGCCATGGGCTGGCTCGAGACACGCAGCAGGCTGAGCAGTACAAGGCCAGCGCTGCCAGATTCGGTCTTTGATTGCCTGCGACGGACGAGAGTGCTCTGTCTGTGCAGGCTGCTTGCTCTATGACGTGTACATGGCCTCCAGCGCCATCGCGGCAGTGGTCCACCCAGTGGAGCGTTACAGCCATCGCGTGACCGATGAAGTCCTAGAGCGCTTTAAATCATTAATTTCCACCTAACGGTTACATGCTGATCACGCGCGCCGTAACAGCTGATGTTGGCATCGTTCGTCCGATAACAGGGCGGATTCAACCGGTCGTCGCAACACCTTTGATCGAGGTGTCTATGGGACGACCCGCAGGGTGGATGCAAAGTTTGACGGGACGAGGAGCGATGCGCTCGCCAGGTGCGCCGTCACTTCGCAATGAAATCGAGCGGCTGTTTTGGGAGCAGATCGCAACCGGGATCACAAGCGAAAAGGCAGCGGAGGCCGTTGGCATATCATCAGCGGTAGGCACACGCTGGTTTCGTCATCGGGGCGGGATGCCATTATTCATGTCGAACCACATATCAGGAAGGTACTTATCGTTCGAAGAGCGAGAAGAGATTGGGCTGCTTTGGGCGCAAAGTGTTGGCGTGCGTGAGATTGCCCGTCGTCTTGGACGAAGCCCATCGACAGTTTCACGGGAGCTGACACGTAATGCTGCAACTCGTTGCGGTCGACTTGAGTATCGAGCTTCAGTCGCGCAATGGAAGGCAGAACTGGTTGCCAAGAGGCCGAAGCCAGCGAAACTGGTGACTAACCCGCGACTGCGTCACTACGTGCAAGACCGCCTGGAGGGTAAGGTTCACGACGCTGATGGCCGTGAGATTGCTGGACCTCGACAAGCTCCGTTCAAAGGCCGAAATAAACCACATCGCAGTGACCGTAAATGGGTCAATGGCTGGTCGCCCGAACAGATTAGCCACCGGCTACAGATCGATTTTCCGGACGACGAATCCATGCGCATCTCTCACGAAGCCATATATCAGGCCCTCTACATTCAGGGTCGGGGGGCTCTCAAGCGCGAACTGGTGAGCTGCCTGCGCACAGGGAGGGCATTGCGCGTGCCGAGAGCCAGGACACAGGCCAAAGCGTGGGCACACGTCAGTGAGGACGTCATGATCTCCAGTCGCCCTGCGGAGGTGGAAGACCGGGCTGTACCAGGGCATTGGGAGGGCGACCTGATCATCGGTCTGAACCGCTCTGCGATTGGAACGCTAGTCGAGCGCTCAACTCGATTCACCATGCTCGTTCATCTGCCTCGCGAGGAAGGTTACGGGCTAATTCCCCGAACCAAGAACGGCCCGCCGCTTGCCGGCTACGGGGCTGTCACCATGGCTAACGCATTGAAGAAAACGGTGACTGATCTTCCCGTCGAATCTGTGGCGATCTTTGACTTGGGATCGTGGGAAGGAACTATCGGATCACGCTCGATTTACCATTGAATCTGGAGTGAAGGTCTTCTTCGCTGACCCCCATAGTCCATGGCAGCGCGGCACAAACGAGAATACAAACGGTCTTCTGCGCCAATATTTTCCGAAAGGTACCGACCTGTCTCGCTGGAGTGCCCAAGAGATCCAGGCCGTAGCCCACGCGCTAAACACGAGACCCCGAAAAACACTCGGCTGGAAAACACCCGCCGAAACGCTGAACGAATATCTAAAATCTATTCAACAACCCAGTGTTGCGACGACCGGTTGAATCCGCCCAGTGTTCGGCAGTTTGAATGATGCGCCTGCTCATTCAGTCTGCCGGCTGGGTGTAATACGCAGATTTCGTACCGGTGCTTACGTCCGTACAATGCAGCCTTTTTTCGGTTGGGTCGTTTCTGATGCAGATCGCCTTGGCACCTATGGAAGGGCTCGTTGATGACATCCTGCGGGACGTGCTCACCGGTGTAGGTGGCGTCGATTGGTGCGTGACCGAGTTCGTTCGGGTTTCTGATCGTCTGCTACCGGCGTCCAGCTTTCACAGACTGGCTCCTGAGCTTCAGCGTGGAGCCGCTACTCGCGCGGGCACACCATTGCGAGTGCAGTTGCTGGGCTCCGATCCTCTTTGTCTGGCTGATAATGCTGCTTATGCGTGCAGCCTTGGCGCCCCGGCAATCGACCTCAACTTTGGCTGCCCGGCCAAGACTGTCAACAAGTCGCGCGGCGGTGCCATCCTGCTCAATGAGCCAGAACTCCTGTACTCCATACTTCGTGAGGTACGCAAGGCTGTGCCAGGGTCGATTCCCGTCACTGCCAAGATGCGTCTAGGTTTTGACAGTAAGGAAGGGGCGCTCGATTGTGCTCGCGCGCTGGTTGACGGCGGCGCGGAGCAGCTGGTGGTGCATGCGCGGACCAAGGTCGAGGGGTATAAGCCGCCCGCGCACTGGGAGTGGGTGGCTAGGGTCAAGGACGCCGTCAATGTGCCAGTTTTTGCTAATGGTGAAATCTGGTCGGTGGATGACTGGCGCCGTTGCCGAGAAGTCAGCGGTGTCGAGGACATCATGCTAGGTCGCGGCCTGGTCTGTCGGCCGGATCTAGCCCAGCAGATCGCGGCGGCAAAAGCTGGTGAGCTGTTTGAACCGATGAGTTGGGAAGATCTCCAGCCGCTACTGGCTGATTTCTGGGGGCAGGCGCGACGCAAGATGTCTCCGCGTTATGCACCTGGACGCTTGAAGCAGTGGATATCTCTGCTGACACGCAGTTATCCGCAAGCCGTCACGATGTTCGCTCAGGTCCGGCGGGAGAGTGATTGCGAGCGGCTCGACGCGCTGTTGGGCTTAGACGAGAGCTCACTGGGATTTGAAGAGGCTGTCTAGTCACCTGCTAACGTCCACCACTCACATCGAGCAGAGCGCCGCTGGTGTAGCTGGCTTTGTCGCTGACCAGCCAAAGAATTGCTTCCGCCACCTCTAACGCTTCGCCCCCTCGGCCCATCGGCACGCTGCTCCTGACGCGTACGATGCGGTCTGGCTCGCCACCGCTGGCATGGATCTCTGTGTAAATCACGCCAGGCCGTACGGCATTGACCCGAATGCTTTCCGCTGCGACTTCCTTGGCCAAACCAAGGGTCATGCTGTCTATTGCGCCTTTGGCGGCTGCATAGTCGATGTACTCGTTGGGCGCACCGAGTTTGGCAGCAATCGACGATACGTTGACGATGGCGCCACCGGAACCGCCGTGGCGGGTCGACATGCGCTTGACCGCCTCGCGTGCGCAGAGAAAACTTCCAAACACGTTGACCGCGAATACGCGCTCCAGGCGTGCCTTATCCATGTTGTCGAGGCGCATTTGGCGTTCAAGCATTCCGGCGTTATTCACCAGTGCGTCGAGCCTGCCGAACTCTGCGTCGACGGCTTCGAACAGTCGGACGACCTGTGATTCGTCCGCTATATCCGCCTCGATAGCAATCGCTTGTGCGCCCTGGCTGTGTAGTTCTTTCAGTAGCTGCTCTGCTGCGTCATGACGCTGTCGAAAGTTCAGGCACAACGCGTAACCTTCAGCCGCTGCGAGCCTGGCGGTGGCTGCGCCAATGCCACGGCTGGCGCCTGTTATCAACATCACTTTCGACATAAAAAATCCCCGGCGTACGGTCTTGAAAACAAGCGAGCCGCTCCTATCTAGGGCATTACAGGGTGCCGAATTCGGGTCCTGTATGAACCACTCGCTGAATCTCAGGAGAAAGCAACATGACTAATTTTTCGATGGCTCCACTGTTTCGTCAGTCCATTGGTTTTGATCGTTTCAACGATCTGTTCGAGTCCGCGCTGCGCAATGACGCAAACGGCTCATTTCCGCCCTACAACGTGGAAAAGCACGGTGATGACGAGTACCGCATTATCGTAGCAGCCGCTGGGTTCCAGGAGTCCGACCTTGATCTGCAGGTCGAGCGAGGCGTGCTGACGGTAAGTGGCGGCAAGCGTGAAAACGGTGGCGAAAACGTTACCTATCTGCATCAGGGCATCGCCCAGCGCGCGTTCAAGCTCTCGTTCCGCCTTGCTGACCACATAGAGGTGAAAGGCGCAGCGCTGAATAATGGGCTGCTCAGCATCGAGCTCGAGCGTGTCGTGCCGGAGGAGGCTAAACCCAAGCGCATTCCAATTAACGGTGAGCGTTTGGCGTTAGAGAGCTGATCGGGCAGCCCGCGCATAAGCGATAGGCCTGTAACTTGAGGGAACCCCGCCTGCGAAATCGCTCGGCGGGGTTTTTCTTTTGCAGCAGAAGGCTCATTCAGCTAGATGAATGGACCTTTAGCAATTTTCCGAAATCCGACAGCGGAAGAGGGTGGCTGAACAAATATCCCTGATACAGGTGGCAACCCTGCGCTTGGAGCAGGTCGAGCTGTGCCTGCTTTTCGACACCCTCGGCAATCACTTCCAGCCCGAGGCTCCGCGCCATTGCAACGATGGCGCGAATAATCTCGGCGTCGTTTGGGTCGTCCAGCGCATCGCGGACGAACGACTGGTCGATCTTGAGAACATCTACCGGTAGGCGCTTAAGGTAAGTGAGCGACGAATAACCAGTACCAAAATCGTCCATGGCGAAGCTCACGCCCTGCCGGCAGAGACGGCGCATTTTAGCGATGGTGTCTTCCAGGTTCTGAATCACAATGCCTTCGGTAATTTCCAGCTTGATCATCCTATGCGGGAGCTCGGCGGCTTTGAGCGCCTCGAGAATCCGTTCGACGAATTCGCTTTGGCGGAACTGGCGGGGGCTGATGTTCACACAAAGGCTGAAGCTGTCCGGATGCACGAGCCCGCCTGTCAATAGCGAGGCGGCAATACGACAGGCATCCTTGATGACCCAGTTGCCGACATCCACGATCAGGCCGCTTTCTTCAAGCACGTCGATGAACTGAGCTGGAGAGCGCACGCCATCCTCGGGATGATGCCAGCGCAATAGAACCTCGGCGCCAATCACCCTGGCGGAGCGCGCATCTACCTGCGGTTGAAGGTGCAATTCGAACTCGTTGCGCTGTAGCGCCAGGCGCAGCTCGCTTTCAAGTTGCAGGCGCGCGCTGGCGGCTTGCTGCATGGTCGTGCGGAAGAGCTGGATTGCATTGCGTCCGGCATCCTTGGCGCGATAAAGAGCGATGTCGGCTCGCTTCAATAGATCGGCGGGTGTCTCGCCGTGATCCGGCATCAGGGCGATGCCGATACTGGGTGTTACCTGCAGCCTGTTGCCTTCGAACACCATGGGTTGCGCGAGAAGCGTACGAAGTTTTTCGGCAACCTGGCGAACGTGGCGGGTCACTTCTGAGCGTTTGCCGGTCAAGCCGGTCAGCAGCACAACGAATTCGTCACCTCCCAGGCGGGCCACTGTGTCCTCCTGGCGGATGCTGGCCTCAAGGCGAGCAGTGATCATCTTCAAGACTGCATCGCCGACCGGGTGACCGAGCGAGTCATTGATGTGCTTGAAGTGGTCGAGGTCGAGAAACAACAACGCACCGCGAAGGTTGTGTCTTTTGTGCAGCGCCGTCTGCTGGGTCAGGCGATCCATCAGCAAGGTACGGTTGGGCAGATTGGTCAGCGGGTCGTGATAGGCCAGGTGATGGATCTGCGCGTGAGCCGCCTTGAGCTGGCTGATGTCGCGCGCGGATAACAGCAGGCAATCGGTGTTGTTCAGCTCGATAGGCTCTACCGATACTTCAATCTGCTTGAGACGACCGTGACGATCCTGTCCGACCATCTCCCAGTTCGTCACCCGGCCATCACGTTCGAGCCGTTCGAGGATCTCTTGGCGTTGCGTGCTGGGCCAGACGCCCAGCTCGGAAGAGGTCCTGCCGATGGCTTCTTCTGGACGGTATCCAGAGAGGCGGTGAAAGCCTTCGTTGACCTCGATGAATCGTCCAGTACTGCGCTCGCTGATGATGATGGCGTCAGGGCTCGAATGGAACGCCTTGGCGAATTTGACCTCGCTGGCCTTCAGCGCTGCTTCGGCCTGTTGTCGTTTGGTAATGTCACGAAAAGTGGTGACGATGCACAGGCGGCGGTCGACACGGATGAACCTGCTGGAAACCACACAGGTGACGATTTGTCCTGCGCGGGTGCGGAACTGTGCCTCGGCGTTCTCCAGCCGTTGATCGCGCATCAGCTGCTCAAACAGTGATTTTCGCTGCCGCTCGTCTCGCCAGATGCCCACTTCAGGGGCAGAACGCCCGACGATATCGGTACTGTTCCAACCAAACACGACGCTGAAGCTCGGGTTGATCTCCATGAAAACCCCGTCGCGGATGCGGGACAGGGAGATCGGGTCCGGACTGCCTTGAAACAAGGCCGAGAACTTCGCTTCCGAGGCTGCCAAATGTTGCTCGCGCAGGACCCTTTCGGTGGCGTCGATGATGATCCCCGCCATGCGCAACGGCGCGCCATGCTCGTCTCGGTAGAGTTTGGCGGTACTTTCAAGATGCCGAATCGTGCCGTCTGAATGGATCGCCTGATACGTGGCCTGATAGGTTTGCCGGCGTCCGGCGAGTAAATCGCTGTATGCCGTGCGCATCGTCTTGCGGTCATTGGCAGCAACGCTGCGAAAAAACTCGCGAAACGAGCCATCGAATGGGCCTTCTATCAGGCCTTGCAGTTCGGACGCTCTGGGAGAGGCATATAGGCGGTCGCTTGGTATGTGCCATTCCCAGTTGCCCAGCTCTGCGGAGGCCAATGCCAACTCAAGGCGCTCTTGGCTGTCTTCCAGCGCCTGCGCCTGAGTGTGCTGGTCGGTGATGTCGCGAATGACCCCAACCAGAATCGTGTTGCCATCCTCACTGATCTGCCGCTGGCCATCGATCTCCAGCCACCGCACGCTAGCGTCAGGCCAGCAAACCCGGTGCCGGAAACTGAAGCGCGTTTCTGAGCCGGCAAGCACCGAACATGCAGCGGCTTCGATATGCGGACGATCCTCAGCAACGATCAGATCTAGATACTGATCCGGAGTTAGCTCTACCAGCGGGGAGTCCAGGCCGAACAGTTTTCCAGTGCCGAGCGACCAGTGCATGGTGCCGCGTTGAACATCCCAGGACCACAGGCCAAGTCCCGCCCCGTCGAGCACGGATAGCAGGCGAGCTACGTCTTGCCATGGTTTGGGTGCTGCGCTTGGTGAGGACTCTGGCTTCGCGTCAGGCGGCAACATGGGCGACCTCGGAGGGCTGGGTCTGCTGAAGGTGTCGATGGCAGGCGATGCTCATGGTTCTCTTTGATTTTGTAGTTGTGATCGGAACTTATCCGTAGCTGATGGCAAAGTGCAAGTGCGCTTAGTCGGCGTCCAGCAAAGACATGAAGGCCTTGGCTGCGTTAGACAGGGTGCGCTCGGTATGCGTGATATATCCGAGCTGTCTGGCCAATTGGTCGCCAGGCAGCGGCAAGCGCACCACCTGATCATCAAGCATGGTGCGTGGAAGCACGCTCCAGGCGATCCCGATGGACACCATCATCTTGATCGTCTCCATGTAGTTGGTGCTCATCGTGATATTGGGCGTCAGCCCCTCGCGCTCGAATAACCGCTGGGCAATATGGTGGGTGAAGGTATTCCCGCCCGGAAACACAGCCGGATAGCAGGCGACATCAGCAAGGGTAATTTCGCCCATGCGAGCCAAAGGGTGCTCGGGCGCAACCACAAAATCCAACGGATCTTCCCACACCTTGACCGCACGAATAGGCGCTGCGGTTTGCGGCGCCAGGGTGATCACCGCAAGCTCGGCGCGCCCATGCAGGACTTCATCGTAAGCCACCTCAGAGTCGAGGAAGCGGATATCCAGATTCACGTCCGGGTACGCGCGAGTGAAGCGCCTCAGCAAGGGGGGCAGGCGATGCAGGCCGATGTGGTGGCTCGTGGCCAGGGTCAGTCGCCCGCTGACGTCGCCGTTGAGGTTGGTCAGGGCGCGGCGGGTGTCGTCCAGGACATTGAGGATCTGATACGCGCGAGGAAGCAACGCTCTGCCGGCTTCGGTCAGGCCGATCTCGCGGCCTAGCCGATCGAATAACCGCACGTTCAGCTGTGACTCTAGTGAAGCCAAGCGTTTGCTTACCGCCGGCTGAGTCAGGTGGAGGCGTTCGGCCGCCTGGGAGAAGCTGCCCATCTCGGCGACCGCTATGAAAGCGTTGAGGTTGGCAAGGTCCATGTCCGGCTCCAGTGGTTTGCTTGGCTTCGCTTTAGTATTCCACAGCGGAATGATTGTGATGAAAAATATGAATTTGAGTAATCCGTGGTAGGTCCGTAGCATGACCTCATAAGCAAAAGGGCTATTGCCCAACGCACTGATGAGGAAAGTCCGATGGCTGGCAAAACGCTCTACGACAAGCTCTGGGAAATGCACGAGGTCAAGCGCCGTGATGATGGCTCGTCACTCATCTATATCGATCGTCATATCCTGCACGAAGTGACTTCGCCTCAAGCGTTCGAAGGGCTTCGCCTGGCAGGGCGCAAGCCATGGCGCATCGATGCCAATATCGCCACTCCGGATCACAACGTGCCGACTACCAAGGGCGAGCGCCAGGGTGGCCTGGAAGCCATTGCAGACGAGGTTTCCCGCATCCAGGTACAAACGCTGGACGAGAACTGCGATGACTTCGGCATCCTCGAATTCAAGATGAACGATATTCGTCAGGGCATCGTTCATGTCATCGGCCCGGAGCAGGGCGCAACCCTGCCAGGCATGACCGTGGTCTGCGGCGACTCGCACACCTCGACGCACGGCGCGTTCGGTGCGCTGGCCCATGGCATCGGTACTTCGGAAGTCGAGCATGTGCTTGCAACACAGTGTCTGGTCGCGAAAAAGATGAAGAACATGCAGGTTCGCGTTGAAGGCAAGCTGCCCTTCGGCGTGACCGCCAAAGACATCGTGTTGGCCGTCATCGGGAAGATTGGCACCGCGGGTGGCAATGGTCATGCGCTCGAATTTGCCGGCAGCGCCATCCGCGACTTGTCGATGGAAGGGCGCATGACGATCTGCAACATGTCCATCGAGGCGGGTGCCCGTGTGGGCATGGTGGCTGCAGACGAGAAGACCATCGCCTATGTCGAAGGCCGTCCTTTCGCACCCAAGGGCGCCGACTGGGAACAGGCTGTCGAGGTCTGGAAGACACTCGTTTCGGATGAGGACGCGGTTTTCGACACGGTCGTTGAGTTGAAGGCAGAAGACATCAAACCGCAGGTCAGTTGGGGTACGTCACCTGAGATGGTCCTGGCTGTTGATCAAAGCGTGCCTGATCCTGCGGTTGAAGCTGACCCGGTCAAGCGTGACTCCATAACCCGTGCGCTGAAATACATGGGGCTGCAGGCCAATCAACGGATCACCGACATCCAACTTGATCGCGTCTTTATCGGCTCCTGCACCAATTCGCGTATCGAAGACCTTCGCGCTGCCGCGGAAGTGGCCAAGGGGCGTAAGGTTGCCTCAACGGTGAAGCAGGCGATGGTGGTGCCGGGTTCGGGCCTGGTCAAGCAACAGGCCGAGGCTGAGGGGCTGGACAAGATTTTTGTAGAGGCGGGCTTCGAGTGGCGCGAGCCCGGTTGTTCGATGTGCCTGGCAATGAACCCCGACAAACTGGGCAGTGGCGAGCATTGCGCGTCAACGTCCAACCGCAACTTCGAAGGGCGCCAGGGTGCCGGTGGCAGAACGCATCTGGTCAGTCCGGCAATGGCTGCTGCGGCTGCGGTGACTGGTCGCTTCGTTGACGTTCGTGAATTGACGCAGGCCTAAGGAGACCACCATGAGAGCATTCACCCAGCATACCGGTCTCGTCGCGCCGCTCGATCGCGCTAATGTCGACACCGATCAGATCATCCCCAAGCAGTTTCTCAAGTCGATCAAGCGTACTGGCTTTGGTCAGAACCTGTTCGATGAGTGGCGCTATCTGGACGTCGGGCAGCCTAATCAGGACTGCTCGCATCGTCCGGTGAATCAGGAGTTCGTGCTGAACTTTCCTCGCTATCAGGGCGCCAGCGTTTTGCTTGCTCGGGAAAACTTCGGCTGCGGCTCCTCGCGTGAGCACGCGCCTTGGGCGTTGGAAGAGTATGGTTTCCGCACGATTATCGCGCCGAGCTTTGCCGATATCTTCTACAACAACAGCTTCAAGAACGGCTTGCTGCCAATCGTGTTGAAAGAAGAAGAAGTCGACGAGTTGTTCGAACAGGCCGAGGCTGCAGAGGGTTATCAACTCACCGTGGACTTGGCAGCGCAAACGGTCACCCGTCCGGACGGTGTGCAGTACAGTTTTGAAGTCGATGCGTTTCGCAAACATTGCCTGCTGAACGGCTTGGACGACATCGGCCTGACTTTACAGGATGCTGAGGCCATCAAGGCGTTCGAAGCAGGTCATCAAAAGAGCCAGCCCTGGTTGTTCGGCGCGATCAAATAAAACAAGAAGTTGGGAGCCAGGGTAGTTTACACGAGGCTTTCAGCTTTTAGAAGGAAATCTTTAAATGTCTAAACAGATTCTGGTTCTTCCTGGCGACGGCATCGGTCCCGAAATCATGGCTGAAGCGGTCAAGGTGCTAAAGCTGGCTAACGACAAGTTTCAGCTCGACCTGGAGCTGAGCTACGACGAGTTGGGTGGCGCGGCGGTTGATAAGTACGGCGTGCCATTGGCTGACGAGACGCTCGAGCGTGCTCGTGCTGCGGATGCAATCCTGCTGGGTGCCGTTGGCGGGCCGAAGTGGGACGCAATAGACCCTGCCATCCGGCCTGAGCGTGGCCTGTTGAAGATTCGCTCGCAGCTGGGGTTGTTCGGCAATCTGCGTCCGGCCTTGCTGTACCCGCAACTGGCGGCTGCCTCCAGCCTGAAGCCGGAGATCGTGGCCGGCCTGGATATCCTGATCGTTCGCGAGCTGACTGGGGGCATCTATTTCGGTCAACCACGCGAGAGCAAGGTGCTGGAAAATGGCGAGCGTATGGCCTTCGATACGCTGCCCTACAGCGAGAGCGAAATCCGCCGGATCGCCAAGGTCGGTTTCGACATGGCTCGGGTGCGCAACAAGAAACTCTGCTCGGTGGACAAGGCCAACGTACTGGCATCCAGTCAGCTATGGCGCGCAGTGGTGGAGGAGGTCGGTAAGGACTATCCGGACGTTGAACTCAGCCATATGTATGTCGATAACGCCGCAATGCAGCTGGTGCGCGCACCGAAGCAGTTCGATGTAATCGTCACCGACAACATGTTTGGCGACATCCTGTCGGATGAAGCTTCCATGCTGACAGGTTCAATCGGCATGCTGCCGTCCGCTTCTCTCGATTCGAATAACAAAGGTATGTTCGAGCCTTGTCACGGTTCGGCACCGGACATTGCAGGCAAGGGTATCGCCAATCCGCTGGCAACGATCCTCTCGGTGTCGATGATGCTGCGCTACAGCTTCAACCAGGTCGCTGCAGCAGATGCGATCGAGCAGGCGGTTAGTAACGTGCTGGATCAGGGTTTGCGTACGGGTGATATCTGGTCTGAGGGTTGTGAAAAGGCGAATACCCAGGCGATGGGTGATGCGGTAGTCGCGGCGCTCGCGAAGTTGTAATCTCTTTGGTCCCATTTGCACCCGCCGTTGATAGAGCTTGTGGGCGACGGCTAGGCGGAAACGCCGAGGAGTGCGAGGCGTGGTGTCAGGCATGTATCGACCGCGCCCGCGCTTTCGAACCCGAAAGCTTATTTCTTAGTCGACGGCCCGTCATGCGGGTCCCATATATATAGGTGTAGTTGTGATGAAACGTGTAGGTCTGATCGGTTGGCGCGGTATGGTTGGCTCCGTGCTCATGCAGCGGATGCTGGAGGAGCGGGATTTCGACCTGATCGAGCCGGTATTCTTTACTACTTCCAACGTTGGCGGTCAGGGCCCCTCGATTGGCAAGGATATAGCGCCGCTCAAGGACGCCTACAGCATCGATGAATTGAAAGCCCTCGATGTAATTCTCACCTGTCAGGGTGGTGATTACACCAGCGAGGTCTTCCCCAAGCTGCGGGAAGCGGGCTGGAAAGGCTACTGGATTGATGCAGCCTCGACGCTGCGTATGCACGACGATGCCGTTATCGTACTCGATCCGGTCAACCGCAAGGTCATCGATCATCAACTGGACGCGGGTACCCTCAACTACATCGGCGGAAACTGCACGGTCAGCTTGATGCTGATGGGCCTGGGTGGCCTGTTCGAGCATGGGTTGGTCGATTGGATGAGCGCAATGACTTATCAGGCGGCGTCCGGTGCCGGTGCGCAGAATATGCGCGAGCTTATCAAGCAGATGGGCAGCATTAACGCATCGGTTGCCAATGAGCTGGCTGATCCGGCCAGCGCGATCCTGGACATTGATCGCAAGGTCGCCGAATGCCAGCGGTCGGACGCGTTTCCAGTAGACAATTTCGGCGTTCCACTGGCGGGCAGCTTGATTCCTTACATCGACAAAGAGCTGCCGAACGGCCAGAGCCGCGAAGAATGGAAGGCTCAGGCGGAGACCAACAAAATTCTGGGGCGATTCAAGAGCCCGATTCCGGTCGACGGTATCTGCGTGCGTGTCGGCGCGATGCGTTGCCACAGCCAGGCGTTGACCATCAAGCTGAACAAGGATGTGCCCATTTCGGATATCGAAGGCATGATCAGCCAGCACAACCCCTGGGTGAAGCTCGTTCCCAATCATCGAGACGCGAGTATGCAGGAACTGAGTCCGACCTCTGTAACTGGCACATTGAGTGTTCCGGTCGGCCGCCTGCGCAAGCTGAATATGGGGTCGCATTACCTTGGCGCATTCACTGTGGGCGATCAGCTGCTGTGGGGTGCTGCAGAGCCTTTGCGGCGCATGCTGCGAATCCTTCTCGAGCGATAAGCCTAGAACAAGTCAAATCACAAGCGTCTCGGGATTCCGCGGCGCTTTTTTTTATGCCGTGACGATGTAAAGCAATCCGCTTCGTCGGCTTAAGTCTACAGGTCATGGATATGGGGTTGATCCCTCTACAGGAAAGCGCCGGGAGGTAAGCAGTGGAAGCGGCATCTGAGATGTCGTGCCGGCGATTAATCCTGCGACTCGCGTTTTGCACGCCGAGCTAATTTGTGGATTGGGTCTGATAACACGCGAAAAGGCGTAGCGAGCAGCGTCAGCTGGTCTGGTGAGTTGTTGATAAAACACTATCTGTAAAAGATACTTGCTGGAAGTTTGAAGAATTAGTCTAGCTGACAACGCTGTTTAGGCTTATCGCTGACGGGGGACCGCCACCTGGCGGGCGCAGGCAGTGACTATAAGACCCTCTCGAAGATCCGAGAAAAGTTAAAAAACAAGGATTTACACAATGGTTCGGGTTCGCAATCTGGTGCTGGCAATCGCGGCTGCTACCGCGCTGACTTCCGAAATGGCTTATGCGCTGGGCTTGGGCGAGGTCACGCTGAAGTCTGCGCTGAATCAACCGCTGGTGGCCGAAATCGAACTGCTGGATGCAAAGACGCTGGCGCCAGGTGAAGTTGTGCCGGTTCTGGCGTCCGCCGAAGATTTCAATCGTGCAGGTGTGGATCGGCAGTATTTCCTGACTGATCTGACCTTTACCCCGGTTTTACGCCCAGACGGCAAAAGCGTCATTCGTGTGTCTTCAACCAAGCCGGTTCGCGAGCCCTATCTTAATTTCCTGATCGAAGTGCTCTGGCCAAGCGGTCGTCTTCTGCGTGAGTACACGTTGCTTCTGGATCCGCCACTGTATTCGCCGGAAATTGCGGCTTCAGTCGCGCCGCAACTTCCGGTCGCCGCTCCGGTTTCTCGGCCGGCCGCCGCCCCGCAAGTCGCGTCCCGGCCTACATCTGCGTCTTCCACGACTCCTACCTCGCAGGGTGGCGAATATAAGGTCACACCTAACGACACGCTTTGGGAGATTGCAGAGAGTGCCCGTCTGGGTGGCACCGTTCATCAGACTATGTTGGCCATTCAGGATATTAATCCCGACGCGTTCATTGGCAACAACATCAATCGGATGAAGAATGGCCAAGTGCTTCGCTTGCCCAGCGCCGAGCAGATTGGCCGTCGTTCGCAAGCAGAAGCGATTCAGCAAGTTGCCCAGCAGAATGCGAGTTGGCGACAGGCTTCGGGCCCTGGAGCGTCGGCTGCTCGTCAGCTCGACGCAACCCAGCGTGGCTCAGCCGATGCTGCACCCTCGCGTAGCGAGCAAGGCGATAACCTCCGCCTGGTTGCGCCAGAGGCCGGTAAGTCTACCGTTGGCAGCGATGGCGGGGACGGCGCTGATGCGGCGGCGTTGCGCGACAAGCTGGCCGTCAGTGAAGAAAGTCTTGATTCCAGTCGTCGAGAAAATCTCGACCTGAAGGATCGTCTAAATGATCTGCAGGGGCAGTTGGATAAGCTGCAGCGCCTGATGCAGCTAAAAGACGACCAGCTCGCCAAGTTGCAGGCACAGCTGGCGTCCGGGGCAGAGGCAGGTCTTGACGTGGCTGCTTCGTCGTCTCCCTCGGTCGATGAAGCCGACACCAGCGCTACGGCTGTGACGCAAGCGGCCGAGGTTGTCCCTGAAGTCGCTACTGAGGCCAATCCTGCTCCGAGCGCCGCGCCTCAGCCTCCCGAGAGTGAGAAGTCAGAAGCTCCTGAGCCGGATGTTCAGCCGCCTGCTGCTCCCGCGGCACCGGTTTCCGCTCCGCAAGAACCGCAAGCCGACGGCTATGTTGATGAGTTGTTGGATAGTCCCGTTCTACTTGGTGTTGTGGGTGGCAGCGCATTGTTGCTGTTGCTGGTTGGATTAATGGTGCTGTCTCGTCGCAACGCGATGAGAGAGGCTGAGTTGCAGGAAAGTCTTCTGGCGGACAATTCGACTGATAGCTTTTATGTTGCGCAGCATGAGCTCAATTCGTCCGATAACGAATCTGCTGATCTGGGTACTTCTCACGATGCTGATCAGGTTTCTGCTGACTCGCTGGCTGCTGCGGGCAGCGATCCGCTGGCAGAGGCAGACATCTATATTGCTTATGGTCGTTTTAATCAGGCCGCCGAGCTGCTTCAGAATGCGCTGAATGACGAGCCACAACGTAGCGATCTGCGCCTAAAACTCATGGAGGTCTATGCCGAGCTTGGTGATCGAGAAGGATTTGCCCGCCAGGAAGCAGAGTTGCGGGAAATAGGTGGTTCGTCTGCGGAAATCGAGCAAACTAAGGCCAGGTATCCAGCAATGGCGGCCGCTAGTTTTGGCGCGGTGGCTGCGTCTGTCGCCGCGAGCGACGACCTCGACGGTTTCAGCCTGGATGATCTTGAGCTGGAAGAGCCTGCCCCTGTGGCGGAGCAAAAGACGGATGATGATTTTGATCTAAGCCTTGATGACCTCGAACTGGACGATGACCTCGCGGACCTCTCCGTTACGCCTGTTGGTGAGCCGGCTGTGGAGCGGGATGATGTCAACTTCGACGAGACAGGCCTGGATATCACAGCACAGGGCCAAGCTGCAGATGACTTTTCGTTTGATCTAGACGAGCCGGCAACCTCCAGCAGTGCCTCCCTGGATGATGAGCTGGCTGGCTTCTCCCTCGATCTGGATGAGCCATCTTCCAGTTCGACTGCTGACGATGATTTGATGCTGGGTCTTGCAGACGAGACAAAGCCGGCCTCGAGCGAGTCAGTGGATGAGTTTGACTTTGGAGTTGCTGACCCCGCGCAGCCCGCGGACATGCCGGACGAGTTCGATCTGTCGCTGGACGACGAGCCTGTTGCAGAGCCTGCGCCGGAGATATTCTCCTCTGAGCTGGAGGTGGTCGAGTCGGAGCTAGAAGATTTGTCACGCGACTTCAATGAGCCGCTTGATCAGTCGCCAGCAATGGAGACTGGAGCGGTTGAGTCAGCTGAGCCGGTTGCGTCGACACCTGAAGCGCTTGATGACGATTTCGATTTCTTTGCAGATACTGATGAGACCACCACAAAGCTGGACCTCGCGCGCGCCTACATTGACATGGGTGATGCTGAGGGCGCCCGCGATATTCTGGACGAGGTAATGAGCGAAGGAAGTGACAACCAGCAGCAAGAGGCGCGAGAGATGCTCGCTAAACTAGCCTGACTATGATTGAAGCAGTACGCCCAGCGGCAGCCAATTCGGCTGCCGCTGACGTTTTCAGAATTGCCGTCGGGGTCGAATACAAAGGTGCCCGTTATCGGGGATTCCAACGACAGCGTGATGGCGTACCGTCCATTCAGCTTTCGCTGGAAAACGCCTTGAGCAAGGTTGCTGGCGGTCACCCGGTGACGTTGAGTTGTGCCGGGCGTACCGATGCGCTCGTTCACGCGTGCGCCCAGGTCGTGCATTTCGATACGCCAGTGAAGCGGTCCATGCACGCCTGGGTCATGGGTGCAAACCAGAACCTGCCCAGTGATATAAGCGTGACCTGGGCCAAGGAGATGCCGACAAGCTTCGATGCACGTTTCAGCGCCATGGCTCGTCGTTACCGATACGTGATCTACAACGACCACATACGGCCTGCCCATCTGGCGGAAGAGGTAACCTGGAATCACCGCCCTCTAGACATCGCACGAATGCGTGAGGCAGCTAAAGCGTTCGTCGGAACCCATGACTTCAGTGCCTTCCGTGCCCGCCAATGTCAGGCGAAATCGCCGATCAAAACGATCCATCACCTTGAATTACTCGAACACGGCAAGCTTATCGTCATCGATGTTCGGGCCAATGCCTTTCTGCACCACATGGTGCGTAACTTTGCCGGCGTTCTCATGACAATTGGCGCCGGTGAACGACCCGTGGATTGGGCTCGGGAGGTACTGGAGTCGCGGGTGAGGCGTACTGGTGGGGTAACAGCGCATCCGTACGGGTTGTATCTCGTTCAGGTGGATTACCCAGAGCAGTTCCAGTTACCAGAACGCTTTTTAGGCCCACACTTTCTTTCAGGGCTGCCGGATGTTTGCGCGCTTCTGTGATGAAGCAAAACGGCCAATTTCAAACGGCATTTGGCGGTGCAGGATGTTAGCGGGT
>JAKUTK010000160.1 GCA_022448005.1 Pseudomonas sp.
CAGTAATGGGCTTGCTATTTATTCGTTATGCTGAACTTTTCTGCCATTTTGTATTTGTTCGGTATAGGTGGCTTCGAGCCCCCGCAACCATCAAGACCCTACCGTCGCTTCCATTGGAGGCGGCGGTTTTGTTTTGTTGGGTGAAGGCTAGGATCTGCGCCAGTGCACCGACCAAGATGACGTCAGGCCTACCGCGTTCTGTACCCACATGAATTTCGATGTGATCGATCATGGACCGGATGAGGTCCATAGCTTGCGGGCGGGTGGCCTCCTCGGTCAGTAGTGTCTGGAGTTCGCTGACCTTCTTTCGATAAAGGCCGGCCATGTTGGGATGCGGCTCGATAGCCTGATCATCATGCGCGGCGGTGAGTGTTTGCTCAAGGTCTCGCTTGCGGGATTCCAACGTACGGAGTTCATCACGAACCAGACCAGGATCACCATCGCCTTCGGTGATGAAGGTCAGACACCGTTTGATGGCGGTGTTGACCTTGTTCAGGTCCTTCTGTACGTGGCGCTCGTGGGCACCGCGCTGTTTGCGCAGCCGTGCAAGCTCGGCCTTGAACTCGGAGACAAAGGTGTCGATCAGGTCTTCATTGCCAAGCAGAATGTCTTTAAGGCCGGTGAGAACGCGCTCTTCCAATTCAGAGGCCTTAATGCCGACGGGACTGTCACAGGTACCCCGTTCTCGTTTTGCAGAGCAGGAATAGCGTTCCCGGTTGATAATGGTCATGGAACCGCTACAGCAGCCGCATTTCACGAGGCCGGTCAGCAGGCGCTTCTTTGTCTGGCGTTTGTTGCCGCTCATTGACGTGTAACGGGACTTGATCGTCTGGACGCTTCTCCAGGCCTTGTCATCAACAATGCGAAGGGCTGGAACTTCAGTGATCACCCACTCCTGTTCAGGATTTAGGCGTGAACGCCGTTTGCCGGTCTCTGGGTCCTTGATGAACCTCTGTCGGTTATAGGTGATACGGCCTAGGTAAAGCTCGTTGTTGAGGATGCCGTTGCGGCGCTGACGGCTGCCGTTGATGGTGGAAGCATTCCACTGGCCCCCGCGCGGGCCGGGGATGCCTTCCGCGTTGAGACAGCCGGCAATCCGTCGGGGTGCCCTGCCGTCGGCGTATTCTGAAAAGATACGCTTGATGATGGCGGCTTGTTCGGTGTCGATCTCGCGTTCACCGGTCGTAACAGATCCATCTTCCTGTAGGCGTCGCACGATCTTGTAACCGTAGCTGTTGCCACCCGGAATCTTCCCCGCTTCCACACGGCCTCGCTGACCACGGCGAGTCTTAACAGCAAGGTCCTTGAGGAACAGGGCGTTCATGGTGCCCTTGAGGCCGACGTGCAGTTCGTTGATCTCCCCCTCCGACAGGGTAATGATTTTGATCTCGGCGTGATTCAAGCGTTTGTAAATGGCGGCGATGTCTTCCTGGTCACGGCTGATGCGGTCCAGTGCCTCGGCGATAACGAAGTCAAAGGCATTTTTCTTGGCCTGATCCAGAAGAGACAACATGCCCGGGCGGTTGCTCAGGTGGCCGCCGCTGATGGCGTAATCGGTGAAGACCTCCGCCACCGTCATGCCGTCGCGCTCGGCGCGCTCCCTGCACAGGCGGACCTGATCATCGATGGACGCCTCCGATTGGAGGTCAGAGGAATAACGGGCGTAGATTGCGGCGCGCATCATGAGGCTTCCTAGTCAATTACAGGGGGCTGCGATTTGTACGGTCCCCGCGATTCTTGTCGCAGGGTATCACGTAAATTACCGAGGGCTGATTGGTAGGTTCGTCCGGCCGCCAACATCTGGGACTGGTCGTAATAACGTTGTGTCGTTGCCAGTGAGTGGTGACCGAGAATGTTCATGGCGATGCGGACATGGTGAGGATCTTCAATGGCAACGGAGGTCGCGGCGCAATCCCTGAACAGATGCGGCGATAAGGAAACGCCAAATGCTTTTTGGGTCCGGTTTTTGATGTGATAGTGGATCGTGGATTGAGACAATTGCTTGCCAAACCGGGAAACCCACATGCTGTTCGACATTG
>JAKUTK010000161.1 GCA_022448005.1 Pseudomonas sp.
TGCCCGCAGGGTCGGTGACGACAATGGCCGCGGTGGAATGGTCGAATACGGTTGCGGCGCGGCGCAATGCAGTCTCGGCCTGACGCTGTTCGCTGACATCCCGGCCGATGCACAGGGTTCCATCGAACCGGTTGCTCTCGTCGGAAATAAGCATGATCCGCAGCTCGATCGCCACTGGCCGGCCATCGGCCGCGAGGCAATCGAAATACAAGGTTTGCGTCTGTAAAAGCTGCCCCAGCTTGGCCAGTTCAGCCGGGCTGGTAGACGCATCTCGCACCCGCCGCATCAGATCATAAAAGCGCGCCGCCTGACGCGGCTTGGTCACTACCCGCTCCAGCCCATGACGCGCCGCCCACTCCGGGCTGTAGCCAAGCACGGTCTGGATCGAAGGGCTGATGTAGTCGATGCGCAGCGAACTGTCGGTGGTGAAGATCACATCGCGCAGGCTGCCAGCGAGCATCCGGTAGCGGCGCTCGCTGTCACGCAGGGAATGGCTGTGGTCCATGTTCGCAGTAACGTCTCGCGCCACGCCGATCAAGCGCCGTACCCGACCCTGATCGCCGCGTGTCAGGACCTGTTCCGTCACACTGAACCAATGCCATTTGCCGTCACGGTGGCGCCAGCGCAACAACGACTCCTGAGCCACGCCGTCAATCATCGAACCGCGCAGGGCCAGCAGCCTCCAGATATATTCCTGATCGTCTGGGTGGCTGATGCGCCGCCAGAACAGATTGCCGTCCTCGCCGCGTTCCTCTTCGCTGTAGCCCAGCCGCGTGGCCAGGTTGCTGTTGCTGAACAGCAGCTTGCCGGCCTCCAGATCCTGCACGTAAAGCGTGTCGGGCACCGCACGCAGCACCTCTGACCAGAAGCGCTCACGCTCAACCAGTGCTGTCTGCGCTGCCCGCTCAAGGGTGATATCACGCATGACCCAGACAAAGCCGGATGGCTCCACCTCCCCCGCCAACCGCAAAGCCCGGCGGGTGATCGAAAAGAGACGGCTTTCCCCCTCTTGGAGCAGTCGCACCGCCTCAAGACACAGGTCAACGGACGAATTGGTCGCATCGAACGCCAGGGGATCCAGAGTCGGCAGAATCTCCTGCAAACGATAACGCGGAGCCTCTCGGCTGTTCAGGCCAAACATGGCCTCGGCCTGGCTGTTAAGAAATTGCAGGCGACCACTGAAGTCGCTGATCAGAATCCGCTCTTCGATCGCCCCGAGGGCCGTCGCCGAATAACGCAACAGCTGCCAGTGGACGCGCAGGCGTCGTGGCACCAGAAGTCGCGCACACGCTGAAGCGATTTCCCGTGCAAGCCTTTCAAGGCGGGCTGACGCTGATGGAAGTCGATCGACCAAACGTTGTGAGTCCCAAGTGGCATAGCAATGAGCGCTGGGTCGAACCAGCGCCCGAACGGGGCCAAGAATGCCTTGAGAGCCATCAAAGCGCCAGCATCGGATCAACGTCCCGGTTTGCCCTGCCAGGTGCATTACGGTAGCTTTGCCAGTCCGGTTCGACCCGCCCACGGCGGCGGGATTCGCCTCACTTTTTCCTTCGTCACGGGCACTCGTCTCCATGGCTCAATATATATATCTGCCCTATTAGGTTTTAGTCGCGTTTTGCGATCTGCAGCCGAGCCCCTGTAGTCACTGGCTTCCCAGTCTCTTCGGCATGGTTTTTTCTCTCGACCCTGTGTCATGGCAGAGATTTTAGTTAGCTTTTGCTGATTTTGGGTCAAATCTAGGCTTCAAAACTTAACTTTTTCGAAGTGTTCCTATGATCACTTCTGGTCAGGTATCGCCCGCAGATTTTCTGTGATGAGGCAGCAAATAAAGCTCTTCTTATAGAAGAGGCTCATTACTTCTCAGGGCATCCACAAGCCAGAGACGCCATTGAGAAAATTCTAGCGGTGCAGGTGAAGTGATCACGGACGACTAGGTTATGGCGACGTGCCGTTCCCCAAGATCAAATGGATTTTCCAGCACCTCAGCAATGCCGAAGTGCTGCTTACCTT
>JAKUTK010000162.1 GCA_022448005.1 Pseudomonas sp.
GAGCCGGTACCGGTGACCAGCGCGATGTGCAGCGGAAATCGCGGTAATTCTTTTTTATACTGTTCGTCGAAAAGCCCCTCGCTGCGCAGCTTGCGTTTTAGCGCTTCGATGGCGGCGGCGCGGTCGCCCGCGCCGGAAGGGCGCAGCCCGCGCACAGTGAGCTGGTATTGCGACCGTGCGCCGTAGGTCGAGAGCGACCCGCGCGCGATGACCTGCTGCCCCTCCTTGGGCTGCGTCGCGAAGCTCCCCTGGCTGTTGGCCCACGCGACGCACGACAGGCTGCTCTGGCTGTCGCTGAGCGTGAAGTAGAGATGCCCTGACGCCGCCTTGTAGGGCTTGATAACTTCGCCCTCGACGCGGATATCGCGGAACTCGGCGACGCCCTCGACCGCCTGTTTGACCCGCTGGCTCAGCTGCTGCAGCGTCCAGACCGGCGCGAACACTCTACCCGAACAGTGCAGGGTGATAAGGTTAAGCGGCCGGCCGCTGGCGGAACATGGACGAGTTCAGCGTCAGCCGCGAGCGCATTGAGCGCTACCTGGCGCTGACAGAGGAAGCGCTGGCGAAGGTCGAGATTCCCGCCGCGGCCGGTGACGACGCGCGCGCGCAAGCCGAAGATATGCTCGTGATGGCGCGCGCCTACCACTCCGACGCGCAGCACTTCCTCGCCGCCGGCCGAGGTGACGATGCGTTCGCTGCCGTCAACTACGCGCACGGCTGGCTCGATGCCGGCGTCCGCCTCGGTTTGCTCGACGGCAAGGGTGACTGGCGGCTGTTTACCACGGACTGAACTGGAATCAGTCAGTCTCGACGGTGACGATTCTGGCTGGCATGTCGGTAGTCGCGGGCGCCAGCTCTACGCCGAGATAGATTACCGTGATACTGGTAGTGTATTCCAGTTCAAGATCTTCTCCAGCATCAATTTTCGCTACGGTGACCGGGTCAAGGTCCGTCAGGGAAAATTCGTAGGTCTGTTCACCACTACCTAGGGTGTACTCGAATGAGTAATAACCGTCGGTCGTGGGACTTGATTCCAGCACAGTTACGTGGACTTGGGCCAGGATTTTCTTCTCGAATATACCCATCTCCGGAATATTGAAGCTGATTTCACCGTTAATTTCTGTCTTGTCTCCGTTTAGCGCGAAATCAGCGTCTGTGACATGGTCTTCCAAGTTAAGGTCGATAGCATCATTGTAGGTCTGGTAAAGGTCGAAGCCTACACCTGCGGCTGTCAGCAGGACCGCAGCCATGAGGATAGTCTTCGCAATCCCAAAGGTAGAACCGATTACGCCAGTCCCGCCGCCCCCTTCACCAACCGACGCCCCTCTGTTGGAACGGGTCGAATTATGGTCAACTGCTCCGGATTTAGCTGAACCTCCACCGCCCTTATCGATTTCGGTGTTGTTGCTTCTGGTAGTGTTGTAGTCCGTTCCTTGAGTATCGTCCGGTCCACCGCCATCGACCTCCGAGGAGTTAGACTTGGACGAGTTGAAATTCTTCGCCACACCACTCGAATAGTATGGGTGGATAAAGCATTTTCTTCTAGGCACCGGAGCCGAACAGCCCCAGGAACCAGTCAATGTAGCGCCAGCCGAGCAGCGCTAGCAGCAGCAAATCAAGCGTGAGCAGCGCCAGCACGGCCTGCTGCCACAGCACCAGTTCTAGCGTCAGCAGCAGGTATGCGAACAGTGCCGTGCAGGCTGCACCAAGCGCGCGCCAGCCAGCGTCGTTCATTCCGCGGCAATGCGCAGCGCGCCGTCACGGTAGTGGATGTGGATGTTGCTGCGCATGTTGTGCGCGATACTGCTCAATGACTCGTAGACCTGTGCTGGCTTCAGCTTCAACGCTTTCGCCGCCTTCTTTGTCGACCACGGCTTGGCGACGAAATCATTCTGGCGCAGGTAGTCGTACACCTTGCGGTCGGCCGGTGACAGGTCACTATACGCCATCGCTGCCCGAATCGCGGGGGGCTTAAGGGGCTGGCGGCGCCAGCGCACTAACGAG
>JAKUTK010000163.1 GCA_022448005.1 Pseudomonas sp.
GCGCCGCGGCCCGCGCGAGGCGAAGAATCGAAGGCAAAAAAAAGGTTCATCGCGCTTTCCCGGGGAAGGCAGCCTTGATTTTCAGGAAGAAGTATTCCGAGTCCCGAAAACCATAGGCCATACGCTTGATCACCTTGATGCGGTTGTTGACGCCCTCAAGGACGCTGGTATGCATGTGGAAGTTGGCACTGGCGAGGATGCCTCGGGCGTATTTGCGCAGGTTGCGAGCGAATCGCTGTAGCGGCGCGAGGCCGCTGTCCCGGGCGTGCCGCAACCAGGTTCGCCAGCGGCGCCAGCCCTCTCGTACGCTGGGGGCGAACCAGACATCCTTCAGCGCATCCTTGAGGACATAGACCGTAGCCAGCGGCTGGTTCGCTGCGAGCAGTTCCTGTAGCTGCACGGCCTGTCCGTCCTTCAGGTTGTCGCGATTTCGCAGCAGCAGCCAACGACTCTGCTTGACCGCCTTTCGTGCCGGCTTGTCTTCGCGCAGAAGGTTGGCCTGGTCGACCCGGATACGGTCGATCACATCCCGGCCGTAGCGCGCGACGACGTGAAACAGGTCGTACACCACTTCGGCCTGCGGGCAATGTTGCTTTACCTCCAGGTCGAAAGCCGTGTTCATGTCCATGGCCACCGCCTCAATCTGCTGGCAGTGCTCGCCGAGCAATTCAAAGAACGGGCGGATCGCCTCACGGCTGTTGCCGTGGCCGACCCACAGCACCCGTGTTCGCTCGGCATCCATGATGACCGTGGCATAGCGATGCCCCTTGTGCAGGGCGAACTCGTCCATCACCAACCGGCGGACACCGCTTGAATCGAAGGTGCCTACCTCGGCTTGAAGGCGTCGTTTATCGAGCGTCTTGAGGGTGTGCCAGTGCAGGCCGGTGAGCCGGCTGACGTGGCTGATCGGCAGCAGCCGCAGCAGGCTTTCGAGCCAGACCCGTAACCGCCGGGTCAGGCGAGATGCAGGCTCCAGCCAGTCGATCCGCTCGGTCACCCGACCACAGTTCAGGCAATCGACTCGGCGCACGGGTAGTTGAAGCAAGACGCGCTGATCGAACAGATCACGATCGCGCACCAGACGAATCCGGCGCTCGTGAATCAACGGGCTGAGCTGACCACAACGCCCGCACCTGGGCACTGAACCGGCTTGAGGCTCAAGCTCAATCAGAAGGGAGTTGTTGGCAGATGAACGGCAGGCAACGACGTCATAGCCTGGCCAGAACGAGGCAAGATCAATAGGATGCACGGCGACAGCAGGGACAGGTGGATGGTTGGTTTGGCGACTACCAATTTACCTGCTTCCCTGACTGTCAACTCGCTCTTCCCCCAGAGTCCGCGAAGAACCTTTTTTTATGCCTGAAACCAGGCTTATGCTGACCGACCAAAGCGCGCAAGGAGACGCCGGCATGAGTCGTTACGCCACGGTCAGCACACCCGTGCTGGATATCGCTTATCTCGAATGGAACCCCCGCGGCCAGCAGGTGGCCGTGCTCGTGCACGGCTGGCCGGATTGCCCCGAAGGCTGGGAGCCAGTGGCCGAGCGCCTGGCCGCAGCGGGCTACCGGGTGCTCTGCCCGACGCTGCGCGGCTTCGGCCTGACACGCTTTCGCGATCAGCTGACCCCACGCAGCGGTCAGCTCGCCGCGCTGGGCCGTGACCTGCTGGATTTCATCGACGCATTGCGCCTCGACCAGCCGGTGCTGGTCGGCCATGACTGGGGCGCGCGGGCGGTGGCCAATGCCTGCGGGCTGCGCCATCACGCCGCCGCACGGCTGGTAATGCTCGCGGTGGGCTACGGCACCAATGACCCGAACCAGCACATCTCGCTCAGCCAGGCGCGCAACTACTGGTACCACTGGTACATGGCCACCCCGCGCGGCGAGCAGACGGTAGTCGAGAATCGCGCTGCCTACACGCGGCTGCTGTGGGATACCTGGTCACCGGCCGGCTGGTACGTCGAGGCT
>JAKUTK010000164.1 GCA_022448005.1 Pseudomonas sp.
GCGGCACACCCCTGGTATGTGCTGATCGAGTTGAGCGATACCCAACCTGACGCGCCGCTCAATGACCTTCTTGAACTCGGGATAGGCGAAGCCTTGGAGCGTGGGCTGGTGAGCGACGCGGTCGTCGCCAGCAGCGAAGCGCAGGTCGCGGCGCTCTGGGCGCTGCGCGAAGGTATTTCCGAAGCGCAGAACCATGAAGGCCCCAGCCTCAAGCACGACATCAGCGTGCCGGTGAGCTGCATTCCAGCGTTCATCCAGTCGACCGATCAGCGCTTGCGCGAGCAGTTTCCCGGTGTGCGCATCGTCGCCTACGGGCATGTTGGCGATGGAAATCTGCACTACAACATCAGCAAGCCGGTCGGTTCTGATGATGCGAGTTTCAAGGCACAGCAAGAGGCGATCATGCACGTCATCTACGAGACCACCGCCGGATTTCAGGGCAGCATCAGCGCGGAGCATGGATTGGGTCAGGCCAAGCGCGCCGCCGCGCGGTTGTACAAGGAGCCGCTGGAACTCGAACTGATGCGCGCCATCAAGACAACCCTTGATCCCAACGGCCTGATGAACCCGGGCAAGGTGCTCTGAGCACGCTCATCACCCATTCATCCACCCATTCGAGGTTCCCCGTGACCTGCATACTTCAGATCGGCCCCCTGACTGAACGTTTCAACCGTGGACTGGCTGCTGAGCATGAGGTGCTGCGTTTCTGGGAGGAGGGCGCCGATGTGTTGGTTGCCCAGCACGCCCAGCGCATCGATGTCGTGGTGACGTCTGGTCGGTTCGGCTGTACAGCAGCGCTGATCGAACAAATACCCAACCTGCGGGCGATCATCAGTTTCGGCGTCGGCTATGACGCCATTGATGTGGCCGCTGCACGGGCGCGGAACATACCGGTGAGCAACACTCCGGACGTGCTCAACGATTGCGTGGCGGATCTGGCTTTCGGCTTGATCATCGACACCGCAAGACAGATGTCGCGCGCGGACCGCTTCGTGCGTGCGGGCAAGTGGCCCTCCGCTGGATTGCCCTTGGCGAAGCAAGTGAGCGGCAAGCGACTCGGCATCGTCGGCCTCGGGCGAATCGGTGAAACGGTCGCCAAGCGCTCCAGCGGCTTCGACATGGAGGTGCGCTACCACAATCGCCGCCCGGTCGAAGGCAGCGGCTATGGCTACGAATCAGACCTGGTCGAGCTGGCGACGTGGAGCGATTTTCTCGTTCTGACCTGTCCGGGCGGTGAGAGTACCCGCCACCTGATCAATCGAAGTGTGCTCGATGCGCTTGGCTCGAAAGGTATCTTGATCAACGTTTCGCGCGGCTCCGTGGTCGACGAGCCCGCCCTGGTCGAGGCGCTGACGGAAGGACGGCTGGGCGGCGCGGGTCTCGATGTGTACGCCCACGAACCCAAGGTGCCGCAAGCCCTGATTGATATGCCCAACGTCGTTCTGCTGCCGCACATTGGCAGCGCCACCGAGGAAACCCGGCTGGCCATGGAAGAGTTGCTGTTCGCCAACCTGCGTGCGTTTCTCGAGCGCGGCGAGGTGCTGACGGCTGTCTGAGCGCACACACCCGTGCGTTTCAGATGAGTAGGCGGCCTCGGGCGCCGGCGGCCCAGGCCAAAAGCCTCGGTCAGATAACTACAGAGTGTCATCCCCTGGGCGCCCAACGCCGCGAGCCACAAGCCCGCAAGTGCTAGGCGCCATTCAAATTCAAATCCTCGAGCGATACGGCTTTCATAGGAGACGGCGCATGCCTGACCTTCACTCTCTGACCGAGGTCGAGCTTCAGCATGAATCGCTGCGACTGTCGATTTGCCCAGCATTGGGCGGGGCA
>JAKUTK010000165.1 GCA_022448005.1 Pseudomonas sp.
AGGTTGAAGGCGAGCATGCCACACAGAAGAATAATCTTATTTACGCAGAGTTTTCCCGAAGGCAGACGCTCGATATCGAGGTCGCTTTTGAGTTCGCTGTGGAACTGTTCGCTGGTGCCGTGATCATGATATAGCCCGATCACTTCCCGAGCTTCGCAAGGCAGATTGGTCCAATAGGTATTTACTTCAATCTCGGGGACCAGCAAGTAGTTGCCGTCGGGGTCGGTGAGCCGGTCGATAACTTCGAAGACCACTGGCACGCAGGCTCTGGAGGGGTCCCCGCCGGGGCGCAGGTGATCAACGAAACCGATGTAAATGTTTTTGCCATCGCGGCTTTCGCACTTGGCGCCGACACGCCGTGCGGTCGCCAGCCATTGCTCGCGACACTCCTTGCGCAGGTTGCGTTTGACGATGAAGAAGTTTTCGCCGAAGTGATCGAAGTTTTCCGCCGCATCGTTGCCGCTGTCCAGCCGCAACAGGCAGCGCCCGTCCAGGCCCAGCGTATCCAGAGTTTCGACACAAGCGCCAATGAACTCCGGCGTGCCGTTCTGGCAATGCTGGCTTCCAGGACGCAGTTCACAGTCCAGCATGTGCCCTTCGGTGCCCAGATAGGCAAAGATCGGCGCGTAGCCGTCGTGCTTCTTGTAGGTGAACGAAACGCCCTGCTTGGATGAACCGGAGTTGTCCAGGGGACTGACGTCAATGTCCACCGGCACCAGTTCCAAGTGGCCGGCTTTGACTGTGCCGAACTCACGTTGGCCAAGCAGCCGCGTGTTCAATGCGCGCAAAGCCGCATGACTGCGCAACGGCGGCAACTCGTCGAGTCGCTGACGTAAGACCGCCTCAGAAGGCAAACGCTCAATCCCGTAAGCATTGGCGAAAACACTATCGCCCCGATATAAGTCCACGTCGTTAAAATCGCTGCGTCCGTTACTGAGCAAACCGATCATGGTGAGCAACACGCTCTGGTCGCTAATCGCATCAATGCGCCGAGGTTGAAAGTTTTCAGGAAGACTTTGTTTCGCGTGCCCTTCCAAGAGCAATCCACACAAATAATTGCCTCCCGTGCTGTTCAGTTCTCCCTTGCCTTTTTTTACTTTGAATCGCTTCATCTAGGTAACCTGTTGGGTGGTGGTTGTTTTTTCTTTCAGGGCTGCTTTAGCCCCTGCCACTCAACAGGTAACGCTTTTTCTGAATTATTTAGCTCACGGATTCAGGACTATGACTTATACTAGGGTCACGAGTCGCTTCAGAAGTAAAGCTGCCCAATCTACAAGAACGTTGTTGTTTCAACAGGAGAGGAAACGGGCGCACTCCACAAAGAATCGGTTTGTCAGCTTAAATTATGCTCATAGGCGCTCAGGCATTGATCAGTTTCATATCCAGGCCAATTTCTTCGGGTTTGACCCGCCCAGTCCTTACCCGCCACCAGTCCACGGCAAACTGCCGCGCGATTGCCACCACGATCTTCTTTTTACTCGACCGGGTGAGCTTAGCGTCGAGCAGTTGCTCTGTCCACTTCTGCACTCCCCGGTAGCCACTGTTCCAACGGATCAATAGCCAGGTGCATTCGATGAGCATGTGCCGTAGGCGCGGGTTGCCGTGTTTGGTAATGCTCCCCTGAATACGCCGGCGGTCGCTGGTGTGCTCGCTGTGGCACAGTCCGGTGTAGCCAGCCACTTGCTTGCGGGTGTCAAAGCGCTTCCAATCGCCCACTTCCCGTTCGGTTTGTTGGAACAGCACCGTTCCCATGCCTTTGGGCAGCGCGGGGGCTTCCATCTGGCTCAACTGCGCTTCGA
>JAKUTK010000166.1 GCA_022448005.1 Pseudomonas sp.
GACCGAGTGACGCAACAATGATATAATCCTCGCGTCACCATGATGTGATGATGTATGTTCCCCATGGAGATTAGTATCCACGAAGTGGGCTATCCACTTAACGCAAGTGTCCCTGTATATAGTATCTTGGGGCATGGAAACCATACCCGGCCCAATCCTGTTTGGCCCTCAGTTTGCATGTCTGCCGCCCTCGCGTAATTGAGACTGGGTCTCAATTTGCGCCAGCTAATGTGGCGTGCAATAATAGACGCCATGGGTATGCCGCGACGCCAGCCGATCACGGACGAACAGCTTCCGGGCTTCAAGTACTTTAAGAAGATTCGCGCGATGTTGGATCGTCTGCATGATCACGCCACGCCGCGAGACCGGGGCGGCAATCGGGTGCTGCATTACGACCAGTATGTGGCCTTGAAACTGCTGTTCCTCTTCAATCCCATTGTGACCAGCATGCGCGGCCTGGTTCAAGCGAGTACTCTCAAAAAGGTACAACAGAAGATGGGAGTCTCGCCCACGAGTCTCGGGAGCTTTTCGGAGGCCGGCAGCGTCTTCGATGCGAAACTACTTAAGCCGATCATCAGCGAATTGGGCGATCAACTCAAGGGGCTGCCTCACGATTCGCAGCGAAACAACTTACCGGGGATTATCACTGCAGTGGACGGCACCGAGTTGTCAGCGCTGGCGAATCTGGCAGGGTTGATGATTCAAGGCCGCGATATCAAACTGCACACGCACTTCTAACCTCTCAACGGCGTGCCGGTGGACATCGACCTTACTGCGGCGAAGGACAGCGAGATCGACAACCTGTTCAATCGTCTATTGCCGGGGCCATTCTATGTAAAGGACCGTAGCGATGCATGTTTTCGTCTGTTTCAGGCGATTGTGAACATAGGTTCACACTTTGTCTGCCGCGTCCGCGACAACAGTGTCTATGAAGTGATCGAAGATCGACCGCTATCTCCGCAAGCGAAGGAATCAGGGATTGTCTCGGATCAAATCGTGTGGCTGGGTTGCGCCGGCAAACGCGATGAATTGAAGCAGCCGCTGCGGATGATTCGAATCGCCTGCACGCCCCATCGTAAACGCGGCGGGCACGGCGGGCCTGCCCAGGGTAAGTCTCTGTTCATTGTGACCGACCTCATGAACATCCCTGCGGAAGTGGTGGGACTGATCTACCGTCAGCGTTGGGCAGTGGAAATCTTCTTTCGTTTTTTCAAACACGTGCTTGGCTGCCAACATCTATTGAGCCATCGTCCCAACGGCATTGAGATTCAGGTCTACATGGCCATCATCGCCTGCATGCTGATCGCATTGTGGACGGGGCGCAAGGCGACATTGCGGACGGTCGAGATGATTCGCTTTTACTTCACCGGCTGGGCCGACGCCGACGAACTGGAGTCCCACATTGCCAAGCTAAAAACATTGGATGACTAACACGCTGGTCCGCTTTGCCATCTCGCGTCGTGTCGGCTGATGCTGCGCCCAGATCATTCGCAGCCAACTCGTAAGCCTCCCCGTCGCCAATGTAATCGCCGTTGTCTCACGGTGACGCCCAGTCCGTACCGCCGTTGCGACCCACACCTACCTCGTAGCAATCATCGGGCCGAACAGGATTGATCCTACCCCCTTTTTTTCGCGTCCCCTTTTCGTGGCCTTTTCTTCGCCGATCGGCTGGATTGGAGACAGGTCGGCAGGATACATGATATCATAGGTAGCGCCCTGTGACGAATCGAGGGGCGGCGGTATTTTTAGTCAAACCGGGCCGCGTCGCGGGTTGCGAAATCAGGC
>JAKUTK010000167.1 GCA_022448005.1 Pseudomonas sp.
GCAAAGGACTTTATAGGTGGTCTTGGTGATGAGCTCCACTAAATCAGACTTGGTTAAGGGTTTTGGGTTGGGAAGAGCCTACGACGATACGTCTTGCAGTGGGAGTCTTCGTGCCAAACCCAGCCCAAGCCCCAATCTCAGGAACCACGCCCTCCGAGCTGCGCCACCGGACCCGCCGCCAACCCAATTCCAGCCATCAAAACAGGCGCCCGGGCCCCTGGGCCGTGGTGCGTGATCCGTGATGCACAGTCCATGGCAGTGTAATACATCTCGGTCGTTTTTACCGATTGGTGCCCCAGGATTCGGCTCAAGCGGTAGATGTCACCGTCCGAGCGTCATTCTGATTGCTGGCTTCGCAGGTGCGATGTCGATGGCCGCTGGCATGACAGAGCGCGTGCGCTAGAGTGGCGCCATGGTGCAACTCTCCGTACTGGACCTCGCCTACATCGGCGAAGGCTTCACCCCGGCGGACGCGCTGGCCAACGCGCTCGACCTGGCACAGCACGCCGAGGCTGCCGGCTTCACGCGCTTCTGGCTGGCCGAACACCACAACCTCGCCGGCATCGCCAGCGCCGCCACCGCCGTGTGCATCTGCCACGTCGCCGGCGGCACCAAGACGATCCGCGTCGGCGCCGGCGGCATCATGCTGCCGAACCACTCACCGATGGTGATCGCCGAGCAGTTCGGCACATTGGCGACCCTGTTCCCCGGCCGCATCGACCTTGGCCTGGGCCGGGCGCCGGGCACCGATCAGCGCACGTTGCAGGCGCTGCGGCGCGGCCCGGATTCGTCAGAATATTTCCCGCAGGATGTGGTCGAGCTGCGAGCTCTGCTCGGCCCGCCGCAGGAGAACCAGGTGATCCACGCGATTCCCGGCGAGGATACAAACGTGCCGCTGTGGATTCTGGGCTCAAGCTTGTTCGGCGCCCAGCTCGCCGCCATGCTCGGCCTGCCCTACGCCTTCGCCTCGCACTTTGCGCCGCAGGCGTTGATGCAGGCGGTGTCGATCTACCGCGAGCGGTTTGAACCGTCGGCGCAGCTCGCCGAGCCCTATGTGATGGTCGGCTGCAACGTCATCGTCTCCGATACCGAGGACGAGGCGAGGCGGCTGTTCACCACGCAGCAACAAAATTCCACCCGCATGGTGCGCGGCACCCGTGGCCGACTGCCGCCGCCGATCGACGATATCGAGAGCTTCTGGTCGCCAATGGAGAAGGCGCAGGCTTCGTCGAGGCTGGCCTGCTCGTTCTACGGCACTACGGCGACGATCAAGGCTAAGCTGGCACCGCTGATCGAGGCCACCGGCGCCGACGAGCTGATGGTCGCGGCAGCGATCTGGGATCACCAGGCAAGGGTGCACTCCTTCGAGCTGCTGGCCCAAGCGATGGCTTAGAACAGAGTTCCTTAGCCGTGGTGCATTGATCCTTGATGGCGTAGCTCGGGGGAACTGGGTTTCAGTTCAGCCCCGCGTTAACGGAGCCCTTCGATTTGACGGAGCACTGCCGGACTAACCTTGAATTATTTCCTCTTGTCTTTCTTTATTTTTCGAGCCTGTGCGCGCGTTATAGAGCAAAGGACTTTATAGGTGGTCTTGGTGATGAGCTCCACTAAATCAGACTTGGTTAAGGGTTTTGGGTTGGGAAGAGGCAAGTCGACATTATTTGCTTCAAGGAACGCTCGAGCAATAGATGACTTGATTCCAAAGTTTATATTTTGAGGCAAAACTCCCGTTTTTCGACGGAAGTTTTCCGCCAACGCGCCC
>JAKUTK010000168.1 GCA_022448005.1 Pseudomonas sp.
AAAAATGCCCGTATCTCACGATACGGGCATTTTCTCTAACCACCGTTCAGACCGCTAGGTTTTCACACAGTCTGATTAGGCGGCTTCTTGTTTACTGGCAATCTGTCAGTTGCCACCACGACGCAGCGCTGCCGGCGAGAAGTCACGCGGACCAAGCCTGGCGCCAAAGTCATACATCGGCTCGTTGTTATCCAGCCCATCGACGAAGTAGTTGCCCTCTTTGAGGTGGTAGAGCGTTTCGACCGTGCTGTTGAACATCGGAAGCTCGTAATAACTGATCGGATGACTCTCTTGCAGGCCGATCAGCTCCCCCTGCTCGTCGTACAGGTCGACCGCCAGGATCGACCAGCTGTCCTCATCGACATAGAACCGGCGCTTGCTATAGGGATGGCTGTAGCCCTTGCGTAGTGTGGCGTCGACGACCCAGACCCGATGCAACTCATAGCGCAGCAGTTCCGGATTCAAGGTACGCGGACCGACGATGTTGTCGTAGGGGATGCCTTTCTGGTGGACCGCGTAGCTGTTGTACGGCACCAGCATTTCGCGCTTGGCAACCAGCTTCCACTCATAGCGATCCGGTGCGCCGTTGAAGGAATCCACCACATCCGCTGTGGCCAGGCCGCTGGTGTCGGGCTGCAGCGAATCGTAAGCAAGCGATGGCAGCCGCCGAACGCGGCGGTCAGCCGGGCTGTAGCGCCAGGCCTTGCGCACCGCCAGGACCTGATCGAGCGGGTCCTGAACCACCAGAGCAGTTCCCGAGAGCTTGGCCGGCGCGGTCACACGGTATTTGTAATACAACGAAGTATTGTCCAGGTCGGCCTGGGTCATGCCTTCACGATTGTAGACGTAGTAGATCTCGCGATCACGTTTGATATAGGTCGGGCTGCCGTTGATGACGACGGCCTGATTGTTGACGAAGTGAGTCTGGTCGCCTTTGTAGTGCAAGACATGGTTCCAGATCACTTCCATCCCGTCCTGCGGGATGGGAAATGGAATGCCAGCGAAGGCGCCCTTGATCCCGTTGCCGTTGGCGATCAACTCGGCATTGACCGCGTTCAGGCGCGTAGCGTCATAAATGCGCTGCGGGTTGCTGGCACTGCGGCGTGTTGGAAATACCCGCAGGTGGAAGTCAGGATACTGTTCGACCAGCGCTCTCAGCCCCTCTGGCAGCAAGGCAGCGTACTGCCCGACGTTGCTCTGATCCACTTGGTAGAGCACCGGGTCTGCCGCATAAGGGTCCGGGTGGTGCATGCCCACTTCGTAGCCTGCCGGCGGCTGCACGCCCCCCGTCCAGGCCGGAATGGTGCCTGCGGCGTTGCCAGCGCGCTCGGCACCCAGCGGGGTCAGATCCTGGCCCAGGCGCACAGCCTGCATGTCGTCGACCTTGGCTTGAGCCTGGCTGGCGCAGGCCGCCAGCAGCAGAATTCCGAATTTTCTGTACATCTGTTTGCTCCTTGCAGCGCGGCTGGCGCGGCAGATGACGGCTCTGACCCGCAGGCAGAGCGCTCGTTGAGGCGTTGGGAATCGTGCCTTCCTGGCATTTTTGGTTATTGGATCGTCCCTGGGCCGCTGGGTCGCGGCTCTGCCGGATGTAACGGTGACGCGTATTTCTATAGGTCAGTCGATGCGCTCGAACTTTAGGTCCCAGACGCCGTGACCGAGTCGCTCACCGCGCCGCTCGAACTTGGTCGTTGGACGCTCCGAGGGACGCTCGATGTAGCTGCCACTCGTGGCCTGGTTACCATAACCAGGCGCAAC
>JAKUTK010000169.1 GCA_022448005.1 Pseudomonas sp.
CAGCAGGTCACGGATGACGTTGCCCAGCCATTTGGGCCGGCCTCGCTCGACAGCGAGTATGGCTGAGTCTGTGCATGTCGGGGCCACGTCGGCCGCACCGTCATCATCAACAACAGCCGGGCAGATGGTGACCGAACAGGGGGTGGTGATCAATCCTGTTCGGCCCAGTGATTGCTACGAGGTAGGTTACGAGGTAGGTGTGGTTCGCGATGGCGGCACGGGCGGGCGTGGCTGCGCGACAATGGCTATCGCATGGGACGCGCGGAGACTTGCGAGTTGGCTGGTCAATGACCTGGGCGCAGCAACAACCGGCACGACGCGAGTTGGCAATGAGGCTCGGCGTGTCAGTCGTCCAGATTTTTCAGCTTGGCAATGTGGGTCTCCAGTTCGTCGGCGTCGGCCCAGCCGATGAAGTAAAAGCGAATCATCTCTACCGTTCGCAACGTCGGCTTGCGTCCCGTCCACAACGCGATCAGCATGCAGGCGATGATGGCCATGTAGATCTGAATCTCGATCCCGTTGTGCCGATGGCTCAATAGATGTCGACAGCCGAGCACGTGTTTGAAAAAACGAAAGAAGATTTCCACGCTCCAGCGTTGGCGGAAGATCAGCCCTACCACTTCCGCAGGCGTTTGCATGAGGTTGGTAGCAATCAACAGACACTCGCCCTGTTCCGGTCCGCCGCGACCGGTGCCCCCGGTGCCCCCGGTACCCCCGCTTCGTTTGCGATGCGGCGTACAGGCGATTCGGATGACCCGTAGCGGTTGCTTCAACTCGTCCCGTTTACTGTCACAACCCAGCCGCACGATCTGATCCGAAACAATCCCCGCCGCCTTCGCTGGCGTCGATAGCGGCCGATCTTCGATCACTTCATAGACACTGTTGTCACGGATGCGGCAGACAAAGTGCGAGCCGATGTCCACGATCGCCTGGAACAACCGAAAGCAGGCATAGCCGCGGTCTTTAACATAGACTCGCCCCGGGACCAGTCGCTTGAACAGGTTGTCGATCTCGCTGTCCTTGGCGGCCGTAAGGTCGATATCCACCGGCACGCCGTTGAGCGGTTCGAAGTGCGTGTGCAGTTTGATGTCGCGTCCTTGAATCATCAACCCCGCCAGCTTCGCCAGCGCCGACAACTCGGTGCCGTCCACGGCAGTGAGAATGCCCGGCAAGTGGTCCAACCGCGCATCGTGAGGCAGCGGCTTGAGTTGAGCGCCCAATTCGCTGATGATCGGCTTAAGCAGTTGCGCATCGAAGACACTGCCAGCCTCGGAAAAACTACCCAGACTCGTGGGCGAGACTCCCAGCTTCTGTTGCACTTTTTTCAGAGTACTGGCCTGAACCAGGCCTCGCATGCTGGTCACCACGGGGTTGAAGAAGAACAGCAATTGCAAAGCGATGTACTGATCGTAATGCAGCACGCGATTGCCAGCCCGGTCGCGCTTGGTGGCGTGATCGTGCAGATGATCCAACATCGCGCGGAGCTTGTGAAAATACTTAAAGCCCTGAAGCTGATCGTCGGTGATCGGCTGACGTGGCGGCATACCCATGGCGGATATCATGCGCGCCACAATGGGATAGCGCAAATTGAGAACCAGTCTCAATTACGTGCGAGCCTGCGGTGAGCAAATTGAGGGCCGAACAGGATTGGTGTTGTCCCTCATTAGAACTGACCCCATGGATGCTCATTAGAAATGTCCCCTTCGGCGGTATAGATCG